>NZ_CP077748.1:0-483571 GCF_019104105.1 Pantoea jilinensis | reverse complement strand
GCGTAAGATCTTCATTCTGTGGATGAAAGGGATCGTTTTCTGACTACAGTGAACATTAGCACTGTTTACAGTGAACATTCTACCTGGTACAGTGAATAAAGTACTGATTACAGTGAACACTTTACTGATTATAGTGAACACGATCACCCTTTTAGCCCTTGGTGGGCGCGGCCTGCGACGATCGGGGATCTCTTAGGATCTCTCTATGATCTATTAAGGATCGTCTTTTAGGATCTGGTCACTGTATAAGTGGAAAACTGCTTCAAAACGTAATCTTCGTACATGTTATTTATCAGCAAATGATTGTTAGCAATTAGCAGATTACTTGACTGAATCTTCGCACCACAAATTCCAGATTCTCATATAATAAACAACTTCCTCACTATTATTCATTTTTCATCATCAACTACAGCGCGTATCGTCTCTCCATCACTGACAGAATGAGGAAAACGGCACCATGACTGAACATGCCCTATCACGTAACCCCGCAACTGGTGAAATTCTGGCACGCTATCCACTGCAAAACCCGGCAGAGCTGGAGCAGACGCTTGAAACCAGCGCATCAGCTTTTGCCACATGGAAACACAGCAGCATGACCGATCGGGTTCGCGTATTACGCCAGCTTGGTGAGCAACTGCGTCTGCGAGAGCCTGATCTTTCCCGTATGATCACAACGGAGATGGGAAAACCCATTTCGCAGGCACGCGCTGAAGTCCTTAAATGCGCCAACTTATGCGACTGGTATGCTGAGCATGGCCCTGCAATGCTGGCCGACCAGCCCACCCAGATTGCTGATGCATGGCAACGATTCCGTCCCATCGGGGTGATCCTGGCGGTGATGCCATGGAATTTCCCACTGTGGCAGGTTCTGCGAGGCGCAGTGAGCATGTTGCTGGCAGGTAACACCTATCTGCTGAAACACGCGCCTAACGTCATGGGCAGCGCCACACTGATGGCTGAGCTGTTCAGCGCAACCGATCTGCCAGCGGGTGGCTTCAACCTGGTCAACGTCGACAACGACGGTGTCTCAGTCGCCATCAAAGATGATCGTATTGCTGCCGTCGCCGTAACCGGCAGCGTACGGGCTGGCGCAGCCATCGCCGCACAGGCAGGTGCAGCATTGAAGAAAACCGTGCTGGAATTGGGCGGATCCGATCCCTTTATCGTGCTGGCAGATGCCGATCTTGATGAAGCGGTTAAATCTGCTGTCATTGGGCGTTTCCAGAATACCGGGCAGGTCTGCATGGCCGCTAAACGCTTTATTATTGAAGCGCCAATTGCAGAAGAGTTTGAAAAGCGTTTCACGGCCGCGGTTCAGGCGCTCACCATGGGCGATCCTCTGGATGAAAACACCTTCCTGGGCCCAATGGCTCGCGCCGATCTGCGTGACGAACTGGATGGACAGGTTAAAGCGACACTGAGCGAAGGCGCACGTCTGGTGCTGGGTGGTGAAAAAGTAGCAGGGCAGGGTAACTACTATGCGCCGACCATTCTCGCAGATGTCACCAGTAACATGACCGCATTCAGACAGGAGCTGTTTGGCCCGGTCGCGGCTATTGCTGTGGCACGGGATCCTCAACATGCACTGGAGATCGCCAATGACAGTGAGTTTGGCCTCAGTGCAACCGTCTGGAGCGGTAACGAAGAGATTGCCGATCAACTGGCGCGGCAGCTGGAGGTTGGTGCGGTGTTTATCAATGGCAACGGCGCGTCCGATCCGCGCGTTACCATCGGTGGCGTGAAGAAAAGCGGCTACGGCCGTGAGCTGTCGCACTTTGGTGTGCACGAATTCTGTAACGTGCAGACCGTGTGGAAAAACCGCCGCTAGTTCTTATTGCGCCGATGGAAGATAAGCGGGCGCTGCTTTAGCGACCGCACTGACCGGACGCAGCAACCGATCCGGTGCAAACGCACTCAGCATCGGTGACGCTGTGCCGCTCAGCATCTCCTCAGCCACCAGCCTGCCCAGCAACGGGGCAAGGGTCATTCCGCTATGGCTGACCATCAGATAAACGCGTGCTGACGCGCTGATGTAGCCTGTTGCCGGTAAGCCATCAGCCGGACGCGACCGCTGTCCTGTTTCAATCCGCTCAATTCTCGCACCTTCCGCGTTTTTAAACAGCCGACGTAATCGGCGCAGCATCTCTTTACCGATCAGTCCATCCGGCGAGACCGGCCGTGCCGGATCGGCATGCTGATCCAGATCCAGCGCCTGCAGCATCAGGCGGCCGCCGCCATCCGGCCGTACATTCAGTTCCGGGGTTATCAAATTGCATTTAAGTGGGATCGGCAGAGGCTGCGTCTGCGCCAGAAAACTACAGGCAACAGGATCGGCGCGATTTGCATCGGTCATCGCCAGTTCAAGCCCACATTGACTTATGAGTTCCGGTGCCCAGCGGCCAGTCGCCAGTATCAGCTGATCGCCACGCCATTCATCACCACTGGCCAGTGTCAGATGCACATCCCGATTTGTTTCAGTCAGCGTTGTCACTTCATTGTTGCAGACCAGCTGTCCGCCACTGGCGCGCAGGTCCGCCAGCAGAGAGGCGATAAACAAGCTCGGATAGAGCAGGCACTCCGACGGGAAAAACCATGCGTGCTGAATGCGGGGATCGAGCCGCAACGCGGGCAGAGCATCCAGAAGTGCGGCGCGGCTACGTTTTTCAACGGGATAATCAAGCGTTGTGAGCTTTGCTGCGCGTCGCGCCAGCTGGCACAGGGACGATTGATCGGCTGCCCACTCCAGCGTGCCGGTTTCCAGCAGCCATTGGGGTGATGCAGGATGACTGGCCTGCCAGCGCTTGTGCTCGTCTATCGCATGGGCATTCAGATCATGGTAGCTGGTGGGTTCCTTGCCGTTGGCATTAACCCAGGCATAGCTGATTTGACTGGTTCCGCTGCCAGGATAGTTTTTATCGAAGACGGTGACCTGCGCGCCCCGTCGCGACAATGATTGCGCGACGGCTAAACCCAGCACGCCTGCACCGATTACGGCAATACGTTGTGGCATATCTGGTCTCTCCTGAACAGGGATGAGTGGAAAACTGCTTCCCGCCGGGTCGTTTCACTATTGCGAAGTCGACAAAGGACGTCAACCGCAGCTTCAGATAGTGGCTTCATCAAACCAGTCAGGCACAGGATCGGGCAGATTGATCCACTGCTCAGGGCCCGCAGCCATCTCATAGGGTGTCAGCAGTGCGTGGTCGAGCGCGGAAAGAATGCGCTTTTCATCCATTTCAATGCCGATAAAAACCAGCTCCTGGCGCGCATCGCCAGTCCCTTCCTACCAGTGTTCAGCGATGAAATTGAGAGTATCCGCATCCTGTGGCCAGTCCATCCGCGGCACACTTACCCACCAGCGCCCGGCATAACCCTGACGAGCCACAGCGCCCGCCTGCGACCACATCGCAGCATAGTCAGGCCGGCTGGCGAGCCAGAAGTAGCCCTTAGAACGGATAACACCGTCAAGCTGGTGATTAACAACTTCCCAGAAACGCAGCGGATGGAACGGACGGCGGGCGCGATAGACAAAACTGCGAATGCCATACTCCTCCGATTCCGGTTGATGCTCACCACGCAGGGTCTGCAACCAGCCTGGTGCCTGTGCTGCACGATCAAAATTAAAGCGACGGGTATTGAGCAGGCAATCGAGCGGAACCTGGCCAAACTCACTGTTCACAATAAGGGCATCTGGATTGAGCGCACGCAGCATGCCCTGCAGTTCATGCAATTGCGTCTGGCTGAGCAGATCCGTTTTGTTCAGTACCAGCAAATCACAGAACTCAATCTGATCTACCAGTAAATCAACCACAGAACGCGTATCCTCCTCGCCCAGTGACTCGCCGCGGGACTGAAGATCATCGACTGAACGATAATCTCGCAGAAAATTGAAGCCATCCACCACGGTAACCATGCTATCCAGACGCGCATAAGCCGACAGACTTTCACCTTCTTCATCTTCAAACGTAAAGGTTTCAGCAACCGGCAGCGGTTCAGAGATCCCGGTAGACTCAATTACCAGATGATCGAAGCGACCGGCCAGCGCCAGACGTTTCACCTCCAGCAGCAGGTCTTCTCGCAGCGTGCAGCAGATGCAGCCGTTACTCATTTCAACCAGCTTTTCATCGGTACGTGACAGCTGTGCGCCGCCGTCGCGCACCAGCGCAGCGTCGATATTAATTTCAGACATATCATTGACGATGACCGCAATCCGCCGTCCTTCGCGGTTATTAAGAATATGGTTGAGCAGGGTGGTTTTACCGGCACCGAGAAAGCCAGAGAGAACGGTAACCGGCAGTCGGGGATCCTCGGATGTCAGGAGGGAGAGTGGCATAGTGTTACCTGTCAGTAGTGATTAATATATATGTTATAACATAACATTAATCAGCCTCTTTTCAATCGCGATTTCTGTTCCCCTGTTTGATAATGAAAATAGTTAAAAAGAAGGAGAAGCGATGCAAACACTCACTCTGGTGCCGCGTCTTGTACCGGACGTCAGAAGCGGCGTGAAAACCTCAACGATACGCTGGCAGGAAGGTGATGTCGTCACCGGTCCACTGAAACTGGTCAATCAGGAGGATGCAACCGACACGGTAATTGTATGGGTGACGAGGATCGAAACGCTGCGCCTGGATCACATCGCCGCACGGCTGGGGAAGGAGGCTGAATGGCCGGATGCGGTGCTGCTGGCGGGGATGCGCGAACACTATCCAGAGATCAGTCTGAGCAGTGAGGTGCAGCTGATCACACACCTCACGCCCGCCGAAACTCAGGTAAAGCTCGCCGAACGCTAATTAACTGTGCTCAATGACCAGTAGTGCCAGCGTATCGGCTTCCAGTGCCCGGAAGATATGGAGCTCATCGCCCGGATAGGTAATGTAATCACCCACATCCAGCTCCACAGCACTCTCTACCGGACCAACCAGCGCACGCCCTTTGGCAATAATAATATGCTCAATGGTATTGGGGATGTGAGGCTGTGAAATGCGTTCGCTCCCCGGCTGGACCTCCAGCAGATAAATATCACGCCGCACGCCGGGTGGGCAGGATGCCAGCAAAACGGCCTGATAATCGGCCAGATCGGCGGTAACCGACAGACCTTCTCCACGTCGTATCACCTGCAGGCGACGTGCATCAGGTTCCAGCAGACGTGAAAAGGGAATATTCAGCGTCACGCACAACGACCACAGCGTCTCAATGCCCGGATTACCATTTCCCGCTTCCAGTTGTGACAGCGTAGATTTGGCGATCCCTGCGCGGCGTGCTACTTCAGCCAGTGACAGACCTGCTCGCTGACGTTCACGCACTAAAGCGTTAGCAATAATGCTGATAGGGGTATTCAAATGCACTCCCGAAACTCAAAGTGTTTTTTATATCGAACATAACGTTCATCTTGTAAATCGCCGTGGCGATGTTCATTATATCGGATTATACGTTCATTATGAGACAGAGTGATGCGTTTTCCGCAAATGCAGTTGCTGGACAAAGGGGTAATTAAAGCGATTTTCCTGGTCTGCCTGGCTGATGGGATCGTCGGTTTATCTTATGGCTCGCTAGCCTCCGCCGACGGATTTCCGCTCTGGGTGCCACTGGCGCTCTCAACGCTGGTGCTGGCGGGGGCGTCAGAGTTTCTGTTTATTGGCATTGTGGCCGGTGGCGGCAGCCCCTTTACCGCCGCCGCTGCGGGCTTGCTGGTGAACGCGCGTCATCTGCCGTTTGGTATTGCGGTAAAAGATCTGGTGGGAACGGGCCCGCGGGGTTGGTTTGGCTGTCACATCATGAACGATGAAAGCGTGGTATTCGGAATCTCTCAGCCTCAACTGGCTCAGCGTCGTAGCGCTTACTGGCTGTGCGGCATCGGCATCGGCTTTATCTGGCCTGTCAGCGTGATGACCGGCGCGGCGATAGGGCAGTTTATTCCTGATGTCTCGGTGATTGGGCTGGATGCGGTATTCCCGGCCATTCTGATTGCCCTCATTTTTCCCGCGCTGCGACAGCGACGAACCCGGATCCCTGCCACTGTCGGGGCGTTACTCTCGCTGCTGGCGACGCCACTGGTTCCGGCGGGCATGCCGGTGTTGTTCTCACTGCTGGGCCTGCTGACATGGAGATCGCGCAAATGACGCATCAGGGAATGATCATTGCCGGCATTGCTATGCTGGCCGCAGGGACGTATCTGATGCGTTTCGCAGGCGTCAGGCTGGGAAACCGTCTGCCTGTCAGCGAGCGCACCCAGCAGATACTCTCTGACGCTGCCACTGTCTTGCTGCTGGCGGTAGCTGCGACCACCACGTTGTTTGAGGGGCACCATTTTGCCGGTGTGGCTCGTGTGGCTGGCGTAGGCTTTGCGCTATTACTGGCGTGGCGTCGGGCTCCGCTGATTGTGATTATTCTGGGGGCGGCGGTGATGACGGCGCTGTTACGTTTCCTTGGCGTATCCTGATGCTGATTTGTCCTGTGGCTGCTTAACTGCGTCCCGTCCAGGATTGCTATCTGCATGGGCATAACGGCATGATGAGGGTTTATCACCTGATCGGAGTTCACCTATGAATCGTCCGTTACAGATTGGCCTTTTACTCTTTCCTGATGTCACACAACTCGATCTAACCGGTCCCTGGGAGGTGTTTGCGCGCACGCCCGACACCAGTTGTCATCTGGTCTGGAAAGATCTACAGCCAGTGCGTTCCGATCGAGGCCTGTCTGTATTGCCCACCATGACGTTTGATACATGCCCGCAACTGGATGTGATCTGTGTGCCCGGCGGACCGGGTCAAATCGCCCTGATGTCAGATGACGTTACGCTGAAGTTCCTTCAAAAGCAGGCCACTCAGGCACAGTGGATTACATCGGTCTGTACCGGGTCGCTGGTGCTGGGAGCTGCCGGATTGCTTAAAGGATATCGCGCGACCTCGCACTGGAGTTCCATCGATCAGCTGGCCTTGCTGGGTGCGGATCCGGTCAGTCAGCGGGTGGTGCGTGACCGTAATCGCATCAGCGGGGCAGGTGTGACCTCGGGCATCGATTTTGCCCTGACGCTGGTGGCAGAAATCGCAGGTGACGCAGTGGCGAAAGCGGTTCAGCTACAGATGGAATATGATCCACAACCGCCATTCACCAGCGGTTCCCCTAAGACCGCACCGCCACAGGAAGTCGAGCAGGCAAAGGCGAAGATGGCGGCGTTTATTGCTACGCGCCGGGCCGCAACCATGCGTGCCGCACAGCGACTACAGGCTGAACAGCTTCCGGATGCCGGGAATACGCAATAGCAGCAGTAAGAGTGACATCGAATGGAGCAATGTCAGGGCGATAACCCGTAATTTATCGCCCGGCGTCGGGATGTGGATCGCGGCGGTCTGCAAGTTAATCAGCACTGTCCCATCACCCGATTTCTTCAGTAAAGATAAGCTGCATCATAAGCGCCTGGAAAACCTGGCATTTCGGTTTTCACTGCGTGGATGATTTACAGAAAGCACTGATTACCGGCAGAGAAGCGATCTATCCCGACTGGTTTTTTAACCGTAAGTCAGCCAATCCACATCGCATCGATGCGGCGGCCCGTCATGAATATCTGCGTGTTTTTCAGCAACCCGGCGCATTGCGGGCTGGGCTGGCTTTTTACCGGGCCTTTGCGCAGTCGGCAGAGCCGAATCGCCAGCGTGCGCGAAAAGGTAAACTGGCTGTGCCACTGCTGGCAATTACCGCCGATCAGGGATCGATTCCTGATATGGCGACACCGTTACGCGCCGTTGCGCACCAGGTTAGCAGTCAAATTATCCTTAACTGTGGTCATTTTATTCCTGACGAACAACCGGTGAAATTAGCGGAAATACTGGCAAACTTTTTTACTCACACCACGAATAAAAGCGAATTAACGCTTCTGTAAATAAGGGAAAGTAATAGTGTGCAGCGGATTATTAATATTCTTGCTGATCCGCTGCTATCTCATACGCCTTTCCAGTAAATATGTCTATCTTATTGATTTTAAATCACTAACTGTGGGTTATTCCGCGTTGCTTTCTGAGTCGTGCTGTGAATAAATAAACCGTCATTATCATCCACCTTCAGGATGAGTTAAATAAAACCGTCGGCAGCAGACTGCCGATAGCATATTGCCGGGGCTGCGATGAATCAGGAAAAGGCACGACTGGCCGGAGAAATTAAAGCCGGAGTTAATGAACTGGAATCGCAATTAGTGGCGATTCGACGTGATATCCATGCGCATCCGGAATTAGGCTTTGATACGCTGCGCACAGCCAGTCTGGTCACCGACTATCTGCAGGCGCTGGGACTTCATCCCCGCACCGGTGTAGGTCGCAGCGGTGTGGTGGTGGATATCGACGGTGCAGAGCCGGGCAAAACATTGCTGTTGCGCGCCGACATGGACGCGCTGCCGATCCAGGAACAGACCGGTTTACCTTTTGCCAGCCGCTATCCTGGTAAAATGCACGCCTGCGGTCACGATATTCACACTGCGACGATGCTGGGTGTGGCAACGTTATTACCACGCTATCGTCAGCAGCTTAAAGGGCGCGTCCGGCTGATTTTCCAGCCTGCAGAAGAGACACCCGAAAGTGGTGCTGAAGCGATGATCGCGGACGGCGTAGCGGAGGGCATCGACTGGGCTGTCACTTTGCATAACAAGCCTGAACTGGCGGCGGGGGAAGTTGCCCTGACACGCGGTGCCAGCACCGCCTCCAGCGACGAATTCGATGTCACGGTACACGGCGTATCCACACACGCGGCACGTCCGCACATGGGCACCGATCCAATACTCGCCACCGTGCATCTTATCAGCCAGTTGCAGACCATCATTTCTCGTGAACGCGATCCTGCACACTCTGCCGTCCTGACTATTGGGCACATTCAGGGTGGGACTACCCACAATATCATTCCTGACAGCTGTCTGTTCCAGGGCACCATCCGCACCAAATCGCCAGAAGTGCGTGCTGCCATGGAAGCCTCATTTAAGCGGATGTGCGAAGGGGTGGCGCTGGCACAGAACGTGCGCGTGGAGGTTAACTTCCAGCGTGGTGTGCCGCCATTAATGAATGACGATCGCCTGATTGATTCACTGGAAGAGATTCTGTCGCATCAGTTTGATAAAGCGATCATCGCGCAGCCCAGCGCCAGCTTTGGCGCCGAAGATTTTTCACTGTTCACCGAACGGGTTCCGGGTTGCCAGATCCATATTGGTTCGGCCACGCCAGGCCGGGACGATCATCTGCATAATTCCGATTATCAGCCTGATGAACGAAGCATTACCGCCGGGACGCAGGCGCTGACCCGCCTTGCAATTGATTTGCTCTCTTAATAATAAATAAATGAGGTTTCTATGATGATGCGCAACCGTCTGTTCACGGCTTCTCTGACCGTGACACTGCTCGCCACTTCCGCATTCAGCCAGGCGAAAGATTTCGGCACACTGAAGTTTGCTACCGAAGCGGCCTATCCTCCGTTTAACCAGACTACGCCGAGCGGTAAAATCGTGGGCTATGAACCGGATATGGTAGCGGAACTGGCAAAGCGTGCAGGCTTTAAATATGAAATCATCGCGCAGAAATGGTCGGGCATGATTCCTGGCCTGATCGACGGTAAATATGATGCAGTGGTCGACGCCGTGACTGTGACGCCAAAGCGTGCTGAAGCGATCGATTTCACCCATCAGTACACCGTCAGCGTCTCAAGTTTTGTGACCGCCAAAAAAAGCCCACTGGCCACGCTGCCAGGCAGTGGCACGGTTGTGACGGCGGATGATGCCGCTGGCATGAAAAAAGCGATCGACGATCTGAAAACCACCTTTAAAGGAAAAACGATCGCGGTACAGGTTGCCACCATTCAGGCGGACTTCCTGCAAAAATATCTGGGCGATGTCGCCACCATTCGCACGTATCAGGCCGGTCCTGAAACCTTCGCCGACCTGATGAATGGCCGCGTCGATGCCGTCATGGCTTCGCGCACCAACCTCAACGCCTTTGTGAAAAAAAACAGCGATGCAATTAGCAGCAGCGGCTATGGCTTCTCCGGTGGCGTGCTGGGTGCGGGATCGGCCATTGGTCTGCGTAAAGGCAACAGCGAACTGCAGCAGGCGCTGAATCAGGCGCTGGACTCGATGATCAAAGACGGAACGCTGAGCAAACTGTCGATTAAATGGTTTGGCGAAGATGTCGCGCCAAAAGCGTAACCACTGATGCTGATGAATATTGACTGGCAGATTCTGGGTTTCGGGGATGAGGGCTGGGGTGGCGTGCTGCTTAGCGCCGCCGCCGTTACTGTCAGCGTATCGCTCTGCGCCTGGTTGCTGGGAGCGATGCTGGGCAGCGTACTTTGCTGGATGCAGATTGCTGGATCGCGCTGGCAGCAGCGGCTTGCGGCAGGCTACATCACACTGTTTCGCGGCGTGCCGGAACTGCTGGTGATCTATCTGTTCTACTTTGGTGGACGCCAGGTGGTCTCCACCGTGGGCACCGCGCTGGGATTCCAGGGACCGTTCGATGTGAACGGTTTTGTCGCGGGTGCGATCGCTATCGGGCTGATCTCCGGCGCCTATCAAAGTGGTGTGTTTCGCGGCGCGTTCTACGCCATTCCGGGCGGTACGCTGGAAGCCGCGACGGTAACCGGCATGGGGCGGCTGATGATGTTTCGCCGCATTATCGTGCCGCAGGCGTTACGCACTGCGCTGCCGGGCATGGGCAACCAGTGGCAATCTGTTATCAAAGAGTCGGCGCTGGTCTCTGTCACCGGACTGGTCGAAACCATGAATCAGGTTTCCACGGCAGCCAACTCCACCCAAATGTCCTTTTTCTTCTACAGCGTGGGTGCGGTGATCTACCTGATTATCACCACCTGTTCCGATATGGTTTTCCGCTACGTGGAAAAGTTTGCGATGCGCGGTCAACAGCGCGTGAAGGGGTAAGGAGTCCACGTGGATATGATGTTTTTACAGCAGACGCTGGTGGCGTTGCTGAAAGGATTACCGCTGACTATCAACCTGGCGCTGCTCTCGCTACTGGGCGGGGGCGTGCTGGCGCTGCTGCTTAATCTGCTGCGCATGACGCGCGTCGGCAGTTTTTTCTGTCGTTTCTACGTCTGGCTATTTCGCGGTACGCCGCTGCTGATCCAGATTTTTATGGTCTATTACGGCCTCGGCAGTTTACCGGCGGTGCGTGAAAGCCTGTTCTGGCCGCTGCTGCGCGATCCTTACTGGTGTGGTTTGCTGGCGCTGATCCTCAACGATGCGGCGTACACCTCGGAGATCCTGCGTGGCGGGCTGCGTGCCGTCAGCCAGCAGTCGCTGGAGGCCGCTAAAGTGTCGGGCATGTCGTCCTATAAGATCTTTACCCGCATCACCTTACCGATTGCGATTCGACAGGCGCTACCGGCTTACAGCAATGAAATCATCTCGATGATCAAAGCAACGTCACTGGTCAGCACCATCAGCCTGATGGAGATGACCGGCATTGCCGACTCCATCGTCTCTTCCACTTTCCGGGCCCTCGAAGTATTCCTGAGCGCAGCGGTGATCTACCTGATACTCACTATGCTGGTGAGTAAAGGCGTCTCGATGCTGGAACGACGCTTATCACCTTACTATTTTGGAGCACGATCATGACCGCACCTACCATCATGCTGAGTCATCTCAGAAAGAGTTATGCGGGACACGAAGTGCTGCATGATATCAGCCTGACCGCGCAGGATGGCGATGTGATTTCGCTGATTGGTGCGAGCGGGTCGGGCAAAAGTACACTGTTGCGCTGTATACCGTTTCTTGAAGTGCCACAGGCGGGTGAAGTTGCGGTGGGCGACATTAACGTCACGCTGGATAACGCCGATGAGAAACTGAGCCGCGAGCAGCGACGTCGCATCAAGCTGATGCGAATGCAGCTCGGCTTTGTTTTCCAGAGCTTCAACCTGTGGCCGCATAAAACCGTGATGCAAAATATCATCGAAGCGCCGGTTCACGTGCAGAAGCGTAGCCATAAAGAGGCGATTGAAGAAGCGGAAGCGTTGCTGCATAAAGTGGGACTTTATGCAAAACGTGATGCCTGGCCGTCCCAGTTATCCGGCGGCCAGCAGCAGCGCGTGGCAATTGCCCGGGCGCTGGCGCAGCAGCCAAAAGCAATCCTGTTTGATGAACCAACCTCCGCGCTGGATCCGGAGCTGGTGGGCGAGGTGTTACGGGTGATCCGCAGCCTGGCCGAAGAGGGACGCACCATGATTATCGTGACGCATGAAATGGGTTTTGCGCGTGACGTGTCGAACAAAGCGGTGTTTCTGCATCAGGGCATGATTGAGGAGTCCGGTTCGCCGGAGCAGGTGTTCCTTGACCCCATCTCGCCACGCTGCCGAACCTTCGTGAACAGCCACTTTGAGCGTAATGCAGGCTAGAGCAGCAGGGGAACGTATTACCGCTAAGCCGCGTGTCTTAAAATCAGAAAACCCCGGAAGCATTTCCGGGGTTTTTTTCAGCCAGGCTGGGTGATTCAGATGAGCCTGTAAACGCAATATCCTGAAATTAAGGATTGAAAACAGGGCGGCCCGCTTCAACCAGTGCCTGCCACTGCTGATAGCTGGGACGGTGCTGGATGTTTGAATACCACGCTTTCAGAGCAGTACATTCGTCTGGCACAGCAAGGTTCACCAGAGCCGCGAAGATCATGCCGCCGGTTACGGCGATGTCGGCCATCGTAAACGTATTGCCCGCGACATAAGGCTGTGAGCGTAAAACGGCATCGAAATAGTGCATGCCACGGATGGCCTTTTCACGCATCTTCTCACCCCATTCCGCATTCTGATAGAGCTCAACCTCTGGCCCTAATCCTGCGGTGGCATGGTGGAAATAGACGCTGACCGCATCAAGAAATTCGATTTCAGCCCGTTTGGTCATCATATGGATAACGCCTTTTTCTACCGGCGTGACGCCCGTCAGAACAGGGTTTTCATCCAGCACGTCCAGATATTGCGTAATCGCGGTGCACTCTGCGATCAGCGTTCCATCTTTCAGCGCTAATACTGGCAGGGTTCCTGAGTAGTTTATGGCTAAAAATTCGGGCTTTTTATGCTCACCTTTCCACAGATTGATCGGGATAAATTCCACCTGAGAAAGTAATCCCTTTTCCGCCAGGGCAATTCTGACCCGTGCAGGATAAGGGCCATTATACCAGTCATAGATTTTCATCGAGGGGAGAGAAGAAGCTTCAGATGCATTGTTGATATCAGTCATGGTTAAGTTACCTACCTGTCAATTGGTAGATTGATTGTGGCGGTGAATGGTTATTCTGTCAACCCCTGTCTACCAGTTGGCAGGTAAGGTTTTTTTCTTTACAATGGGACTCCACATCTTTAAGGAAAACAAGATTATGAGTCTCAACGCACGTGAAGCTATTCTGGCAGCCGCAAAGAGTGCTGCTCAGCATCATGGCTATAACGGGATTAATTTTCGCAGCATCGCTGATGAGGTGGGGATTAAGAATGCCAGTATCTATTATCACTTTGCCAGCAAGGCCAATCTGGGGGCCGCCGTCGCTAACCGATACTGGCAGGATACAGCGCAGAATTTAAAGACCATCCGCGAGCAAAGTGCGTCACCGGATGAGGCGCTTCAGCGTTATCCGCAGATTTTCCGTATGTCGCTGGAAGATGCCAACCGGCTCTGTCTCTCCAGCTTTATGGCAGCGGAATATGACGATCTGCCGGAGGAAGTGAAGCGCGAGGTGCAGTGTTTCGTTGAGGCGAACGTTGAGTGGCTGACGCAGGTCCTTAATGAAAAGGAACCTGATAATACCGGGAAAAATGCTCAGCGCGGACTGGCGATCTACACCGCAGTGGCCGGTGCGCAATTAATTGCCCGCACGCGTCAGGATATTAACCTTTTCGATAGCCTGATTATGACCTATCAGGAGACCGGCCTGATTCCGCTGTCGCGATGAACATTATCCTTCAGGCACATAAATCGACATCTTCAGCGAGGGCGCATCATTCGACATGAAGCTGGAATAACTGAAATTTCGCTTCACGCCATCCTTGCCTGTCAGGCATTTTGTCCCGGAGACGGGAGCAGCTATCACATGCTCGTTCCACCATTCGCTGAATTCCTGACACTCGCGCTCAAGCCGGCTAATGAGTGATGGAAATGCGGGGTTATGCGCATTTCGATCGTAGTCAGCATGAAACAGGCCCAGCATTCTTTGGGCTTCTTTATGCCAGGTGTCTCCGAACAGGGCACGGGCCTCAGCTGTGGTCAGCATGAAAATCAGGATGTTCCTGTCTTTGACCGATAACTGGCCGAAGTCGGTGATCAGCTCTGCAGCAGCGCTGTTCCATATCAGCACATCCCAGTGTGCGTTAGTGACGTAGGCGGGCTCGGCTAAGCTCCGAATCAGTTTGATTACGCCCTCCGGAATAACGCCGTCGTTCTCAGTCTCTGTTTTCCGGCGAGTAAGCGACTGCAGATGCAGCACCTCGACCTTATCAAGCTCCAGCGCCCGGCCCAGCGCGCTGACGATCCGGTCTGAGAGCGTGTCTACCCGGCCCTGTTCGATTTTTGTATACCATTCTGTACTGATGCCAATTCTTGCTGCGACCTCTTCGCGCCGTAATCCCGGCGTACGACGCCTTTCACGGGTTCTTAAATCCCTGCTGTCAGGCTTGATCCTGGCGCGGCGCGAACGCAGGAAATGACTTAATTCACTTTTTGGCTGCATGAGTTAACCTGGTCGTGATTTATACCCCTATAAAACTAGTCTATTTTCGCCACCGTTAAGCCCTTTTATAGTCGTGTTCTCTACAGCAGAGGAGAGGTAACACTATGAAAGCAGCTGTACTCGAATCATTCGGTAATCCACTCAGCATTCAGGATGTCCCGCCGCCGATCCTCGGAACAGGGGAGGTGATCGTGGATGTTGTAGCCGCTCCCGTTCTTTCCTACGCCAGCGAAGTATTCAGTGGCGCCAGAAGATATCTTTTACCTCCACCGGTTATTCCTGGGTGTGGGGCCATTGGCCGGGTGCGCGAAACAGGGCCCGATGCTGCATGGCTTAAACCGGGTGACTGGGTTTTTTGCGATCCCACCGTCCGATCAAGAGATAACGCGCAGTCGCCTGAAATCGTGTTACAGGGCTGGAGTGCACGAGGTGAAGGCGGACAAAAAATCCAGCAATACCATCTGAATGGTAGCTTCGCTGAACAGATTCGTGTGCCCACTGAAAATGCCGTGGCAATGGGTAATATCGATCCTGCTGAAGCCGCTGCATGGTGCGCCATCAATACGTTACTGGTGGCCTATGGTGGTTTACTGGCGATGGAACTTAAAGCCGGTGAGAACTTACTGGTTAGTGGGGCCACCGGTAATTTTGGCAGTTCAGCCGTGCTGGCTGCCCTCGCCATGGGAGTCAGTAAAGTCATCGCGCCCGGACGCAACCCGCGGGTTTTGCAGGAGCTCAGGAAACGGTTTGGCTCGCGGATTGAAACCGTCACGCTCAGCGGTGTCGCTGATGAAGATATTTCTGCAATGAAAAGTGCTGCGGAGGGTCCCATTGATGCGGTGCTGGACTTGCTCCCGCCTTCAGCTCCGGCATCCGCGGCGCGCAATGCCATTATGTCGGTGAGACCCTATGGTCGCGCGGTGCTGATGGGGGGCGTCGGCATGCTGGGTGGGGATGATCTGGCGCTGCCTTATCCGTGGATCATGCGCAATCTCATCACCATTAAAGGACAGTGGATGTATGAACCTCAGGCTGTGTACACGCTCGTGGGGCTGATCCGGGCAGGATTACTGGATCTCAGCCATTACGCGGTTACGGAATTTGCACTGGGTGATATTAATCGCGCCATCACGCATGCCGCTGAAAATAGCGGTCCCTTTAAGCTGACGGTGATTCGCCCGTAACGGTTTCAGAGAAAGCCTGTTGCTTACTTTTAGCTGCGCTATTCATTTACGCTCAATAACGACGCCTCATGGACTAACCCATTAAATGTCGAGTGATTTATAATTTCTGCGCAACTGAATGCGACAGGCAATCCCGGTAAATAACAGAGTTATAATCGTGACTACCCATGGCAGCTAAATAACAGTAACAGGACATTCAGTCAGGTTCAGGCTTAATTACACTGAATCACTAAAATGTGGTTAGTCGAAGACACCATTGATGACGGCGGTTACGATAGCGGTGCTTAGAGCAATAAGCACCAGGTCATCTCCTACGGCTCGCCACTCGTAGCCAGGATAATAGGGCAGTTCATTTATCATTGATGGAGGCAACGTTTTTTTGGCAATACCCGGCGGCAAAGGTTTACCACGAGCAACTTTTTTTGCTATTCCTGGCGGCAAAGACTGATAGCCGACAAGGCCATAATTGACGGCAAGGTTACGTGCTAGAGAGTAGTTGATATCTGACCCGACGTGATCGGGTCGTCCAGGGTTCTTACGATTTCCATGTTTGTCTTTCGCACCCGCATTACCATGCCCCTTGTTTCCGTGCTCTCCGCTTTTGCCGTTATTACCCTGGGTTCCGCTATTACCATTACCCTGACCGCCACCACCGTTGCCGTTGCCCGGATTTGCAGAAACTGGTGCAGCAAGCACGGTACAGGATATAACCACCGCAAATGCGGCTTTTAAAGCGCGAGATTTGATCATGTTATCTTTCCTTAATATTATTCAATATTCTGAACCAGGACATTAAAAAGCGATGTAAGGAGGTGACATGAGTTCAACCTCATCACATTATTATTCCACCTGTTCATTATTACCCAGCATTAAACGGTCGACAAGCGCATAGCAATCTTAAGAATTATCTCAAAAAAAATCCTAAAAAGCTGTACCGTGTTTTGATATTTTGTATGAATTTCATGCTGAAGCCTTTGCTTGTAATAGATAAAAATCCGGCTTTAAGCGAGGCGGAATGCCTTTTCATTATTTTTATAATGCTGCAATTCATTGTATATATTTGCGATTACCTGAAATTACTACGACGCTTAATAACTCTGCAATATATGGCACCTTAAGCGAGGTAGAAAAGATGACGATTCATCGAGGCGGATCAGGTAATTTCCTGGAAAACCCGCAGCGGACTGAAGAAGCGGAAAGCAAAGGCGGCTCTGGCCGACACTTCGCACCTGCAAGTTTCATCTCTTTCTACCGTGATTGCCAGCTACCATTTCCTGTATTAAAAATCTGAACGGCTTTAGCAATACGCGAGTTCACGCGCGAACTGATACCTGACTTATTTCACTATCAGGCTGAGCTGAGTTTTCTGATACCGGTCTCCCCATAATATTCAGGAGTTCAAAATGAAAATTAATAAAAGCTATAAAGGATGGCTGGCTGTATCAGCCGTTGTCGCTCTCTTCAGCACTGCCAGCGTGCAGGCTGAGACGCAGACAAGCGCCCCGCAGGGTGGGAATACACCGCAGACCATTAAGAATGACAAGCTCAGTCCTGGTGACGAAAAAGCACTGAAGGATATGGCTCAGGCCAATATCAATGAAATTGCCGCCGCCAAAATTGCGCTGAACACGACACAAAGCGCAGAAGTTAAAACCTTTGCGCAGAAGATGGTTGAAGATCATGGCAGTGCCTTGAAAAAAGTTCAGGCGGTTGCTAAGCAAAAAGAGGTGGCATTACCTACTGCACCAGATGCTAAACATAAGGCCATGGCCGACAAACTGGAAAAGCAGAGCGGTGGTAATTTTGACAAAATGTATATGGAAAATGCCGGTGTAATGGACCATAAGAAGGTGCTGGCGACGTTGAAAAGTGACGCGACGAAGATAAAGGATCCCGATGTGAAGGCGCTGGCCGATGCACACACCCCTGTTGTAGAACAGCATCTGACGTCCGCCCAGCACATGTCGATGTAACGGGGCTGCCCGGTTTCCGAATTATCCGCCAGCGCTGTTACGGGATCAATTAAGCGGATTCACATCTACGTGGATCCCGATTTCGACAGCACGCATGAAGAGCGATTTTTGTGGCGTGCAGTGGATATGACTCGTTCAGGTGACCTCTGGATGATGAAGTGGCATGCGCTCAGACACTGACGTGGAAGCCGTCATTCACGCCATTCCGCTGCCAGCACTCAGTAGCCGGAGATTATTATGACGCGGTGCAAACTGCTATGTCTCCGGTCAACGATACCGGCTTTGAACCCGTGTACTCAGTGCCGATCGCGGAATCATGGCGTCAGCAGCCTTGTTACTGCTGTGACCGGGAAAGCATCCGTTATGCTGCGTACTCAGGTAGTAACCAACGAGGGAGAAGGTCAGGCCCGGTTGCCACTGCTTTATGCCAGCTTCGCAAAGCTGGGTAGTGCACCTTCTCCTCAGGATATTATCGAAAACAACCGCGCCATAAACTGGCCGGTTAGCCCGGTTCCGCTGCTAACATCCAGCCTGAATAAAGCCCCGAAACGAGGCTTAATGATTTTTATTTTCCACCAGGCTTATTCCTGCATGTCGCCAGTATATCGTCCGTCGCAACATACTCCCGAGTCTGAACGCCGGTAATACCCAGCATGGTAGAAAACAGATTGTCCTGAGAGTATTTTTGCGTCGAACCCTGATGGCTCAAACATGTGTAGTCCACGGCATAACGCTGCTGGTAATCGGGCGACAGCCAGATAAGCAGCGGCACGCGGGTCTGGACTTCAGGCGCGATAGCATAGGGCAGGCCATGCAGATAAACACCTTTTTCACCCAGTGACTCACCGTGATCAGACAGGTAAACCAGACTGGTCGTAAACTTCTCCTGATGGGCTTTCAGTAATTCAATCGCTTTATCGACGATATAGTCCGCATACAGGATGGTGTTGTCATAGGTATTAACCAACTGTTCCTGCGAACACTCCTGAATCTGATTAGTTTCACAGGTGGGTTTAAATTTGCCGAATTCCGGAGGATAACGGTGATTGTAGGTCGGGCCATGACTGCCGATAGTGTGCAGCACGATCACGCCACTGCCCTGAAGCTGGTTGATATACTCCTCCAGGCCATGGAAAAGAATCTCATCATAGCACTCGCCTTTAATGCACATTCCCGGAAGATTCAGCGCGGTCATATCCTGATTAGGCACGCGATCGCACGCCCCTTTGCATCCCGCATCGTTCTCATGCCATAGAACACTCAGACCTGAACGCTGAATCACATCCAGCAATCCTTCCTGATGACTGGCCAGGGCATCATCGTAATGCCTGCGTGGCATGTTCGAGAACATGCAGGGAACGGAGACCGCCGTGGAGGTGCCACAGGAGGAGAAGTCATGAAAATAGACAACGTCCTCTTTCGCCAGTAAGGGGTTGGTCGGTCGTTGATAACCGCCCAGAGAAAAATTGGCGGCACGAGACGTTTCACCCACCACCAGAATCGTCAGGTTCTTTTTAGGGCCATCCAGCATGACCGGAAGTTGATGGGCATCTTCACCTATTTTCACCAGCGGAAGATTGGCCCGCTCGCGGTGATTATAGTAGGAGAGCGAGGCAGCAATGAAATTAGACGGACTCAGGGATTTCACCAGCTCATGATTGTTACGAAACAGTGAGGCGTAATCCTTATAAAACAACATGGCTATGATGGCTATCAGTGCAACAGAAATCACCAGACTCACCGCGCGCTGAATCACGCCTTTCCATACCGGAACCGACTTTTTAAACGCAGGCCAGAAGGCCAGAGCAGCCATAAAAATACCGGTAAAAAATATCACCGCAATCATCTTTGGTGTCAGGAGCGCCATACTTTCTGCTGGCGTGGTATCCACCATATTGGTGATCATCGAGCGATCAAGGACGATGCCATAGTGCTGAATAAAGTACTGAGCCGCAGCGGAGACAATGACAAACAGTGCAATGGTTATCCTGTCCAGCCACAAAAATGAGGCAAGCGTCAGCACAATATTAATGACGCAGAAAGCGACGATTGGCATGGAGAGGAAAAAAAGATATTTGCTAAGCCCGTTCATCTCTATAAGCGAGTAAGCCTGGCGGTAAAAGGCAAAATTGAGAAAAACAGAAATATAGAGTGAGAATAACAGGATGAATGTAATGCGGGGCAATACAGGCTGACTCATTCTGAAGCGTGCCATAAAGGTATTCCGTAACCTTGAAGAAGTGGATCCAAAAAGATTGTTTTTAAAATTGATTAGTAAAAATTAATAAAAACTATGTGCCGCATACCACAGATAGATGAAGCTCAGCACAGTAAATACTGAAATAGCCAAAGAAAAACATTCGCTTAATGAAAATTTGAGCATGGCGGGTGCCTGAAAGTTTGCGTATTCACATTAGCTAATGTGAAGCTAAAATGAACTTATTGCTACAGTTTGTGCGGTATATCTTGGGTTTTTGTGATCTGTATCTCATTAATTAAACTGAGGTCCTGAAATTGATTAGTGTGGCTGGGGGATTACAGAAGAATTTGACAGACGCTGAACGTCTGGTATCTGACAGGAATCTATAAAATAAAAAGAGTCAGCGCCCGTTCAGTCTATCCTCTGTAATATTAGCCCTGCGTCATACGCAATCGGCTTCATCAGAAAAGGCTTAATCCGGATAGAAAGCGAACGGGTTTCCCCGTCCGTTTTTACCAGGAACAGTTACACATCTTTTCATCCAGAAAAACGCTCTTTCATCAGAGAAAACGCAATGCCGATATCCAGCGCCGGTGAGGGTGGCATAAAACTGGCTTTTCCCAGCGACAGCATATCCGCAATATGCGGGTTATCCTGCTTCATAATGAAATCTGCCAGCAGACTGCCCGCTACGGTCTGTTTAGAAACGCCAGCACCGTTACAGCCACCCGCTGTGCAAACAAATTTGTTCAGCATGCCCTATTCAGGCGCCCCGTTCCGCGTAACGCTGATGCAGTTGAGTTGCCAGGTAAGTCCTGGCGGTACTCACCTGACCTTTAAGCGCGGGTATTACATACTGGCGAATCAGGAAGCGGCGATCTGTTGTGAAACGGAAGGTTGCTCCGGCAATGGCATTGACAGGCGTCAGCCCCCAACTCTGCATAGGAGGAAGGGTCGCGAGTTGTTCATCTGTCAGTGGATCGGTAATGCTGGCAAACGTGGCCATAGCGGCCTGACGCGAGAGGCCCGGACGCAGCTCTGGCGAGAGTGCATTGGTAGCCAGCATCACTTTTGGTGTTTTGATCACGCCAAATGGCGTCAGCACTTCAGCCACGCTGCCATAACGAATACCCAGTACTGGTGTATTATCGTAACGTTGAATATTTTCAGGAAAATAATGGTTCAGGCCAGCAATCAGCTGCGTCGGATTAACCAGCACACACCCCGGCGTGAATATCCCTTTCCTGTAAAAGCGCGTGCCAAGTTTAGGGTACAGCTCTTCACTGCTTAACATCTGCCACGGCTCATCCATTAAATCGAGATGGCTGGCGTACTCCTTCAATATACGATCATTGCCACGCTCCGCCTGGCAGTGATATTTACCGACCTGTTCCCAGTCGCACTGAAGATCATGCTCTGAAATAACCTGCTCCAGCTGACGAATGCCTTCCTGAAGCAGGTTACGGTAAGCGTTGGCCTTTTTTAATTCGGCCGTTGAGCTGCCAATATTATGAGGCAGCCCGATAACAAACCCGGAGTTGCGTGCGGATGCGCTTTCCCGTGTGGTGTACGCGTCGACGATGATGATTTTTAGGGTGGGATTAATTTCAGCCAGGCGGCGCGCAAAAGCGACACCGGCAAATCCCGCACCGACAATGACCCAGTCGGCAGTGATATCCCCCCGCAACATGGGCTGCGGGGGGAAACATGACTCACCCGCAGGTCAGCCTGAATGATTATGATTGAGCGGTATTGATGAATAGCGCAATTCCCTGTGCCTTATTTGAAAAATAAAGCAATTTTTATAAGGGAAAGTGGGATAACTGTGCCAGCGGTAATCTGACTATTGTTGATTTCAGACAAGTAAAATTCCGGTGGATGATTATTACTCAACAGGTAAAGAGGGGGAGAGCATCGCAAAGATGCCTGTAGGGCGTCAAACCACTCTGTTAATTTCAGCGACTACCTGCATTGTGGCCTCTTCAATGCTTCCTTCATTGCGGCATAAAAACCAGCCGTGCCTGGCAACCTCAAGCTCAAAAGCACGGGTACAGGCGACATGTTCTTCCAGGCGGTGGATCACCGTACTTCCCAGCCCCCGCGAACGTACTGCGGCTCTTTCCCATGAAACCTCTGGTGCCGTGACCACCCCGACATGCAGGTCTGGTGCTCGCACGTTGTGCTCTATATTTAGCTGCACTATCTCCGCGAAAGGCACCATTCGTCGAAATGCGGCATCCGACGGATACCAGCGATCCATCAGAATAATGCAGTTCTCAGGCTGCTTAGTGAGTACGTTCTGTGAAATCCAGGCACGGCTTAAAGCAAAGCGTTCACAAATCTCCCGTTCCAGATCGACGGAGGGATCTCTGGCAAGTCGGTTGACCAGCGCCATGGATTCCGCCCTGAAGGGATCGCTTTTTTGCTCGCTAAGCCGGATCACCTTCCTGTTATCTGCTCTTAGCACTTGCGTAATGGACTCCAGCAGGGTGGTTTTACCGGTTCCCTTGGGCCCATCCAGAGTCACAAAAAGCTGACGACTCATGATCCCGATGACACGGGAGTCGGGGAGTTTATATAGCGGGTACTTGCCAAAAGCATGTTTTTTACCTGATAAAGCTGAGCTTACGTCGTTCGCTGAGGCCGTATAAGCGCATGGATTGAGATCAGTACGGTGTAGTTTAAGGGAAGCGTCAATAAAACGGAAAAAATCCCGCGAGTGTCTTTCTCTGGTTTATCTATTCAACTCCACGCCTTCATTGGAAATAACAAGGTGTTAAAGGAAACCTCCAGCACAGGCTGGAGTCTGGTGAGCAATACGCGTCACGATTATGCTCATAGCGCCTCGTTAAATTGCTTCTATTCTAATCCTGTGAAAGGTGGCTTTGATGTCTTATGAAGAGGAAACCAAACTGGAGACCGCTTTAAAACTGGCGGCCGATCATCCAGCAGAACAACCTGGATTTTAACGGATACTTTTGGCGTCAACGCTTTACGTCCCTGGTATTTCCGTACGGGAAGCGGGTGAGGGTAAAGTCGAACTCAAGGCGGGTGAGCATATATCAATTCAGCATTGGGGAAAAACCGGATGGCACGCCAGTCATTCTGGTATTCAGGCCGCAGAGAAGAGAGCCGGGGGTCTGGACTTCTGGTTAATGAATTGCCAGCGACGTACAGGATTTTAAATGCCGCGCGCGGAACAGAGCTAAAATTCAGTCAGACCCGCAAGCATCCCGTACCCTTAAGGCTGAATCACCTTACCCTGCTCATCAAGCAGATCCGTCAGGAGTGCCGTGCCATCGCTCCCCACCCGGAAGGCTCCGAAACGGGCTTGCGCAAAACGCTCTCCATGGCCTTCCTGAAAGAAATAAGCGTTAGTGCCGACGGTCAGCGAACCATAATGTTGATGGTATTTCACCCGCAGCTGATTTGGTTGCAGATGTTCACCCTGATCAAATCGGGCCTGAGTCGCATGACGCTGTGCATCGAGATCAACAATCAGGGTTCCGCTGGTGGGCAGGCATGGCGCTGACAGTGTCGCACCGCAGGCCTCAGCCTGTTGATACAACATCACCTCCAGCGGTCGGGTAAGGGCATAATTCAGTGCCATGTAGTCGCCCTGCATCAGGGATCGTGGGTCAACCGGGGCAAGAGGTAAAATCATGACCGCGCCTTGCTTCAGCAGCTGCTCTTTTTGCCAGATGCTGACATTGACGGCTATCAGCGCCAGCACTATTACCGCGGCTGCCAGCCATCGGCTCTGTTTACGCATTCTCACGGGCACCTCCAATCTGTGCAGGTAATACTTTTTTGACTCCCCATGCCAGGCCCAGTAAAACCAGACCGCCCGCCAGCAGCAGCAGGGATTTCTGCAACAGCGTCACTTCCAAGAAGGCATACCAGCCAATGACATACAGCACCATGAAACCGCTACTGACCACCAGCAATCCCGGACTTCCCTGATAACGCGCCATCAGAATCAGCCACAAGCCCAGCCCGATACCCGGTGCGAAAAGAGCAGCAGCACCGCAGATCAGGGCCACGGGCAGTGTGATTATCGAAAACAGCGGCTGGCCGTTCCTTCTCTGACTGAGCACACTCAGCATTAAACCTGCCGCGATCCCTGTGCCCATAGCAGACTGAAGCGTAGCAAACTGCCCAGCGGACCAGAACAAATCCGTGATAAACGCCGCGTTTATTCCCAGGAAACTCAGCATCATCAGACCAGCCGGTATGCCATACAGCAGGGGATGTAGCGCGTCAGCATATGGCCCAGCCTGTAACCTCAGTAGATGGCTGACAATCCATAGCCACAGAAATATGACCGCCGCCACCAGTATGGAAACAGCAAGGTGACCCGCCGTCGACGACAGGGTCAGCCGGGCCAGTGAATAGCCCGCCAGCACCAGAAAAAAGGTCATGGCCGTGATGGCCATAAAACGGTAGGTGCGGTCAGGCATCGACACGGCCATCACGGCAAGAATCGGCAAGGCACACAATGAACCAGACATCATAAAGCTGAAGTCACTGCTCTGGATTTGCAGCAGAGCGCCGAAGATCAGCCCGCACGTTGCCGCAATAGCCCACGCCAGCCCGAGGTGATGTTTATCATCACGCTCATTGCGTAACAGGCCTCGCGCAATGACGGCGAGCAGCAGTGAAGGAAGAATAAGGGTGGCAGAATTCGGATCGTCGAGTAAGTCAGCGGTATAGAGCACCAGCGCCATCAGTAACAGAATGATGATGGCTGCGATCCAGCCTCCGACACTCAGCGCGAGCCTCAGATACCAGGGCAGATCCGATGCGTGACCGCGTTGATTAATTTCCTCAATCTGCGAGGCGCTCAGCAAACCCTGCTGACGCAAGGTGCTTGTCAGTAAGGTCAGCCTGGCAGAAACCAGATCGATTGGCCCCTTTTCAGCCAGTTTGCGTTGCCAGTTCAGCAGGATAGAACCATTGACCAATACCCAGCAAATCATTAGTGCACCGGTCAGAAACAGGTCACCCGTATCATAGGCCAGCAGGAATAGCTGCATGATCAGCGCGCAGCCCACAACGGTCAGACTGGCAACACCCAGCGTCAGCATGCAAAGGTCCACGTAGCGATAACGGTACAGGTAATAACCGGCCAGCAGGGTGATCATCCAGCCTATCGTGACAGATGTAACGTGGTTAGACCCTTGCCAGTCAGAGAGGTTTTCGGTCACGATGGTGGTCAGCAGCAACAGTAAAAATCCTGCCATGACGCGTGAGAACCAGCGGCTTGCCAGCCAGCTCTCAGGATGATGCGTAATCGCCCGCCAGGCCAGCGCTTCCCGGACAAGCAGGCAGGCTGCCAGCAGCGCCAGATAGCTGTGAAGCACAGCCGTCGGGATCCGTGGAACGTTGTCAAAGACAGCGAGATCCAGCAGTGACGTGGGTAACGTGGTGTAATAGAGCTGAAACCCCAGGTTAGCGACCAGCCAGCTGCAAAACCACAGGCTGTTTTGCCGGGCAATCAGCGCCAGCGGCAAAAGAACGCATAACCAGGCCCTGAATAGCTCCCAGCTGTCAGCTCCGGTCTGGTAAATCTGCCCATAGAGTGCAAACAGGGCGCCGAACCCTAAACCTGCCGCCAGCAGTGCGCTGCGAGCCAGCGTGCTGTACCAGCGCCACCAGACCACCACCGTCAGCGCGGCAATCAGCAGTTCGGCCAGGGAAAATTTCGCCATCTTCGGCAGCCAGGCCCAGTTCCAGGCAACAAAGAAAACCGCTCCGGCAACCAGTGACAGCAATCCCAGACAGCAAAGCACCGGGATAAGAAACTGTCGCCACTGAGTATCTGATGGCCTGATACCACAAAAAGCATAGATACGCAGGCAGGTCTCCGGCGTCAGGCTCCCGCCTTTTACCAGCCCAGCGATCTGACGGCACAGATACGCTGCCGTCCGTGACGGCATCCCGGTTATGCCATCAGGTGCAATCTCCCTCATACTTTCCCTGCCTCTGTTTGCGGTGTGACTTTAATGATGACGTTAACCACTGCTTTTCCCTGTGATCAATCCATGTATCAGCTCTGCTGAGCGGCAGATAATTTTGCAGAACAAATGTAAACATCTTTTCCGGGATATAACAGTGTAAATCAAAGGCGAGGCATGAACTCTGCGCGATCCGCCGCATGCTTATGATCATGAGTATCGCAGACCAGAAACATCTACATTTACTGATGTAAAAATCCGGACCATTGTGTCTGAACAGACTGTTTTACCCTGCTTCAGTCATGGCGAATTAATCCATCTGATAGCAGCCCATGTTTCCCAAAGATTTCATTTTTCTGTCATTTTTATTCTTTACGATCGTAGCTTCTCTTCATGGATATAAAAATATGAAAATAAAAGCTATTTCTCTGGTTATCGGTTGTGCGATCTCTTTATCAACATTCGCGGCACAGCCAAAGGTCGAACACTATATCGTCAGTTTTCCCGAAGGGACGCGTGTGAGCTACTACGGTGCCTTCGCCAGCGCGTTTCCCCAGGGTTTGCCGGTGGGTATCGGCTCGGGTTTGCTTTTTACCGGCAGGCAGGGGGATGCGCTGACCTTCGCGACCATCACCGATCGCGGACCGAATGCCGACTCGCCTGATAGGGGTAAGAAAGAGTCAAAAATTTTTGTCACGCCAGATTTCGCTCCATTGCTGATGAATATTCGTGTACAGAACGGCAAAGCCGAAGCCACGGATGCCCGACCGTTGCATGACGATAAGGGCAACGTAAACGGATTGCCGTTGCAGGATGGCGTCATTGGAGCAACCAATGAAATCGCATTAAGCGATACGCTGAAAGTGCTGCAGGGAGATAACCGCGGTCTGGATACAGAAGGCATTGCGCCGGATGGGAAGGGCGGATACTGGCTGTGCGATGAGTATGGCTCGTTCCTGATTAACGTTGATGAGCGCGGTAAAATTCTGGCGATGCATGGCCCTCAGGCAGCAGACGGTGAAAAATCCATCGCGGGCGGACTGCCGAACATACTCAAATGGCGTCAGCCTAATCGTGGTTTTGAGGGAATCACCCGCATGCCAGATGGGCGAATCATCGCTGCGGTGCAGAGCACGCTGGATATCGACGGTAAAAGTAAAAAGCAGGCGCGCTTTACACGGCTGGTTAGCTTCGATCCGGCGACCGGAAAAACCGCGATGTATGGTTACCCTATCGACGGCGAGGCTTACAGTAAAAACAGTGATGCAAAAATTGGCGATATCGTGGCGATCGACAATCAGCATCTTCTGCTGATAGAGCAAGGCACCAACAAAAATGACGCGATGCGTAACCTTGTCTACAAGGTAGATTTGCGTCCGGCTACCGAGCTTTCAGCATTTGATAAGCCTTGCGACTATCCGGAGTTCGACGACGAGAAAACGCTGGCGCAGCGCGGTATTAAGCTCGCAGCGAAATCGCTGGTGGTCGATTTACGTCAACTCGGTTGGCAGCAGGAAAAGGCCGAAGGACTGGCATTGATCGATAATAGAATGCTGGCGGTCACGAATGATAACGACTTCGGTGTGAAAGCAGTCATGCAAAATCCGGTTGAAGGCAAGAAGCGCAAAGATTATCGGGTGACGGATCAGGGGACACTGACGGTAGATGATAAGCCGGTGGCCACGACAATCGGCCTGAAGCCGCTGAAGAAACCTGAGGTGGACAGCGAGTTGTGGATAATAACACTGGCGGAACCGCTTAAATAAACGATCTCCCTAACCCGGGCTGTGTCCCTTAATTGCATCACCTGCTGTAAAAGGGCCGGATGTAACAGCCCGATTTTAACACCGACAGATATTTCCCGGCCGTTTTGTCACAAGGTGTGGCAGTCCGCTACTCCTTTTACCCTTCAAATGTTTCTCTGATGCTTTGCGGCGTTAATCTTCATGGGTGAGTTCTGTGCGCCTGGCCGAAACAGAGTAACTTGCAATTGCGAGCGCACTACGGCCATCTGTGAACCTGATGGCATCAGAAAAGTGGTCGTCTGCTGATAGTGCATTTAGTCATCTCAATTTCTCCTGTTAATGATGCTTCCTTCGTTATGTATCCCCCGCTTATCAGCGTATGAAGATGAAAAATTTTGAAAACGACATTCGTTCAGAGGTTTTCAAAAGGGTAATGCCTGCAATTGCCATTCTGGAAATAACGTTATTTTTCATTTAGTTGAACTGTGATCTTGATGGCTATTATTTATTGTTACATTATAACGTAACTAAAAATGTCGCATATTTGAACCCTTTCTTTAATCTGTCGTCTCAGGACCAGTGGGTAACTGACTGATTTTAAGAATTTAAGGACGAGGTGCATCATAATGTTTCAAAGGCAGTGGCTAAAGCAATTTTACATGCCAGCATTCATTTCTTTTTATATTGGTGTCTTATTAAACACGCCTGTTTTTATCCGCCGTTATAATCAACTGCATTTTGATAATAAACTTGCGTTAACTTTCGAAGTTATAGCTGCCTTCTTTTTTGTCATGTCATTAACGCTGCTGATTTCCCTGACAGGAAAAATTCTGACACGCGTACTCCTGACGTTACTTGTTATTTTTTCAAGTGCTGCCAGTTACTACATGATATTTTATAACGTTGATATTGGTTATGGCATTATTGCTGCCGTTTTAGCAACTGACTCCTTAGATCTTTCAAAAGAGTCTGTTGGATGGCATTTTATTATCTGGTTAATCTTAGTTAGCATCCCGCCCCTGTGGGCAGTCTGGCGCGGAACGCGTACGCTTCCTGCTTCAAAAAATACAAAAAAGCGCGACTGGTATTGCAGAAGTGCTGTATTTTTCATCGCCGCTTTATGCTTCTGGCTGCCCTTAAATGTCATGGGAAAACTTCAGAACGAACAGGATAAAAAAACCAATCGAATGATGGCGAGTTATGGCGGCATTGTTGCAGGTACTTATTCTCCATCTAACTGGTTGTCAGGCATCGGATTGCTGGCATACAGTTCGCTCAGTCAGGCTGAAGATAATCATAATCTTTTCGATCCTTCCGAACATTTCCGATATGTTACACCCAAAAAATCAGATGATTTATATATTGTGTTCATTATTGGTGAGAGCGCACGGCGTGACCATATGGGGTTATACGGTTATGCCCGCGATAATACGCCTTATCTCGATCGTGAAAAAAATCTGGTTCACCTGCAGGGTTACTCATGCGATACCTCGACCAAGCTCTCGCTCCGCTGCATGTTTGTCAGAATGGGAGGCGCATCCGAAGCACCACAGCGCACCTTAAAAGAGATGAACGTATTCACGGTAATGAAAAAGCAAGGTTTTACTGAAGACTTATACTCCATGCAAAGTGAGGCATGGTTTTATAACAAGGTCATGGCGGACAGTTACTCACTCAGGGAATCTATTCAGGCCGAGAAACGTCACACCGGTCAGCCGGTGGATGATATGGCTCTGGTGAGTGAATTAAAGGATTCAATACAACAGCATCCTAAAGGAAAACATATCGTCATTCTGCATACGAAAGGCTCACATTACATGTATACAGAGCGTTATCCGCGCGAATTTGCACGTTTTAAACCCGAATGTCAGGGGATCGATGATGCCTGCAGTACACAGGAGATGGTGAATTCCTATGATAATAGTCTGCTATATATGGACTACTTTATTAAACAGACACTGGACACCCTGAGGGATAAAAATGCCATCGTTTTTTACGCATCAGACCACGGCGAGTCGATTTCTGAGAATATGCATTTCCATGGTACACCGCGCGATCATGCACCCTTAGCTCAGCGCACTATTCCTGTGATGGTCTGGGCCTCTGACAAATTCCTTGAGGATAAAGATAACAACGCCTCTTTTGAAAAATTAAGACAACTGCAGGACAAAAAAACACCGGTATTTCATGAAAAGCTATTTGACAGCATTTTAGGTTGCTCTGGATTTACATCACCTGATGGCGGTATTAATCCCTTAAGAAACTGGTGTTCCCATTCGCAGTAAAAGGGTGGTCAGCGCTTATAAGATCTGACTAAAAATGAAATCATTACGAAAAGGTGAACTGAATACTTTCATTTCACCTTTTTTTACCTGCACTCACACTGTTCTTGCTCCCGGTGATCACCGACTCCACCAGGATTCAGAAGCGTCATCTTTCTCAGACTGCCTTTGTCCGTCATCCCTGCATCAGCATGCTTCAACACAGCCAGCCAGGAAATATCCCGATTACTGTGCTGCCGATCGCGTTATCAGCCATGGCAGCTAAGCTTAGTTGACAATCACCCGGCCGGAAGAGAGTCCACATCCGGACGCAAGCAGGAGAAGATCATGAAAGCAGTAATTTACAACGGTCCCTACGATGTAAAAGTTAAAGACGTACCTGATGCGAAAATTGTTCGTCCTACAGATGTCCTTGTCCGCATTACCACCACTAACATCTGTGGGTCTGACCTGCACATGTATGAGGGCCGGACCAGCTTTGAGCAGGGACGTATTCTGGGGCACGAAAACATGGGTGAGGTGGTTGAAATTGGCTCGGGCGTTGAGCGTATCAAGGTCGGTGACTATGTCTGTCTGCCATTCAATATCGGATGCGGTTTTTGCGAGAATTGTGAAAAAGGTCTGACGGGATATTGCCTTACCGCCAATCCAGGTACAGCGGGAGCGGCCTATGGGTTTGCTGAAATGGGCTCCTGGGAAGGCGGTCAGGCGGAACTGCTTCGGGTTCCTTTTGCAGATTTTAACTGCCTCGTGCTTCCGCCTGACGCAGCAGAGAAAGAAGATGACTATGTGATGCTCTCGGACATTTTCCCTACCGGCTGGCATGCAACAGAACTTGCCGGATTAAAGCCCGGCGAAAGCGTTGCCATTTATGGCGCGGGGCCGGTGGGTTTGATGGCTGCACACTCAGCCATCATAAAAGGTGCTTCACAGGTATTCGTTGTGGATACACATAAAGACCGTTTAGCGCTGGCAGAAAAACTGGGGGCAACGGCCATCAATGCTGTTGGTGATGAGGCCGTGCAGAAAATTCTCGACCTGACGGACGGGCGTGGCACCGACTGTGGCTGTGAATGTGTGGGTTATCAGTGCTGTAACAAACATGGCCATGAAGACAATTCAGTCACCATGAACAGTCTCGTTGCGTCAACGAAAGCAACCGGGGGAATCGGTGTCGTTGGCGTATTTGTCCCTCAGGATCCGGGAGCTTCTTCGGACCTTGCCAAAGAAGGTAAGATGCCCTTTGATTTCGGGAGTTTCTGGTTTAAAGGACAGGCAATCCGCACCGGTCAGGCTAATGTCAAAGCCTATAATCGTCAGTTGTCACGCCTGATTCATCAAGGTAAAGCCAGCCCGGGAGACATAATCTCACACCGTCTTTCGCTTGCAGAAGCGCCTGCGGGATATAAGCATTTTGACGACCGCGATGAAGGATGGACGAAGGTTATCCTGAAGCCATAACATAAGTTGGCCGGTAAGCAAAAATCGTAGAAATGCTGAAGTGCCGACGGGATACCATTGCGTATCCCGTCATTATTTTGCTCTGTTTCAGCAAGCCACCCTGCCTCTTGTCAGCCACTTATTAAACAGGCATTCCGTTCTGTTCTTTGTCATCACATCACATCACATCACATCATGTCATGTAGCCCTGTAATGCTTCTGTTTTCTACTTTAAAAGAGACGGGCACCTCAAAACCGGGAGAAGGGGCAGGCCTTTCATGAAATCATCTGCACAAAATGCCGCTACATTAAACAATAGAAAATTTAAAGATTTACCTCGCTTATATAAGCTGTGATCGGGCCGATAACATGACTGCCATTTTTTTTTCTCACCGGGAGCCGTTATGTTAGGTAAATTATTCAGAAAATCACCCTCCGCAGCAGAGGTCATTTCATCCACAGTGCCTGAAGTGTTAATTGAAGAGTTCCAGCCACGTAGTCAGCTACCCGAACGTCTGGACAGCTTTTTGGCCCTGCTGCCAGAAGTGTTATGGATATGTGAGGGTAAAGACATCAACGAGAGCACGCCGCTATGGATTTCATCGGCAGCGTCGTTAGGTTTGTCACGCGGAAGCAGTAATACCACGACGCTCTCAGCGCTCTGTTCCCTTGTTCATGAAGAAGATAAAAGCCATTTCAGGCATCTTTTACGAAACCCGCAGGCCCCTGTTTCTCCCGACGTAAAGCAAAGATGCCGTTTCAAGACAGCGGGCGGAAGTTATGAGTGGTTTCAGGTGGCTATAAAACGTGAGCGCAGTCCGGACAGCCAGAGTCAAAGACTGACTGGAATGTTGCTGAACATTAACGATGATGTTGCGCACGAAAGTGAATACGACATTGCCATGACCCGTTTCAACCTGTCACGTGAAATGCTGAATGACGGCCTCTGGGATCTTCAGATTATTAATGGTGACCCTTTACATCCGAAAAATGTGTTCTGGTGGTCTCCACAGTTCAGGAAACTGCTCGGATTCGAAACTGTTGAAGAGTTTCCTGACGTGATAGACAGCTGGGCTTCGCGTCTACACCCGGACGACAGCCATCACACGCTGGATGCCTTTATAAAACACCTTAACGATCATTCAGGCGCAACAGGTTATGACGTTGACTACCGCGTCAAACTCAAAAACGGCAATTACCGATGGTTCCGGGCCCGCGGTCAGACCCGACGCGACAAAGACGGCGTACCTTTGCGGGCGGTCGGGGCCCTGATTGATATCCAGACACTAAAAGACCGGGAAGCCCAGGCTGAGCATGAACGTCAGCGAAGACATGAGGCTGCAGCGTCTGTCAGTGAAATTGCTGATTTGGTCTCCGAAAATGCAAATATCGCTGCTCAGATCAAACTCATCTCATTGAACGCCAGCATTGAGGCCGCAAGAGCAGGGGTACAGGGGCGGGGCTTTTCCGTTATTGCCAGTGAAATTCGCGAACTGGCGGACAGAACCGCTGAGATAACCGAAAACATTAGCCGCCTGCAGGTCCGGCTGGAGGCTCTGTCGCATTAAGGAGCCGTCAGGTAACATGCTGTTTTTTTTGTAATGTTGCCGAATATGTCCTTGATCCAAAAATCTTTCCGACGCCTCCATTATCCCGTTGATATTATCGCGCAGTGTGTCAGCTGGTATCTGGCGTACTCACTCAGCCTGCGCAACCTCGAAGAGATGATGGCTGAGCGGGGTATTATTGTTGATCACTCCACACTTCACCGCTGGGTCATCCGCATGGTGCCCCGGCTGGACAGGGCGTTTCGCAGATGTAAACGCACAGTGGGTCGTCGATGGCGGATGGATGAAACCTCCATAAAAGTTAAAGGTGAGTGGAAATACCTGTACCGGGCAGTTGACACTGATGGTCAGACCATCGACTTTCTGCTGACGGCTAAACGGGATGCAGCGGCAGCACTACGTTTTTTCCGCAAGGCCATGCGCCACCACGGTGAACCGGAGGTTGTGACCATTGATACAAGTGGCGCCAATACGGCAGCGTTGACCATACTCAACGCCGGTAAATCAGCAGATGGAAGCATCAGGGTCAGACAGAGTAAGCACCTGAACCACCTGGTGGAACAGGATCACCGAAATATCAAGCGCCGGATACGGCCCATGCTGGTATTCAAATCATTTCGGCGAACGCAGACGATACTGGCTGGCATTGAGTTAATGCACATGATACGCAAGGGTCAATTTCATCATTCAGCCAACAGTGAATTGTCACCGGCAGAGCAATTTTATCTGTTGGCTGTTTAATAAATCGGCAATGCCACTTTTGCTGACTTGTCTACGCTAATGCGACAGAGCCGTTAATACGGTAGAAAGATCAAAACAGATTAATGATCCTCTCTGTCCTTTTGTGATGGACTTCATAAGACTCACTGGGCAGCGAGTTTTTCTATGTTGCCAGCGACATGCTTTATCTATCTCTGACCGCCTTGCTCTAATTTATCCGCTAAGCATTTACAATAAAAGGCGGTTCAAGTGGAGAAGTTACTATACGGTGTTGCTTACTATCGTGAATATATGCCCGAAGAAAGGCTGGATGATGACATACGCCTGATGAAGGCGGCAGGCATTAATGTGGTTCGTATTGCTGAAAGCACATGGAGTAGTTATGAACGACAGGATGGGGAATTTAACTTTTCCAGCGTACTGACCGTTCTGAACCGCATGCATGCTAACCATATCGCCGTCATCATCGGCACGCCAACCTATGCCATCCCTGCATGGCTTGCGAAAAAACATCCTTCGGTTATGGCCACCACCCCACAGGGAGTGAACAAGTATGGTCACCGTCAGAAGATGGATATCACCAGCCCGATTTACCTACGATACGCCGAGCGGGTTATTCGCAAATTGTTAGACGCCACTGCCAGCCATCCAGCCGTGATTGGTTATCAAATCGATAATGAGACTAAATATTATGATACCTGCGGAGAACCCGTTCAGCTTGGCTTTGTGGAGCATCTGAAAAAACTGTTTGATAACAATGTTGAAAAAATGAATGCCGAGTATGGACTTGATTACTGGAGTAACAGGGTCGACGCCTGGGAAGATTTCCCACCGCTTGAAAGTACTATTAACGCAAGCCTGGGTGCCGCTTTTCAGCGCTATCAGCGCGGATTGGTCACGGACTTCCTGGCCTGGCAGGCAAAACTTATCAATGAGTATCGTCTCCCTGGTCAGTTTATTACGCATAACTTTGATTTTGAGTGGCGGACCTGGTCCTTTGGCGTTCGTGGTGAAGTTGACCATTTTACGGCCTCTTCAGTGCTGGACATTACAGGGGTAGATATTTATCACCCAGGCCAGCATCAGCTTACCGGTGTGGAAATAGCCTTCTGCGGTGACATTGCGCGTACGACAAAAGACTCGAACTATTTTGTTCTGGAAACGCAGGCGCAAGCGTTTAAGAACTGGACCCCTTACCCCGGCCAGCTCTTTCTCCAGGCTTTCAGCCATATTGCATCTGGTGCCGCGATGATAAGCTACTGGCACTGGCACTCTCTGCACAACTCATATGAAACGTACTGGAAAGGACTGCTCAGCCACGATCTCGAGCCAAACCCTGTCTATAACGAGGCTAAAAACATCGGTCAAACCCTGGCTCGTCTTTCTCCGCAGCTCACGGGCCTGAAAAAGCATAATCGTGTCGCACTGCTCGTCAGTCAAGACTCATTGACGGCTATTGACTGGCATCCTCACAAGGGGCACCAGTTTGGCCGTCATAAGGAGCATCAGTATAACGACACGGTACGCGCTTATTATGATGCCCTTTACCGCCTCAACATTGAGGTGGATATTCTTGCGGTTGACGATCCCCGGCTGTCCCGTTATCAATTGCTGATTGCCCCCCTGCTTTACGCCGTTTCTGAATCATCTCTGCAACGTCTGAATCAGTTTACCCAAGAGGGCGGACACATCCTGTACGCCTTCAGATCTGGCTTTGCCAATGAACACCTCAAAGTCAGACATGTCAGACAGCCAGCCGTCATCAGGGAAGCTGTTGGCGCAAATTATCAGCTATTTGTTGAGCCGCACGAAGTGACGCTTCAGTCCGATCAGCTAAACATCCCTTCCGGACAAGCCATTGTGTCTGACTGGATGGAGCTGCTGGAAGCCGATGCCAGCGCTGAAGTCTGGGCCAGTTATAGGCACCCCTACTGGAATAAATATGCGGCTATCGTTCACAACCAGTATGGTGCCGGAACGACAACCTACGTTGGCTGCAGCATCAGTTCTGAAGCCGTGGAAGCGGTGCTTCTCCGACTGATTGAAAAAACAACTCTGGATGTCGCCACTATATCGCTGGACTATCCGGTAACGGTGAGACATACGGTTAACCGTTCAGGCAATACCGTTCTTTTCTTCCTTAACTACTCCAGCCAGCCTCAGACCATGACCCTCACGTTTAATGCTGACGAGTTATTGAGCGGACAGCATTACTTGCAGGGGCAGTCGCTCAACCTGGCGGATTGGGGCGTGGCGATTTTTGAAGTGGAGAAACAATGATGACCTCTAACTCATCAAGTCATGATCTGCAGCGTATTAGCATACGGGAACGTCTGGCCTTTGGCGTGGGTGATTACGGCACCAATTTAACGTATACATTAATGGTGACCTTTCTGGCGTTTTATTACACCGATGTTGTAGGCATTTCTGCTCTGCTGGTTGGATCACTGATGTTCTTTGCCCGTGTTCTGGATGCCATTATCTGTATTTATGTAGGTATACGCATTGATAAAACGCGCTCCAGCCTAGGCAAAGCCCGGCCCTGGGTGCTGTGGACCGCCGTTCCGTTTGGTCTGTCAGCCATTTTAATGTCGACCGTCCCGAACGCCAGTTACACACTGAAAGTGATATACGTCTGCATTACCTATCTGCTAACCAATATTATGTTTACCGCGAATAACATTGCCTACGGTTCGCTCCTCGCTTTAATCACGCGTGATAATTATCAGCGTGGCATGCTGAGCGTCTTTCGGAAGGGATTTTCAACCTGTGGTTCACTTACTGTAGGGGTATTAACATTGCCGCTGGTAGCATTTTTTGGGAACAGCAGCACGTCTTGGATGATCGTATTCGCTATTTTTGGCATATTTACCTCCGTATTTTTGCTTCTAACCGCGCTGGGTACCCGGGAGCGCGTAGAGCCGGTGAACAGCAATAACAGCCAAAGAATTAATGCCAGGCAGGTCACGCTTTCAGTAATGGCAAATCGCTACTGGCTCATCATTTTTTTCTATCTGATGATCACGTTCACCAGCCTTACGGCATTGTCAGCAGTGGGGGTGTATTATTCAAAATATGTTCTTGCCGATATATCACTGATTGCATACATCAGTATGGCCCAGTATATACCAGGGTTGCTTACGCTGATGATCATCCCCGCGCTGCTTAAAAAACTGGGGAAACGGCGCCTTGCCATGCTCGGATTAACCATTTGCTGTGTTGCTTACCTGCTCCCATTGTTCGACAAGCAAAATGCGTTGTTTGTGATAGTGGCAACGGCGGTACGTAGCGTGGGATTTTGCGGCATTGGTGCCACTATGTTCGCCCTTCTGGCAGACACTATCGACTACGGTGAATGGCGAACCGGGTTACGTATTGAAGGCATTCTCTTCAGTGCAGGTACGCTGGGTCAGACACTTGGTATGGGGCTGGGTACGGCAAGTGTAGGCTGGATACTGGGTGCGGCCGGATTTGTTAGTGGTGGTGGAGCCCATCAGTCTGAAACCGTCATCAACACTATCGAATTTTTGTTTATCTTTTTCCCGCTAATCCTTGCGGCGCTAAACCTGGTACTACTCTGGTTCTACAAGCTCGATGATTTCTATCCCCAGGTAGCACAGGATTTATCTGCCGGCCGTTATCAGCAATCTGAGGGAGCGAACCCTGCGGCCATGAGTGACGGTTTGCTAAATCCGAAGTGATTTCTGCTGCATAAGATTACATCTCCCCTTCAGCAAGGGGGACAATATAGTATCTAAAATTTTGAAACAGGAACGGGTGAAAATGGAAGAAATGAATGAAGCAGATTTGTTAAGCTTTTCGCCGCTAATGAAAAGATTCTCTTTTAATGCATTCATGGTTTCCGGATTCACCCCTATAAACCCTGGCAGTAAACTCGATTTTTTTATCCATCGCCCTAACGGAATGAAAGGTTACATGATTAATCTGACGTTGAAAGGCGAAGGGATTATTTATCATGCAGATGGAGAATTTTATTGTCAGCAAGATGAGATGCTGCTATTTCCTCCTGGTGTTATTCATCACTACGGTCGGGCAAAGGAGAGTATTGCCTGGGATCATCTTTGGATCTATTTTATCCCCCGCCCTTACTGGACTGACTGGCTGCGCTGGGACAATAAACAGGGAGACATCGGCCGCATGAAGCTTCCTGATAATTTGCACAGCAAGGAAATGGTTCAGCTCTTTAAGGAGGTTATATCGGGTAATGCAGTAGGAGCATCCCTGCCGGAAGCACTGGCCATGAATGCGCTTGAGCGTATCATCTTAAAGGCTTTCCAGCTTCAGCCGGCCAGCAACCAGCATAATCGGGATCCGCGTGTTCTGATTGTCTGTGATTACATCAATAAGCACCTGTCCGAAGATACCCGTATCGAAGCGCTTGCGCGCCTGACCTTCCTCTCAGCTTCACGGCTCACTCATATATTCAGAAAAGAGATGGGCAATACCATTTACGGCTGGCGTGAACAACAGCGTATTTCTCGCGGCTGTGATCTCCTTCGATATACCCAGCTGAATATCACTCAGATTGCTCGCGCGGTAGGCTATGAAGACCCACTTTATTTTTCACGCGTGTTCAGTCAGCATAATCAGCTGAGTCCACGCGATTACCGAAAAAATTTTGAAAGAGCTTCCCTATTTTAGCAATGCAGAGCCTTTATGCTCTTCAAGCGTGGCCACAATTTTGCCCTGTTTTAATTAAGGGGTGCCAGTAAGTATTGGAAGCAATAACGAACTCCTGCTTCTCGCTTCTGGAAGACATCAGCTTAGTGCCAAAAGCGGACCTTCATCCGATAAAAACACATCACAGCCGCAAAAGAGCAGGAATGTCATAACAAGCAGACGGTCTGAACAATGATTAATATCCCAGCGTCCGGTCCACTTCATTGACAAGAGGAGTGCCGTTCCTCATCCATTGCAAGTTATCAATGAACTGGTCCACAACCGGCTCTGTTGATGGTTGCGCGGCAATATGAGGTGTCACCAGAATTTTCATGTGGCCCCAGAATGGAATATCGGGGCCTAACGGTTCCGCGGCGAAAACATCCAGTGCAGCGCCGCTGATGTGTCCGTTCTCAACGAGCTCAAGCAGATCCTGCTCTACCAGAATTCCCCCGCGGGCCACGTTGATGACATAACAACCCTTATGCAGCCTGGAAAGCATATGTCTGTTCAAAAGATGACGCGTCTCGTCAGTCAGCGGAAGCAGACATACCAGAAAGTCACACTCTTCCAGAAAGGCGACCAGGTTCTGCTGTCCGACAAACCGCTCAACACTGACATTACGTGATGCAGTGCGGGTCCAGCCGATTACCCGGAATCCGAGCGCAGCGACGGCTTGAGCGACCACCACGCCTGTCTGACCAAGCCCCATGATCCCCACGGTTGACTGACTGGCGCTGGCAACAGGTAAGCGCGACCACTTCGCAGAAGCGTGCTGCCGCTCAAGCGTTCGCAGATCGCGAAAGTGACGCAAAATCTGCATTACGACATACTGAGACATACTGTATCCCAGCCCGATGTCACAGGCGCGGGTCACTTTTACCTCCGGAGGGAGTTCGCGGGCCTGAAGTATTCCGTCAGCCCCGGCCCCCACCGACGCCACCAGTCTGAGCTGCGGCAACCGCGGTGCTGTTCCTTCAGGCAGGGAAAAGGTAAAGATGGGGCTCTGTCGCATTAAGGAGCCGTCAGGTAACATGCTGTTTTTTTTGTAATGTTGCCGAATATGTCCTTGATCCAAAAATCTTTCCGACGCCTCCATTATCCCGTTGCTATTATCGCGCAGTGTGTCCGCTGGTATCTGGCGTACTCACTCAGCCTGCGCAACCTCGAAGAGATGATGGCTGAGCGGGGTATTATTGTTGATCACTCCACACTTCACCGCTGGGTCATCCGCATGGTACCCCGGCTGGACAGGGCGTTTCGCAGATGTAAACGCACAGTGGGTCGTCGATGGCGGATGGATGAAACCTCCATAAAAGTTAAAGGTGAGTGGAAATACCTGTACCGGGCAGTTGACACTGATGGTCAGACCATCGACTTTCTGCTGACGGCTAAACGGGATGCAGCGGCAGCACTACGTTTTTTCCGCAAGGCCATGCGCCACCACGGTGAACCGGAGGTTGTGACCATTGATACAAGTGGCGCCAATACGGCAGCGTTGACCATACTCAACGCCGGTAAATCAGCAGATGGAAGCATCAGGGTCAGACAGAGTAAGCACCTGAACCACCTGGTGGAACAGGATCACCGAAATATCAAGCGCCGGATACGGCCCATGCTGGTATTCAAATCATTTGGCGAGCGCAGACGATACTGGCTGGCATTGAGTTAATGCACATGATACGCAAGGGTCAATTTCATCATTCAGCCAACAGTGAATTGTCACCGGCAGAGCAATTTTATCTGTTGGCTGTTTAATAAATCGGCAATGCCACTTTTGCTGACTTGTCTACGCTAATGCGACAGAGCCGTCACAGCGGCGCAGCCATTACCCATGCCTTTCTCATTTCGCTTCTCATAATGGTCGCCTGCCTGACTATCGGGGCAGCACTGTGTACCCGGCTTATCCGGCTCGGATCGCTCCGCGAGCCCGGCCCGCGTATCCCAACGGTAACTAGCAGGCTCAGCTGGCTGCGTTGCAGCGGCCAGCAGATAGACTCTCTGTTTTCACTTATGTGGTGCACAGCCTATGCATCGGAATCTGATCGCTTCTTCAATCCGGAACGACAGAAGAGTGGCCACTATTTCAGAAGTCATCGATCAAGCTGACAGGGCAACAGACCCTGTTCGCAATAAGTGAGGAGCAGATGCGCCATCACTGATATCAACCGTACTGACAGGCATCACACACATATTGGACGGAATTGCGCCGCGAGGCCAGGAGTAATGGTGCATTTCAGAGCCCTGATCGACAACATTGCGTCATCGTCCATTACAGAGCTGGTTAAAAAGCATGCTAAAGCGGGGTTGGTTAAGCTGGCGCAGTAACAAAGCTAACGGGGTGCTTTAATCGGTCAAATGAACTGCACCTCATCAGTCAACAAGGCTTGTAAAAATTTCACAGGATTACGGCCAAAACGCAGTTAAATGGTCTGGTTTTAACAGGCACGTGATGCCTGGACGAAAAAAAATGGGGCCCTGAGGCCCCATGCTACTTAGCGTTTCTTCGGCGTCTGTTATTCAGGCAGGGCGTAAACCACCACCTGATCACCCACCTGATCTTTCAGGATGGTATTACCACCCGCGACAAACGCCACATACTGACGGCCTTTGTACTCGTAGACCGATGGGTTAGCTACCGCAGGGGCTTCTGCCTGATCGGACCATAATTCTTCGCCGCTCTCAACAGAGTAGGCGCGAACTTTTGCATCCATTGAAGCACCGATGAAAATGACGCCACCTGCCGTTACAGCCGGGCCGCCAATCGTCGGGGAGCCCCAGCTTTCTGGCATAAAGAAGCCATACTGCTGTGATGCGCCAACAGGACGACGCCATTTAACGTCACCGGTGTGCATATCAATTGCGACGATTTCACCAAATGGCGGCTGCCAGCACGGCATACCCAGCCAGTTGTTTGCAACCATCAGGCGCAGGCCGTAGGGCGCGCCTTCCTGAGGGGCAAAACCGCTTTCATTGCCGGAACCGTTATCCGCTTTTTCATAATCTTTGCGGCTGTAAAGTTTCACATACTGCACAATGTGAGAGGTGTTAACGATAGCAATCTGTTTTTGTGGATCGAACGCCACGCCGCCCCACTGTACGCCACCGGCACTGTCCGGGTAGGTCAGTGCACCTTCGCCTTTGGTCGTTGGCGGCGTATACATACCCTCATAGGTCAGCTTATCCCACAGTCGTGAACACTGACCAGCACCCACCACATCCGCCAGTTTCCAGATCGCTGGTTTTTTCGACTGATCGAGCAGCGGCGCAGGTTTGGTTGGGAATGGCTGGGTTGGCGAGAGCACTTCACCCTCTACGGATCCATCACCCTGAGGCACCGGTCGCTCTTCAATCGGCCAGACATCCTCGCCGGTCAGACGGTTAACCACAAACAAAAAGCCCTGCTTGGTGGCCTGAATCAGTGCCGGGATCTGTTTACCGTTGACGGTGATATCCATCAGCGTTGGCGCAGAGTTGATGTCGTAATCCCACACATCGTGATGTACCCACTGGCGGGACCAGACAACTTTACCGGTATTAATATCCAGTGCCGTGGTCGAAGTACCTAGTGGAATAGGCGCGGTGCGGTTACCGCCCCAGTAGTTAGGAGACGGCGACGAGACAGGCAGATAGACCAGACCGTGCGCTTCATCGGCAGACATATGGGTCCAGACGTTAGCCGTACCGGTGCGTTTGCGAACCTCCGCCGGAATGGCTTCAAATGTCCATTCACGTTTGCCGGTCTGCGCGTTGACGGCAAAAACGGTGCCTGGAGGGGCTTCAGCATAGGCCCAGTCTTTACCTGCCCAGCCAATCAGAAGATGGTTACCGACAACCGTGGGTGGCTGTAGCACCGACAGCGGGTATTTGGCATTCACAGTGTTCCACTGATTAAGATCTAATATGCCATTTTCCGCAAAATCGCTGCACGGCTTACCGGAATCCGCATCCAGCGCAAAAAGTTTGCCATCCACGGTTCCCATGTAGACGATCTTCTGACAGGCCTGGCCGGCAACCGGATTTTTAGCCTGCCAGTAGGATACGCCACGGTTTTTCAGAACCGGCTGAGTCAGCGCTTTACGGGATGATTTAGTGTCATAGTGCCACTTCTCTTTACCTGTGCCTGGGTCAAGCGCGATCAGGCGATCAAACGGTGTACCGATATAGAGTGTCTGATTGGCAAAAATGGGTGTTGCTGACCAGACGGTAGCGGGTGTATCGCCTTTACCATCGGAGACATCGCCGGTATGAAACTCCCAGACTTTCTTCAGTTTGCTGACGTTGTCAGCGGTAATCTGTTTAAGAGGACTGTATTTCTGCGCATTCAGCTGACCATGAAAGCTGTCCCAGGTGGCAGAGGCGGGCACCAATGGGGTGGCGGGATTATCCGCAGAGACGACATTTTCTGCACTATGCGTACCGCTTGATGCTTCATCAGTCGTTTTTGTCGTGCCTGGCGACTGTTGATTGGCCGCCTCAGCATCGACTTTTTCGCGCGCACCCATTGAGGCTTCTGCGGCTTTATCCTGCGCATGGAGAGTGAGCGGCGCAAGCAGCAGCGCCAGTGCCGTCATACTGACTTTCATGAGTGGAGAATAGTGATTGTTTTGCACAGGGGGTTCCTCAGGCGTTGACGCGATGGCGGACGGAGTGATTGTTAAGTGTAATCAGGCCAATCAGGCCGATCACCATCGCTGCGGTAATGATGTACTGATGCAGCAGCGCAGCAGCAAAACCGATACCGATCAACAGGAGTAAAGTCAGCACCATTAACGTAATGCGCGCACCACGCCTGGATGCGCCACGCAAAAGAAACGTCAGCAACGCCAGTACTACGCTGGCAATAGCCACACCCAGCGCTCCGATGGTGCCAGTCACGCCGGTCAGTGGTGTGAGCCACGCATACAAAGCGACCGCGAAGCCAATCACGGCAGCGAGTAGCATGAGTAAGCCGCCCAGGCGGGAAGGTTGAGAGTGCATCATACCGGTAAATCCTTTTTGAATTCGATCAGTCATTAAATATGGCGCACTGACGTAATTTTGCGGATTATTTTTCCTGAACCCGGTAAAGGGAACTATTCACGCAATCCACACAACGATTATTGGTCACTAAACCTCCTGTCGGAAGGTGAGCGCCCAACTGTTTTCCCCGTTCTTCTGTCTTTCAGCCCAAAGCGGTCAGAGAGTACGGGTATCGACGCGGAATTGCGCGTCTTGAGAAGGCGTATATGAAAACTATGCTCATCACCACAGTCGTAATCAGTTAATGCAGCCAGCAGTGTTTTACTTCGACAGGAGAAATGATGTTATGCAACGGATAATTAAGACATCGCTGTGCCCAAATACAGGACGTGCAGGCGCATGACATCTTGAATAAAGAGCAGCATAAAGATCAGTAAAGCGCCGGAGTGAAATGGCCGCTGGTGCGAGCGGCCATCATTATTCAGGGAACGCTTTGTATCAGTAACGGTTTACCCATCCGTTGAGCGTGTGAGGTTTTCCCATTGATCTATTTCCCGACCTAATGCGGCGAGATCCTGCCGTACTAACGTTAATGCATCACTGCCTAATAACAAATGCCTGGGTGGGTTCTGACTGTTAATTAATGTCAGGATGGCGTGAGCAGCCTTGACGGGATCACCGGGTTGCTTACCACTTTTTTCCTGACGTGCCTGACGAATGGGGTCGAATAAAGCGTCATAGTCCGGGATACTGCGGTCGCTACGCACCATTGAACGCCCGGCCCAATCCGTGCGAAACGAGCCGGGCGCCACGGCAGTCACATGTATATTAAAGGGTGCCAGCTCTTTGCTTAATGTCTCCGATATTCCTGCCAGTGCAAATTTGCTGCCACAGTAATAGCTTATGCCGGGCAGCGTAATGAAACTGCCCATTGAGGTGATATTAATGATGTGTCCACGGCGCCGATGGCGCATTCCCGGCAGGACAGCTTTGATCATCGCGACTGCGCCAAACACATTCACGTCAAACTGCCGTCGCATCTCAGCGAGCGAGGATTCTTCCAGAATGCCCTCATGGCCATAACCGGCATTATTTACCAGGACCTCAATGGGCCCGACGTCGGACTCAATCTCATTGACTACCTTATCAATACGCTCAACGTCCGTGACATCAAGCAGTCGTCCAAAAGCGCGCTGTGCATCAAGCGCCTCAAAAGCCTTTTGGGCTTCGCGGTTGCGCACAGTACCGATGACTTGATGGCCTGCGGCAAGTGCTTCCCGTGCCAGCGCGAGACCAAAGCCACTGCTGACGCCGGTGATTAAAATGGTTTTTGCAGATGTCATAAAAAAGAACTCCCATACAGTGTGAAGGTTGCATGGTATTCTCAGTATCGCCGCATTCTTAGGCCGTATCTTCTCTTTTTCTTGCCTGATTTTATGAGGTGGCGGGATGTCAGGAATCATTTCTCTGGTGAAAACACTTGCGGTGCAGGAGGGATACAACCTCACTGCCTTACCCGATGTGCGCATTTTGCGCTCCGACCGACCGCTTAGGAGAACGCCTGTCCTTTACGATCCGGGCATTGTGATCGTCTGCCAGGGCAGTAAATGCGGTTATTTCGGTCAGCAGACTTATCTATATGATGAGCAGCACTATCTGGCGGTTTCAGTGCCCGTACCCTTTGTGATGGAAACCGACGCGTCGGCAGAACATCCGTTACTGGCGATGTATCTGCATCTGGACTTTCAGCTTGCCGCTGAACTGATGCTGCAGATTGAGAAGCATGGCACCCCGCATCCCTCGGCAGTGCCGCAAAGCATGATGTCGAGCATAATGGATGACAGGGTTAAAACGGCTGTGCTGCGCTTGCTCGAAGTCCTGAATGATCCGCTTGAGGCGGAGATCCTGGGTCCTGCACGCCTTCGTGAACTCTATTTTCGCGTGCTGACAGGCGTACAGGGCAACGCAATGCGTGCCGCGCTGGCCTTACAGGGCCAGTTTGGCAAAATCGGCAAAGCGTTACAGCGCATCCATGCCACTTACGCGGAGCCGTTAACGCTGACACAACTGGCGATGGAGACGGGAATGAGCGTACCGACGTTCCATCATCATTTTAAAGCGATAACCCGGATGCCGCCGATGCAGTATGTGAAATCGATACGCCTGCATCAGGCGCGCATGCTGATGGTACGCCAGCAGATCACCGCGGCCGCCGCGAGTTATGCCGTTGGTTATGAAAGCCCGTCGCAATTTAATCGCGAGTTCAAACGCCTGTTTGGCTTGCCGCCAGCAGAGGAGATAAAACGTATGCAGCGTCATTTTGTTGTCCCGCCTCCGCAGCCAGCGTCGGTATTCATTTCATCGCATTAAGCTTTCTCAGTTTCGCGGAATAGGGCGTGCGGATTGGCACGCCAGTGATCTCATGTGGATTAATGGCCACCCATTATCCGTTCAACCTCTTCAGGTTTGTCATGCACACCAAAACGGTCAATGAGCGTGCGGGTTGCGTCGTTCATGCCCCGGATTTCCACTCTGGCACCCTCGCGGCGGAATTTAATCACGATGCGGTCCAGCGCGTTGATCGACGTAATGTCCCAGAAATGCGCGAACGTTACGTCAATCACCACTTGTTCCTGAGTTTCCTGAAAATCAAAGTGGCGGGTAAAACGATCTGCTGAGGCAAAAAAGACCTGGCCTGTCACTGTGTAGGTTCGGGTATCACCCTCCAGTGACGACCTGACTGTCATAAAATGGGCCACTTTTGTGGCAAAGTTCAGTGACGCAATCAGCACGCCGGTCAGCACACCAAACGCAAGATTGTGGGTTGCCACCACCACGACAACGGTCGCCAGCATTACGATGCTGGTTGAAACCGGATGGGTCCGCAGGTTCGTAATTGATCGCCATGAGAAGGTGCCGATGGAAACCATAATCATCACCGCAACCAGCGCCGCCATGGGTATCTGAGACACCCAATCGCGCAGGAAGATCACCATCAACAGTAGCACCACGCCGGCCGTGAGAGTGGAAAGCCGCCCCCGTCCACCCGACTTCACGTTAATCACTGACTGACCAATCATGGCGCAGCCCGCCATGCCGCCAATAAATGCCGTACAGACGTTGGCAATACCCTGCGCCTTGCACTCGCGGTTTTTATCGCTCGGGGTGTCGGTCATATCGTCCACAATAGTGGCGGTCATCATAGATTCCAGCAGCCCTACAACGGCAAGGCCGGCGGAGTAAGGCAGGATTATCAGCAACGTATCCATGTTCAGAGGAATGTCCGGGATAAGGAACACCGGCAGGCTATCCGGCAGCTTGCCCATGTCGCCTACGGTGCGCACATCTAAATGCAGCCACATGGAGATGGCGGTCAGCACCACGATGCAGACCAGCGGGGAGGGAAGGGTTTTATTGAGGTAGGGAAAGAGGTAGATGATTGCCAGGCCTGCGGCGATGAGCGCATAGACGTGCCAGGTGACGTTTGTGAGCTCTGGCAGTTGTGCCATAAAGATCAGTATCGCCAGCGCATTGACGAAGCCGGTCACGACCGAACGGGATACGAAGCGCATCAGGCTGCCGAGTTTCAGGTAGCCGGCGAGCAGCTGCAATATGCCGGTCATTACCGAGGCAGCAAGCAGATACTGCAGCCCGTGGTCCTTAACCAGCGTGACCATCAGCAGCGCCATTGCGCCGGTTGAAGAAGAGATCATCGCCGGACGGCCGCCAAAGAAAGCCATGACGATGGGGATACAGAATGCGGAGTAGAGTCCAACCTGCGGATCTACGCCAGCGATAATAGAAAAGGCGATCGCTTCTGGAATGAGTGCGAGCGCGACAACAATACCAGCAAGGACGTCACCACGGACGTTGCCCAGCCAGTCCTTACGCGTCGAGGACAGCAGCATAGTAATTTCTCAGATTTTGAATACAGTCAGCCCGGGAGGGCAAAAAGTTTCAGGTACAAAAAAGCACATCCGCAGACGGGATGTTTTCGAGTGTGCGACTGAGATTACTCAGTGCGACAGGGGAGGGTGAAGACTCAGGGTGGCGTAAGACGCATGATTTTTGAGTTCTCCTTTAAGGCAAAAAGGTGCCTGCAGGACTGAATTTAGCCAGCAGAGACGGTGGAGGCTGCGCTGACGGTGATGTCCGTTCTTATCCGGACAGGCAATCAACTATAAACGAAAGGGATGTGAGGTCAACATTTGAGCGCGCAGAAGGGTGTCGTTGACAGCCGCAGAAACGGGCATGCAGGTACGCGCCATCCGGGGCATAGCACAGTAATATGTGAAACCAGCTGAACAATATATGTGGAATGATGCATGTGTGTTGACGGCACAGAGATAGAAAGTCACACTGTTTTTTTACCCCTGTTATCGGGAGCTCTATCATGCCCCAGCTTTCTCCTCTTCAGCTCTTCAAAGGGCTGTCGGACGAAACGCGTTTAAACCTTGTCCTGCTTTTGCGCGAAAAAGGCGAACTCTGTGTGTGCGAGCTGACGCTTATACTGAAAGAAAGCCAGCCCAAGATATCGCGGCATCTCGCTTTACTCAGAGATACAGGCCTGCTGATTGACAGGCGAGAGGGCAAATGGATTCATTACCGGTTGTCACCTCACATGCCCGCCTGGGCGGCAGCAGTGATTGAACAGGCTTATCTTTGTCAGCGGGATGACATTTTGGATCTCAGCAAGCAGGCTGAACGGGACAACGTGACCACTAACGGCAAATCTGTCTGCATTTAAAAATTTTATACATACATATATGTTTTTTCATATGTATTTTGAATTGCTGTGCCCGTTATGACAGGCGCAGTATTAAAGGAGAGTGTATGTTTCTGGCGGGTGCAGTTTTTATCCTGACACTGGTACTGGTTATCTGGCAGCCGAAAGGGCTCAGTATTGGCTGGAGCGCCGTTATTGGTGCTGCGCTGGCACTGCTCACCGGCGTGGTGCATATCGATGATATTCCGGTTGTCTGGCAGATTGTCTGGAATGCCACGGCCACGTTTATTGCGGTCATCATCATCAGCCTGCTGTTAGATGAGTCTGGCTTTTTTGAGTGGGCGGCCCTGCATGTTTCACGCTGGGGAGGCGGCAGAGGCAGACTGCTGTTCACCTGCATTATTTTGCTGGGCGCGGCGGTGGCGGCGCTGTTTGCCAATGACGGTGCTGCACTTATCCTGACGCCCATCGTCATCGCTATGCTGCTTGCGCTGGGTTTCAGTCCGGCTGCCACGCTGGCATTTGTTATAGCGGCCGGCTTTATCGCGGACACGTCCAGCCTGCCGCTTATCGTCTCGAACCTGGTCAACATCGTGACGGCGGATTTCTTTAAGCTGGGCTTTAGTGAGTATGCGTCCGTCATGGTTCCGGTGAATATCGCCTCTGTTGCCGCCACGCTGGGAATGCTGCATCTGTTTTTCCGCAAAGAGATTCCGGTCACCTATGACCTGACCAGACTGAAGCGTCCACGGGAAGCTATTCGTGACAGGCGAACCTTTAAAGCCGGCTGGCTGGTTCTGCTCCTGCTGCTGGCCGGCTTTTTTGGTCTGGAGCCGCTCGGCGTGCCGGTTAGTCTGGTTGCGGCGGTGGCGGCATTTATCCTCTGGCTGGTTGCCCGAAAAGGGGCGGTTATTGATACAGGTAAAGTGCTGAAAGGTGCGCCCTGGCAGATAGTCATCTTTTCGCTGGGCATGTACCTCGTCGTGTATGGCCTGCGCAATGCCGGACTCACGGATTACCTATCGGCTGCACTGAACCGGTTTGCGGAGCACGGCGTCTGGGGTGCGACGATGGGTACCGGTTTTCTCACAGCCTTTTTGTCATCAGTGATGAACAACATGCCAACGGTCTTAGTCGGAGCGCTCTCCATTGACGGCAGCACCGCTCAGGGTGTGGTGAAGGAGGCGATGATATATGCCAACATCATTGGCTGCGACCTCGGCCCGAAAATCACTCCGATTGGCAGCCTGGCAACCCTGCTGTGGCTGCACGTTCTGGCACAGAAAAACATCAGCGTCAGCTGGGGCTATTACTTTCGCGTGGGCATTATCATGACCCTGCCGGTGCTTTTTGTGACGCTGGCCGCGCTGGCCCTGCGTCTCTCTGTTTAACCTTAATCTGGCGCTGCGTGCACGCACCGTCTTAAAGGAACATCGCTAATGACTGACATAACTATTTATCACAACCCGGCCTGTGGGACGTCTCGTAACACCCTGGCGTTTATCCGCAACAGTGGTGTAGAGCCTTTAGTGATTCTGTATCTGGAGACGCCGCCGACCCGCGACGAGCTGCAAAAACTGATTGCAGAGATGGGAATAAGCGTGCGCGAATTACTGCGCAAAAACACGGAACCGTATGAGCAACTGGGGCTGGCAGAGGACAAGTTCAGCGATGATGAACTGCTTGATGCCATGCTGGCTCATCCTGTCCTCATTAATCGTCCGATGGTGGTGACGCCGCTCGGCACAAAGCTTTGTCGTCCGTCGGAGGGGGTTCTGGAGATTCTGCCGGACCCGCAGCAGGGACCGTTTACCAAAGAAGAGGGTGGGAGTAATCAGTGAAACATCAGCGCGTCTGATAACGTCAACGTGGGCAGATTCGGTTACGCTTCAGGCAGACCTGAGAATACCTTGTGGGCATGCATCAGAGCGGATACGGCAGGGCCGCAGAGAGCGATGTTATCCGCAGCGGATAAAAGCGCGAAGGTAACCTGACCGTAAAACGGCTGGTTACTCTCAATTTAATTGTGAAAGGTTCTCAGTTAATGATAAAAAACCCGCCATCTTCAGCGGGTTGAACAGTTAAGTCGTTCAAATTCTATTGCAGACGCCAGCTCCAGCAGTGAAGTGGCACATTTCAGCCTGGAAGAAAACGCAAATTCTGCAAGACGAATTAATAATAAAACAGATTAAAGCGCTGACTCATCAAAAGCTTTGCCAGTTCTGATCACCTGCTGCCGCGACGGCAGGACCCGTGCGCAAAACGGGTGCGGCCGGTACCGGGCGGTTTACATTGCTGTGTGATGGCGACGCAGGGACAGACAATGAAGCGAGCGTGAAAGTATTGACCAGCTGGTTAAGTGACGCTGCCTGCTCCATCAGCGAACGTGAGGCTGCAGAAGCCTCTTCAACCAGCGCGGCGTTTTGCTGTGTTACATCGTCCATCTGATCCACGGCTTGATGAACCTGTCCGATTCCCTGAGACTGCTCACTGGCCGCCACGGATATTTCATCGACCAGATGAGTAACCTGACGAACGGCATCGTTCATTCTGGCAATATTTTCGCCCACACCTTCTGCCTGTGCTGAGCCAGCCTGAACAAAGCCCATAGACGATTCGATAAGCGCCTTGATTTCACGCGCTGAAGACGATGAACGCTGCGCAAGATTGCGGACTTCACCGGCCACGACGGCAAAGCCACGACCCTGCTCACCAGCACGGGCAGCTTCTACAGCGGCGTTGAGGGCCAGAATATTGGTCTGAAAAGCAATCCCCTCGATCAGTGAAATGATATCGGTGATTTTCGATGAGCTTCCCCGGATATCGCTCATTGTTGACAGCAGAGTGTGCACACGACCTGCACTGTCTTCTGAGATTTCATGCGCATTTTTTGCCAGCTGGCTGGCAAGACGCGTGTTTTCTGCGGTCTGACGAACGGTCTCACTCAACTCAGACATGCTGGCAGCCGTTTGCTCCAGTGAGGCAGCCTGCTCCTCAGTACGGGATGAGAGATCTTCGTTACCGGCAGATATCTGCGCCGAGGCTGAGCTGACCGACTGAGCAGAAGCTTCTACTTTTGAAAGCGAGGCTGAGACATTGCCGATGAGCTGATTGAAGGCCTTCGCGGTCATGCCGATTTCATCCCGGCGTGACTCGTCCACCCTGAGGGTAAGGTCAAGCTTCTCGCTGGCTGTTTCCATGGTCTTCCGCATACCATTCAGCTGACTACGGATGGCGAAAATAGTTTTCAACGCAAAGAATGCAAGAATAGTGATAGCCAGCGCGGAGCCACCCATCAGGCTCCAGAGTGTCACCTGATAACTCCGGTCGTTCTCAATTCTCAGGGCTTTACTGATGCCCACATTAAGCTGCAGCTGTTTCTTGTAACCTGCAATCAACTGGCGTGCCCATTCGCCAAGGCCGTCATTACTTTGAAGCGCGCCTAGCGCAACAGCGTCATTCTGTGCGCGTGAGCCAGCAAGAAACTCCGGAAGTGAGGCGTCAATTTTTTTTATGGTAGAGAATGCATCCTCAGTTAACTGCCGGTCTTCCTCATTGGAAATGTCGTTGCTGAGGTAAAACTGATTCATGGATTTGATATTGCTGATAGTTTCATCAATTTTTTTTCAACTTCAGCCTGGCGCCGGGGTTCTGTTGCACTCTGGTGGCGGTACAGCCAGATAATTAGCGTATTACTGTCGTCAATCAGTTTGCCCAGATCCAGAAGCGATGGAACCGTGTTTTCCTGCACATACTGAAAGCGGGACTGAAATCCGCCAGCAACGAAGACGGCCACGATAACCATCGCGACCAGCGCGGTAGAGAGAAGTGAAAAGGTGAGCAATAATCGCTGTGTAATTGTCATCTTTATTCCTGCTTTTTTAAGTGGTTAATGATATGGGCTGTCTATTTGAAAATATTCAGCATATCGATCGGCATAAAGATGAACTTAATTAGAAAAAAACTGATGTCTCAGGTAACTGAAGTTCAGTGCAGTGTCTTGACTGGCGTAGTCGTCATCGGGAACAGAAATACAGGTTGGGAGTAACGTCTGCTTCTGGCATAAAGCGGGCATTGATGGCATTAGCCATGAGAGGGTGCAATTGTCATACTGGACACAATTATAATTCTGTCCAGACCATGCAAATTGAAATCACAGGAAGAATTATGGACATCCAACTCACAAGCGTTACCCCGGACAGCCCAGGATTTGCTGAGTTAAGATCGCAGAGCATGGCTGAAGGATTTAACATGTTACGCCGACTGCAAGATAACTGGCTTAGCGGACAGAATCGCTTTGATAGACCAGGAGAAAAACTAATTGGGGCATCTATAGATGGATTAATGGTTGGCGTTTGTGGACTTAACATCGATCCATTTACCTCAGAAACTGGCATCGGACGTCTGCGACATCTCTATGTAGACTCAGGATGGAGAAAAAGGCAGATCGGCAGTGCCCTGCTCAGTGAGATAATTAAGGATTCTGACCGCTGGTTTGATTTTATCAACACAAACGCTCCTCCATTGGCATTCATTTTTTATGAACGAGCTGGCTTTGTTGCTTTAACTGGCATAGAAAAAGTCACCCACCATCTCTGCCTCAGAGACCCAGCGCGTTAATACAGTCATCTTGTGGATTGACCACATATTCTGTCCAGTGAACCTTTTTTACAGGAATGCCGGCCAGGGTATAGTCCTGGCGTAATCAAACCGTAAATCAGAGACATTACATTAAATCCATGCCGCCTGGACACACTGCGTTTCTGAGCAGGTTTGCAGAACGGCGACTGGAAAATCTTCAGGATATCAAAGGAACTGACTGGCAGCTTTGAGCGAAGAGCGGACCTGTAGGCTAAGAATGTAGGCTGCAATACCATTATGCTGATTTATTGTGCAGTGAGGTATCCTGCATCATGTTAATGAAGACAATATTCATAGCGATTAGCCAATCGGCATTTTTTCTGAAAGAGAGTATGTTGAACCGTCTGCTTTGATTAGAGTTTCAACATTCATAAAGTCCTCTGTTCTCTGCCTGCCAGTTTGTCACCTGAACATTCAATCACCGTCGTACTGTTCTCTTGCTACCCGAAAATAGCTGGAGGAGGTGATAATCCAGGACCATAAAGGTAACATCCGCATAAGCATTTCTTTTCCCATATGGGTAATCGCATAAACCACCCGGGGCAATTTTTCCTCGTAATCACAGCGGGATATAAGCCCGTCCCGCTCCAGATGGCGTAATGTTCGCGTCAGCATTCTTTGAGTGACATCCGTAAGGTAGCGGCGTAACTCACCATAGCGAAGAGGTCCGCTGGTACCAAGAATATGCAGCACGCCCAGCGACCAGCGATTACCTGCATGCGCCAGGATCTCACGTTTCAGTCCCTCATCATCGTTGCTTAATTCTTCACAAAACTCCTTTGAAAATTGCAACAGTGCTTCCCGTTCAGACTCCATATTACCTCCGGTATCCTGTGTGTGCCTAATTGAACCAGGCTATGTCAGCTGTCAGGATGACGTTTTAATACAACAGGAAGCAAGAATGAATTTCGACATAAAACCTATAAACACTGTTCTTATACTGGGTGCTGGAGAGCTTGGTATTCAGGTACTGAGAGCGATGAGCAATAAAGCGCAGGCGCATACTCATGTAAAAATTAGTGTGTTACTCAGAAGCGAAGCCGCTCATGCTGTTTCTGGTTCACGCAGGGCACGGCTGGATGAACTGATGAAGCTTGGGATCGCTGTGGTGGAGGGCGATCTGCAGGAAAACAGTATTGATGAACTGAGTGAGCTAATTGCTTCTTTCGACGCCGTCATCAACTGCAGTGGTTTTGTTGGCGGCCCGGGAACGCAGATAAAAATTACGCAGGCGGTATTGAAAGCGGCTGTAGCTCGCTACTTTCCATGGCAGTTTGGCGTTGATTATGACGTTGTGGGTAAAGGCAGCGGGCAACAAGTCTGGGATGAACAGCTTGAAGTTCGCCACCTTCTACGCCAGCAGAATGTGACAGGATGGGTCATTGTATCTACAGGTATTTTTACCAGCTATCTGTTTGAGCATGATTTTGGTGTGATTGACGCAAAAAGTAAAACTGTCTGTGCTCTGGGAGACTGGCAGCACGCCGTAACGCTGACCACACCTGAAGATATCGGCCAACTGACAGCGGACATTTTCTTCCATCAGCCCACTTTCCAAAACGAGATTATCTATATTGCAGGTGATACGCTTACTTATAGTGAACTTGCTGATTTAATGCGTGACCACTGGGGTGCTGAAGTAAAAAGAAAATTACTGGACAGGCAAAAGCTCCAGGATGATGTGCAACATAATCCGCAGGATGTCGGGGCAAATTACCGACTTGCTTTCGCACGGCCTGACGGAGTAGCCTGGAATAAGAGCGATACTTACAATCAACGTCAGGGGATTGCAACTACAACGGCCCGTCAGTGGCTTGCAAAACAGCATGGAATGTAGCAGTCCGGTACTGACAAAAGCACAACATTACGCGGTGCATGTCAAAGTCTGATACCGATGTCGTTAATATATTGCTCTATATTTCACCGAAAAAAATTTCCTGGCAGTTTTGCTGACAAGACGATTGGCCCACGTATGCTAAAAAGGCCAGAACGTAAAGTGATGGCCCTAACTTAGTTAGGGAGGGCCTTTGTATTGGATCAAGGTTTTAATGTCCGCTTCTGGCACAAAGCGGACTGATGCATGGCCAACGTCCGCTTTAGGCGAGGAGCTGACGCTAACGTTATTTTTTAAAAATTTGGTTTGTATCTTTTTGCATTAGTCTGTAGTCGAAAAATATTGCGTCGGTTATTTACCCTATGTTTTTCTCAACATTGTAATAAACGCGCTGCCTGAGCCGTTTTCTATGGGGAAAACTGCTTTTCACCTGCGCCTTCGTTGAAAAGCCCGGCGACCCAGTCAGCAAAAGCACGCACGGCGGGAGAGAGAAAACGCTGATGCGGATAGAGCATCGTCACCGGCACGGAGGGTGGCTGCCAGTCCGCAAGAACCTCGACCAGTTTGCCTTGCTGCAGATTCTTTGAAATCACATTCTCAGCAAGCTGCGCCAGCCCAAAACCCTCAAGACACAGTCTGATGTAAAGTCCCGTTTCGTTGACGGCTGTATCCCCCTCCACCGGAACAGAGAAGGCCTCAGCGCCTCGTATAAAACGTAGCTCATTAGTGCGTCTTCCCGAACCGAAAAAGTAATGAATCGCCCTATGCTGCGATAACGCCTCCGGCGTCTCAGGAATACCGTATTCCCTGAGATAGTCCGGCGAGGCGCAGGTCAACCAGCGAAACCGGCCAAGCGGACGTGCAACCAGTGTGGAGTCAGTTAATTCACCGGTTCTTATGACGCAATCTACACCTTCCTGCACAAGATCGACCTGCCGGTCGCTCACACCAATCATCAGGTAAATATCCGGATAAAGTCGGTAAAAGTCTTTCAGGTTGGGCAGGACGATGAAATGCGCGATCCCACCGGGCATATCAACCCGCAGGCGCCCACGGGGGCGCCTGTTCGAATCAGCCAGACTGGCTTCAGTATGTTCAATTAAAGCCAGAATTTCCCGGCATTGCGCCAGATACTGCAGGCCTTCAGGCGTAAGGCTGACCCGTCTTGTTGTGCGGTTCAGCAGACGTACCTGCAGGTATTTCTCCAGGTTTTTAATAGTACTGGTAACAGTGGAAGAAGGCAGTGACAGCGTTTCTGCCGCGCGTACAAAGCTCCCGGCCTCAGCAACCCGTATGAAAATCTGCATAGCCTGAATCCGATCCATCATCCTTCCCATGGGTAAAAATTGAGTCTGATTATTCGCAAATTATGAATTATGAAAACGGTTTAAGCACCTTTTTCAGGGTAATGGCGTGGCGTATCGTTTCCACATTGATCAGGAAAGAGGCAAGTTAATGACCGGCTATATCAGAAATATTGTTAACAATCAGAATCTCACTTCACAGGCTATGTTGATACGTGGTGCCACGATACTGAGCATGGACGAGAGTGTCGGTAACATTGAACGCGGTGATATTCTCATCAACGGTTCAACGATTAACGCTGTGGGTCAGGACCTTGACGCGCCGGGTGCTCACGTCATTGATGCCAAAAATATGATTGTCATGCCGGGGATGGTTGATTCTCATCGTCACGCCTGGGAAGGTCAGCTGCGCCGCATTAACCCTAACGCCACCTGTCTGGACGACTACAGCAACGCCACGCACTTCTCGTTCGCTAAATATTACCGCCCTGAAGATATCTATGTCGGTAACCTGCTGACGGCGCTGGGTGCGATTGACGCGGGCATTACCACGATGATTGATAATTCGCATAACAGCCGCACCGCAGAACACGCCGATGCCGCAGTCGAGGCCCTGCTTGATAGCGGTATTCGCGCTATCCATGCTTCCGGCGCACCGGTTGCGGGTGAATGGAACAAGGCGCACTGGCCTTGCAACTGGCAGCGTCTGCAGGAAAAATATTTCAGGGATAATCCAGAGAGTCTTGTGACGCTGGGCGTCATGGCTCAGCTGGAGCCGGAATTGTGGGCTGAGGCCCGCAGACTGGGGCTGCCGATTGTCACCGAGTTCTTTGGTGCTGAAATGGCCTCCGAGCTCGAATCACTGCATCAGCAGGGTCTTCTTGGCCCGGACAATATCTTTAACCACTGCACAGCCCTGCCTGATGAGGGATGGGAAATCCTGCGCGACGCCGGTGTCCGGGTCAACGTCTGCCCGCGCTCAGATTCGCACTATGGGATCGAAAGCGGGATGTTCGCCATTGAAGCCGCGCAGCGTCATGGCATCAATCCTGGACTTAGCGTGGACAATGAAACGTCTTACAGCACCGATATGTTTACAGAAATGCGCGTGGCGTTCTATCTGCAGCGTGTGATGGGTATGCATAAGCAGCACTGCTGTGATTCAGAGCATTCGCTGACAACGCTTCCGGCTGCTAAGTTGCTGAAATCGGCAACCGTTGATGGCGCGTTTTGTGCCGGACTGCAGGACAAAATCGGGAGCCTGACGCCAGGCAAACAGGCTGACCTGATCCTGATTAACGCGACTGACCTCAACCTCTATCCAAACGGGAATGCGTTTGGCACGGTGGTGCATGCTGCTGAACGCAGCAACATCGATACCGTGATGATCGGCGGTCGCATCGTCAAGCAGAACGGCAAAGTGCTGGGTGTGGACAGCGAGCGCCTTCGCGCAGCGATTGACGAATCACGTGAGCACCTTTTTGCGGCAGCAGGGTATGAACCAGACATCTTTGCGGAAAAATTCCTGCCACTTATTCAGTCTGACTGACAGAGACGAACAGCATGATTATTCGCCAGCTAGCAGCATTGTGTCCCTTGGAGTTTCGGATCAACCAGAACTATCACCAGGCCAGCGAAGTGCTGGGCGTTGAACCGAATATTGGGGACAAACTTGTCAGCCCGCAGGTACGACAGTGCTAAAGGCCTGAAACCTTACACTTGACTTACAAGACTTCATATTTTTGATTAATTGTCAGAACTTACGGATCAGAGTCATCTGAAGTGCCTCCCTGGCAAGTATGGCTTCAGCGAGCGGCTTCCTGAGGCGTGTATTCTCCTCTTCAAGCGACTTGAGCTGCTTCACTTCAGGAACCTTCAAGCCGCCAAACTTCTTGCGCCAGGTGAAAAAATGACGTCGGAAATAGCTTTTTACGGCAGAATTCACCGGAAGAAAAAACAGCCTCATCTGAGCGGAGGATACTGATGATCTGTTCGTCGGAAAAAGCTTCCTGGTAGGGGTGTACGCAGGTGGCTTATGAGGACATCACTTACATCGCCTGTGTTAATCAGCGGAGGGCAGGTCAGCCTGTTTATGCAGGAGGTTATATTACAAAAGCTTTTCTGGTTTAAGGATAAGGGATGTAAATCAGAACTGCTAATTTGACCTTTATCAGCTAATACAAAGCTGGTGGCGGGGTAGATAGTTAAGCACGGGATTTTGCCTGCGATGTTCATGGCCGTACGGTGTGTTGTTAACCAATCGGCCAGAAAGTATGCAATTGACGCACTTCCTGACCGGCTTAATCATTAAATTACAGGCTGTTTTGCAGGAAATTATTATGTCATCAAACCTTTCTGATGACGTTAAAATACCGGCAACAGATCAAACTCGCTCAGCGCCCATGAAAGGATGTTCAGGGCGGCGAATACCATAATCATGCACAACTGAAGCCCGTCCCACTGGCTGCGCTGATAGCCTGAGTCATGACGGGATCGCATTTTCAGATGAAGTAATCCCGGAACAATCACTGCCCAAATTGTCGCGATTAGCCCGGCATAACCAATCGCCCTAACAAACCCATCCGGAAAAAGCAGAGATAAACTCAATGGCGGCAGGAACGTGATCGCTGTGGCTTTGAGGCGTCCCGTTCTGTTCCTGGGAAGAGTCAGGCGGTCACTGATGTAATCCACAAGGCCCGCTGTCACCCCAACGAACGAACAGATAACGGCAAAATGCGAAAATATCGAGAACAACAGCGACATTCCGGCCGTATAACCGCGCAGACTAAACGCGTGCATTAGCGCGGCAATGTCGCCGCCCTGGCTGGCAATTTCCGGAAAGGCTGAGCGCGGAAGGTTACCCATCGTGCAGATTATCCAGAAAAGATAGATAACCAGCGCCACGGCGGTGCCTGTGTACAGGCATATTTTCACACGTCGATGATCGCCATTGTAATAGCTAATCAGACCAGAAATGTTTCCATGATAACCGAATGAAGCAAGGCAGAATGGCACGATGCCTAACATATAGGGCCAGTAGAATGCTGCCGGATTCTGACTGTCCAGCAGGTAGTCGACATTCACGGTGGTAAGTAATCCACCAAACAGGATAAGTAACAGAACAATTTTAGTGATGAGCAAAACAGACATTATCCTGCCAATGCTGCTGGTGCCTAACCAGACGATGGCAGCCACGGTCAGGCTTAACATAACTTTGGCTTCGGATGATGAAACCGTTTTGCCGGTCAGTCTGCTCAGTGAGTGATCATAAACAGGCCCGACCGCTGAAATATAGGCGTATGTCAGAATGCCCAGCACGAAAACCAGGCTCAGGCCATTTACTTCAGCCCAGTTACGGCCTAATACATCACGGACGATTTTGTCATAGCCGGTTTCCAGAGGGTAATGCTGGCTCACACGGTGAAACATCAGACCACTGATTAACATACAGACCCAGCTAAACGTCAGTATCAGTAACGCCCATCCAAACCATGCCCCGGCCATCACGACCGGCAGGACGAACATGCCTGCACCCACCACGGTGCCGCAAATGATGGTCGCTCCCCAAAATACCGAAGGAGAACGCCTTGAAATTGCAATATCTGACATAGGGGTTCCTGAAGTGAAAATTTAGCGCTGAAGGATAGCCTCTATAGCCAGGGCATGGCTAATTAACTGACGATCTTCTTTCGGCAACCCATCTGACGATAATCCTACTGACAAATGTCCCCGGCCAGTAACCGGCATTTTATGCTGGGCACACCTGTGCTGCTGGCAATGTCGGTGTTACGAATAAGTTTATTGGAAATATCAGGTAGACCGGCATTACCGATTCGTGGCACTTCACACCACAGAGTCGGATAGACTCAGCCGGTAGCCCTGATCATGCAGGCAGATGAGGGATAACAGCGGGTTCACCCATCACTGCTGCGTCGGGTAGCGACAAGTTGCTGACTGTCGGGGCAACAAATCCAGGGGTATCTTTGGTGAGGGATATAGGAACAATACCCCGGCTGAATAACTTCCCTGCGAAAATGCGCACATACCGGCAGCTACCGATGCGATACTTCCGCCGCTGCTTATAACTACCCGCTCCCGGGGAAATCAGCGACAAAGAGCACCTAAGCAACAGGTTTCACGGCGGGACTGAGCGCTGATTTCAGGCATAGATTATGCAAAATCTGTGGGGTTCAGAGGCGGGCAGGGGGAGTTTAACAGGTTTAATACTTGTTTAGAGAAAGTGTGCTGCTCCGAAGGTCAGGGTTCGCTTTGAGCGATAAGCGGACGTGAAATAGTATCGATAGGGACGTTCTGCTATATCAAATATAACGATACGCTCGCGAACCCTTGTTGGTGTTGATTTTTCAGACAGAAGAGCAGGGCAATATAAACCCCAGGTTTTTAATGCAACCAGCCTATCCACGTTTTACTTTTTTAATTGCCATTTTTACTAACCAATACATGGCTAAAGCGTAAAAAGCGATAACGGTTACAAGGGAAAAGAACGTAACCGGATCCGTACCGGCTTCGTATACGTCATCCTGATAACTGCCGAAAATTTGATGAGAATGTTCAACGAGCCACGCCGTCAGCGGATAGAGTGGCATCCCGTAACGCGATACCATAAAGGCCGCAATAAAGCAGACGAAAAACCCGCTGCTTTTCTAGCGAATTTTGCTGTTTGCAAAATTACTTTCTCCCTGAACGTCAACGTAGCCGTATGCCATCAAGCTGTTTCGCGAACCCGGCTCGCGAATTGTTTTTCTCCGGAGCAGCGCCTGTCTTACCGTATAGAAATCAGTGCGCCGCACGAAGGTGATACACCCTTCACTTTCTCCGGAGCCGTCTGGCCGAAGAGGATGCAGGCGGAAACCGCCGCGGGCAACGCCATTGATGAAGATGGAAACACTCATCGTTTCCGAATTAAAGAGCGCAAACCATTCAGAATGATTTGAGTTGTTCCAGGTGTCGACGGCCTATCCTCTGATCCGGTTAGCGATACTGCCTTCAGGACGCGGAACAATCCAGTAGCGCCCGACCGGAATGGCACTGTTAGGCTTGTAAGTACAGTTTGGATCATTGGTATAAGGCTTTTGGCCGGAAAATACCGGGAAGGTACCCACGCCGTAAACGTGTAGCTTTGCTTCGCCGCCGCCCTTTGTCAGATCGTCGTAGGTCATTCTCTTTAACTGCATTAAACGCTCCCTGCAGGTTATGAGGCATGCCAGTGAACCGGGCAATGCTACCATTCATTCATAGAGAAGTTAACGGGCAGGCGGGCGCTTGACAGCCAGTGTTCTTCTGCGAGCCAGACAGCATTATTTATCATAAGACTATTTGCCGCATCCCGTCATAGGCATTCGGCGCGATCCTTCAGCACAAATACGTATGTCCGCTTCTGGCACAAAGCAGAAGTGCGTCTTAGGCAAGGTCCGCTTTTCAGCAAGTCGCGGACGTTGCTAAAAGCGTTCTGTATGAATTAACAGGGAGCAGGTCAGTCGCCTACATCACTTTTACGCATAAAAAGATAAAGCCTGAGGCATGCATCTGCGCGAGCATCCAGATGCGGTTTTTCTCACCTCCTCCAGCCAACTAACCCCCACACGCCGACTTCGATAATGACGTCGCGTAGCCCCGCACCGGTTAAATCTGACGCTAGAGAAAGTAATGTTTTTACTGATGATATGCCCTAAAATCATGATCGTTCAGTCAAAGCGATGGCTGCAATCAGTTGCATAGAATCATAAGCCGTGAAACCGTAAAGCTGCATTGCAAATATTTCTACAAAATGAGGTCAAATTGAGGCCTGAAGACAAGCAGCTACGGAGTGACTGGCATGAGTGAATTAGTGACAATGGCTTTGAGGGCCCCACTTAATGACGAATAAACAGGGTGTTTTGATTGTTAACCTTGGAACACCAAATGAACCAACGCCTGCTGCGGTTAAGAAATTTTTATCTAAATTTCTGCATGACTACAGAGTGGTCGACTTACCGAGAATCATTTGGTGCCCCATTCTACATGGCGTGATTATCCCATTACGTGCGAAGCGAGTGGCGAAATTATACTCTTCGATTTGGATGGAGGAAGGTTCCCCTCTCATGGTTTACAGCGTCAGGCAAGCCCGTGCGCTTGAAGAAGTGACAGGTTTGCCCGTCGAGCTGGGGATGAGTTATGGCGAGCCGGGTATAGGTAGTGCAATTGACAGGCTACTGGAAAAAGGCGTCGATAAAATTATCGTCATTCCTTTGTATCCCCAGTTTTCATCTTCGACCGTTTCTTCTGTTTGGGATAGCGTGAGCCGTCACCTGCAGACAATGAAGAACCGCTATACACCCTCCATAAATTTCATCAATGACTATGCCGATCTTCCTGCCTACATTGAAGCGTTAAAAGCATCCGTTCTGGCATCTTTCGAAGCTAACGGCATTCCAGATGCATTGTTGATTTCATATCATGGTATACCGGTAAGGTTTGTCAAAGAGGGGGATCAATACCAGGAAAGATGTGAGTTAACGACAAAGTTACTCATTGAAGCAATCAATATGCCGTCATTGAAAATATTGATGACGTTCCAGTCAAGATTCGGCAGAGAGCCATGGTTAACGCCTTATACTGATGAGACAATTAAAAATCTTCCGAATGAAGGAATAAAAAGCCTGCATGTAATCAGCCCGGGGTTCGCATCAGACTGTTTAGAAACGCTTGAGGAGCTTGATGAGCAGAACAGGGAGATTTTTATGCATGCGGGTGGTAAATCGTTTACTTACATACCGGCGCTTAATGATAAACCGATTCATATCGAGATGCTGCGACAACTTGTGAAGCTTAATCGGTTTCAGGCATGATTTTCACATTCTTGTGAGCAGGATGTTGCAGGTGTCAACATTCATAGTGAAACCAGAAGTGGGCCCTCCCGGACATGTATTTGATACGTGCCGGGACGGCCTTATAGGGGCCGCCTGGAAAACCCGCTACGCCAGCTGCAAGCAACTGTCTTATACGTGGGTATGAGTCGAAGATTATTCGAGGGCAGGTCAGCTATAAGCGAGGAGCGGACATTGCTAACAGCGTTCTGTATGAATCAGCGGGGAGCAGGTTAAACATCGCCTGCTCCCCGTTAATTAATCCTGAGTCTCGTTAAAATTGCGTCCTGTTCAGGCAAACACCCGCGTCATTTACTCTACTAGCGCCACTGCCCGGATTGGCGAAGCCGATGCACCTTTAATCCTGAGCGGAAATGCCATGAAAATAAATTCGGAAGGCAAGGCTTGAAGATTAGCCAAATTCTCAATGATCAGGCAATCAGAGCCGAGAACGGCAAGGTGAGCCGGGTATGCTTCATTATTATATCTGTCCAGCGACATGGCATCTGTACCGAAAACAGTAACGCCTTTTTCAATCAGATAATCTGCTCCTTCGCCTGATAAGCCTGGCCAGTTTTGTAAAAATGGCGCATGGTTTGGACGACAGCTCCACTTCTCATCATAACCCGTTCGAAATATCACAATATCTTCTGCAATGATTCTTCCTTTATCAGCTTCCCAGGACTGGATCATTTCTACAGTGATGTCACTGTTCTCTGCCAGATGCGACATATCCAGGCAGCGACCCCGTCCGGTGAGCTGGCGCACGTCAATCTGCTCTATAGTTTTTCCACCTTCAATGAAATGAACAGGCGCATCCACATGAGTACCGCAATGATCGCCGAGGCTAAGTTGACAGTTATAATTGCCATCACCAGCAATGTAGTCTTCGGCACGGCTGCAGAAGAATTTTCCATGGGTTGGCCAGACTGGCATGAACTCTTCATAGAGATGGTTTAACTCAATGAGTTTATGGTGACGTAATAAAGTGATCAGATCGCTGGTCATATCAGGCCTTTTTCAACGTTACTGTTTCTTTAATGAACCAAAGTGGAACACATGAGATAAGTAATACCGCGACAATAACCAAATAGTGCACGGTGAAACCGTAGTTGTGAATAATCCAACCACTAATGGGTGCGACCAGAATACCAGCGATGCCAACTGCGAGGCCGATCATCAATCCCATGCTGGACGCTGCAGCACGAGGAGATGAGTCGATAAGTAAAGCATAAGCCACAGGGTAAGGTGAGTTGCGGAACAGGCCCCAAAAGATAAGAATGGCCCAGCCAAGTGTTGCGGAATGGATGAACATGCAAAGCGCCGCTGCCAGAATCCAGCCCGTAATAATGATGCCCAGAGAGCGTTTACGCCCTTTCAAATCCGAGAAGCTGCCCCACAAAATCTGCCCAATCCAGCCAGTCAATCCGGATGCACCAGAGATGATTGCTGCGGTCGAGAGGTCGAGTCCAACTTCACGCGTCAGTTGCAGCGTCAGAAAGTTAGCTATCCCCATCTCTGCCCATGTAAAACCAAAAATCAGCAGAATACTCAATTGGCAGTTGCGGTTTTTCAGGCAAGATGCGGCATTAGCCCATACCGAACTCTTTTCAATGGTGTTCTGCAATGATTCCGTAACGGGCGGGGTCAGCTTGTTATCAACAATCCAGTCATTAACCCTCTGATGATTTTTACGTGTACCAACGATTAACTGTGCCACTAAAATAACTAAGCCAATCAGTGGAATAAACAGAAATGCTTCACGCCAGGTCGCAAAAGCCAGAATGGCTGCGATCAGGATAGGACCAATAAATTGTCCTAGCGGAAATCCGGTATGATGTACTCCAATAGCAAATCCACGGTTCTCTTTCTGCCACCACTCCCCGAGCAGAGCAACGTTTATCGGTTCCGACCCCCCGGTTCCCATGCCCATTGTGACACGCAGCACCTGAAACGCTCCCAGCGTCTTACAAAAGGCAGTCGCCACACCTGAGATAATTTCCACAAGCACCGTTACGCACCAGCTGTAACAGCGCTTATGCCCGGCACCTAACCAGTCTGAGAACAAACCGAAAACCACAGCGCCAGCTAAGGTTCCAACAAAGCTAAGTGAGTTGAGCCAACCTGCCTGAACTTCGGTCAGGTTAAATGACTGCATTATTGCCGGAAGCAGAGTAGGAAGTATAATCCTGTCAATTGAGTTCATCAGGATCGCAAGAGTCGTAATGACCAGCATCCACCAGGAGAGAGGATGCGCTTTAGGGAGAAAACGATATAGCCCGGTGCGCGGAGCGTGTTCACCGTCAGTCCAGGTCTCTTTTGGCGACTTTTTCGTCTGTTCAGATGTGGAAGTTGTCATATCTGGTGCCTTAGAAAAATATTTATTGTCAGCAGCCCTACTGATGCCGCTGGCGAGCCCAGCCCCTATTTGTAGTTATTATTGTTATGTTTAAGGAAACAATAGATCAAAATTTAAACACCTTGGTAACATAGCTATTGCGGCTACTACCATACAAGTAGCTTGCAGTTGATACTTGACCTTGATCACGGTTAATCAATGATTAAATAAAAAAACCATTAAAGAGATCACATAACTGGACTGATTTGTCGGGTGATTTATAACCAGGCAGGCTGTTCAGGTATTAAATTGAGTTTAAAGCAGTAAAATCCGAGTGTCCGCTTCTGGCACAAAGCGGACTAACTTGATGCAAGGTCAGCTATGAACGAAAAGCTGACGTCAGAGTATTAGGCTTGCGACTACGGTAATGGCTGTCAAATTAAGTAGGCGTTTTAAACGGTTGAGGAAAACGCCCACGGCAGGTAAAAATCTGGAATATAGCAGTTAATTATTTTTCTTAAACTCAGTCCATTCTAACCATGGAGCGAGAACAAGAATTTTTATCTGGCTCGCACAAAAAAATGTACTTTTCCCTGCTTCAATATGAGAGCAGGTAACCCCTCATCTTCATGAGGGCTTAGGTGAAACACTACCCAAGAAGGAAGATGTCGGCTGACCTGTTGTAAGAAGGCATAGCTAAGACGCAGGCTGTCAGCCTTGGAATGCGATGACAGCTTTTCATAAACCGGGCTTATGTAACTTCCTTTTATTCCGTCAAGCCGGATCAAATAGCTTTTACCTGTGCCATTTGCGTTGATAAAATCGGGCGTGGAGACAATTTTTTCCGGATCATGGAAAGACGTAAAAAAAGTGCAGTCAGGACGGTTTTGGTGTTCCGATACGTAATATTTGTCCGTGGAAACTTCACACCCAGCATATGCATCTTCAAATTTGACAACCAGATAACGCCCGTCATTATCCTGAAAGACATATTTAGCCAGCCAAAAAGCGTTACTTTTCCCTTTACGCACATCCCCATAAGAGCGCCCCCTTTCCTTCAAAGTGCTTATTACCGCTTTCTCCAGTGTGTCCGAGAGTACCTGAGATGCCTGAGCGGGGGTGGAAGCAAGTGCTAAAGGAACCCATGCCAGAATTCCATCTTTAAGCCAGTCTTCAGGCCCTAAACCCACAGAAACAAATTCCATCAGGGGGGTTAAAGACACCGAGCCCTCGTTAAACCCGTTAGCTTTAACCACAGGAAATGACAAATCAAAGTCGGTACGAGTGAAAAGCAACTTTGCATTGGGGCTGACCTGAGCATCATAATACGGGGTCATACCCGACGCATTATTGATATTCCACGCGAGGCTATGATCACTTTTATAAGTGTATTTTTGGCTCGAAATATCACGGACCTTTGTACAGCCAGAAAGTATTAATAACAAAGTCAAGATAACCAGATATCCAGGTAAACGACAAATCATTTCTATCTCCATATAATCCATCACGTGAATTCTGTTATCGGCAGCTATTTAGAAATATTTAGCTAGAGCTAGTTGAGAATTAGTGAGTTTTACTGAGCTTCTTTCCTGAAGAGAAAAACTGGCACTGGAGAGAAATTCAGCCTCTTTTTGGCATACAGCCGCCTGACGTGGAGGCACATTCCGCTTAGAGCGATGAACGGATGTTATTCGTTTTTTTGTTGTTCGTAATCCAGCAAGTGTTTATCTAAAGGATAAGCAGTGCCAAAAGAGTGAATTTCTCCATTATCTTTATCAATTATGAACGGTGCATTTCCCGCCAACTGAGCAGAAAAATCACCCGTTTCCAGATACTCTTTCGATTGATAACAATAGAACCAGCCTTCTGAAAAGCGGCCATGAAGTGTAATGACGACTGGAATGTCAAAGCCTTTAAGGTAATCCAAAGCTCTGTCCATCGCATTTTGATAAGTAATCATTATTTCATTCTCAATCAATAATGTCATGTGAACTAGCGGGTTTGACCAGCTCCCGATAAACTAATATAGCACGATGTATGCAACGTCAGCTTCTGGCACAAAGCGGACAGTGTGACTCTTGCAAAGGTCCACTATGAGCAAGAAGCGGAAGTACGCAGTTGTTCTGCAACAGATAAAAATTTTGTTAATGTCGCCGCCTGTTCATTAATCGGGAGCAGGTCAAAAAATGTCCACTTGACCTGCTCCAGGAACAAAACGCCGCAGTCAGATGCGATTCTGTGTGGGTTCCTTTTAAGGTATCTCATCCGAAAATCGTGCGTTGATCGCATCACGTTCATAGCCCTGTGGTTGGGTCAGTATCTGGTATAGATCAGGACGTCGCCCGTGGATCCAGCGACGCCCGGTACTCATGGCAAGCAGGCTTAAATCCAGTTCAGCGCTAACCATTAAATCTTCAGCAGCCCAGGTTTCATTAATGACTCTGCCATAAGGATCAAGGATCATGGCATTGCCTGTGCGGACCTCGTCGTCATCTGCGCCGACACCGTTACTAAAGATAAGAAATAACCCGTTGTCGTGCGCACGGGCAGGAAGCCAGCGCATCAGCCATTCCCGACCGCTTGCCCCTTTGAATGCAGCAGTAATCTCTTCCTTTCGGGTTTCCCGCTCCGCCCAGAGTGTTAGCGGAATGGGTTTCATCGCATGAGGGCTGCGGGAATCGGTACCGCCTGTCTGATGTGGCGCGAGAAGAATATCTGCACCCAGCAATGCCGTAGCACGCACGTTTTCCACGAGATTATTGTCCCAGCAAATCAGGATCCCTGCCTTTACTCCCCAGGGAGTATCAAAAACGGTAAACCTGTCACCGCTGCTGATAGCCGGATGCTCAAAGGCATGAAGTTTACGGTGCGTCTGCATTGAACCGTCCGGCATACAGGCAACGTATGCATTATAAAGGCGGCCATCTTCAGCTTGCTCAATTAGCCCGGCACCAATAATCATTTGATGTTTTAGCGCCAGAGTGCGAATTAATTTCAGGGAGGTACTGGTTGCAATCGGTTCTGCAAGCGCATGAACCTCCGCGGTGGTGAGTTTTGGTACATGCCAGTAGCCGGTGATGCACATTTCCGGAAACGCGAGGATCTTCACCTGCTGAACAGCCGCCTGCTCAATAAATTTCTCCATTATCAGAAGATTATATCTTTTGTCATTTGCCTGATGCTGAAACTGTACGGTTGCAACTTTTAAAGACTTAAGCTCGTGCATGATGTTTCTCCAGTTGTTGTTGAAACTGGATTACATAACAGTTTCCAATAACTGTATAATCAAAATATTTCCATTTTCGATAACCTTCTGGAATGAAAAAGTGAATATCCGATTGCTTCAGGCCTTTTCGATACTGGCTGAAAAAGGAAATTATGCCGACGCTGCACGGGAACTTTGTATTTCACAACCCGCTTTGACCAAACAGATCAATCTTCTTGAGTCAATGGTGAAGGTGTCACTTTTTTCACGGGGCCGTCATGGCGCAACACTGACCGCCGGGGGCAAACGTCTGTTGCCAGAGGCTAAAAAAGTGCTCAGGCAAACCCAGTTATTTATGCAGCAGGCAGGGCGGGTATCAGCTGGTATTGAGGGGCATATAGACGTAGGGTTTGGCCTTTCAAGCTTCTATCTGGCACCACGCTGTATTGCTGAATTTCGCAAAGAGTATCCGGGAATTGAGATGTCATTGACGGATCTTCCCTCCTTCCTGCAATACGAACTTCTGCAAAAAGATGAGCTTCAGGTAGGCTTTGTCAGGGTACCGCCACCGATAGCGCTTGATTACCTGCCATTATTTACCGATCGGCTGGTTCTGATTGCACCCGCAACACCGTTGTTATCATCGTCTGCTGCTGACTGGCTAAAAAAATTCCCTTTGTTACGTCTTCATACTGAACGAGGCCAGGGTTTAAATATGCAGATTGATCGTTTCCTGCATGATAACGGCCTTTTTATATCATCCACCCAGCTGGCTGATGATATACAAACTATTGTCGCGTTGGTGATCGCGGGTGCGGGTGTTGCCATTCTCCCTTATAGCGTTGTTCATATCGCCCCACCGGAACGGACTATTATTCCGCTAACAGGTAAGTCAGTAAGCTGGGAAATGGGTGTCGCCTGGAACGGAGATAGGGAGGATGTCACGCGGGATAATTTTATTGCCAGTATAAGAAAGAGTATTGCGGCAGAAAATAAGTGAGCGGTCTGACATTTTCTCTCGGCCTGACGCTGGGCAATGCTAATAATGGGCTGCAGGGAAAGACTGATACGCATTTTATTATGTCCGCTTCTGCCACAAAGCGGACATGCGCGCTAGCACTCTGTCTGCTGTGAGACTGGAATTTAATGGGTCACAAACGCTATTCTTAAAGAAGTTTGGATGTCGCTATGAAACGAAGAACGCAAATTGACTCCCTGTGCCAGGTGGATCGTTTTCCGGTTTAGCTTAACAGGCGCGGGGTCAGATAATACGTAAGCGTTCTTCTGAAGAGCCCACATTGCGTATCAGCATAGATGGCATAGATAGTGGGCTCATCGTTACGAACCGTTTGCAAAAGTGATGCATTCCTGAGTGTAAAAGCACATGCACGATCGGGCGCCGCTTCGCATTGAGGGCGCATGCGGCAAAGCTGCCCGTTCATGGAACCGCATTGCTGGCAGTTGCTAAGCCGGCAGAGGTCCGAACGCGCGGTATGAGTCGACCAGTGCATCGTAAAGCGAGATATCTGAGCGACTTCTGGCAAAAAGCTGGGCACCAACAATAGCTGCGAAAATTGCGCGTGCTCTGGATTCACTCTCACTTGATTCGCACACCTCCACAGCCAGCAGAAGCTTGTTTAGCCACGCAATATTGACATCAGCAAAGGTCTGGATTTCTTTGGTCAATTCAACAGGTAAATTATCTTTTTCAGCGCCCATGAAACTGCCCAGACAGAGACGATTGTCGGCCTCAAGCGATCTTCGGAAGATTTCAGGAAAGCGATGCAGAGCGTCAAGCGGAGAGGGACTTTCTGATTCGATCATCTCAAGTGCAAGCGCGCCATCCTCCCAATATCGTCTGGCAACGGCAACACCCAGCTCGGCTTTGCTTGGGAAATGGTAGTAAATACTCGCCGCTTTGATACCAACCTCTTGCGCGAGGTCGCGGAAATTCAAACCATTGTAGCCCTGAGATTGGGCAATTTTCCTGGCCGCCAACAAAATGGCTTCCTTTGAGTTCGTGCTCATCCTGGTGCCTCCCGACCTGGTAGGATCTTTTAAACTGGTAAGCTTATTTTATAGCAAACCCCTAACGGTTGACAGGTAGATTATCAGTTAGCGCAATGAGTTCACTCCTTCCGGAGGGTTCATGCAGATGTCGTTCCATCATAATCGGGCAAGCGGCATCGACAAATGACGCTATCAGGCACAAGGCGGTGACCGGGAAAGTCAGGGAATGGCGATCCCGGCGTACCGGAGTGTTGATTGAGAAGCGCTTACTGGGCTGGCGAATCCAGCTCAGGAATGCCGCTGTTGCGATCAGAGTAGGCCGCCTGGAAAGCGGGACGTTTTGTCCAGCGCTGCCAGTACGCATCTAAGAACTCAAAACGCTCGTCCAGTGGAGTGGCATTGACCGGGAATTTCGAGAAGGCGATCGCGGTTGCCAGCGTTATGTCCGAAAAGGTCGGTTCATTGCCGCCAAGCAGCCATTCGCGGCCGTCTGAAAGGTGGCGATTGACCAGTGCGGCGTGAGCCAAAGCTTCCTTACGGCAGTGTTCGCCCCACGCCTCATTTTTGGTCAGTTCCAGCTTAAAGCCGAGACCGGTGTGCAACACGTGAAACGCAGTAACGATGCGATACAGAATATGCACCCACACCCGGTTATCCCACATGTTATCCAGACCCTGTTCCAGTGCTGTCTCCCCCATGATTCTGCGACCAGGATAAACCTGGTCCAGATAACGGACGATGGCAGCCGTTTCGGAAATGTAACTACCATCTGTCAGTTGAAGGGTGGGCGTTTCGCCCCACGGGTTCATATTCAGGTGACGCCAGCCACGCTGTTCTCCTACAGGAGACATGTCATAGATGGTCTCATTAAATTGGTCAGCGATGCCCTTTTCGTGCAGGAACAGGCGTAGACGCTGAGGGTTCGGAAAAGCTGAAGGCGAGGTGAAAAGGTGAAGTTTAGCAGTCATGGTCAATCCTTTAAGTGAGTGGCTGGGATACCTAACTAACGCTAGGTAAACAAACCTTAGCGGGCAACCTGACGTACGTCAATACCTATCTAACATTTGTTAGGTAAATCGTTTTGTGTGTCTTTCCGGTTGATACGATATCTCACCGCGTGCATCGCTGAAGGCAGGGAATAGGATGAGTCCAGAGGGTAGGGCGAATACCAAGACTGGTAAGGTCTGATACATACAGGTGTAAGGGTGCAATGCAATTTCGCGATTGCTGTCGGCAGTTCAGGGTCCGCTAAGAGCGAAAAGCGGACCTGGGATTGAGGCCGATTACGCATTAGTAACCGGACTCCAGAAGAGTTAACTTTGCTTGTTCTGGTAAAGATCCCAGCTGTTGCCGTAGATGTCTTCAAACACAACGACCATCCCGTACTCCTCCTCTCGCGGCTCCTGGCAGAAATGGACGCCTTTCGCCTTCATAGCGTTATAGTCGCGCCAGAAGTCGTCAGTCTGCAGGAACAGGAATACCCGTCCGCCGCATTGGTTGCCGATAAAGCCTTCCTGCCGTTCGTTTGAAGCACGGGCCAGGAGAAGATTACAGTCGCTTTCCGGATTCGGCGTCACAACGACCCAGCGCTTACCCGGCTGCGGCGTGTCTTCTACCAGCGTAAAGCCCAGCTTGTCGGTGTAGTACTCAATCGCGCGGTCATAGTCGTCGACCACGATGGCCACATAACCCATGCATCTTTTTTGCGTTCTCATTTCTGCTCCATCAGGTTTCAGACACAGCTGTCTTGAAACAACTTTTTAACACAGCCGAACGCTACTAGTTGCATTGATAAGTCCAAAATAATAACGTCCGCTTCTGGCACAGAGCGGACTTCCTGTGCCTTGAAATGATTCGCGGTTAACTTAATGTCGTGTAGAGGCTTCATGAAAAGCACAGGTCTCAGTAACCTGAGACCAACCCGTGGCCCGCCTTACATCAGCTATTTCCCTGTCCGAAAACAGCGAGCAGCAAATGAAAATAAAGAGGTAATGTCTTTCTGACAACAACGGGAGGCAGATATGGGTTTTAAAATTTCAGGGCTTAATGCTGAACCCTTTATTCATCTTTTTAAGCAGGACGAAGACTACTTAAAACGTCACGGCGCTTTAAGAATAAAGGTAGACAGCCATCCCGGTTATCCTGACAGAATTTCACTGCGAGATATTCCTGTCGGTGAAACAGCGATTTTGCTCAATCATACTTATCAGCCAGCCTACACTCCTTACCACGGCTCCCATGCAATTTACCTGTGGGAGGGATGTAATGATCAAGGTATATACATCAATAAAATACCAGAATCGATAGTTGCCAGGCTCCTTTCATTAAGGGCCTTCGGTGAAAACCATCTGATGTTACAGGCAGATATCTGTGAAGGTGCGGATACGGAAATGCTGCTGAAGCTTTTTTTCGACGACCCGTCAGTGAGCTATATCCATATTCATAACGCAAAACAAGGATGTTACGCCTGTCTTGCCGAGCGTTTATAGATAAGCCTGCAATCCGGACTCTTGAGGGAAAAGTAAAATGAAGATTACTGACGTTGTAAAACCTGCCCAGAAGTCCGCTTCTGACACGAGGTGGACGGAATCAGATGAACGTCAGCTAAGAGCGAAAAGCGCACCCTGACCTGCAGGATGGTTATCAGCCAGTGTAGTTTCTGAAGTTTAAACTGCACATAAGATGACGGCAGATAACGATGATTCGATATGTCCCTCTGAAAGGCAGGAGTACTATAAACGAAGTATACCTACTTACCGGTTTTGCTCGCTTCGTTATGGACATTCTGCCCGATTGTGGCTGTTAATTTGGACCCGTCTTAAGCTTCCCATATCCTGACAGCATTACGGTTGCTTCATCCATCCGCTGACGGTCGAGTTTATAGAACACCCAGTTCTTGATACGTTTCGAGGTCACTATTCCGGCCTTGGCCAGGATCTGAAGATGGCCTGTCACGGTAGGCTGACTGAGACCAATCTTTTCGGTGATAAACCCGACACACACCCCATCCTCGACCAGATCGCCATCCTGCTGTTCCGGAAAATATGACCTGGGATCGGAAAGCCACTCCACCACCACGAGCCGGTGCTCATTGCCGAGAGCGCGGAAAAGGTCTGCCATTGATGTTTCAGGATTGTTCATATAGCCAACCTCCTATATAGTTATTTTCCTATATAAACTCTGAGGTCATATTATGACAAACCACACCCAAAGACCAATGGACAGTGTCACGCTGAAGGCGATTTATGCTGCTTCCGCGCGCATCAAAACAACGGTTTGCAGAACCCCGCTGCAGCTTTCGCAGGCGCTGTCTTCTCTTGCAGGAGCAGAGGTCAGGCTCAAGATGGAGAGTCTTCAGCATACGGGTAGCTTTAAACTGAGGGGGGCTGCAAACGTCATTGCCAGTCTTAATGCAGACCAGCGCATTGCCGGCGTCATTGCCCCGACGGCGGGAAATCATGGACTGGGGCTTGCCTGCGCGGGTCACGCAGCAGGTGTACCGGTGTCCATATTTCTGCCCTATTCAGCAGACCCGATTAAGGTCTCAGCAATGAAAAGCTATGGTGCTCAGGTTACGTTCTTTGAAAATATTGAAGAGGCGAGACAGGCCGCGATTGTGGCTGCGCAGGAGTCCGGCGCGACGTTTGTCTCCGCCTACGATAATGAGCAGATGATAGCCGGAGCCGGCACCGTCGGTCTGGAAATAATGGAAGACTGGGCAGACGCTGACGTCATTCTCGTAAATATTGGCGGCGGCGGGCTGGCGTCAGGTATTGCGACGGCCGTCAAAGCTATCAACCCTGCAGCCGAAGTGTGGGCAATTCAAAGTGAAGCCAGCCCGACTTTTGCACACTGGAAAGAGGCTGGCCGAACGATCCCGGTTGAATTATCCCCGTCAATCGCCGAAGGCATCAGTGGCTATATTGAGCCTGAAGCAATAACCTGGCCCCTTGTACGCGACCGCGTTGATCGTGTTCTTATTGTTTCAGAAGCCGGGATCAAAGCAGCGATGCTGTTAATGCTGAATCAGCACAGCCATGTTATTGAACCTTCGGGAGCACCTGCAATTGCGGCAGTCCTTCGTTATGCAAAAGAACTGAGTGGACGTAAGGTCGTCTGCGTGGTTAGCGGCAGAAATATATCGGGTTACCGTTATCTGAAATTAATGAATGAGGCCACACTCTGACGACACGCAGCAAAGGTGCAGGCAGGAAACAGAATAGCACGCAGCCGGTGTGAGAGTGAGAATTGATAAAATATCACGCCCCCTTCTTTACTTAGATCGATATGCGAACTTGCCCTAAAAAGCGAGGTCTGCCCCGATTATGTTACTCTGTGCAGAAGACCGGGCCTCATCTGAACGCAGTCTGTCAAAATAATTACATTGTCCGTACCTTCTCTCCGAAGCTAAATAAAATGAGAATAATATGAATAAAAGCAGTCTTAAAACCTTTCACCTGTTACGTATTCTGATGCTGACGTGCGTACCCATGTTTTTACTGGGTTGTGCCAGTGCATTATGCCCTTTTGGCAGCTTTGAAGGCACGGTTCCGGACTTTAAAAATAGTTACTGGAGATCCACTGAAAAACATCCGGCTAAGTCTGATGAACAAGTCCAGGAAGAATGCACTCATGCTGCCGACGCTGAGGAGCAACGCCTTTCGCAGGTCTATCTGCAGTTGTGTAAAACCGGCCAGTTAACCGCCGAAAATCAACGATTTGCACAGAAATTACTGGTCAATCCACTCTATTCTGGCTTGAAATCAGCAAAAGCCGTACCACAGGATAAGTCCGTTAATACAGTTGAAGCCCAGCTGAGACGGTCGATTTCTGGGAGCGATAACGCTAAGTATTTCAAAGAAAATTGTGGCTATTACATTGAAAAAAACGCAGCCGAACGGACCAGCACCCTGCTGGGTTTACAGGCAGGGGATTACAAAAAGGAGGTTTTTAAACAGTGCATGGCAGAAAATCATATGGCGCTCATTGTTCCACAGACTGAATTCAGCCGGTGCAAGTCGATAGGATGGTAAACAACCCAGGCCTGACCTCTACTTCAGGTGAACAGGTAAAATGATGACATTGGCCATTTACGCTCCTTACCCCAGACAAACAGTGCTATGCAGGCAGATCTAAAATTAAATGCGGGCTTTGCTATAGAATGCATGAGCCCGGAACAACATTAAATATGCTGAACAGCGTTCATGCCAGGCGGCGCGTTCGCCGTTTACCTTCGGTCTGCACTATCTGATGTATACGCATCATTCCCAGTAAACCAGGTAAGCAAGTGCAGCAGCTGAACAGAAAGCATAGGGGCTTAAAAGCAAAATATCCGAATAAGACGCCTCACATATCCTGATAACAGGCCATGCCAGTATAAACAGCCACATGAAGAGCACAGAGTACACAATACAAAAGCTCCCCTTCAGGGCGGCATCAGGATAAAATCGCTTCGAAATCATCGCTAATGGCATGCCGATTATCATTGTTCCCATCGTGGTCCCAATAATACTCATCGTAACGATGAAAAAATAAATAAATATGAGGCCCATTATCGGTGCACTGTCTTTCCCCAGGGAAAGATAGATTAAAACCAGTAATGAACCCACGAGACTACTAAATGTTGCTGATATCACAGATATCCTAATCCAGTTATCGTCAATAATGTTCGCCATAACTCTCTCTTTGTCTGAGCAGCTTTATTGATGCACCGTACCCGCTAAAATTTTCGGCACGAGGTTTGACTGCAAAACAGGCTTCAGGCACAGCATCCTCATGACGACCTGCGACGGGCATCCTGACAATAAGGACATAACGCCGCCAGTCAGTTTTTTTGGAGCAGGCCAGCATGATTGTCATCCCTTTTCCTGGTGAGTTTTATTCTACGAGCCTTTTGCATGTGCCATAAAAATTTTTAAGCATAACTATCTAATTCGAGTAAGGCGACAACATCTGCTTATGGCACAAAGCAGACCTACGTACTGCAAGGTCCGCTATGAGCAAAAAACGAAAGATCGCAGGACCTCTCTGATTGATAAAAACTTGCAACGCAGTCCCATAATTTTCCTCAGGGATTAATAAATATGCATAGCTCTCACGCTGGATAATCAGAAATATTTCAGTCAGGTCAGCCTTAACTATATGTTTTAATGAGTAAACTAACTCCGCACTTATCGTGAAGTACTAAAGCAGAGATTTCAGATAGTTTGGTGCTTAATTTTTAAACTCAGCAGGTAACTTCATGATAAGAAGAGTGGATCACGTTGGTTTTTCAGTTAAAAACATTGATGAGTCATTATTCTTCTGGACTCATATTCTCGGAGGGGAGTTATTACGCGAAGGGAAAATGTCTGGGCCCATCATTGATGAAGTTACAGGCGCAAGGGGGGCTGATGTACGAATGGCGTTGCTTGAGCTGGCTGGCATCAAAATTGAATTACTCCAATACGATAACATTAAACAGCCAGCAGAACCCTCAGCACCCTACATCCCCGGCTATGCTCACCTTGCGTTTATAGTTGAGGATCTGGATACGCTCTTGCGCAAAGTATCGGAGTATGGCTGGAAAACACCAGGTAAACCTCAGACAGTCTTATCAGGTCCCATGCAGGGAACCAGAGTAATTTATTTACAAAGCCCCGATGGACAGACGCTGGAGTTGATGGAGCACGGTCAATGAAGTCCACCTGTCATAGCCCGTTATCGGCTTATTTGAAACATTGATCTTTGCAATGTCCGCTTCTGGCACAATACGGGCCCACATCAGGACCGGCGGGTTGCCCTGGCGCAAACCCTCTTCTTATTAAGTGTGAGTGTTCGGCAGGCCTCTTTCTGTCGGCCTACATTCCCAGACTGGCCAGCAGGTCATCCACATCATCCTGACTGGCAGGCGTTTCTGATGCGGAAGCGGGTTTAGAAGGCGCATTACGTTCGGCGCTGCTATGTGAGCCTGCGTTATCACGGATGACCTGTATCAGTTGCTGCTCCGCCTGGTTCAGCACGGCCATCATCGCCTGCACAATTTGTCCTGTAAGATCCTGGAACCCCTGCGACATCATTATCGCGTGCAGTTGCTGTTGTGTCAGACCCGTGACACGAGGGACGTCATTCAGCAAGGCAACGGTATCTGTAGCTAATGCCTGGGTCTGTTCTTTGTCTGACAGCGTCCCGGAAGTGGCATCCCAGCGTTGTGTGAGTTTCTCCGCTTTTTCTCCCAGCTCAGTTTGCAGCGGCTGCGTGATTTCCACGCTGTTGATTACGCCCTCTGCTGCTTCGCGGGTCATTGTGACGACATAACCCAGCCTTTCACGGGCGTTCGGAATGCTTCCCGCCACATCGGCAATGGTTTTATCAAGCCCCAGCTGTTGCAGACTGTCGCGAAGCTGCCGCAGGATGTGGCCAGCACGCGCCGTAATTTCGCCAATTTCCTGATGCTTACTATGAATGTCGGATGGTGACATGGATGTTGTTTCCTGCGTACAGAGTGTCGATACCTGAGGTTATCGGCAGCTCTCGGCAGATTTTTAAATTTCCCTGGAATTTTTCCTCAGGTAAAAAGTGACATGATGACAATGAGGCGGCATTGGCTGAACGTCATCAGGCTGGTGGAAGCGAGAAATAACCCTGATTAAATCGTCAATGGGTAACATATCGTCCAGTTATAGTTGACCCTCGCCAATTTTAAATCCCCGGTAACATCGCCAAAATTAACGGCCTGGCGTTCAAAAATATACTGACGCAGAGAAGTGGGTAGAAAATCGGCGCCGTAGCGCAGAAGGGTGCTGTGCCAGAAAGGGGCGGGTAATGGGCTGCCACTGTGACGCAGCTGCAATTCATTCTTCCATTGAGAATTCAAAACGCTTTCGCAGAAGGACTGGCGCATAGCGATTGCAGTACTGTCAGGGATTCCCGCCAGCAACAACTGGCTGGGCAACGCAACCAACCGAAGGTCTCGTATAACGATTCGTTTTGCATCAAATCCAGTCCAGATCTTCGTCAATTCTGCCACTTTTTCTGGCAGTGGCTCGTTTTCGTTCATGAACGGCAGAGTCAGGGGCAGGAAGGTAAAATGGAAACCCTCCGGGGGAAGAACATCAGCAAGAGGGTCATCTTTTGTGAGCTGCTGCAATTCACCAATAAGACGCGAGACATCCAGAGAAACTGGGGGCTGAATACCCGAGGCAAGAGCCAGCCTGACAGGATCGTAATAGTTTCCCTGTTTAATATCCCCAACTCCTGCATTTTTCGCCCAGATGGCGGTGGTGTTTTCGTTTGTTGAACGATAGAGGTTTTGCAGACTCATCGATGACAGACCTTTTGGAATTAGAATGAATACAGGCTTTTACCCTGCTATTTCTGCCCGGTATTTTACGCTATTCAATTAATTATTTAGTGTTCACCTGCCCTTAAACAGACAATCAGGGGACAGATCAGGACAACATAAAGCGGACGCATAGAATCCATCCAGTCTCTCTGATATTGATGACGCTAAAGCACGTCTGTTGAGGGAGAAAAGATGAATTTTTTTAGCAGTAAAGAATTTACTGGCTCAAGAGCATGGGACTCACTGCATATTGCCAGCTTTGATAATGTCAGCGTGAAACTTCACTGGACCGATCAGCCTTACAAGTGGCACATCAACGATGGGCAGGAAGTTTTTGCTGTCATGGATGGATGCGTTGAAATGCAATATAAGGAACAGGGCGAAGTTAAAAGCCGTGTTCTCAACGCCGGTGATATCTTTTACGCCAGTGAAGGAACCGAGCATATCGCGCGCCCACAGGGCGTCGCACGCGTGCTGGTTATTGAAAAAGAGGGCTCGGTTTAATCAGAGTGTTTCTTTATCGGGTCAGGCCTGATAATCCGTGACGAAACAGGATATCTCCTCTCCCAGACTGAGCAGAAATGATTCGCGTGAAGGGTGGGTATCTATTATGTGCGGCGGCAGCGTGTTCATAAAAGTAAAATGGCCCGCATCCTTAACCACGCAAACATCAATTACCGTTTCTGATTCTGATTGCATAAACAGCGCTTGCGACGGCGGTGTCAGAGTGTCCTTTTCGCCTGTCCAGATCTTCACCGGTACATTGAGGGATGCGAGTGCCGAGGGGGCTTTAAAAAAGTCCGCCGCAGGCGCTAACAGGAACAGTTGATTTAAAACCTGACTGCCTGCAAACGTCACCTTCTCTCCGGCTCGGGTCCACGCCTCCGCGCCGACTTGCATCAACAGAATCACGGCGCCGAGGGAGTGCCCGACACCGGCAATCGATTCATAATCATGACCAAAATTATCCAGAGCGAGGGCAAGCCTCTGGCTACGATCCAGCAGGTCAATCTTTGAGGGTGTGGGTGAGGTCAACCGATCAAAATGCGGTGCGACCACCGCAATACCATTCCGGTTAAAGGTCTGCAAGAGCGCCAGATGACGCAATGGACTTCCTCCAGCACCGGCTGCGAAAAGGATGCATTGCCTGGCCTCTTTCGCCCTTAATAGCGTGACCTCGAAATCCTTACCGGCATGCCGGATGACAGCGGTTTCCACCTTCTCGCTGTAAATCATAAAGCCGACTCCCTGCTGAAACATGAGTCCCGTGATACTAACCCATCGCGTGTGAAACGATAGTTTTTGCCCACTCCGGAACCCGGCCTTGCAGTTTTGCTGCGCTTACTGCGACGCCTCTGACAGTAATGCCGCCTGCACAGCAGGGCGCGCGCTGATCCTCGTCCGATAAGCCACCAGCGCTGGCCAGCGCGCCAGTTCAATGTTGAAGAATTTGCACCAGCCCAGCACGGTGTACAGATAGGCATCAGCAACGCCGAACGACGTCCCCATCAGAAAGGCTTTATCGGTCAGCGAAGTCTGCAGATAGTCGAACCGCCGGAACAGCTTCTCGCGAAAAATCGTCAGAACATTGTCGGGCAGGGACGTGTTAAACAGCAGCGCAGACCCCGCATGAATTTCACTGGTAATAAAGTTAAGCCACTCCTGCAGACGAACCCTCTCCCAGCTTCCTGCTGGCGGTGCCAGCTTGCTTTCTGGTTTCAGGTCAGCGAGATACTGCACAATCGCTGGCCCTTCCGTCAGTATCTGCCCGTCATCCAGTTCCAGCGCAGCGACATAGCCTTTGGGATTGATTGAGCGAAAGTCATGCCCGTCAGCGGTGAGCTTGCTCCTGTTATCCACTTTAACCAGCTCAAACGCTATTGCCAGTTCACGCAACACGATGTGGGGCGAAAGCGAACAGGTATCCGCGGCGTAGTAAAGTTTCATCTTTTCTCCGATAACATTAAAAGCGGGTAGCGTGTGTTGTGCCTGAATACACTGTGCTCAGTTTCACTGTTGCTGTAAAATTAATGTTTAATAAATTAACTATAAGCCTGGCTACTGATGACTATGATGAATCTTCAACACTGGCGCCTGCTGGTGGCGGTGGCTGATGCCAGTAACATCTCGCGCGGCGCTGAAGTGACGGGCATGACCCAATCTGCTGCCAGTCAGGCGATTGCCCAGTTAGAGTCCTCGCTGGGGTTCCCGTTGTTCGTGCGGGAGCGTCGTCAGATCGGTATAACCGCCCTGGGTGAGCAGGTGATTGAACATGCCCGAACGATGGTGGCGCAGCTCAATGCTATTCGCGAACTGGCTGATGCGCACAGGGGTTTAAAAGGGGAACGTATCCGGCTTGCCAGCTTCCCCTCGGTCACCTCTACACTTTTGCCTGGCTTGCTGCGGAGCTTTAAGCGTCTGCATCCGGACATGGATGTGGTGGTGCTTGAAGGGACTGATGAGGAAGTGGAGGCGTGGCTGGCAGCAGACACCGTTGAGCTTGGGGTGGTGATGAACCCCGCGCCCGGACGTGCTGACGTGATATTAGGACAGGACGCCTGGGTTGCGGTGATGCCTGCCAGCTCTTCGCAGGCTAGCGCGAACGGCATCACCCTGCAGGAACTGGCAGACCAGCCCTTTGTGCTTGCGACAGGCGGCTGCGTGGTGAATGGGAGAAGCCTGATCGAACAGGCGGGCCATCAGCTTACCGACGTGCGGGTAAAAGTCCGCGACTGGATCAGTGCCTGCCTGCTGGTGCGAGAAGGGATGGGGGTTGCACTGGTGCCGGAATCTGCCCTGCCAGCGGAGCTGCGCGGCCTGACCGTGCTGCCGGTAATCCCTGCGGTACACCGTGAGTTCGGGCTGGTCTGTTCACGCGCAGGAAAAGCTTCTGATGCCACGCAGATACTCCTGAAAGGCGTGCGAAAAGGGCAGGGACACCAGGCGGCATGCTGATCAGGCGGAACAATTGTCATCGCTCAGAATTCGCGTAACGGGTCGAAAAGCGGGTAAAGCCGGGGCTGATTCACAAGTAAAGCGCCTTGCTCGCCCAGCTCCCGCTTCCTTTCGGCAGCATTTAATCCCCCGTACTGTAAGGTGTTTTATCGCGGACCCGACGCATGCGATCTTTGCAGTCTTTCAGGAAGGTTTCCGCACTCTCCCGGAAGATGGACCAGGTTAATGGCTTGCCCGCTTCGCTGGCCGTTGCCTTTTCTGCCCCATTCAGCAGTGTACTGTAAGCATCAATCGCTTTTGTCATTCCGGCCACGTCGGGATTGGGTGAGGTAAACAGGATAGCCAGGCAGCACAAGGGCAGTCACCGTCATCGCGGGCATGCTGGCAATGCTGGCAATGCTTGCGCTTCTAAACACGATCGTTCCCTTCTTTATATGGTCAGAAATACAGACTGGAAATGGATATTCGCATTGGCTCCCTTATCAGCTGCGATGAGGGAGCCGATGACAAACGGCTTATGCGCTTTGCGACGCTTCGGCCGATTCTTCTTTCATTAATGCCCTGACCGTCTGATGGCGATGCCAGTAAAGGCCGAGAGTATTTTTAAAGGCTTCAATCTCTTTCTTCAGACCGGGTAAGGGGATCTCACTGCGCTTTTTACCTTTAGCGTTCGGCTGCTCATGCTGTAGGTAGAGCTTATCCCGGCCGAAATTACGAATGACATTGATGTTTTTTACGTTATCCCACTCCAGCAGTTCGGCGGTTTTCGGTGACACGATGCCCTGCCAGGTGATGACAATCTGCGAGCCATCTTTAAGCGTGTAAGGCACATTGGGGAAATGCTTCAGCACCAGCGCGGTTTCCATCTCACCCTCAGGCTGATAACGCCAGGCCAGGCTTTCCTCATGCACTGAAGAGAAGTCGCGTTCATATTTCTGCCACAACTGCTGTTCGATCTCGTTGGCAACCGGCATCAGATCAACCCAGCTCTCGGCCGGGAAATCGGCGGCGACCGCTGCATAGTCGGCTTCGTCAATGTTGTATCCGACGTTGCGCATCCTTTCTGCCAGCGGCGGGTGTGAGTCAAAGGGGTGCGGCACATTCTGTTCGCGGACAACGCTGATAAAGTCCGGAGACGCGACATGCTCAGGCAGACCGGCAGCGATAGCTTTACTGATCCCCAGTTCATTTTCATGCAGCGTCCGGTTATTAAAGAAGTTTCGCTCAACTTCACTGCGGTAACTGGCATAGGCGGATACTTTGATCAGCGATTCGATAATCGCGGCGGGGGAGACCAGCGTTGAGGCATTGCGATCCGCCACAAACTCACGTTCACGGCTGTTGCGCTGCCATGCCAGCTCAAACAGCATGCGATAGAGGTAAAGCGGATAGTACACGATCAGTGTTGCCAGATTCTGACCCATCAATTGCATGTAAAGGTCAAAGCGATGCAGCTTCGGTCCCAGCAGTGCGCCGGAAGCGGTGTCACCTTCATGCAGGTGTGTCAGCTCATGGACCATCACGCCATCAGCCTGCGCAACGGTGAGCTGACGCAGCAGCGGAATGCTGACATAGAGTTTACGACCGGTAAGCGGGTGTCCGTTTACGCTGAGTGGGGCTTCCGTCACGTAAAAGTTGGTATCGATGCCCGCAACGATATGATCGGGGGGCGTGGTGCCGACTCTGGCGGCCAGCATATCAATCTGTGACCAGAGTGCCGGAGCGGCTTCGCGGGTCACGACTTCACCTTCAATACTCTCTTCCGGCGGGAGTTTTTTGAAGATGCCTTTAATCATGTAATACATGCCGGCCAGCACCAGCAGGCCTACGGCCATCACCAGCTTTGGATAGTAGGTTTGCGTGAAGAAAGCGGTACCCCAGAATGAGAGCCAGACCAGCATGCCGCCCTGAACCATAACTTCCAGTGAACAGGCCAGCATCAGGAATTTGCGGGCCAGCGCCAGACTGATCACCTGTCCCTTGCGGCTTTTAAAAGCCAGCGCACTGAACAATAGCACCATTAGCAGGACAACGCCGCTGCCGATCAGCGTCCAGAAAGCCACTTTATCCATCATGTAGAACTGCCACAACTCGGATTGCGGTGCGCAGACGGCGTTTTTGTAATCCTGCAGACTTTCATCGACCGGGCCGCAGACGCTGGACGGCGGGTTCTGCTGCAAAAATGTCTGCAGTTTGCCGGTATCCTGATGTTGCTCCTGCGCATCGTTCATAAAGAACTGGGTGTACTGCTGATCGAGTTGCGCATTGCCGTATTCAGCAAAAACCAGAGTAATAACAGGTACCAGAAACAGTGTGAACAGCAGCCAGAGAAATACCTTCAGATAACCCTTTTTCAATTCCGTTAATGATTTCAAAATAATAACATCCTATATGTCAGTGAAAGGGAGAAGCTGCTGACATCAGGAAGTTCTCAACAAGAAAATCCTGGCCCCGACTATGCCGTGCGGGGCACGTAAGCGCTTCAGAGAGAGTGTAATGAGTGCAATGAGATTATAATCCAGTCTGAACTCATTTTGAAAAGCCCGGAAAATATTTCTGGATGTTTTTCATTGCCCGTTCGCTATTCTTCGGGCGGCTCACGTTGCTCAGGCATAACACCGATAATTTGAGTTAAAGTTTATTATTTATTTTGGTCAGCCTCCGCCATGAAGTTTAAAAAGCTGCCTTCCTGCTGACCCTATACCAGATTTTATATTTTGCCAGTTGCGCTGAAAAAAAATTACCAGCGCATCCCTTTAAAGGGGTTCCAGCCGTTATCGCCTTTTCGCTCTTTCAGGTAATAATTGTAATTCGTACTCATGCCGTACAGTGCATTAAAGCCATAGGCCAGGCCGCCCTGAAGATACCGTGGGAACTCCATGCCCGCTATCGCTAAAGCGATGATCAAAATAACATAAACAGCCATCATAATTAAAATCAGCATGATGTTCTTTTTCCACAGGCCGAGTACAAACAGATAAATCGGGCCAAAAATGAAGGCAATTAAATTCATGTTCACTCTGAATTTTTGCCTGAAAGGCAGTTGCTTCAGTGCCTGTCTGAAGCCGGGTGAACTGGGAGCACCATAACGGTCGAAAAAATCAAAGCGGGCCTGCCACCTCGCACTGTATTCTTTAGATCTGTTCTCTTTACCATTATTTTCAGTGAGTTGTTCCATATCAACCTCCATGCTTTACACGAAATCTGACGATCACCATACTGTTTCATCCGGATGACAGCGGCATAAATGTCTCCCACCTAAACAGCCGATGCAAATGTTAAAAACAGCGATATCACAGCCGCGACTCATTCAAACTAAAATAATAGCGCAGTGCAACAAACAGCAGTGCCGCATCCGGCGAGCAATATTAATGGCACACTGGATCCGGGATAAGCAACAACCTCAGGAAATAATCCTGGCGGCATCAGGCGTTTTATAACGAATCGGGCTGATATGCCCTGAACGGGGCAGGGAGAATATTAGCATCAAAGAAAATATCGCTACAATGATAAAAATATGTTAATTTCAAGAAAATAATTTCTCGTTCCTCACCCATCTATAGGATATAAATATGATCGCCTGGAGCGGAGTCGGGTTTTTTGTCGCACTATTAATTTGTGCTGCTTATCTGCTGTGTAAATGGGTGCTGGATTTTTATTACTACGATGGTTTTTTTGTCGCGCATTTATGGGCGACAGGCGCAACGCTCATCGTTGCTGCCCTCTTTTGTGCGCTCTTCGTCTGGGCGCTCCGGCAGGAAAAATGGCTGGACTCCATCGCAACGGCGACCAAAAGTGAGCCGATGATGGCCCCCGAAAAAACCCACAACTTCTTTTTTATCCCCGTTCTTTACTGGCCGATAATTTTGTTATTGCTCGGTTCAGGGATCTGTATTTACGACCTGACCCGATAACGCCTCTGCCTCGCCGACACCCGATTCGGTGTCAGTGAAATGGAAATAGCCACTACACGAAGGAGTTCACGGTGAAATTACGTCAATCATTAAACATTATGGGTGCGCTCTGCCTGACGGCTGCACTTGGCAGCACCCCGATGATCGCATCAGCAGCCGAAGCGAAAACAGCACAGGCTGCAAACACGCAGAATCAGACGATCTCGTTGCTGGATGGCAAACAGACTTTCAACCTGCAGGGTTATGAAAAGCAGCCTGTTCCGGGCGGTGGACCTGGAACCATGTATGTAAACAAGCAGGAAAAACGCGTCTTGATCATTGGCGAAGAAGAGATCCCGCTGATTGCGCGCGGTGGCAGTGACGCTGATTTTCTTGAAGGCGGGAAGTCTATCAAAGACAAGCAGAAGCAGGCGTCACCTTCTTATACGGTGATCAGTGAGAAAACTGAGAATGACAATGGTCTGCCCGTTTATCACGTTGAAGCCACTGACAAAATGGGGGGTAATGATGTTCAACAGGCGACGCTGCTGGCGGTTGCCAACAAGAAATTCTCCGTTATTCAGGTGGTTTCAAATCACAAAGATAAAGCTGGCCACCTGAAAGCGGTTAATAACATTCTTGGTAAATAAGCCGGGACAGCGGGTCAGTAAGAGAAGGGATTACGGGTGAGTCATGCGTTTACTCAGCCGGTAATGCCTTCTCTGTCCCCGGTTTTTTCCAGGTCTTAAAACATAAAAGGCCGTTTCCGGCCTCTCGTTATCTCCCCCAGATACTCACTTCAGGCCGCACGCACCTGAGGCATTTCAATATCCCTACTGATGCGTGCGCCCTCGGCATCAAATACCATGCAGTGATGCGGATGGAAAGACGGACGCAGCGTCTGGTAAGGGCGGAAATGCACATCACCCGGCAGCAGCATTTTGAAGCCGTCGTGGCCGTGGCTCTGACCAAACAGATAGGTGTTGTTGCCGAGTCGCTCAACCACCTCACAGTGGAAGTCGATGTTCAGTGGCGCATCGCCGTTGATCTGTAACTGTTCCGGCCGGATACCCAGCGTGATCTCATCACCGGGCTGCAGCTGACGGATTGGTGAGGGGAGTTGCAGCCGGTGTTCGCCGTCATTTATCAGGGCGACCAGCCCGGAGGGGCCACACTGCTCCACGCGCGCGGGCAGGAAATTCATCTTAGGTGATCCGATAAAGCCCGCGACAAAGCGGTTAATCGGGTTGTAGTAGAGTTCCATGGGCGAACCGACCTGTTCCACCTTGCCGTAATTCATCACCACAATCTTATCGGCCAGCGTCATCGCCTCCGTCTGATCATGTGTCACATAGACCATGGTGGTTTTCAGCTCCTGATGCAGCTTAGCAATGTGCAGCCGCATATCGACACGCAGTTCCGCATCCAGGTTCGACAAGGGCTCATCAAACATAAACACCCGAGGATTACGCACAATCGCGCGGCCAATCGCAACACGCTGACGCTGCCCGCCAGAAAGTTGTTTAGGTTTACGATCCAGCAGATGCGCCAGCTGCAGCGTCTTCGCCACCATCTCCACCTGATGCTGAATCTGCGCTTTTGGCAGACCGTTTACTTTCAGACCGTAACCGATATTCTCCGCCACCGTCATATGGGGATAGAGCGCGTAACTCTGAAACACCATCGCCACGCCGCGGTGCGAGGGTGCGACATCATTCATCACCTCATCCCCAATCAAAATCTCGCCTTCACTGATCTCTTCCAGACCGGCAATCAGCCTCAGCAGCGTGGATTTACCGCAGCCTGATGGACCGACAAAGACGGCAAATTCACCGGCCTCAATATCGAGCGCAATATTTTTCAGCGTTTCTGTTTTACCAAAGCGTTTGGTGACGTTTCTCAATCTGATACTGGACATGCTAATCCTCACAACAAGATGTCTGGCGGCTAAAATGTATGACGTATAACAGTTGATCATTTTTCACGTCAGCCCTGATGGTGCCTGTGTTGACTATAACGTTCAGCCAGAGTGCACCCTATCGCTGTTTTTGATTTCTGTAATACCGATCACACATTGGTGCAAACGGGCTGGAGCGCAGCACCTGTTCCGCGTAGCTTATGGCTCAAATGCGATACGTTATTCACTCTTCACATGCCTGATAAATCCTTATTCAGCGTGTGTCTGAAAAAAGAACAACAGCAAATGACAGCTAAAAATGTCATACCTTCACACGAGGCCAGCAATGAAAATTAAAATCAGCGTTACGCTACTCCTGTCAGCATTGATGCTTAATCAATCCGTCTGGGCCGCTCAGCAACTTACCGTCTGGGAAGACATTAAAAAGTCAGACGGCATTAAAACGGCGATCGCCGATTTTCAGAAACAGTTTGGCGTTGAAGTGAAAGTACAGGAGATGCCGTTTGCACAGCAGATCGAAAAGCTGCGCCTGGATGGTCCGGCAGGCATCGGACCCGATGTGCTGGTGATCCCCAACGACCAGCTTGGCAGCGCAGTCGTGCAGGGCCTGCTGGCACCACTGAAAATCGACACGGCAGAACAGAGCGCCTACACCCCGTCAGCGATGGCGGCTTTTACTCAGAACAACGTGGTCTATGGTGTCCCCAAGGCGGTTGAAACGCTGGTGCTGATCTACAACAAAGATCTTTTGCCTGCGCCGCTGAAAACCCTGGATGAGTATCGCGTGTTCTCGCAGAAGCAGCGCGAGGCAAAACAGTATGGCTTGCTCGCGAAGTTTGACCAGATTTACTACAGCTGGGGCGTGATGGCGCCAATGGGGTCTTACATCTTTGGCAAAGACGCTAAAGGCGCGGTTAACACCAAAGATATCGGGCTGAACACGCCAGGCAGCGTGGAGGCGGTGACTTACCTCAAGCGCTTCTTCAGCGAAGGATTGCTGCCAGGCGGCATCATGGGCGACAACGGCCTGAACGCTATCGACTCCCTGTTTACCGAGAAGAAAGCGGCGGCGGTGATTAACGGGCCATGGGCGTTCCAGCCCTATCAGGCTGCCGGTATCAACTATGGCGTGGCACCGCTGCCACTACTGCCCAACGGCAAGCCAATGAGCTCCTTCCTGGGTGTAAAAGGCTATGTGGTGTCCACCTGGAGTAAAGATCAGGCGCTGGCGCAGAAATTCCTCACCTTTATTAACCAGCCGCAGTATGTGAAAGAGCGCTATCAGAAAACGCAGGAGATCCCGCCCGTTACAGCATTGATGAACGATCCGATTATTAAAAATGATGAGAAGGCCAATGCGGTCGCAGTGCAGGCGGCACGTGCGTCAGCCATGCCAGGCGTACCAGAGATGCAGGAAGTGTGGGGGCCGGCCAATGCGGCGCTGGAGCTGAGCGTTTCAGGCAAGCAGGAGCCAAAAGCGGCGCTGGATAACGCGGTGAAGCAGATCACCATGCAGATTGAAGCGATGCAGGCCAGCAACCAGTAATGCGGGTTCGCGGGATAACCGTACAGGATAAGGATCAGAGTGTGGCTATATCTTCCGATGAACATCTGGTGACGGCTAAGCCGCCGCGTCGTCATGCGACCACCGGTGCGCTGCTGGCACTGCTGCCTGGCTTTGGCCAGTTTTACCACCGCCAGTGGGCGAAAGGGTTATGCTTTCTGATTCTGCTCAGCAGCTTTACCGGCGTCTTCCACGATTTTCTGCGTGAAGGATTCTGGGGGCTGTATACGCTGGGTGAATCAGTTCCGCGCGATAACTCCATTTTCCTGCTGGCTGAGGGGATTATCAGCGTGCTGATTGCCGCTTTCGGCGTCGCGGTATGGGGCGTGTCTGTGCGCGATGCGTGGGTCAATGGCGCCAGGCGCGACAGGGGCCAGCAGCTTAACAGCGTGCGACAGCAGTATCAGTTACTGCTGCGCGACGGCTTCCCGTATCTGATGATTTCGCCGGGCTTTATTCTGCTGGTATTCGTGGTGGTGTTTCCGATTCTGTTTGGTTTCGCCATCGCCTTCACCAACTACAACCTCTATCACACGCCCCCGGCGAAGCTGGTGGACTGGGTGGGGTTCAAAAACTTCATCAACATTTTCACGCTGTCGATCTGGCGCTCCACGTTCTTTGACGTGCTGCAATGGACGGTGGTCTGGACGTTGCTGGCGACGACGCTGCAGTGCACCGTGGGCGTGATGCTGGCGATTCTGGTGAATCAGAAAGACCTGCGCTTTAAGCCGCTGATCCGCACCATCTTTATCCTGCCGTGGGCGGTGCCGGGCTTTGTCACCATTCTGGTGTTTGCCGGGATGTTCAACGACAGCTTTGGGGTGATCAACAACGCGATTCTCGACTTCTTTGGTATCGCGCCTAAAGCCTGGATGACCGATCCGTTCTGGACCAAAACGGCGCTGATCATGATGCAGACCTGGCTGGGCTTCCCGTTTGTGTTTGCGATGACAACCGGCGTCCTGCAGGCGATCCCGGATGACCTTTATGAGGCCGCCATTATGGACGGCGCCAGTGCCTGGACGCGGCTGAAAACTATCACGCTGCCGCTGGTGCTCTACGCCATTGCGCCGATCATCATCACGCAATACACCTTCAACTTTAATAATTTCAACATCATCTATCTGTTTAACAACGGCGGTCCGGCCGTGGCGGGGTCGAATGCCGGCGGAACCGATATCCTGGTGTCATGGATTTACAAGCTCACCATGTCGTCGTCGCAATATGCGATTGCCGCCACTATCACCATTTTGCTGTCGATTTTCGTGGTAGGTCTGGCGCTGTGGCAGTTCCGCGCGACCCGGTCGTTTAAACAAGATGAGATGGCGTAAGGAAGCAAGTATGGCGAAGTCCGGCAGTATTAAACGCGAAAGGTGGATACGCCTGTCGCTGACCTGGCTGGTGGTGCTGGCCGTCTCGACCATCATTATTTATCCGCTGGTCTGGACGGTAGGCGCATCACTGAATGCAGGTAACAGCCTGCTCAGCAGTTCAATCATTCCGGAGAATGCGTCGCTGCAGCACTACCGCGACCTGTTCAATGGCACGGTGCCGTATATGACGTGGTACTGGAACTCGATGAAAATCAGTTTTCTGACCATGGTGCTGACGTTGATCAGCGTCAGCTGTACCGCCTACGCCTTTTCCCGTTTTCGGTTTAAGGGGCGGCAGAACGGCCTGATGCTGTTTCTGCTGCTGCAGATGATCCCGCAGTTTTCGGCGCTCATCGCCATTTTCGTCTTGTCGCAGCTGCTGGGATTAATCAACAGCCATCTGGCGCTGGTGTTGATCTATGTCGGCGGGATGATCCCGATGAACACCTATCTGATGAAGGGCTATCTCGACTCAATTCCCAAAGATCTGGATGAGTCGGCGCGCATGGACGGGGCAGGTAATTTCCGCATCTTCGTGGAGATCATCATGCCACTGTCGAAGCCGATTCTGGCGGTGGTGGCGCTGTTCTCTTTCACCGGGCCGCTGGGTGATTTTATTCTCTCCAGCACCATTCTGCGAACGCCGGAGCAGTTCACGCTGCCCATTGGCCTCTATAACCTGGTGTCACAAAAAATGGGTGCCAGTTACACCACTTATGCAGCGGGCGCGGTGCTGATCGCCGTGCCGGTCGCGGTGTTCTATCTGGCCCTGCAGAAATACTTCGTTTCCGGCCTCGCCTCAGGCAGTACTAAAGGATAAATCATGACGCCAAAAACATTGATTCTCGCCCTGGCACTGGCCTGGGCGACACCGCTGCTCGCCGCCGATCAGCCTGTCATCGCCTCTGGCGGGCCGTGGCCAGCCGATTTTATCAAGGGCGCAGATATCTCATCGCTGGCTGAGCTGGAGAAACAGGGCGCAAAATTTTACAACGCGAACAATCAGCAGCAGGACGCCATCGCCATTCTGAAAGCCAGTGGTATCAACACCATCCGGTTGCGACTGTGGGTCGATCCCACCGACGGCAGCGGTCACACCTACGGCGGTGGCGGCAACGATCTGGCGACCACGCTGGCGCTGGCGAAGCGGGTCAAAGCGGCGGGACTGAAGCTGCTGCTCGATATTCACTACAGTGATTTCTGGACCGATCCCGGCAAGCAGTTCAAGCCCAAAGCCTGGCAGTCGCTGACCTTTCCGCAGCTGGAAGCCCAGGTGCATGACTACACACGCGACACCATCGCCCGCTTTAAAGCGGAAGGTGTAATGCCGGATATCGTGCAGATTGGTAACGAACTTAACGGCGGCATGCTCTGGCCAGAAGGTAAGAGCTGGGGCCAGAACGGCGGCGAGTTTGATCGGCTGGCGGGTTTGCTGAAGGCCGGTATCAGCGGTTTGCGCGAGAACCTCAGCGATCCGCATCAGGTGAAGATCATGCTGCATCTGGCCGAGGGCACGAAAAATGACACTTTCCGCTGGTGGTTCGATGAAATCGTTAAGCGTGATGTCCCGTTCGATGTGATTGGTCTGTCGATGTACACCTACTGGAACGGTCCTGTCAGCGCTCTGAAAGCCAACATGGATGATATCTCACGACGCTATAACAAGGATGTCATGGTGGTGGAGGCCGCTTACGGCTACACGCTGGAAAACTGTGACAATGCTGAAAACAGCTTCCAGGCCAAAGAGGAGAAAGCGGGTGGCTATCCTGGCACGGTCGCGGGTCAGGCGGCATACCTGCATGACCTGATTAAGGCGGTGCTGGCGGTGCCGGACCATCGCGGCAAGGGCGTGGTCTATTGGGAGCCCGCGTGGATCCCCGCACCAGGCAATACCTGGGCGACACCGGCTGGCATGAAATATATCCACGACGAATGGAAACAGGGAAACGCCCGCGAAAACCAGGCGCTGTTTGACTGTCACGGCAAGGCGCTGCCTTCGCTGCAGGTTTTTCATTAACGCTTAGCGCTAACGCTAATGTCTTCCTCTGAGGAACAGGTATGAATAAATTTCCCCCGCTCAGCGCCCGGGTTAACCGGCTGCTGCATGGTGCTGACTACAATCCGGAACAGTGGGCGCATCAGCCGGGTATCATTAATGACGACGTTGAAATGATGAAGCAGGCGAACTGTAACGTCATGTCGGTGGGTATTTTCAGTTGGGCGAAGCTGGAGCCGGAAGAAGGCCGCTATGAATTTGGCTGGCTGGATGAGGTCATCGACACGCTGTGGCTGCAAGGCATTTCGGTATTTCTTGCAACACCCAGCGGGGCACGTCCGGCCTGGATGTCGCAGGCCTATCCTGAGGTGCTGCGCACAGGGCGCGATCGCGTTCCGGCGTTGCATGGCGGCCGCCATAACCATTGCATGACCTCGCCGGTTTATCGTCAGAAAGTGCAGGCGATGAACAGCAGGCTGGCGGCGCGTTATGCGCACCATCCGGCGGTGATCGGCTGGCACATTTCCAATGAATATGGTGGTGAATGTCACTGCGATCGTTGTCAGGAGGCCTTTCGCGGCTGGCTGCAGCGCCGTTATGAGACGCTGGAGGCGCTGAATCTGGCCTGGTGGAGCGACTTCTGGAGTCACACGTATAGCGACTGGTCACAGATTGTGTCACCTGCGCCACAGGGTGAGATGTCTATTCATGGTCTGAATCTGGACTGGCGGCGGTTTATGACCGATCAGGTGACTGACTTCTGCCGTGAGGAGATTAAACCACTGAAGCAGGCCAATCCCGATCTGCCTGCTACCACCAATTTTATGGAATATTTCTACGACTACGATTACTGGAAGCTGGCACCGGCGCTCGATTTTATCTCGTGGGATAGCTACCCGATGTGGCACAACGAGAAGGATGAGACCACGCTCGCCTGTTATACCGCGATGTATCACGATTTGATGCGCACCCTCAAGCAGGGCAAGCCGTTTGTGCTGATGGAGTCGACGCCGGGTGCGACCAACTGGCAGCCGACCAGCAAGTTAAAGAAGCCGGGTATGCATATTCTCTCTTCACTGCAGGCGGTCGCCCACGGTGCGGACGCGGTGCAATATTTCCAGTGGCGCAAGAGCCGGGGTTCGGTCGAGAAGTTTCATGGCGCAGTCATCGATCATGTCGGTCATCTGGATACGCGCACCGGTCGTGAAGTGAGTGAACTGGGCCGGATGCTGGCCGCTATGACGCCCGTAATGGGCAGCCGGGTCGAGGCGCGTGTTGCCATTATTTTCGACTGGGAAAGTCGCTGGGCGATGGACAACGCTCAGGGGCCGCGCAATCTGGGTCTGCATTACGAGCGCACGGTAAACGAGCATTATCGGGCGTTCTGGGAGCAGGGTGTTGCGGTAGATGTGATTAATGGCGACAGCGATTTCAGTGGTTACGATCTGGTGATTGCACCAATGCTCTATATGGTGCGCGACGGTTTCGCGGCGCGTGCAGAGCAGCATGTTGAACGGGGCGGGCATTTCGTGGCCAGTTACTGGAGTGGCATCGTCAATGAGAGTGACCTTTGTTATCCAGGCGGTTTCCCGGGTCCATTGCGGCCGCTGCTCGGTATCTGGTCAGAAGAGATCGACAGCCTGACCGACGAGGAGTTTAACGGCGTGCGCGGTGTGCGCGGCAATGAACTGGGGCTGAGCGGCCCTTATCAGGCCAGAGAGCTTTGTGAACATATTCATCTGGAGGGTGCGACTGCGCTGGCCAGTTACGAGAGTGATTTTTATGCCGGCACCCCGGCGGTGACGATGAATCGCGTCGGTCAGGGCAAAGCCTGGTATATCGCATCGCGTAACGACCTGTCATTCCATCGGGATTTTTATGGCGCGTTGATTAAGCAACTGGGATTACCGCGTGCGCTGGCAGGTGAGTTGCCGCCGGGCGTGGTGGTTCAGCGCCGAACTGACGGTGAGCAGGCGTTTCTGTTTGTGCAGAACTTTACCGCTCAGACGCAGCAGCTGTCGTTGCCCGCCGGGCTGAGTGATTTGGTGGATGGCATGAGTGTTGGGGAATCGCTGACGCTGGGGGCGTGGGGGTGCAGAGTGTTGAGCGGACCTATGGCGCAGGGAGCGGTATAACCGGAGGCAGTAAGCGGTCAGGGGCAAATTTAGTGGCGGTGGCAGGCCGTTTGAGCACAGGCGCAGAGGACCAGCGCCCTGGGCAAAGACACAAAAGATGCCGCCCCTTTCCGCTCAACACAGGCTATTACGCACCTCATTCCTGAGGTGCGTCCGTTACTGCTCCAACGCGTTGCGTTGTTCAGAAACGCTCCCGGCGTTATTCTCCATGGCCCGTGATGCTTTGCTACAGGCACTGGCTCCCATCGCTTATGGTTTTGGCCTTGCCTGTACTAAGGTCTGAATTTAACTGTTTATAGGGAGCCGGTTTTTTAGAGGCTGCTAACAGGATAGATGCAGGAAGCGTGTATATTCAGTGAGCGTTCCCAGGCATGTCCCCCGCGTTTTCATTAATCAGTCGTGAGTGGCGGGCCATTGCCCGCCTTTTTTATTATCTGAAGGAGAACAACATGTTGAGTCTGAAATCGTTTAAGCAATATTTCAGTCGGCAGCCGCTGACGGTGGAAGAGCTTGAGGTAGACAGCGCACTACTGGAGCGTCTGGTGAACTGTTTTGGCGGGCGTGAGAATATTCAGCAGGTTGACGCCTGTTTAACCCGGCTACGGGTAAAAGTAACGTCGCTGAAGGCAGTTGATACGGCGGGATTACAGAAAGCGGGAGCGATTGGCGTGGTGATTCTGGGGCATGAGGTACATGCAATCTTTGGTAAGCAGTCTGACCAGTTGCGTCAGTTGCTGGAAGAACGTTTCTTTAAACCAGAGCAATAAACCGCTGTAAAAATATGATGCAAAAAAAATGGATAACCGTCGCCGGTTATCCAAATAAGCCCCTGCATAAGAGCTTAACAATGATCACAATGAGGAGACTGCTCTGTTACCACCAGGCTTCGACCTGTACGCCGAAGTTCCAGGTGTTGTTACTGGTGTTGTCTTTGAAGCTGTGTCCGTCTTCTGAATCATTCAGGTAAGAAGCAAACAGACGCAGTTCCGGACGAGACATAAATTCGGGACCGGCTGCCAGGCCCAGCGCCAGCGTATATTTCTGTCCCGCCGCTTTATAGTCGCTGCCCACTTTATTCTCATCTTTCTGCCAGAAACTGCCGACTTCGCCGATACCACGGACATACTGTGTAAACTGATACTGTCCACGGCCCACCAGCGACAGCAGCGTACTTTTGCTTGTCTGCGCGGTGATATCATCGGCTGAGCCCCAGGTGAAGACCTGATTCAGGGAGAATTTATCGGTTATCGGCAGCAGGCCGGTATTGATCACGCGATAGCCGGTGGCATTGCTGGTATCGTTCCACATGTCATACCAGCCGCCGCCCTGCGAGATCATGTTTTGTGCCAGGCCTTTGTTGGCATACTGGAACACCAGTTTCTGATAGCCACCCCACATATCCTGACTGATCTCACTGGTGAGCATAACGCCGTTATCCGCGTCATACAGGCCACCATATTCTTTCTGTTTGTTCGTGGTGTTCGGCATGGCGTAGTCAACACCAAACTCGGTCCAGGCACCGCTCCAGGGTTTCCAGCCGGCATAGCGAAGGTCGAGGTAGTTAATGTTGACGTCGTTATCGCCATCCACGCGGTAATCCACATCATTGGCGTCGCCACGAATCCACGCAAACGAGATAGCGCCCGGACCCAGGGTGTAGTTTTCGATACCGGCACCTGAACCGGAAATATTCCAGTATTTGGTATCAATGATATGCAGATCGTGACGCTGGTAGTAGCGTTTGCCGCCCCAGATCACGGCATCTTTGTCTCCCGGCACCAGTCCTTTTATCTGCAGGTTCAGCTGACGTAAACCAAACTGCGCATCATCGCCGAAGGTGGTTTCGTTATCGTTTGAGCCGTCGGAGAACATGCTGACCATGGTGTCGACATAGAAACTCACGTCGTCCTTTTTGTAGACCTCGCTGCCCAGCTCAACCTCGCCATAGGTGTCGGCTTCATTGCCAAGACGGCCGACCTTGTTTTTTTGATACTCTTCAATACCGCCATCCTGCGATACGCCCACGCCACCACGCAGATAGCCATGGAAATCAATGTTGTCGATAGCGGCATAGAGTGTCGGGGAGGTCAGGGCCGCAGCAAGCGCCACAGCAGCAGTACGTAACCTTGTTTCCATGTTATCCTCAATTTTTATTTGTAATACGTTCACATGACAGCGGCAGTAAACGTCTTTTGTCAGATGAGTGACAAATAAAATCGCGATAATGTGTGACGCACTGCAAATAAAGCGGCGCTATTTGTAACGATTAGTGAATTGGATCACCAAATTTTACTATGTGAAGGTATTACTTTTACTTTTTATTTCCGCAATGTGACTGCGGCAGCCTGGCTGTCACTGCGGCTGTGATACCATGCCGACTTCGGTCATCAGGGATGCGAATTATGAAATCAAAAAATGCCACCTTAGAGGATGTCGCCCGTCATGCTGGCGTGTCGTATCAGACGGTTTCACGGGTTTTGAATAAGTCGGCAAATGTCTCGGAATCAACGCGGCGCAAGGTGGAGCACTCCATTGAGACCCTGCGTTACGTGCCTAACAGACTGGCGCAGCAGCTGGTGGGTAAGCAGAGCACCACGCTTGGTCTGGTGACAACATCGCTCGCCCTGCATGCGCCTTCTCAGGTGGCCGCCGCCGTTAAACGTTATGCAAATGCTGCGGACTATCAGGTACTGATTGCGATGATTGATGAGAACGTCAACCAAAGCCTGCAGGACTGTATCAATGAACTGAAGTCTCAGCGGGTGGATAAAGTCATTATCAACGTCCCGCTGGAGAGTGCTGACGCAGAACAGGTCGTGGAGGAGAATCAGGACATACTCTGTCTGTTCCTGGATGTTGATCCCTACAGTTCGGTGTTTAACGTTTCGTTTAACCCGGCTGACGGCACTCGCGCCAGCGTCAAATATTTGTATGAGCAGGGGCATCGCGAATTCGCGCTGCTGGCCGGGCCTGAGCAGTCGGTCTCTGCCAATCTGCGGTTGAAGAGCTGGCTGGATACGCTGGAAAGTTATCGTCTGAAGCCGGTCAGTGTCAGCCACGGCAATTGGGATGCGCAGAGTGGTTATAACGGTGTATTGCAACTGTTGCGGGAAGCGCCGGAATTCAGCGCGCTGCTCGTGGGCAATGACCAGATGGCGCTGGGTGTGCTGAGCGCACTGCATCAGCGCGGCGTGGCGGTGCCGGGGCAAATTTCGGTGATTGGCTACGACGACACCTATGAAAGCGCCTTCTTCCATCCGGCGTTAACCACGGTATCGCTGGATCTGGATTTACAGGGTAAAGAAGCGGTGTCGCGTCTGTTGTTAGCCAGTGAAGAGGATGATCAGCGTTCCTCTTCCATTCTGCCAGCAAAACTGGTGGTGCGCAGTTCAACCGGTAGCGCCGGGCAGCAGCAGCGGGATTTAAAGCAGATTGCCGAACAGTTGCGGCTGATCGCCAGCCGGCTTGAGTAACCCGACAATTCCTGAAGATAAAAAAGCACAAGAACGCACCGCTGCTATGCTCAGATCAGGATAATTATTCTGAATGTCGGACAGATTGCCCGATTATCTGATGCTGTCGTGACGTGCATTCTGATTCGCGCTAAGGCACTCCGATACATTCAGCCCGATTTCATTGGCTTCAGGGAGTGACATTATGCTGTGGCTCGAACAGGGACTTTACCTTCGGATTGAGGAGTTAGCGCATGGCCCCAGGCCGCTGCCGCTTTCGAGTGGTTTTACGCCCCAGACGGCTTATCGGGCGCTGGGCTGTTTTAACCCCTCCGAAACTTCAGATGCTTACTACATTCTTTCAAATGACCGCGATGAAATATGGTTTATCTGTAATCGTCATCTGAGAACCGTTTTTCTTGATGCCAGTAACACCGCATTTCGGGTAAAGATGCAGGAGCCAGCAGAGAGTCTGCCGGTGCCCTCCGCCGCGCCCGAGGGTCATAATATCTCTTTTGAGCGCTCAGTCTGATTTCGCTGTCTGCGAACCATGACGCACCAGAAATATAAAAGCCGCCATTGCTGGCGGCCCTGATGACATCTGTAAAAGCGTGACCTGTAAGTCTAAGGGTCGCGCTTTTTAATTTTCGGTTGCCGTCTTTATCGCCGGTCGCTGTGGCAGTACGACCATACAGGTGATAATGATCAGTGCCAGCGTCAGCGAGGCACCGTATCGACTCAGCGCCAGTCCACCTGCGGCAAGGGGTTTATCCAGAAAGTCGCCGACAACGGCACCTAAAGGTCGGGTCAGAATAAAGGCTGCCCAGAAAAGCGCTGTGCGGGAAAGTGACGTAAAGCGACTGGCAGCCCAGATAATAGCAAGTGCCCCAACAAACAGCAGGATCCCGCCATCGTAACCCAACCCTTCGGTGTCTGCCGTCCAGTCACCCAATGCTGTGCCCAGTGTTTGTGAGAACATAATGGTGACCCAGTAAAAACACTCCGTGACCCCATTGTTGACTGAGCTTACTGCGACTGTGCCGCAGGTGATTTTCCACAGGAACAGAGAGAGAACCAGTAGTGTGCTCAGTAGCAGCGTGCCCCCTGGATAGTCAATGTTAAGCGAGCGATCGGCAAAGTCTGCCATCGTCGTGCCAACTGTGGTTGTGGCGACCACGGTGAACCAGTAAATCCATTTATTGAAGTTGTGACGGTTAATCTGCACCACCACCGCGACCAGGAAGATGATGGCAAATATCAGTGTCCCGGTCAGATAACCCAGATTCATCGACATGGTCACTGCATCACCACCGGTTTCACCCAGGGTTGTCGCTGCAATTTTGATTAACCAGAAAGCCGCGGTGACGGCCGGAACTTTGCTTAGGGAGTGAGAGGCTGTGTTGTTATTTTGCATGAGGTCGTGCTCCGGAAAAGCCCAACATGGGCTAATATCGCAGCGATTCTATGAGATTAATCTTAAGAAAATGTTAAGCTGAAGGAATGAAAAAGATTTCCCTAACAGGATTTTTAACGTGGCGTGAATCGGGAAGGGCGTTTTGAAATGAGACCTGAATTTCAGATGAAGTGCCCACATCACAATGTAATCACATGTTATTTTTTATCCGGACGGAAAGCTGGTTTTCGTGATTGGATGCGGGTAGCCAGACAGGCGCAAATAAAACTCTCTGACAAACATCCATCTATAAGCAATAAAATTAAAGAATCACAGCGCGCCAGCACAGTGTCTCAGATTACCGTCAATCTCCTGTTGTGAATGCCGTGAATGCCGTGAATGCCGTGAGGGCCAGCCAGAGTGACTAATCCCTGTTACAGGAGGAAAGGGACGGCGCTGGCGGCGTAAAGGTTTCCAACTAAGCTGTCCCTCCAGCGTTTCACATCCCTGATATATCAGGGATGTGACTAAAGATTCTGTCCCGATGCGCCGATATACTCAGGCTGATACTTCTGACACTGCATACTGTCATGGACGTTTTGCGCAGACTCATAGGGAAAGGGTGACTCAAAAACGGTAGCCGCAGTGGCGCCGGTTTAAGCCAGTGTTTATGGCGGGTATTTTTGCAATGATAAACCTGTGCCCAGGCCTGTTTTAGATGCAGGCGGGGACTTACGGTTATAATCAGGTGTGTAGCGACGAGTATTGCGCACAGTTAATATCGTCAGCAACATCGGAGTCGGCCACCATGAACACAATGATCAAACCCTCTTTTACCGCTGTTTGGTCTACTGACGCCCAGGGTATCTGCATTACCAGTCAGGCAAGCCCGGCGGGTATGATGCCTGAACTGAAAGGCGTGACGCTGAGTTCATGGCTGAGGCTGGCGCAGGCTGACGACGATGCGAAAGTTGCGCAGAAACTGACTGCAGCGCTGGAAGAACTCACGCCTTTTCATATCGAAGTGCCTATTCACTGTCTGGACGGTAAGACGCGCCGTGTCCTTTTGTCTGGCCTGCCGGATTCCCTGCCCGGGCGATCTCATCTGCAATATAACGGCTTCATTCTTGATGTCACCGGACAGCGTAAAGCGCTGGAGGATGCGCTGCGCACGGCGGCAGAATATCGTCTGTTAATTGAAAACAGCACCGATCTTATTGCCCATTGCGATGCGGAAGGCCGCTACGTGTCGATCTCACCCTCTTATAGCGAAATGATTGGCTGGACCGCCGAAGAGGTGGTGGGCAGGTTAGTACTGGATTTCCTGCATCCCGACGATCATGACGCTGCCACTGAAACACTCTCATGCATCTTTAGCGGGGGAGTATGGCCGGATGTGGTGGAAGTGCGCAAACTGCATCGTGACGGTCACTACATCAATCTGGGCACCAAAGCCTGTGGCGTCACCAATCCTAATACGGGAAAAAACATTGGTGCCGTACTGGTGTCGCGCGACATCACGCGAGACAAAGAGCGGATGCGTGATCTTGAGAAGCTGGCGACCCTGGACACGCTGACCGGCCTGCATAACCGCGCCTGGATCATTGAGAAAGTGGGCGGCATGCTGTCTCAGGTGGAGGATCAGGCCTACACCACAGTGATGTTTATTGATCTTAACGGCTTTAAGGCGGTAAATGATCTGATGGGGCACGCGACGGGCGATGCGCTATTGCAACAGGTGAGTCAACGGCTGCAACGCTGCATGCGTCCCGGAGATTCCGTAGCGCGACTGGGCGGCGATGAGTTTGTCGTGGCAGCAAAGTGTCATAATCGCGAAACCGCATCTGCTATTGCTCAGCGTATTATTGACAGTCTTCAGGCGCCATTTGCTATTAATAATATGGATGTGCGCATCGGCGCAGCGATCGGTATCAGTCTTGCCCGCTTCGGCACGGTATCGGCCAAAATGTTATTCGAAAATGCAGATAAGGCGATGTATCAGGCCAAAGCACGGCGTGATGGTTCTTACCAGTTTTTTGAGTCAGCAGCGCCTTAGCCAATCATCAAGCTGGCGGGAAACGCTCTCTGAATTCTCCATTTCTCCTGCTCCGGCGAACAATCAGCTTACGGTGTCATCACAGTGGTCATAACGCCGTCAAGCCTGGCTGATTAATCTCATTCCTGTCAGACACTATGCCCGTCCTGTTATCCGGGAGAAGGCCAGATCGATATCATGCCCGTCGTGTGCCATCGAATCTGCCTGCCGGATTCGCCTCACGGGTATGCTGCCGTGAACGGCTTTCATTGAAGCTATACACTCCTCCTTTTCCAGCCACTCTTCTCAACGGTGTAATAATCAAGCTTTTAGCCGTGAATGTTTCCAGGTTATTTCATTTTCCTGTCATTTTCATTCTTCACGCTGTGCGTTTTCCTTCATGGATTTTAGAAATATGAAAATAAAAGCGATATCTCTGGTTACCAGTTGTGTGCTCTCTTTATCCACATTCGCGGCGCAGCCGCAGGTGGAACGCTACATCGTCAGTTTTCCGGAAGGAACGCGTGTCAGTTACAACGGCGCGTTCGCCAGTGCATTTCCTCAGGGGTTGCCAGTGGGCATTGGCTCCGGTTTGTTATTTACAGGCAAGGAAGGGGATGCGCTGACATTTGAAACGGTCACCGATCGCGGGCCGAATGCTGATTCGCCTGATGTGGGTAAGAAAGAGTCAAAAATCTTTGTCACGCCAGACTTCGCGCCACTGCTGATGAGAATTCGGGTTCAGAACGGCAAAGCTCAGGCCACGGATGCCCGACCGTTGCATGACAATAAAGGCAGTATTAATGGATTGCCGTTACAGAATGACGTCATCGGGTCAACTAATGAAATCGCGCTAAGTGATACGTTGAAAGTGCTGCATGGCGATAATCGCGGTCTGGATACAGAAGGCATTACGCCCGATGGAAAGGGCGGGTATTGGCTCTGTGATGAATATGGCCCGTTCCTGATTAACGTTGATGAGCGTGGCACTATTCTGGCCATTCACGGACCGCAGGCCGCAGAGGGAGAGAAAGCTCTGGCGGGTGGTCTGCCGAATATTCTCAAATGGCGTCAGCCAAATCGCGGCTTTGAAGGGATCACCCGCATGCCGGATGGGCGCATCATCGCCGCAGTACAAAGCACGCTGGATATTGACGGTAAAAGTAAAAAGCAGGCGCGATTTACGCGTCTGGTGAGCTTTGATCCGGCGACCGGGAAAACCGCGATGTATGGCTACCCCATCGACAGTGGGGTTTACAGTAAAAACAGTGACGCAAAAATTGGCGATATTGTGGCGATAGACAATCAGCATATCCTGTTGATTGAGCAAGGCAGCGACAAAAACGACACAATGCGCAACCTTATCTACAAGGTCGATCTCAGCCCGGCTACCGATCTTACAGCCTTTGATAAGCCGGGCGACTATCCGGAATTTAATGACGAGAAAGCGCTGGCGCAGCGCGGTATTAAGCTGGCCGATAAAACCCTGGTGGCCGATTTACGTCAACTCGGCTGGCAGCAGGAGAAGGCTGAAGGACTGGCGCTTATCGACAGGAAAACGCTCGCGATCGCCAATGACAATGACTTCGGCGTGAAAGCGGTCATGCAAAATCCGGTTAAAGGTAAGAAGCGTAAAGATTATCAGGTGACCGGGCAGGGGACGCTCACGATTGATGATAAGCCCGTGGCAACGACCATTGGCCTGAAACCCTTAGAGAAACCTGAATCGGACAGCGAGTTGTGGATTATTACGCTGGCAGAGCCGCTGCAATAAACGCTTTGCTCACTCAGGGCTGCATGCCTTTAATGCAGCCCCTTAAAGGGCAGCAATAATGGCGGCTTCCATTTTCCCGGGCGTGGTGGTTGGGGCAAATCGTTTGATCGGTTTGCCGTCGCGCCCGATAAGGAACTTAGTAAAGTTCCATTTAATACGCCCACCCAGCACGCCGGGCAATTCCTCTTTCAGGTACCGAAAAATCGGATGGGCTGCGGCGCCATTAACCTCTACCTTGCCGAACATCGGGAAACTCGCACCATAGTTGATGTGGCATGTCTGCGCGATCTCGTCGGCTCCGCCGGGCTCCTGTTTACCGAACTGATTGCAGGGGAATCCCAACACCACCAGTCCCTGAGCAGCATACTTTTTATAGAGGTCTGCAAGACCTGCGTATTGGGGCGTGAATCCACAATGGCTGGCGGTATTCACCACCAGAACCACTTTGCCTGCGAAGTCGTTCATTGAGATAAGCTCACCATTGAGGCTGGCGGCCTTAAATTGATAAAAGGGAGACATGTCACCCTCCTCTGAGCAAAACCCGGTATGGGTCAACAGTAGCACAGCACGAACAGCGGAGGGAGATGGTGCCCGGCAGAGAGTGCGCTCACAGACCCGTAATCCTGATGCCAATCTCTGCCGCCAGCGTACAGAATGATCTTTCGCTCCCGATGAGAGTCGGGGGCTATTCCTGCTGAACCTTAACCACAACTTTACCTTTTGCACGCCCTTGTTGAAGCCAGTCAAGCGCCTCCTGAGTTTTAGTGAAAGGGAAAACTCTGTCGATCACCGGCTTAATGTGTTCCGCTTCAATCAGGCTGGCTATATGGCTGAGCTGATTGCCATCGGGACGCACAAAATGAAAGGAATAATGCAGGCCACGTTTTTTTGTAAGCCGCACAATCTTTCGGCTCATCAGGCCCAATATTAGCCGCAGAACGATGTTCAGGTGTCTGGCTCGCGCGAAATCAGCGTCTAAAGGTCCAATCAGAGAGACTATTTTTCCACCGGGTTTTAGGATCTGCGTGGATTTCTCAATGGCATCCCCACGGAGCGTGCCGAGAACAACATCATAATCCTTCAGCACCTGTTCGAATTCCTGTTTTTTATAGTCAACCACTTCATCTGCACCCAGCCGACTGACCCATTCCACATTAGCCGTACTGGTCGTCGTTCCTGTCTTTGCGCCAAGATGTTTCGCCAGTTGAATCGCAAAGCTGCCGATGCCTCCTGAACCTGCCGGAATAAAGACCTTCTGTCCTGGCTGCAGAGAGGTTCTCTCTGTGAATGCCTGCCATGACGTCAGACTCACCATCGGAAGCGAAGCCGCCTGAACGAAATCCAGATTCTTTGGCTTTATTGCGGCGTGACTTTCATGAACCCGCGCATACTCAGCCAGAGAACCCGTACCGGTGTCGAAAATGCTGGCGTAAACCTCATCACCCGGCTTAAAGCGCGTCACGCGACTCCCCGTTGCGACAACCACACCCGCCAGATCGCTGCCGAGCGTAGCGGGCAGCTTAAAATGCAAAACCGGCTTGAACGTTCCCGCAGGGATCATGTTATCGATGGGATTCAGACCTACGGCATACACCTTCACCAGAATGTCTTCAGCGCCGTGAGAAGGATAATCGCTCTCTTCAAACCCCATTTCAGGTGATTTTCCGTAGCGTTTAAACGTAAAAGCTTTCATCGTTCGGGTTTTCATCATTCATTTCTCGCATCAAGCTGAAGGCTGTTTCGCACAACTTTGTCGAGCAATGAAGCGGGCGCAAAACGGCGGATAAAATTGAGTTTTGCAGCCAGCGTTCCTGCTGTATAGCGTACTTTTGGCCGTGCGCTCTGCGCCGCGTTAACCACGACCTCTGCCACCACCTCAGCGCTTTCTGCTGTAGCCATTGCCTTACTGACCACCTTCGTTAACTTAGCCCGAATGAGTTCGTACGCTTCAAGCTTTGCGTCTGGTTCTATATTGTGAGCTTCAAACTGCGTTTTTATGTATGCCGGTTCGATGACGGAGACCCTGATACCCTGTGTGCGCAGTTCATGATCGAGTGCCCCCGAGTATCCCTCTACGGCATGTTTACTGGCGGCATACAGGGCGACATAGGGCAATGGCACGATGCCGAGAATCGAACCGATGTTAATAATGCGCCCACTGCCCTGATGGCGCATGTGGGGCAGCACGACCCGTGTCACTCTTACAATACCCATAAAATTGGTGTCGAAGATCTGCCGCGCCTGCTCAATAGAACTCTCTTCTGCGGCTGCCGGAGAAACCCCGAAGCCCGCGTTGTTCACGAGAAGGTCGATTCGGCCCTCCCGCTGGATTAACGCCTCAATGGCAGCCTTAACCGACGCGTCATCCGTCACATCCAGTGGCAGTAAGGGAAAAGCGTGTTCACCTGCCGCCGGACCACGCCGGCTTGTGCCATAGACCCGATAACCCGCCGCAAGAAGTTTATTAGCAGAGGCTTCGCCAATTCCTGAAGATGCGCCAGTCACAAGTGCTACACGTATTGGTGTCATGATGAGTATGACCTTAAGTTTGCGTTTGGATTTTTCTGCAGGAAAAGAGACGCAGCCGCAGATTAATCATTGGCTTCACTCTCAGCAGAACCCCGATGGAGGGTTCCGCTGAAATGACTTTTATTACAACGTTTTGTAGCGATCTGCTGCTTCATCCTGTCTGATGTCTGACAGCAGCCCCTGACGGGCGGTATCCAGCACATCCCAGCGCTCAGCATGGTGCAAAGGCGGAATCGTCACGAGCTCGCGGCGGTCAAAGCCTGCCAGAGCGGCGTCAACCAGTTCGCTGACTTCCATCATTTTCGGCGCGTTAGTGATGTCGATACCGGCGCGATTCCATATTTCGGTGTAAGTCCCCGCCGGAAGTACCGCCTGGATATAAATCCCTTTTGATGACAGCTCTACGTTCATTCCCTGAGACAGGAACAGAACAAAGGCTTTGGTTGCGCCGTAGACCGTCATAGCAAATTCCGGGGCGAGTCCAACGATTGAACTGATATTGACGATTGAACCTTCTCCGGCGTCGGCAAAACGGGTAGCCGCAACACTGGCAAGTCGCGTCAGGGCGGTTACGTTTAAGGCGATAAGCTTTTCCATGGAATCCGGTGTTTGCTCGGTAAAACTGCCGGACTGAGCGATACCTGCGTTATTGATAAGAATACCTATCCCCGCATCTTCACGCAGGCGCGCTTCTACTGTGGTTAAATCACCCGCTTGAGTCAGATCGGCAGGCAGAACATCCACGGAAATGGTGTGTTCCTCTCGCAGTCGTTTCGCAAGGGCTTCCAGTTTTGTTTTATCGCGAGCAACCAGAACAAGGTCATGTCCACGGCGGGCAAACCGTTCTGCATAGACCGCACCAATACCTGCGGATGCCCCGGTGATAAGAACTGAAGGTTTTTTCATCATTTTATCTTCTTTGTTAGTGGGTAAGAATCGCCGTCGGCGAAGTATGTTAAGCACACCCAGGAATTTATTCGCTGGTATCGTTTAGTGACGGATAATCGGTATAGCCTTGTGCTCCACCGCCATACAGTGTTTCAGGATTGAGAGGGGCCAGAGGCGCGCCCGTTTTTAGTCTTTCGACTAAATCAGGGTTAGAAATGAAGGGGCGGCCGAACGCGAATAAATCGGCTTTATCCTGTGCAAGATGCTCAGATGCCAGTGCCAGGTCATAGCCATTATTAGCGATATAGGTGTTTCTGAAGCGGCGACGCAGCGACGTGTAATCGAACGGCGTTGCATCACGGGGACCGCCCGTTACGCCTTCAACGACGTGCAGATAGGCGATACCTGAAGCATTAAGCTGGTCTGCCACATAGTCATATTGTGGCTGTGGATCGCTGCATGAAATCGCATTGGCGGGAGAGACAGGTGAGATGCGAACGCCCGTACGCTCTGCGCCGATCTCATCTTTGACGGCCTGCACGACTTCCAGCAGCAGGCGCGCACGATTCTCTACAGAACCGCCATATTCATCGGTCCGCTGGTTGGCACCATCCTTCAGGAACTGTTCCAGCAGGTAGCCATTTGCGCCATGTATTTCTACGCCATCAAAACCGGCGGCAATGGCATTAGCCGACGCCTGTCTGAAGTCAGCGACAATCTCGTTTATTTCATGCAGTTCAAGGGCGCGGGGTTCAGAGACGTCAGCGAATCCGTTGTTCACAAAGGTTTTAGTTTCAGCGCGGATGGCCGAGGGTGCGACTGGTGCAGCGCCGCCGGGCTGTAAATCGACGTGTGAAATCCGACCCACGTGCCATAGCTGTACAAATATGCGCCCACCTTTCGCATGCACTGCGTCAGTCACTTTCCGCCAGCCGTCAATCTGCGCCTGGGTGTAGATGCCAGGCGTATCCTGATAGCCCTGCGCCTGCTCAGAAATCTGCGTGGCTTCGGTTATCAGTAATCCTGCCGTGGCACGTTGCGCGTAGTAAGTCGCTGCCAGTTCGCCCGGCACCAGTCCTGCTTCGGCCCGGTTACGGGTCAGCGGAGCCATCACTATGCGATTTGCCAGCGTGATGGACCCCAGTTCATAAGTTTGAAATAGCGCGTCATTGGTCATGATCATTCCTCGGTGAAGTAAGGGCAAAAGTAATTTTTTAATGATGATGATCGTAATCATTAATGTCAACTGGTTTGATTATGATCATAATCAATGTATAATCAGGCTCTGTGTCAGGAGGTAAAATATGAAAGTGTCCAAAGAGCAGGTTCGTGAAAACCGGTTGCGGGTCGTTGAAACCGCGTCAGCGCTTTTTCGCGAGCGTGGTTATGATGGAGTAGGCGTTGCAGAACTGATGTCAGCCGCAGGATTAACACATGGCGGGTTTTATAAGCATTTCGGGTCTAAAGCTGATCTGTTAGCCGAAGCGATGCGCTGCGGTTTTGCGCAATCCGCAGAAAAAACCCAGGGTGTGAGTCGCGAAACGTTTATCGAATACTATCTTTCCAGACAGCATCGCGATGATAGAGGAAAGGGATGTGTCATGTCGGCTCTGGGGACTGATGCAGCCCGTCAGTCTGAATCCATTCAGGAGACATTTGCGGCCGGGCTTGAACGGCAACTGTCTATTCTGGAATCAGAAAAAGCAACGCGCGCAGAACTGATCAATACCATTGCGCATCTTGTGGGTGCGATAATGCTTTCGCGGGCCTGTCCGGACAACTCCGGGCTCGCTGATGAAATTCTGGACGTCTGCCGGACGCGTTTGCTTACGCCGGATGAAGATGAACATTGAGTCCCTATTTTTCCGCTCCACTGGTATGAAGCCACGGCGCACTGACGGGAGTGTTCAGCTTGCTGGCGTGTAATTTATAGCAGCAGGCGTGCGAAATCCGGACCTCCTGTTCCGGATTGCGTACTGGCTGATGGATATAAACCTGCCGTCCATCTCCTGAACCAGCGACTCACGTTCAGCCGTTGTCGCGAAATCCAGGATACAGGCTCATTCCGCCATCGATAAATAGCGTTGTCCCATGAACGTAGTCAGATAAATCGCTGGCAAGCCATACGACGGCGTTCGCCACGTCTTCAGCTGCACCGATGCGCCCGTAAGGAATGAGTTTCAATAACTCTTTGCCTGCCTCGCCCTGAGTCGCTTCCTCGTTGATGGCCGTGGCAATAGCGCCGGGGGCCACGGAGTTAACGCGGATGCGATCTTCACCCACTTCCTGTGCCAGGCTTTTCATCAGCAAATCAACCCCGCCTTTTGACGCGGCATAGTTGACGTGTCCGGCCCAGGGAATAAGCTGATGAACCGAACTCATATGAATAATTTTTCCCACCGCGCGGCTGAGGTGAGGGCGGTGCTCCTGGCTGCGGAACTGTCGCAACGCAGCGCGCGCGCACAGGAACTGGCCGGTGAGGTTGACGTTAATAACGGTGTTCCAGTCCTCAAGCGTCATCTCAATGGAGGGCGCATCCTTCTGAAGCCCTGAGTTTGCGACCAGGATATCCAGTCTGCCAAATTCAGCAATCGTCTGGTCGAAAAGGTTCTGCACGTCCGCTTCTTTCGATACATCTCCTTTAACTGCGATGGCACGTCCACCGTCTGCACGGATGTTTTCAACCAGTTTCTCTGCCGGTTCCGCCTGACTGTGGTAGTTAACCACCACACAGGCACCTTCTCTGGCGAGAGCTTCAGCACAGGCATAGCCGAGACCTGAGCTGGCGCCGGTGACCAGCGCAACCTGATTTTTGAGAGAAAAGATCATGAGGCTTCCTTAATTCAGTCAGTAATGGGCATCGTTAACCCGGCAGGCATCGTGCAGGATGGAATGGCGTTTGTTCGCTGACACGTTGACGTTCAGGCACTCAAACGCGGCTTAGCGGGTCAGCCGGATGCGATGCCTGGGCCTGAGTCACTGAATTATAGATGCGAAATTTAGGATTAGCAGCGATGACGGGCTTGACTGACGGGATCTTCGTTGCACAGGCTTTGCAGGAGCAGTGCCTGCGGGCAGGAAATGTGGATTCACCCTGGCAGGTTTTCTGGCGGGCAGGTCAATTGACTGCCCGATGCTCAGCTGAGTAACCGGGAGGCAATGCCCTGATGCCGCAGACAGCGGACGCCCGCTTAACCGGCGATGGCCGACCGGCAAAAGGGCCCGGCCTGAAACCGCCATCCTCAGCGAGGCCGGTGTCATCATCTATTCAGGCATTTTCTTAATAGGATAAGTCACGAGTGGTTTGATCTCCTTCAGCACAAACATGCTCTGCATCTCTTTGATGCCGGGTAACCGGCGTACCACGGACATGGCAAAATCGGCGTAGGAGTCGAGATCTGACGCCACCACCTGCAGGAGGAAGTCAGCATCGCCACCGATACTGTAGCAGGCCACCACATCCTCCAGCGCAGTCACTTCCTCTTCAAATTTTCGGGCCTCGGCTTCGCTGTGACTGTCAATGACGACCCGGATGAAAACCATCACGCCCAGACCAATTTTTTTGCGGTCAAGTACAGCACGGTAGCCCTGAATGACTTCATCTTCTTCCAGCTTGCGGACTTTGCGCCAGCACGGCGAGGCTGAAAGGCTTATTTTCTCTGCCAGCACCTGGTTCGTCACGCGCGCATCATCCTGCAGGATTTCAAGTATTTTCATATCTGTCGGGCTAAGGGCCATGCGGGAAAACTCCTTTCTACAGAGAGGCTTTAGAGGGTTATTTTTACCTAATTATCCGCATCGGGTAAATGATATAGGTAACAATTTTCTGCCCCGCTACGGCATAATACATTCATCTTTCTAATGAATATTATCAACGGAACAAGGAATGAACGGATCCTATGTTAATGCACATCGTCATGTTTACGCTGAAAAGTCCGTGGAGTTGGTCATCCCTGGAGACTATTGATGCAGAGAGAGCCACGCGTGCTCACCCGGATCATATTAATGAAATAAAAGGTTGGAGCTGTGGCAGGAATATCACCCGACGCGACATCGCAGCGGATTTTGTCGTAATTGGCCTGTTTGAGAACCGCGAAGATTTGAACGCCTATATTATCCACCCTGACCATCAGAAAGGCGTCGCCAAATGGAAATATATTGCGGACTGGAAGGTGGTTGATATTGAATTTCCCGGCGACTTTACATTAAACCGTGGTTTGCTCTCTGTACTGAATACGCTTTCGCACGCACATTAAGATCCATTCCAGAGAAGTGAGGAATTACGATGAAGTTCGACGCCAGTCAGCATCGCTGTACGATTATTATTGATAAAGATCTCCCGGCCGGTCTTGCCATGAACGCAGCAAGCGTTATCGGAATCAGTTTTGGACGCACGGTCGATAATCTCGTTGGACCTGATATGCAAAGCCTCGATGAAGTCAATTACCCCGGTGTTATTTACGCGCCTCTCCCGGTACTACTGGCTTCAGGTGATTATCTGCATGAATTACAGGCCAGTGCTGAAAGTGATGATGAGATGTATGTCATGCCATTCAGCGCACTGGCACAGTCGTGTAAAACCTATGAAGAGTATGGCGAAAGAATTTCGTCTGTGAAAAGCGAGAATATTGAGCTGGTCGCCATTGGCATTATCGGGCCTAAAAAGAAGCTGACCCGAATGACAGGGAATCTGCCGCTCTACAAATAAATCATCTTAAAGCGCGTTAAGCAGCCGATCGCATAGCGATCTCACCCTGCATGCCTGCCTGTTTTTATTTTAATTTATCCTGACTAAGGAAGAGAAGATGTACGCTATTTTTAAAGAACGAGTCATCGCGCAGGCGAAGGAGGTTTATTATCTGCATAGCGCCTTCCATGCGGGTAATATCAGCCTGAATGAGCTTGGTCTTCATCAGAATAATAAACTGCGAGAAGTGGTGAAATATGTTGCAGAGCATTCACCCTTTTATCGCGAGCATTTTAAAGGTTTAACGTCTTTCGATATTGAATCATTAACTACCGCTGGTCTCACGTCTCTTCCGTTCACGACTAAAGATGATCTGAGAATGCAAGGCGCAGCGCTGGCATCTGCCCCCCTTCATCAGAGCTGGATTTATTACGAAACGACAGGCACAACGGGGAAGCCGACGCCGTGCCCGCGTAATGAAACCGATTCGGTGCATAATAATACGCCTCTGATTATTCATTACCGTAATATCTTTGAGCAAATTGCGCCCCATCATGTAGTGGGCGTCATGGGGCCAACAGAACTTCATTCGACCGGGGATACCTTCGAGGATGTATTCCGCAGTCTGGGTTACAGCGTCGTCAAAATGTGGCCGCGTTCGCCCGTCGTGGGAATGAAGCGGGTAATGGCATTAATTAATGAACTGCAGATAACCGCACTGGTCTGTACGCCCGCCGTGGCGATTGCTGTAGCGCGTTTCATTAAAGATTCGGGCGGGGACCCATCGGCAACCAGCGTGAAGCTGATTCTTACCGTGGGTGAATTGACCACGCCACCTCTGTTAAGAAACATAGGTGAGATCTGGGGGGCAAAAGTCTATAGCTGTATGTATGCCTCACAGGAGTCTTCTATTCTTGCCGTGTGCGCACAGGATAGTCACCTCTACACCGTCCCGCTGAACAACTACTACGAGATTATCAACCCTTTCAGTGGCGCAGCCTTTGACATCACCACGGGACAGGGGGTAGGTGAGTTAGTCATCACGCATCTCTATAAGGGCCAGAAACCGCTAATCCGTTACCGTACCGGTGACATGGTACGGTCAACCTTGATGCCGGATGGCAGCCAGAAAATTGTGCCGATTGGTCGTGTTCGCGATGTCCTGACGCTCAACGGGCAGGCTTACTGTGCCTGGGACCTTGAAGCCGCGCTTCTTGAAAAACTGGAAGGCTGTCTGGATTACGCTATCCAGATTGACAACCGCGAAGGGAGAGATGTGCTCAACATCACGGTGGAGATGTTTAACCGGCAAGCCGATGTTTCTTCGTTACTCAGCAACGTCAAACGACATATTGAACAGAACATTGCCGGTGTCAGCATTCACCTGATTGATGGCGAAACCAGTCGCGTAACCGGCACCTCTGCAATGGTGAGCTGGAAAGCGGCACGTATTCATGACCTGCGTCCGGCGGCAGATAACAGCGATCGTGACGCGGCACTTGCGCTGATTAATCGGGGATTTGAATGATGACAATCAGTGACGCTGATAAACGTGATGAAACCCGGTCGCCTCACCATCTATGGAGCTACCTCAACGGCGAGTTTATTACCGCCGATAGCGCGCTGTTACCGGTTACCACCCAGGCCTTCAATTATGGCACCGCTGTGTTCGAAGGTATTCGTGGTTACGCGCATCATGCTGATAACACCGTTAATGTGTTCCGTCTGGACGATCATATTAACCGGCTGATTCAGTCAGCCTTATTACTGCTGATTGATGATCTACCCGAACCTCAGGCGTTAAAGGCGTTAACGCTGGCGCTTCTGAAAAAAAATGATGTCGAAGACGACTGCTATATCCGACCGATAGCATATAAACGTCATCTTTTACCTGGCACCGGATTTGGCGTAAAGCTCTCCGGCGTCAGTAGCGGGCTTTCGGTTAATAGTCTGAATATGCGCGCCTATATAAAGCAGGGGGGGGTGAAGTGCACGGTTTCAGGCTGGCGTCGCATTGCCGATAATTCTATTCCCGCGCGGGCTAAAATTACCGGCAGCTACGTCAATTCGGCTCTGGCAATGGAGGCGGCTCATCGTGGCGGATATGATGACGCCATAATGCTTAACCACCACGGTTACGTTGCCGAAGCGACCACATCCAACGTGTTTATTGTGAAAAACAGGACGCTCATTACTCCGCCAGTTACCGCTCATATTCTGGAGGGTATTACCCGCAGCACCGTCATTGAACTGGCTACAACCTGCCTTGATCTGCGTGTCGAGCAACGGGATATATTGCCTTCAGAACTCCTGACGGCGGACGAATGTTTTTTAACAGGCACGGGCGTCGAAATATCGCCTGTCATTCAGATCGACCATCGCAAGCTGAATAGCATGGATGAGAAAAGTATTTCCCTGTCTGTTAAAGGTCTGTATGAAAAGTTAGTCCGCGGTCAGTTAACTGCCTTTAATCACTGGCTGACCCCTGTCTGTTAATTCATTAATTTAGGTGAAAAGATGCGCCATCATTTTATGGATATGGGCTTAACGCATGTTGTGAATTATCCCATTCATACTTTAGGCCCTTCAGGAACAAGCAGCGAATATGCCTCACAATTTTTCCATCGCTGGATGGGTGATCATTATTCTGACAGCTCTCATACGATTCATCTTGATGACTCCTATGAACTGGCAAGAAAAAATATTGATGAAGAGAACGGGTTATTAATTGTCGCCAATGCGTACCCTAAAATTAACGATTTTTATATGGACACCCGTCTAAAACTCTTAGCAACATTCCTTTATGACACGCCTCTTTATGGGCTGGTTGCTAACAGGGTTTTACCGGACAGGCCTTTGACGGTTGCCTCTCATCCGGCGCCTGTTCCATTGATTGCCGAATTACTCCCGGCCGGATTACGTATTACAAAGATTGTTGAGATGTCTTCTACCAGCGCGGCAGCACAGGCGGTGGCCTGCGGTGAAGTGGATATTGCGTTAACAACAGAAATTGCCGCCAGACTGCATAACCTTAATTTTATTTCGCGCACCCGCCCGATACATATGCTCTGGTCTGTTTTCGCATCAACGATTCGTAAAGGATAAAAAATGACAATGTTTAAAATGCACACACTTGAAAGTGCACCCGCTGCCAGCCGCCCTTTGCTGCAAAGCTCCATTGACGGTTTCGGCTGGATTCCCTGGCAAAGTGCGTTCATGGCAGAGTCGCCCGCACTGCTCGCTTCTTACCAGTTCGCCCATGACGCCTTCTCTCAGTGCTCGCTGACAGAAGAGGAGCGGGCCGTTGTCTGGATCACCACAGGGCTGCTCAATCAGTGCGCCTATACGGTTCAGGCGCATAGCTGGATTGCGCAGCATAAAGGTGTATCGGCCGACATCCTGAGCAGGCTGACTGAGCAACCTGAAGCCCTGCCGGCGAAGCTGGCTGCGTTATACCACTTTACCCGCGACGTTGCTCTGGCTCAGGGTCAGATATCGCACAACGCGGTTAAGGCGCTTCTGGCTGCAGGGTACAGCCAGCAAAATGCGCTGGATGTGGTGCTTGGGGTCGCCCAGAAAACCATGTCAACGCTGCTTAACAGCATGGCAGATACCCAAATCGAACCGCATTTTCAGACCTTTTCGTCGCGATAACCACGGACATTCACCATGCAATTTATCCATCGTGAGCAGGTTGAGCAGATTTTATCGTCTGCGACATGCCTGCAGTTGAGCCGGGAGGCGTTTACCCTGATGAGCAGGGGCAAAGTTAAACAGACTTTGCGGAGTGTTATCGCTTCTGAGCAGGGTTCCCTGATGGGCACCATGCCCGCTTACATTGAGGATGGCCCCTATGCGGGATTCGGGCTCAAAACAGTCAGAGTCGATTTCAATCATCACAATCAGTCTACGTCCCATGAGGGGTGTATCCTGCTTTACGATGCCACTGATGAGGGCGATATCGTGCTGGTTGATGCCGCGTCTGTGACAGAATTACGCACAGCCGCCGCATCTGCACTGGCTACGGACCTGCTTGCTCACCAGAACGCAAGCCATCTGGCAATCCTGGGAACAGGGGTTCAGGCGCGAAAACATGTTCAGATGATCATGGCCGTTCGTGCAATCACGTATATCTCAGTCTGGGGAAGAAGCCGGGCTGGCGCGGCGCAGTTTGCAGCGTGGTGTCAGCACTATTCCGGGCTGCCCGTTACGGTTGCGGAAACGCCTGCTCAGGCCATCGCTCAGGCGGATATCATTTGTACGGTGACAGCGGCAAAAGCACCGTTTCTTCGCGCCAGCGATCTGCCTGCGCGCTGTCATATCAATGCCGTGGGGGCGTCTGCCCCCGGCTTTCAGGAAGTGGCGCCAGATATCTACACGGCGGTCAATCTGTATTTGGATTCCAGAGAGGCCGTCTGGAACGCCTCCTCCTGCCTACTTAAGGCAAAACAGCAAGGATTATTACTTCAGGACGCTTCAGGCACGGAAATAGGCACCCTGCTGACCTCAGGCGATCGTCCTGACCTCCCTGTGTCACAGAGAACGCTGTTTAAGTCCGTGGGGCTTGCCGTGCAGGATCTGGTTTTTGCCCGGGCTATCGTCGCCGGAAGCCGGTCCGCTATGAACAATACGCTGAAATAACTTTTCGCCCTCTCTTTCGACAGGAATCACTATGTCAGGAACTGCTCAGATACTCTCTTACATGGCTGCATTGGGACTCGCGGCCGCCATTCCGGGGCCGGGGATGACCGCATTAGTCGCCCGTAGCGTCAGTGGCGGTCTGATGACCGGCTTTACGATGCTGGCTGGCCTCATTCTTGGGGATTTGATCTATTTATCGATTGCCGTCTTTGGTCTGGCGGTAATCGCGCACAACTACACCTCCATTTTTACGCTGATTAACTGGGCTGCTTCACTCTATTTATGCGTGCTGGCATGGCAGTTCTGGTGCCACCAGCCGCAGGCGATAAACATCAATCAGAAAGCGACAAAACGGGAACTGGCATCGGCGTGGTTTTCCGGGCTGACGATTACGCTGGGCAATCCGAAGACCATCGCTTTCTATATGGCGATATTACCTCTGGTGATCTCGCTGGATAATGTCTCGTTGCAGATGTGGGGGGGAATGCTGGTGCCACTAACCGTATTTGTCCTGCTCTGTATTGGCGCAGTTTTCATTCTGGCGGCGCTCAGAATACGCCACCTCCTCACCAGCGAAAAAGCGCAACGACGCCTTTTCCGATCGGCCGGTTTCATTATGATGCTGGCCGCGGCAGGCATGGTCATTAAGACGCTGTAAAATCCGGTGGCTCCGCCTGCCGGCAGGGGCGGACTGGCACGTCTGTCCGGGATTGGCGGCAGTTGCGAACCCGACGGTCAGCGGCAGGGGCGGTAAGACGTGCGGCTGACCTGTCGCCTTGATATCAGCTTGATCGCTTAACGCCACGCCGGTGGCCGTCAGGCTGCAGGGGGGCTAGGCTGCACAGCCTGAATGCTGCGGGAAACGGACAGCAGCTTGCGGCTGCGGGATAACACATAGTTAACGCTGCACGGTTTCTCTGGCCGCTGCCAGCGCAGCAGCTGGAGGGTGATAAGCCCCGCAGCAGTTCACCGACTCACCCTCATGGAAGTTAACCGTCCTCCGCAGGCCTGCGTTACTTAACCTCTGCTTCCCTTTCGCGACGATCAGCGTCCCTCCTGACGATTACCGTTAATCAGCGCCAGAGATTCCCCGCTGCCTGCTCATTTACGGCATGCCCGTCACATAAACTAAAACTGCGTCATACTTTTCTGTGACAAATAACACAACCTGATTACATCTTCCGGCGGAGAAGATTTTTTATCGTGATAATAGTTTTACTGAGTACATTGATGTTGTACTGGGTACAACAAGGCGCTTTGCGCTTAGCGCGTTAAGTGATGAAAAAATTGTGAGGATCATCATGTCTGAAAAACAGCACATCACGACTTTCTCTGCCGATATTGAGCAGCAGACCGTTAAGAAGGTGGTCTGGCGCATTTTGCCCTTCCTGATTATTTGTTATCTGATTGCCATTATCGATCGCGGCAACATTGGTATGGCTTCGTTACAGATGAACGAAGATTTAGGACTGTCGAAAGCGGTATTTGGTTTTGCGAGCAGTCTGTTTTTCGTCGGTTACTTCCTGTTCGAGGTTCCCAGCAACCTCGCCATGCAGAAAATAGGCGCAAAAATCTGGATCTCCCGCATCATGGTGTCGTGGGGCATCATCTCGGTTTGTACCGCCTTTGTAGAGAGCGCCAATACCCTCTATGTACTGCGCTTTTTACTGGGGGCCGCGGAGGCAGGATTTTTCCCGGGCGTGATTCTGTATCTGACATACTGGATCCCCGGTAAGTACCGTGCCCGCGTGATTGCGACTTTCATGGTGGCTATTCCTGCAGCGAATTTTGTTGGATCGCCAATTTCTGGTCTGATTCTGTCACTGGATGGCTGGCTGGGCATGCGTGGCTGGCACTGGCTATTCATCCTGGAAGGCATTCCTGCGGTGATTCTGGGGATTGCGGCCTTCTTCGTATTAAGCAATCGTCCCACCAGTGCCAGCTGGTTAAATGAGGAACAAAAAGCGTGGCTGAACAGCACCCTTGAAGCTGAAAATGCGAAGAAGAAAGCCATTGGTCACATCTCTCTCTGGCAATTGCTGCGTCACAAACATATCTGGGTAATGGCGCTGATCTATGCAGGTGCGTCAGCGGCGGGCTCAACGCTAAGCGTCTGGTCTCCGCAACTGCTTAAATCGTTTGGTCTGGATAACCTGACCACCGGTTTGGTCAACGCAATACCATATGGTCTGGCATCGGTTCTTATGATTGTCTGGGGCAGAAGTTCTGACCGCAGCGGCGAGCGTCGCTGGCACACCGCGTTAACGCTGTTTCTGATTGCGGGTGGTTTGCTGTCCGCCTTCATCACCAATAGTCTGACCGGAAGCGTTGTCATCCTGTCGCTGGTTCTGATCGGCGCGTATTCGATGAAAGGGCCTTTCTGGGCACTGGCATCGGGGTGGATGTCATCCACTACCGCTGCTGCGGGCCTTGCTGCAATCGGCGCGGTGGCCAATCTGATTGGGGGAGGACTGATGGTTAACGTTTACGGCATTATTAATCAGGCGACCGGCAGTCATACTCTTGCCATGGTGCCACTGGCTATCCTCTGCGGTGCTGGAGGTATCGCTGTGCTGGTCATGGGCCGTAAAAAAGAGTCGGCGATTAACGTTGAGAATAACGCTTCGCCAGTCGGCAAATAATCTCACCAGGCCAGCAGACATTAATCAAAATGTCTGCTGGTCACACCGCCCGGCTTTTTATCCCCGTAACTAACGCGCCGCTTGCTGCAGACACCTCAACCAGTGAGAACTGCCTGATAGCCTCAACGCTAAAGTGCATGATGAAACCAGCAACACAATACTGCTGCACATCCTTCTGGCGGGTTTTAAAAAGTCTGAGAGAAGTGCACATGAACCTGCGCTGAAACGACGACAAAACGATCTGACACTCATCCTCGTCCAGAAAGAGATCATTAACAATCTGACAAGATAATTCCTTTCCTCATCACTACTGACTTAAACAATCTCAGGCTAGTTTATCCAATTAAATTGGATATACGGAGCCGCTAAACGTGTTTACATCCTCTCTGAATCATTCAGCATGCGGGCTTATAGTTATATTGACGCTAGGGCTGGCAGTTTCCATACCCAATGCGAACGCGGTTAACGCTGAAGAAAACCAGCAGATTAACGGTCTTGTCAGAGAGCCACTCATGCTACCTGTGACTTTGCCAGAGGGTAAGCCAGCACTCCTGGAAGCTTTCGTGACGCGACCCGCCGGAGATAAACGCTGGCCTGTTGCCCTTATCACCCACGGCACGGCGGAGACGGCTGAGTTCGATCGGCTGGAAATGAACCCGAACTGGATGTCAGGAATGGCACTGGCATTCGCCCGGCACGGCTATGCGGCGGTGGTCGTTATGCGTGAAGGTTACGGGTATTCAAGCGGCGGTGCTGAATATACCGGCAGTACCTGTGTTGAGCCGCGGCATGATCTTGCCGGAAAACGGGATGCTGAAGACCTGCTGGGAGCGCTCAACGCTATCAGGCATGAGCCCTGGGCATCCCATCATTCAGCCATTCTCGCCGGGATGTCAGCAGGGGGTTTTGGCGTCCTGGCCACGGGGGCCCGCCAGCCAAAAGGGGTTCAGGCAATCATCAACTTTGACGGCGGGCGGGGGGCCGGAAAGGGTGGGTCGTTGTGTGACAGAGCCGGGTTACTTAAAAGCTTTGCTTCCATGGGCGCCACTTCGCGCATTCCTTCGCTTTGGCTCTATTCGCAAAACGACACATTATTCCCGCCTTTCACCGGCATCTCTTTTTTCCATTCTTATACTTCAGCAGGTGGTCTCGCCAGCTTTATCGTGATGCCACCTTATGATACTAACGGTCATACTTTTATAGAATCCGCACCTGAAGATTTCTGGTGGCATCCTGTCGCTGAATTTCTTCAGAAACAGCGGTTGGCATACAAGGCGATAGTGGCGACACGCATTGAAAGACTGCCTCTGCCGCAGACTCTCAATAGCGCCTCAGGAACCTTAGCATTCAGAAAATATGAATCTGCACAGCTTTATGAAAAAGCATTTGCTACCGATGTCAGAGGTGTTTGGGGGGTGTCTTACCGGGCGCGCACAACGAAAGATGCTGCTGCGAGGGCGCTTAGCAACTGTCAGATGTATGAGCATACCGCGAATGTGAAGTGCAGGATTTATGCTGTCAATAACACCCTCATGCCGTGATAAAATTAAATGGGTCAGTAACGTGATTCCTCGGGTGGAATGAACGTCTCTGCATATCGCGGATGTATTCTCATTGATCAGGTTTACAGGAAGGGTGTACGGCTTAATAAAGACACCTTCCCATGACCGGGATGTTTAATTGTTAAAAAGGAATAGGTGTGGAAGTAATTGCAGAACTGTGTCCTCCAGAGGAATGGGAATCAATGGTGAACATTTTTACTGAAATGGAAGAATACTATTACGGTAAAGGAATTATTCATGAGTCACTGTTGAAAAACTATCTTCATACTCAACTGTTCAGCACACTCTCTGGCACACAGGTCATCAGGGCGCGCTGTGGTACCCACATCGTTGGGCTGGCCTGCTGCACTATTCTTTATCCTTCTCCCCGGTATAGCGGTGAGTTTCACATCAAAGAACTTTTCGTCTCTCAACATGAGAGAGGCAAAGGGATTGGTAAATCACTCATGCAGTTTATGGCGCAACTTGCCCTTAAGCAGGCGTGTCTCAGCCTGAGCTGGAACGCAGAAAAATCCAACCATCGTGCAAACCGTTTTTATCAGTCACTCGGCGGAAAGATCAACGACAGTATCGTGAGTTATTCTCTGCAGGGTGACTCCCTGAGAACACTGGCTACTGAAGGTTAATCAGATCCTCACAACGCTGACCTGAAGAGAAGATAATCGGTAGCACGCTTTCATGAGTTGTCAGCCGTTTTCAGGGAGGTCAGCACGATCGCCACGGGTTGATGGATGCGAAATCACAAGAAATTCCACAGGAAACCCGCTGTCATTTCTGGCCTGATGCTTTGCTCCCGGCGGGATTTCGAGTCCTTGCTGAGCCTTGATGTCATGTTTCTCACCCTCTGACTCCATGGTAAGAACACCACTGAGTACAAAGAAAAATTGTCTTGAGACGGCGTGCCAGTGGCGTTTTTCAGACGTGCCTGGCGGCATCTTTTCATGAATCACCAGCATGTCCTGGCGATTTAACAGATACCAGCCGTCGCATTCTTCACCCCATACATAGTGCTCTGCGTTTTCCTTAGAAATCATCCTTATAGTCCTTTTAGCTGAATCTAATGAGTGCCTTCAGGATGAGATACAGCACTGAGTGAGTCATGTCTAATCTTTGACACTCAGAATTACGCTGCTGGACTTCCTTCCTTAAGCGTTACCGCCAGAACATCCAGAATGTTACGTGCTGCAACAGTGCCCATCTTCACGTAAGAGTTATCACTGACGCCGCCGATGTGTGGCGACAGAATTACGTTCTCAACATTCTGCCAGATATGTGGTGCCGTGAGGGGTTCTGAGTGGAAACTGTCCAGTGCGGCCCAGGCCACGGTGCCATTCTTCAGCGCCGCGCTCAGCGCGTCATCATCAATGAGTCCGCCGCGTGCGGTGTTCACCAGAATGGCGCCTTTTTTAAACAACGCCAGTTTCTCTGCGTTAATCATCTGGCGCGTCTGTTCGGTGAGCGGGCAGTGCAGCGAAATGACGTCAGACTGTTGCAGCAAATCGTCAAGTGAGGAGGACTCACACTCATCAGGGAAGGTTTTGGCAAAAGGATCATAGGCGAGAACCTTCATGCCAAAAGCCCGGCCAATGCGGGCAACGCGACCACCAATTGCGCCCAGCCCCACCAGTCCCAGTGTTCTGCCTTCCAGCTCAATGGACTTATGGGTGGATTTATCCCAGTATCCCTGACGCATACGCTGATCCAGCGTTATCACCGATTTGGCGCAGGCCAGAATCAGCGCCCAGGTATGCTCGGCCACGGCCGCTGCGTTGGCACCCGGCGCGGACTGGACACTGATATGGCGTTCTGCCGCTGCTTTTTGATCAATAACGTCAATACCGCTGCCATGTTTGGAAACCACCCGCAGGGCAGGTGCGGCGTCCATGATGCGGGCGTTGATTTTACCGTAGCGGACGATAATCCCCACCGGGTTGTGCTGCTGGCAGAGCTGGAATAGCGTGTCTTCGTCAGGTTGCTTGCCAGCATAAACGATGCGGAATTCAGTCAGCAGATTCAGCGCCTGCGGTGCCAGATCGTTGCCGGTCACCAGAATGACGGAAGATGATGTTGTCATCACAGTGTCTCCCCCTCGTGCAGCATGCCTGCGATTTGAAGCGATTTCTCTAACCAGGGTGCGCGCAGGTCGCCATCACGAATGGCTGCAATGCGGCCGGTCTCAAAATCCAGTTTTTTCTGTGCCAGTTCGAGCAGCACCGGAACGGCTTCACGCGGCAGAACCACCACGCCATCAATATCACCAATGACAAGATCGCCTGGCTGAATGGCTGCGCCCGCCACAGAAACAGGGAAGTTAACGCGTCCCGCAACAGATTTAGTCGGGCCGCAGGGATTCAAGCCTGCAGAGAAAACCGGGAATCCGTTTGCGCTCAGTGAATCGGCATCACGCACCGCACCATCAATAATGATTCCGGCGATACCAGACGCTTCAGCCTGAGTGGACATAATTTCCCCGATTAAGGCACAGCTGATATCGCCTTTGCCATCGACAACAATCACATCACCTGGCTGAGCAATTGCCAGTGCGGCATGAATGGCGAGGTTATCGCCTGGCCTGACTTCAACGGTAATCGCCGGTCCGGCGACTTTCATCGTGGCGGAGACAGGTTTAACGCGACCATGCAGCGTTCCACGTCGTCCGGCAACATCAGCGAGTATCGCTGCCTGATACTGCGCAGCCTGTTTTACGAGCTCTGGCGCGACACGGACAATATCGCGATTGATAAAGGTATTCTCTGCATTAGGCATAAATCATTCCTCGTTTGTTTTACCAGGTACAATCAGGTTGTACAATATAAAACAACTATATCTATGTTAATTCCGATCGCACCAGTGTTAAGCGTTCATTTGTGATGTAAATACGATGTGAATCACAAATTGCGCGGTAAACTGCCTGCCGTCGCACACAGGAGGACGTACCGATGGGGAATGAAGGCGTAATTGCCGTAGAAAAAGCGCTGGCGCTGCTGGATTGTTTCAAACCTGGCGAGGAGTCGCTGACGCTTACCGCCCTGGCGCAGGTGTCGGGCTACCATAAAACGACGGTTTATCGCCTGATGAACTCACTAGAGCGCATGAACTATGTGATTCGCCGCGACAATGGCGTTTACACTCTGGGGCCCAGACTGCTTTATCTGGGCAAGCTCTATGAGCAGTCCTTCCATCTGGCGAGTATTGTTCAGCCTGAACTGCATGCACTGGCGACCGCGACGGGCGAAAGTGCCTCATGGTATGTGATGGAAAATGAGCAACGACTCTGCCTTTTCAGAGCCGAGCCGTCGGAAGGATTACGCGAAACGCGTCTGCCGGGCACCTTTCTGCCGCTGGATAATTCTGCTATCGGACAGGTGCTTCGCTACTGGGGTCTGAATGAACCTCTGTTTGACACTGCGCCTATGCTTCCCCTGTTCACGTCAGGTATACGCGATCCGCATATCGCGGCGTTCTCAGTACCGGTGTTTGGCGAAGGTGACAAACTGATTGCGGCGCTGGCACTGACCGGGCCCGCATCACGCCTGACGCAGAGAACGTGTGACGGTGGATTGGGTAAACTGATGAAAGAGGTGGCCAGCAGGCTTTCGATTAAATCAGGCGCGCGCAAAGTGATGTGCGATAATTTTTATAAAATTTAGCGGTCAGCTTAACCCGCCTGCAGCGAGGCTTTTATGCACGGATTTAACCCACCGGCGTTAAAAGCCTCGCTTTTGTCATGAAAAAATCCCCACTTCCCCACCTCAACATGAATTTCCTTCATGTTCGTTGAAATTTAATCACTTTTTTTCAACCCGGCGTTGAGGCATAAAGTAAGAATTGTTAATAACTTTGAGTCATATGAATGCTTGTAAAGGGATAGCAACGCTGGATAAACCCTTAAAACAACCATTCATCTCAGCGACCAGGATACCCGATAGCGATGAACAATTTAGCCTTTACCCTCAAGCGCATTCGTTTCGACGAAAACTATAATCCTTCGAAAAATACGCGGGCGACGACTAACTTCGCTAATTTAGCGCGCGGCGAAAAACGTCAGGAAAATCTGCATAACGCCCTGGCGATGATCGACAATCGTTTCAACGCGCTGGCGCACTGGGACAATCCTAAAAGCGATCGCTATTCTGTTGAACTTGAGATTATTTCTGCTGAGCTGAATCTTCGCCCGGAAAGTTCGGACGAGCTGTTCCCGGCGATTGAAATTCTTAAAACGCACATCGTGGATCATCAAACCGGTCAGCGCATTGAAGGGATCGTCGGCAACAACTTCTCATCCTATGTGCGTGATTATGATTTCAGTGTCGTGCTTACAGAGCACAATAAAGGCAAGTCAGAGTTCAGTCTGCCGGATGATTTTGGTCAGCTGCACGGCAATATTTTTAAAAGCTTTGTCAACTCAGCGGCCTATAAAGAGAGCTTCAGTAAATCGCCGGTTATCTGCCTGAGCGTGTCGAGCAAAAACACCTACGTGCGCACCGGTAACCATCATCCGGTACTGGGCATCGAATATCAGCAGGATGCGCCTTCCCTGACTGACGTTTACTTCGGAAAAATGGGTTTGAAAGTGCGCTTCTTCATGCCGCAGGGCAGTGTTGCGCCGCTGGCCTTCTACTTCCATGGCGACCTGCTCAGCGATTACACCAATCTTGAGCTGATCAGCACCATCAGTACGATGGAAACGTTCCAGAAAATCTATCGCCCGGAAATTTATAACGCCAATTCTGCAGCCGGACAGTGCTATCAGCCCACGCTGCAGCATCAGGATTATTCATTAACCCGCATTGTTTACGATCGCGAAGAGCGCAGCCGACTGGCCGTCGAGCAGGGCAGGTTTACTGAGGCGCATTTCATCAAGCCTAATCAGACACTTCTTGCACAATGGTCTGCTGAATTCGTTCTTTGATTAATTAAAACCAGAAGGTCACCTGCTATGAAAACCTTATTACCGACATCCACCGCGGGCAGCCTGCCTAAACCTTCATGGATTGCGCAGCCAGAGGTGCTCTGGTCACCTTGGAAATTGCAGGATGATGAGTTAGTTGACGGCAAAAGAGATGCGCTGCGTCTGTGTCTGGACGATCAGGTTCGTGCCGGTATTGATATCGTCAGTGATGGCGAGCAAACCCGTCAGCACTTCGTGACGACGTTTATTGAGCACCTCAGCGGTGTGGATTTTGAAAAGCGCGAAGTGGTCCGCATCCGTAATCGTTACGACGCGAGCGTCCCGACCGTGGTGGGTGAAGTCTCACGTCAGAAGCCTGTGTTTGTTGAAGATGCGAAAATCCTGCGCAAACTGACCGATCGTCCTATTAAGTGGGCGTTGCCGGGGCCGATGACGATGATCGATACCCTGTATGACAATCACTACAAAAGTCGTGAAAAGCTGGCCTGGGAATTCGCAAAAATCCTGAATCAGGAAGCCAAAGAGTTAGAAGCAGCAGGCGTGGATATCATTCAGTTTGATGAGCCTGCGTTTAACGTCTTCTTCGATGAGGTGAATGACTGGGGTATTGCTGCGTTAGAGCGTGCCATCGAAGGTCTGAAATGCGAAACCGCCGTTCATATCTGTTATGGCTACGGCATTAAGGCGAATACCGACTGGAAGAAAACGCTGGGTACAGAGTGGCGTCAGTATGAAGAGGTATTCCCAAAACTTCAGCGTTCGGCTATCGATATCGTTTCACTGGAGTGTCAGAACTCGCGCGTTCCGATGGACCTGATCGAGCTGATTCGCGGTAAAAAAGTCATGGTCGGTGCTATCGACGTGGCAACCCATGAAATTGAGACACCTGAAGCAGTGGCAAACACGCTGCGCAAGGCGCTGCAGTTTGTGGATGCTGAAAATCTCTATCCTTCTACCAACTGCGGCATGATCCCGCTGCCGCGTCAGGTGGCCAATGGCAAACTGCATGCGTTGAGTGCCGGCGCAGAGATTGTCCGCAGAGAGATTCTGGGAAAATAAACTTTTCCTGAGCAGGCTCAGTCCGGCTGGCGATTCGCTAGTGAGAAACCAAAAGCCGGACTGAGTAGTATTCCCTGTGCTGGGAGTGGGTTTGCACAGGGATACGTGTCAGCATTAAAATTACGCTACTACCTATCTTCTGCACCTTCTCTTTTCCCGCCAGCCTCATCGTTAAAATATCTTCTGCCCTGATCCCTTACTCATATCGTCATGTTATATCTGTTGTTAAAGCTGATATTGTCAGTCAATCATCAGGTAAAAGGATCGAAGATGAATACAATATTTGAGTGGCGCCATAACCATTATCTGATCAGTACCGACAAGAAAAAAATCAGACCAAAAGGCTAACCGGGAGAACTATATCTGGACGATGACGCGGCCTGATATCTATGCCGGGAATAATCGTTAAATAACCACGGCTAAACAGCGATAATCCGTTCAGATACAGCGCGGTGTAAATCCATCATCAAGCATGGATGTCTGCCAATAAACGGATCAGACTGGCCGCAGGACGATCACAGCGTATCGACACGCCTTGCTGGTGCTATTTCTGAAGACACAATCAGCTGGATCGCCCAGTTCCAGACAGTCGCCAGACGCCATTTCATACGTGCTGGAGCCGGCTTCGAAGGTCAATGACCCTTCCAGTACCCATATCAGCTGACGTCTCGAAATATACGAGATAGCGGGCATCGGCACAGCGGTATTGGCCGGCAGTTCGACACTGACCAGATCGACCGGCATCTCACCCGGTGAAACGTGCCGACGCAAGTAGCCGGTTTCAGGATCCTGCCATATCGGCTGATTTTCGTGCCTGACCAGCGTTCCTGTCTGAACTTCGGTCTGGGCCAGAAGCTGCGAGATGCTCATGTCAAAAGAGCCCGAAAGCCGCGCTAACAGCACTGCCGTCGGGCTGCTCTCTCCACGCTCAATTTTGTGGATCATCGCCCGCGATACACCGGAGTGACCTGCCAGTTCAGTCAGTGACCAGCCGCGTTTTTCTCTTTCCTCTTTAACCTTTAATCCGATCCGGATATTCAGGCTATCTTCTTTGATGGACATTTCATCTAACATAATGGATAACTATCATTGTGTACAATTCATCTACTTTAGTGAATGAGTAAAGGGGTGTCTACCATGATTATTCGTGCGGCTATTGAAAGTGATGCTGATGTGATTGCTGAGATTTATAACGATGCGGTGCTTAACACCACGGCCATCTGGAATGAAAGCAGGGTAGATGTCGCGAACCGCATCGCATGGATACACAGTCGTCAGCAGGCGGGTTTTCCTGTGATAGTGGCAGCGGATAACGATGAAAGCGTGCTGGGATATGCCTCATTCGGTGACTGGCGGCCCTGGGATGGATATCGCCACACCGTTGAACACTCTGTTTACGTGCATAAAAACGTGCGGGGACAAGGCATAGGTGATGCCCTGATGCGGACGTTAATTCAGCTTGCCTGTAAGAGCAAAAAGCACGTGATGGTGGCGGGCATTGAATCGGAAAATGTAGCGTCAATCACGCTGCATAAAAAGCTGGGCTTCACGGAGGCGGGCACCATGAAAGAAGTCGGCAATAAATTCGGGCGCTGGCTGGATCTGACATTTATGCAGTTGCGTCTGGATGACCGCAAACATCCATGACTATCACTGCCTGAACGTTAACGCGCGCATGCGGTGGCGGACATCCTTTGGAGGCTGGTCGACATCGTGTGAATGAATTGTAAATTCACACACCAGCCGATATAACAGACGGATAACCACGCATCACCGAGGCAATGATGGCGCTTTCACACGAGTTAGTCCTGATCTTCACCACCTATCTTGTCGCCACGGCCAGTCCCGGGCCGAGCAATATGGCCATAATGGGCACGGCAATGAAAAAGGGCAGAGGTGCCGCACTGGCGCTGGCGGCGGGTGTCGTGAGTGGTTCAATGATCTGGGCGCTGCTTGCCGCCTGCGGTGTGCTGACCGTGCTGGCAACCTTCGCCCAGTTACTGATTGTGTTAAAAATCGGCGGTGGCTTGTATCTGCTCTGGCTGGCCTTTAAAGCGGGCAAATCAGCATTACGTCGCACGGAAGCCAGTGACTTTACCGCCAGCGATGATCGTGTAGCTTATGGCAGGCTTTTCCGGCAGGGGATCCTGATGCATATCGGTAATCCTAAAGCGATTCTCACCTGGGTAGCCATTATGTCATTTGCACTGAAGCCAGAGGGGATGGCGTCAACGCTACCTATTGTTATCTGCGGCTGTGCGGCCATTTGTATGCTTGTCTTCGGTGGATATGCTCTGCTGTTCTCAACTGCCGTCATGAGCGCCTTTTACCGTCGGATTCGTCGGGAACTCGATGCGCTGTTAGCCTGCTGCTTTGGTCTGGCAGGGTTAAAACTGATATTCAGCCGCAACTCGTGACCTTTAATGATGAGTGATAGAATTTTGCTTCTGGCTTAAAACCTGAAATGATCGGGTAATTTCAGAATCCCCACTTACAAGGCAAAAAAATGCAAGGCGCATGTCTCTGCGGAACCGTGACTTTTGAACTATCGATTACACCCAGGCACTTTTATCGGTGCCACTGTTCACTCTGCAGAGAGCAAAGCGGAACCGGCTACAATCTTGCAACGCTGGTGAATGAGACAGACTTTAGCTGGCTATCCGGTGAAAGCCAGCTCGCTTCCTGGCGTAAACCGACCGGTTATCGCAACGATTTTTGTTCCAGCTGTGGTTCGACCGTACCTAACGCGCTGCGTGACAGGCCCTATATCTGGATCCCGGTGGGTTTACTCAATGAACCTGCCGATATGCAGTGCATCGGAGACTACTGTACCGATGACGCGATGCCCTGGGACACAACCCGTTCAGAGACAAATCATGCCGGGCCTGTTGAGTCGCTGAATGCACTATTGGCGAGCTTAACGTTACTGGATTAATAACAGCAGCCATGGTCAGTTATTCGTAAACGTTAAGCCCCAGTATTTCAGACAGGCATTCACATCAGTTGAAGAATGCAGCAGAAGCTTAGGCAGTCTGACATGGTCATAAAGTTTCTTATGGCGCTTTCTGTTCTTTGGGGCAGTAAGGATAATATATTTCAGCATATCCAGGGTTACATGCTCTTTGCGTATTCCGAGACCGCCAACTCGCGGCGTGAATGAGTAGCATCTGCGAATATACCGAAACAGCGCCACTGGCACTTTTACATCCAGAAGAATGAATCCGGTGGCGCGCGCGAGACGTTCTTCAATACATTTTGTGTAATTCCCATCCATAACCCATTTTTCCTGACTCACCGCGGCAGCGTGCAAGCGGAGAAATTCAGCCGGTGCTCTTGGAATCCATTGGCTTCCCGGAAGATGGTGAAGTTGATCCAGATGAATGGCAGGTAATGCTGTTTTGTGGGAGATAGCGTCCGCTAAAGTCGATTTTCCGCTGTTCGACGGGCCCATAATACAAATGCGCGGTCCGAGCGCGTCTAAAGAAAGTAATGTGGTCACAATATTTTCCGGGATTATGCTGTCAGGAAAAAGATAAATGAGTACAGCTCTGATAGCCATCCGCATACCGCAATGATGAGATTCAACGGGTTAAAAGCGTGTAAAAACGCCACTGACGGTAAAGGTCCGGGAACAAAAAGCACAGATTACACATTTACAAATTTAAATGTGTAAATATAATGGCGCCTCTTCACACATCAGAGGACTTTTTGTTATGCCGTCACTTTTTACCCCCCTGAACCTGGGCGATCTCAAACTCCGTAACCGCATTGTCCTGCCGCCGCTGACGCGTTGCCGCAGTGAACAGCCGGGCAATATTCCCGGCGATATGATGGTGGAATACTACCGTCAGCGTGCCGGTGCGGGACTGATGGTCACTGAAGGCACCCAGATTGAGCCTCGCGGGCAGGGCTATGCATGGACGCCGGGGATCCATAGCGACGCGCAAATCGCGGGCTGGAAAAAGGTTACAGAGGCGGTACATCAGGAAGGTGCCACCATTTTCTGCCAGCTCTGGCATGTTGGCCGCGTGTCACACAATGAACTTCAGCCAGGTAAACAGCCACCGGTAGCGCCTTCAGCCATCGCAGCCGATAACGTCCGGGTATTTATTGAAACCGGGCCAGGCGCGGGGATACTGACCGCACCCAGCGAGCCACGGGCACTGACCACAGAGGAAGTTAAAGAGATCGTTGCGCTTTACCGACAGGCAGCGGAGAACGCCAAAGCAGCCGGTTTCGACGGCGTGGAACTGCATTCCGCTAACGGCTATCTGATTAACCAGTTTATTTCAGAGCATACTAATCTGCGTACGGATGAATATGGTGGCTCAGCGGAGAATCGTCTGCGCTTCCTGCGTGAAGTCGTTGAGGCCGTCAGCTCGGTCTTTGGCAGCCATCGCGTGGGCGTTCGGTTTGCCCCTCTGTTTTCGAGTACTGACGAAGAGCGCGTTTATCTCGGTCTGGTTGAAAGCGATCCCCATGCCACCTACATCCGTGCCGCTAAACTGTTGAATGAACTTGAAGTCGGTTATCTCTCCATTGCCGAAGCGGACTGGGATAATAGCCCGGACATGCCTGAAAGTTTCCGCGTTGCGCTGCGGGAAACATTCAGCTCTCCGATCATCTATTCCGGTCGTTACACGGCTGAAAAAGCGCAGCATGTACTGGAAAAAGGCTGGGGCGATCTGTTTGGTTTTGGTCGTTCATTTATCGCTAATCCTGATTTGCCTGCACGCATTAAATCAGGTCATCCGCTGAATGAGGTCGACCACGCCTCTCTGTATGGCGGCACGGAGAAGGGTTATACTGACTATCCTGTTTTTCAATCCTGATACTCTGTGAGGCGGCATGTCCCCCGAAAATGCCCTGAAGTTACTGTCCAATCCAACCCGAGTGGCAGTGCTGAAGTGGCTTAAGCATCCTGAAGAAGCGTTTGCGGGCTATACCCAGCTCTATCCCTTCGATCAGTATGGCGTCTGTGCCAGCCTCATACAGGACAAGGCGGGCTTATCACAGCCCGCCACGTCGTTATGCCTGAAAGCACTTCACAGTGCCGGGCTGGTCGAAGCCAGCAAAGTGGGCAAATGGACCTATTATCGTCGTGCTGAACCGCGTATTCGTGAAATCACCGACGTGCTGACACAATCACTGCAGGCGCTGTAAGGCGACTGCAGTTTAAACACCCTCTCATTGCCTACTGCTAACGCATTGCATTTGACTCTGGCGCAAAACCTTGCCTGTCCCCTAAAATTCTTAGCAGCCATCCTTTGCGCGCTTGACGAAGCTGCCCGCTTCACTTACAACTAAACCCGTCAGGGGAGTCTCGCCAGAGAGACTGAGAGGCTAATAGCGCATCGCGCGGCTTAGCGACCCTTAGAACCTGACCCAGTTGATACTGGCGTAGGAAGACGGGTATCGCATCAGATACTTGCCGCAGGGGCGCATGCACGACGCCTCTGCCTTTTCCCTCCGTATCACGGGTCTTCGTTAACGTATAACGAGGCCAAAGTGAAATATCTCATCCAGAATCTCTTTCTTCCTCGCCGGTGGACATCATGAGCCGCTGGTCGGTGCTTGGCAGTGGCGTGGCCGGGCTGTGCGTCGCCACACTGCTGATGGAGCGGGGCGAAACCGTCGAAATCATTACGCAGCCTGACTGTCGTGCCGCCTCACACTGGGCGGGTGGCATGCTCGCGCCCTGGTGCGAAGCGGAAAGCGCGCCTCAGCAGGTGATCGATTGGGGCCAGCACGCTGCAGGCTGGTGGTCGCAACGTGTTGATGGCGTGGAACAGCAGGGTACGCTGGTGGTTGCGCCGCCGCGTGATAGCCGCGAACTGACGCGCTTCGCCAGCATGACGGAAAAACATGAGTGGGTCGTACCGGGTGATATCGAACCGGCGCTGGAAAATCGCTTTGCCCGTGGTCTGTATTTTGCGGCGGAGGCGCATCTCGATCCCCGCCGCGCGTTGCAGCAACTGCGTGACAAATTACAACAGGCTGGCGTGCCCTTACACAGTGGTGAACCCACCGGCACCATCATTGACTGCCGTGGCATTCACGCCGCGGATCAGCAGCCCGCGCTGCGCGCCGTACGGGGTGAAATGCTGATCCTCCAGACGCATGACGTTCAGCTCTCCCGTCCTGTCCGGCTGCTGCATCCTCGCTTTCCCTGCTATCTGGTGCCCCGAGCAGAAGGGCACTTCATGCTGGGTGCCACCATGGTCGAAAGTCACGACAGCAGTCCGATTAGCGCCAGAGCCATGATGGAGTTGCTAAGCGCCGCTTACAGTCTGCATCCGGCGCTGGCTGAAGCGCGGATTGTGGAGAGCGGCACCGGCCTGCGCCCTGCCTATCAACAGAACCTGCCGGAGGTTCGTTTTGAGAATGGCCGTTTTTCGCTCAATGGGCTGTATCGCCATGGCTTTTTGCTGGCTCCGATCATGGCTGAAAACCTCATGCTGCAACTGACTCAGGAGATGACTCATGCGAGTTCAACTTAATGGACGCACGATTGAAACCGATGCAGGCACGCTGGCGGAACTGCTGCAGGAGCAGCAGATCGACCCGCGCTCCGTCGCCGCCGCGCTGAACGGTGAGTTTGTGCCGCGAAGCCGGTATGCCAGCCAGCAACTTGAGGCGGGTAATCAGCTGGAAATCCTGTCACCAATGCAGGGAGGTTAATGATGTTCTATCAATTTGCGCCGCAATCCCGCTTTCTTCTGGGTACTGCTGGCTATCCGTCTCCCGACATTCTGCAGCAGGCGATCGACGCCTCAGGTGCAGAAATCATTACTGTCAGCCTTCGACGGGAGGGCAGCGAAGGGGGTGCCTTCCGCACGCTACTGCAACAGCTCAACAAGCGCATTCTGCCGAATACAGCCGGTTGCCACACGGTAAAAGAAGCCGTGACAACGGCGCAAATGGCGCGTGAACTGTTCGACACGCCATGGATCAAACTGGAAGTGATCGGCCATGCTGACACGCTGCAACCCGATCCTTTTGCACTGGTTGAAGCCGCCCGCATCCTCTGTGCTGACGGTTTCCAGGTTTTTCCCTATACCACCGAAGATCTGATTGTCGGTGAAAAATTGCTGGAAGCGGGTTGCGAAGTGCTGATGCCCTGGGGCGCGCCAATTGGCTCCGGTCAGGGGCTGCGCAATATCGAAGGGCTGCGCACGATGCGTGCGTGGTTTAAAGATGTGCCGCTGATTATCGACGCAGGTATCGGCTCACCCGGTCAGGCGGCGCAGGCTATGGAGATGGGTTTCGACGGTGTGCTGCTCAACACAGCGGTGGCAAAAGCAGGCGATCCGGTGCGGATGGCCGGTGCGTTTGCTGCTGCGATTTATGGTGGACATCAGGGATTCCAGGCGGGCCTGATGGAGCAGCGTGATATGGCCTCTGCCTCTACGCCCATTTTTGGTCTGGCAGAGTTCTGAGGAGAGACAATGGCGCGTTATCAGCGACAGACCATGTTGCCTGAAATTGGCGAAGCGGGGCAGCAGCGGCTGGCCAGGGCAAGCGTGCTGGTGGTGGGCGCGGGCGGCCTCAGCGCCACCCTGCTGCCGTTACTGGCAGGTGCGGGCGTGGGATTTATTCGTCTTTACGATGGCGATCGTGTTGAACTGCACAATCTTCACCGGCAGACGTTGTTTGGTGTCGGCGATGTGGGCGAGCCTAAAGCACGCTGTGCGCAGCGTGCGCTGGCGCAGCGAAATCCTGACTGCCTTGTCGAGGCGCATTCACACCTGCTGAGCGCCAGTCAGCTACCGCAGGCGCTGGAGGGAATCGATCTGGTGGTGGATGCGGCGGATAACTTCGCCATTACTTATCAGCTTTCTGACGCCTGCTATCCGCGCGACCTGCCGCTGATCTGCGCCTCGGTGCTGGGGCGTAAAGGGTATGTCGGCGGATTCTGCGGCGGTGCGCCCGGCTATCGCGCAGTGTTCCCGCAGTTGCCCGTGGCCTCGGGTAACTGCAATACCGCTGGCGTAATGGGACCTGCGGTGGCGACGCTGGGTGCAATGCAGGCACAGATGGCACTGAGTGTATTACTCAGGCTGATGCCATCGCCGCTTGGCTGCATGATCCAGTGTGACTTTGTGGACTGGCACATCAGGCAGTTTCGCTTCGATGATGCACCTGAGCCGGACACGCCTGGCACGCCTTTTATCGATCGTCTGATGCTCAGGGATGATGACTGCGTTGTGGAGTTGCGTAGTCTGGAGGAGGCGTCTGAAAGTGTGGCTGATAGGGTGTTACGGATTCTGCCGCAGCAGATAGCAGCCTGGCAGCCGCCATCCGATCAGCGCGTGGTGCTGGTGTGCGCCAGTGGCATGCGCGCCGCCCAGGCGGCGGATAACCTTGCCGCGCGGGGCGTTACGCGGCTGGCGCTGATGGCAGCGAATACGCTGTAGGAGGCGGGTTTAAATCACCTCGACCAGCTGGAACGTCTCGAAGATCAGCTCCATTTCGCTGTGGAAATAGCCTTCACGTTCGAAATAGCGCTGATGTTCCTGTCGCCAGTAGTCGAGGCTGAGATCGCCTTCACCCTCCAGCATCGCCATCTCTGGCGTCACGCGGTCAAAGCGCGTCAGGAATAGTCCGGTGGTGCGGATAACACACACCGGCTGCTTTTCGCCGTTCAGAACAATGCTGTAACCGCCCGGCTGAGGCAAGGCATCCTGCTCCTGCCAGCTCCGCAATGAACCGCAGGTAGCCACCTTCTTTCCGGCAATAATCAGCGTTGCAAGCTCGCTGGCTAATTCCGGAGAATCACCAAATGCATCTGTAAATGCACCCGGATATTTGTCCTGTATCTGTTCAAGCGTCATTGTCATCTGCAAATCCTTAGTGAAATAAGCGCCTGACCAGCATAACTGCAGGCCAGCGGCGCCGTTTAGAGGATGTAGCAACGGCTCAAACGCTGCTAATAGCCGTACAGCTTACCCGGCCTGCTTACGGGAAAACAGGCATAATTATCAGGACATTGAAAGAGATGGCGTACTGGCTCTCTTAGCGGTGGTTTAAAGCCTGGCGCGGCAACGGCGGCCGCGCACGTAAAACTAACGCATCAGAAAGCTCGACCAATGTTCGATGTCGTCACCACTGCTGATTTCAGGTTGTACCAGACCATTGACCATAAAGGTCGGGGAAACGTGGATACCATTCTGACGAGCATACTTGCAGTGCCATTTAATCGCGTTCTGCAGGTCAGGCTGATCAAACGCGGCGCTGGCATCTACGCCACTGTACGCTTTAAGACGGTCCAGAATCTGATTTGGCGTGGTATCGCGATTCGGGCCGGTGCAGTGGTCGGTGAATTCGAACTCTTCACGATGATCGGCCACCGCCTGCATCACCTTCTTCGCTGCGTCTTTACTTTCGCAGGCGGCGGCAAGGATATAGCGGACAATCAGCCCGGAATAAAGATGCCATGGCTGAGATTGCAGCCGGATCTTCACGGTGATTTTATCTTCACCTGCGTGCGCCAGTAATGCGTCTAATTTATTGAATGCACGCACCGAAAAAGGACAGGTAGGTTCCAGGAAAACTTCAAACACTTCGGGGCCATGGCCCCACACCAGGACATCAGCATGCTGATACATCGGTCACTCCTAAAAGATAAACAGGAAGGTAAGACATTTACTCTGGCAAATCCTCTTTATTTCAGCCAGTTGAGAATCAGCCGCAATTGTTACAAAAATCAGCAATCAATCACTGACTGGCGCGTAACAGGAGACAGGCAGGTCCATTGATCGCTAGAATTAAAGGCAATAGCATTCTCATTATCTGACTCTTTATCGTCAGCTGAACTGAAGAGCGCTATAGTTACCCGCAGAGTTTGCTATCTGCATGATGAAGCCATCTCTGCGACTTTCCTGCTGATCGCCTGCCCCGAGCCGATAAGCGTTAAAAGAGGTTAATTTTGCATACCGATCTCACCTGGAAAACTCTGCATCGCGTCATTAACCAGACGATCTCAGACATGCTGGACGAGCAGCAGAGTATCAATGTGTTGTCACTCCGCGCCCGATTGCATGAACTGGCAGAAAAAGAGGAGGATGAGGTCATGGTCTTATGTTACTGGCAGGCGAGTAAAATTTTAATGCGATTGCCCGCCACGGTAACCGCCAGTCAGTTAATGGTTGCTGCACGTCACGCGTTTCGCACACCAATGGATCACGATTTAACCTGAAAGATATTTCACGCACGAAGGTGCCCGCCCCGTTCCCGTTATCCTCTGTTTATCTCCTGAACGCGGTTTTCCCCAACTTCTGTTAAAATTGAACCTCTGCGCCACTTTGCAGGATGCATGCTCGGGAGAAACTATGTTGTGGATTTGGAATGCCCTGATTGTTCTGGTCACCGTTATCGGTATGGAGATAACGGCTGCACTGGCGCACAAATATATCATGCACGGCTGGGGTTGGGGCTGGCATTTGTCACATCATGAACCCCATAAAGGCTGGTTTGAGGTTAACGACCTTTATGCAGTGGTATTCGCCTGCCTGTCGATTTTGCTCATTTATCTGGGCAGCACAGGTGTCTGGCCGTTGCAGTGGATTGGCGCGGGGATGACGCTTTACGGTTTGCTCTATTTTATCGTGCATGATGGCCTGGTTCATCAACGCTGGCCGTTCCGCTATGTTCCGCGCCGGGGTTATCTGCGCAGACTTTATATGGCGCACCGCATGCATCATGCTGTACGTGGCAAAGAGGACTGCGTCTCGTTTGGTTTCCTTTATGCGCCGCCGTTGTCAAAACTGCAGGCGACGCTGCGGGAACGTCACGGTGTTAAACGGGGCGCTGCCAGAGGTAAGCGGGACGTGGAGCAGGATGCGCCATCCGGGAAGTAACCGCCTGACCTGATGCCGCCACCAGCATAGCCAGTTTCTCGGGTGTGCTGGTGGACTGGCGTTGATCCCACGCCTGTGAACCCGCCTGAACAACTTTCATCCCGATTTTACGATACACCTGTTTAGCAGTAGCAATCGCCCACGCTGAGCGCAGAGGCAAACCGGGTAGTCCGGCTAACGACGACTGGTAATAGGGCTCGGCCGTCTCTACCAGCCGACGGGCCACGCGACTCAGTGCCTGGCGATTATGCGGGTCAGCCAGCGTCTCTCGTGTCAGACCCGCTTCAGTCAGCCACTCGGCGGGCAAATAGCAGCGTCCCGCTTCAGCATCTTCAACGATATCGCGCGCAATATTGGTCAGCTGAAATGCCAGCCCGAGATCACAGGCACGATCCAGCGTGGCATTGTCTCGCACGCCCATAATCTGCGCCATCATCAGACCCACCACGCCCGCCACGTGATAACAGTAGCGCAGCGTATCATCCAGCGTCTGATAGCGTGTCTCGCGAACATCCATCGCAAAACCTGCAAGATGATCAAAGGCATAAGCAGGCAGAATGTCATGCGCCATCGCCACCTCCTGAAAGGCCGCAAAGGCAGGTTCATGCATCTGTGATCCGGCATAGGCCTGACGCGTTTTCATCTCCAGCTGCGCCAGGCGCTGTTCCGCAGATTGCAGCGACGGCGTATTGTTACTGAAGCCCAGCACCTGATCGTCAATCACGTCGTCACAGTGCCGACACCAGGCGTAGAGCATCAGCACACTGCGTCGTGTTTTGGCATCAAAAAGCTTCGATGCCGTGGCGAAGCTTTTTGAACCCACTTCCATGGTTTCTACGGCATGGTCGAGCAGTGACGGACTGTTCAAGCCAAATCCTCCAGCATTAATCCTGCAGTGGCTTTGGCCGAACCAATGACGCCCGGAATACCCGCGCCCGGATGGGTGCCTGCACCGACCAGATAGAGATTTTTGATCGTCTTATCGCGGTTGTGCGGCCGGAACCAGGCGCTCTGCGTCAGGATCGGCTCCACCGAGAACGCCGAGCCCTGATAGGCATTCAACTCATCGCGAAAATCAAACGGCGTGAAGATGCGGTGCGTCACGAGCTGACTGCGCAGGCCCGGCATATAGTGCTGCTCCAGATAGTCGAAGATGCGGTCGCGCAGGCGCGGACCTTCAACACTCCAGTCGATATCGGCGGTGCCGAGATGCGGCACGGGCGCCAGCACGTAATAGCTGCCGCAGCCTTCAGGTGCCAGTGACGGATCGGTCACGCAGGGCGCATGCAGATAGAGTGAGAAGTCCTCTGCCAGCGCGTCTTTGTTGAAGATCTCATCAATTAATTCGCGGTAGCGCGGACCAAAGCAAACCGTATGGTGCGCCAGCTGATCATGATGATGATTCAGGCCAAAATAGATCACAAACAGCGAGTTACTCATGCGCTTATTTTGCAGGGTTTTCCCCTGCGCCACAGATGCCGGATGCTGGCTCAGTAATTCACTATACGTGTGAACCACATCCGCGTTAGAGGCGACCGCACGGGTCGGGAATACCCGCCCGTCATCCAGATGCACGGCGGTAATTTTATTTTCCAGCGTCTCCAGACGGGCAACGCTGGCATTCAGCTCTACTTCCCCGCCCAGATCCTCAAACAGCTTCACCATGCCCTGAACCAGGGCGCCAGTGCCGCCGCGTGGGAACCAGACGCCCCATTCACGTTCCAGTGCATGAATCAGGGTGTAAATTGACGACGTGGCAAAGGGATTTCCGCCCACCAGTAGCGAGTGAAAAGAGAATGCCTGACGAAGATGTTCATCTTCAATGTAGCTTGCCACTTTGCTGTAAACACTGCGCCACGCCTGTAACTTTGCCAGCTGAGGTGCAGCACGCAACATGTCGCGGAAAGAGAGAAACGGCACAGTGCCGAGTTTCAGATAGCCTTCCGCAAACACCGCACGGGAATAGTCAAGAAAGCGCCGATAGCCTTCAACGTCACGCGGGTTAAACGCAGCAATCTGTGCTTCCAGCGCTGGCTGATCGTTGTCATAACTGAATACCTTGCCAGACTCCCAGCAGAGGCGATAAAACGGCTTGACTGGCATCAGCTCGACATAGTCAGAGAGCCTTTTGCCCGCCAGCGTGAACAGCTCTTCAATGGCGCTCGGATCGGTGATTACCGTTGGACCGGCATCAAAGGTGTAGCCCTGATCCTCATAGACATAAGCCCGGCCGCCAGGCTTGTCACGCTGTTCCAGCAGTCGGGTGGGAATACCGGACGCCTGAAGGCGAATGGCCAGAGCCAGACCACCAAAGCCTGCGCCAATTACTGTCGTTCTATTCATTGCATCGCCTGTTGACGGTGAGGAGTCATAATAGCCTGTAATGCCGCCAGTACGGGAACCGGTGGCTTGCCGCTTAGGATACGCAGCCGATCAGACAAAGTGAGTTTTCCCGCATAAAAACGGGCGATCAGATCTTCGGGAAGTCCATAAAAACGTTGCATAACCTGCCAGCGCTGGTCAGCCGGACCCGCGAGAAACAGCATCCGGTTTAGCATGCGGAAGAAGCGCTGCTGCTGCCAGGCCTGACTGGCGAAATGCGCAATGGTGGCGTGCAGGGTTTCAGAGGTAAACGTCTGCATCTGAGCCAGCCGGTCAGCCAGTGAGACCGCCAGTGGCAGAGAGTAGCCAGTGGTAGGATGAAATAACCCGGCACGCAGACCACTGCAGGGTAAATCGCGTTTCTGCCAGAAGGCAGCCACGTCGCCGGTCAGTGTAATCGGTAACGCGCCTTGCTCTTCTCGCAGTAGCTGGTTCAGTTTCCAGCCCTGCTGCGCGGCATAGTCACGGATATTCTGACGGGCGCGATCGCCTTCCAGCGTGGCGTGATCAATATAATGGGTATCTTCAATCAGCAGTGTATCGGCAGAAAACGGCAGGCTGTAGACAAAACGATAGCCTGCCTGCTGATCCACCGTCGCATCCATGATGATCGGTTCAGTCAGTCCGTGTGGTTCACTGAGCTGCCACTCCTGCCCGACGAACGACTGGAAGCCCATACGCAACGCGGTATCGGACTGATAGCCACGACCATCGATCACCGCGTCAGTGTCCAGTACGCGGCCATCCTCCAGCGTGACCGAGCGTGAAGCGATGTTCGCCACTCTGGTGTTCAGCAGCAGTTCCGACGCAAATCTGTCACGAATGACCTGCGCAAAACGCTCTGCGGTCACGCAAAAATAGCCACTGTTCAGGGAACGATGTCGTTGAGGAAAGCGCACTTCATAACCGGGCCAGTGATGAACGACCAGTGGCGCAATCCAGTGATGCTGTGTTTCAGTCAGATCTTCCGCATGAAATGACCAGGTGTGATGCGCGCCTGGCTCACTTTCGGCATCAATTAAGAGAATGCGCAGGGACGGCCGCTGCTGACGCAGGCGCAAAGCAATCAGGCCGTTTGCCAGTCCCGCACCCACCAGAATAAGATCATACCGCGGCATAATCTCTCCTCTTAAGCACCGGTTTACGGGTCAGAATCGCCTGTTCGACAATGTCCGCTGCCAGTGTTGTCCCGCCCGCCTGACGAAGGGCGGTGCGCAGCGTTTTCATCTGCTCAACGTAACTTTCATCTGCCAGCAAGGTCTGGAGCTGGCGGGCCATTGAGTGGCTGGTGGTAAAGCGTGATGCGCGACGTCCGATACCGTGCCAGACCACTCTGGCCGCAACGCCTGGCTGATCAAAGGCCAGCGGGATCGCCAGAAGCGGCGTCAGGTGGTTAACTGCATCCAGCACCGTGTTCATCCCGCCGTGGGTGATGGCCAGATCGGCCTGCGCCAGAGCCGCTGCCTGATCGGCAAAATCGACCACCTGAACATGGCTGGCCTGCGCGAGTTTCTCCGCCTGAAACGGTGACAGGCGACCGCAATGCGCCAGCAATAACTGCGCGTCAATCTCCTGACAGGCACGGACGATGGTTTTAAACAGGCCGTAGCGATGACCCTGCAGGGTGCCGAGTGAAGCAAAAACCTTCGGTTTGTCGTCCTGCGTGAAATAGCGTGTCTTCGACGCAGCCGATGACGATTCCGCAGCGCGCAGAGGTCCAACCGCGTGGAAATGGTCGGGCAGGGTCTGGCGGGGAAAATCGAGTGCCGGGATAAGCTGGCTGATCTGTGCCAGCGGTGAAAAACAGTGATGCAGTTTTTCGCGCGGTGCTAATCCCATTGCATGAGCATTGCGGGCGATCACCCGATCGTGACGCCGCATCAGCCAGTCGTAGATTTTTTCACTGGTGCGATAGCGTTCGCGCGCCTGATCTGTCCCTGCATAGTCAAATGGCATCACGGCCAGCGGAAAATCTGCCTCACGGTTTAGCGGCAGCGCACAGGCAACCGAAACGAAAGGCAGATTCAGAAACTCTGCTGCTAATGCACCGGCAGGTTCCATCTGATCGACGATGACGCCATCGATCGCCAGCGTGTTCAGCACCACCGGCAATTCGCGACAGAGCATATCGGTGCTGCGCGCCATCTCATTGATCAGTTTCAGCATCGACGGGCCAAGAGGATGCGCCGCCAGCTGCAGGGTATGCGCCAGACTGCCCGCGGGATGCGAGGCTAATCCCAGTGGGAAAAAGCCAATTCGCCGGTCAGTGAGAAGCGCGCTGACGTCCGTCTGCTGGATAAAGGTAATCTGGTGTCCGCGCGCGATTAAAGCCTGGCTAAGATGCTGAAGCGCCTGCACATGGCTATAAAAGGGCGGTGCGATGACCGCGTAGTGGCTCATGCAGCATCCTTAACTGACGGCAGCGAGTTTTTTCTCAAACCAGGCCTGAACAAAATGATGTGTGGAATAACCGTCCTGACAGGCCGAGAGCAGATGCTCGCTGGCGCAACGCAGATGGTCTCGCAGTCGCGTTTCCACTGCCTGAGGCCCAAGCAGATTCACCAGCGTCGATTTACCCTCATCCTGATGGGTATCTTTGCCGGTATCGGCCATGCCGTCGGTAAGATCGTCCAGCAGCTGGAAAGCCTGGCCGAGATTCAGTGAAAAACGGTGCAGCTCTTCGCGGGTCTCTGCAGACGCTTCTGCCACAATGGAGGCCATCTGCATTGAGGCGCAGAACAGCGTGCTGGTTTTATAGTGATTGGTCATCAGAATGGCATCAGCACTGCGTGGTTTGTCACCCTCTGAGAGATCTTTGAATTGACCCTGCACCAGTCCCTGCATACCGACCGCATGGGATAACTCCGCGACGGCGTCTGCTCTGGCGGCCGCTGTTAAGCCTTCTGCCATGGCGACCACGCCAAATGCCTTACTCAGCAGTGCAACCGCGGCCAGAATCGCCACATGTTCGCCATACTGACAGTGAATGGTCGGCCGTCCACGACGCAACTGCGCATCATCCATGCAGGGCATGTCATCCAGAATCAGGGAGGCGGCATGGACCATCTCCACTGCACAGGCGAGATCAAGCAAACCGGCGGGCGTGACGTCGCAACCGAGATCGCGCGCGGCCAGCAGTAGCAGCAGTGGACGAATACGCTTTCCCGGTGCCAGCGCACCGTCGCGCATTGCAGCGCCGACCAGGTCACGTTCACTTTCAACCGGTAAAAGCTGGTCGAGCCGTTGCTCAATCTCGTTCAACAGGCTCGCAGCCTCACTGCGGTTGAAATTGACGTGTTGTTCTGCACAGACCGTCATCATGGCTGTCCTTATCTACAGAGGAAGTCACAGCAGGTCGAAATTCTTCGATGCCATCTTCAATAATCGTCCCCGACTGCCCTTGCATAGTGGGCAGGTTTTCAAAGAACGGCGGGTAATTCCATTACAACTAAGCGTAGTTCACAGAGATAAAAATGTCGGTAAATTCAGCAGCATTCCGTGTTTAACGTCGATAATTAACGGGGCATTCTGCCTGAATCAACCCAGTAATGCGCGCAGCGTTTTTATCACGCTGGCGACATCCTCGTCAGATAATGCGCCATCTTTGGCGAAACGCACAATTCCCTTCGGATCAATGACGACCACTGACGCGTTTTCCGGCAGAAGATGCCAGCTGTGAGCGGTAACGCCACTGCTGTCGATAATGAATTGCTGCCATGGGTCAGCCTTTTTACTGGACGCAATGCTGCGCAGTACAAAAATGGCACTGCCGGGCAGAGCATCGTCAGTATTGACGATGGTGGTGGTCTGGAAACGGTCTCGCGGCAGTCGGGCCTGCTGAATGGCATTGATTAAAGGCTCGCTCTGATCTTTCGCAGAGAGACGACCCGCCACATGAATCACAAGACGCACTTTTCCGGTCAGAGTCTGACTATTCCAGCGCTGATAATGAATGTCGCCCTGTTTCAGCACCATTTCGCCTTTGTCGGCGACATAGACGGTGGGGACAGGAAAACCCGTTTTCAGGGTGTGGGCAGTGGCGAAACCCGAAAAAAGAAGGGCTATCATCAATCCATAATGGCGCACAGGGTCCTCACTTCTTTTTGGTTTACGTAGGCCAGCTATCTCATCAGCAGGCAGAAGATTAGTATCACATCTATGTTTCAGATCAATAAAGGCATTTAATAACTGGAGTCAAAATAGCGGGGAAGATCTGATTACTGGAGGTGTGAAATGAGTACAACACTGATGACGCTACCTGAATTTGCCCGTTATATTGGCATCGCAACCCCAACGCTGGCGCGCGCCTTTTGCTGTCGGGGATCGCTGGGAGGCGTGCCGCTGCCACAGGCGCTGGATGATGCCCCGCTGACGCAGCGTCACTGGCTGCGCGACGATGTCTGTCAGTTTGATCATGCCTATAAACGGGTTCAGGCGAGGCAGCAACGTAAAACGCTTTAATCAGCGCGGGGAGAGTCCCGCGCTTTCTTATGCAAAATTATCGGGCTTCACCAGGAAACAGACCAGATTAGCCTCACGGTCGCCCACGATTTCAATGGTGTCATCCAGCCCGCTGACTGCGTCTCCACGACCCAGACGGTGATCGCCCACGCGGATAATGCCTTCAAGCACGGTGAGATAAGCGACAAATCCCGGCATTGAAGGCACATTGAGCGTATGGTTGCGCGCCAGCAGCGTGTCGTAGATATAGACCTCCTGGCGCAGTTCCAGTGGCGCGTCAGACGTTTCTGGCCCGGCCAGTTCGGTCCAGCCGTTGGTCATAATGCCCTGATCGCGTTCCAGCACCTGAGTCATCGCTTCCCCGCCCGGCTGTGAAGGCCGAATCACGGCCTGCAACAGCTCCGCTTCATACAGCGGCACCGACTCTTCGTACTGAACACCTTCACCCGCATTGACCACCATCACTTTCTTTGCAGAGAGCTGTGTGCGCTCGCCGTTGCTGTCCTGATGTTGCATCGAACCGCGCCAAAGGTAAGTGAACACTTCTTCATTCTGATGCTGCTGCATCGGAATCCGGGCATCCAGTTTTAACGACATCAGGTCAACACTGATCAGCGGGCTCAGGGCAGCGCCGGGCCGCTGGCGACGAACGGTGAAAGGACCGTACTCAAAAAGTTGCTCAGGATTTGCTCGCACAATGTTCATGATTAGCTCTTAAATAAAGTGACCAATAGCAACGATCATAGACCTCAGACGTAAAATGAGAAGCCGGGGGATTTGCCCGGCTTCGTCAGTTATTTTGAATAATAGACAATTTGCCGTGCTGGCAGCCTACTTGCCCTGTTCGTCACTTTCACCCAGAAAGAAATACCAGAGTGGAATCGACAACAGCCCGGTAAAGACGGTGGAGTAGAGCAGGATCATCATCGCCTGAGTGATATACATAGTCAGTGACCAGTGGCTGAAAGGGATCTGATACTGATCAATCACGCCACCAATCATCGCATTTGCCATTACCGAGATGACAATCAGCGCCAGCACCGTGACGCTGCGCAGAAAATAACGCATCTCTTTACGTTTACCGGCGAAGCGCGACTGAACGATAGCCAGCGGCGACTGCTTATCCGGGGCGATTTCCACCTGAACGATAGCGGCTCGCTGCGCACTGCGCCAGCGCTGAATATCCAGCAGAATCAGCGCTATCAGGCTGACACCCATAACGGGCAGGGCATAGCCCAGGGCCAGCATGACAATCAGACTGGTACACTGTGCGTAGCGCGGCAGTGACAGCCAGGCGGACAACAGCGTCTGCGATGGGCTGAGCTGAGGAACAGCCGGGCGACGTATCCACCACATGCGGTAGCCCAGCACAATCATTGTGCAGAGACCAAAGCCAAACAGCGCCAGAATCAGCTGGTTGGGCAGGCCAAACAGCACGCCCATATGGGCATCCACGCCCCAGCGGGTCAGTTTCGCCACCAGCGGGAAGCTGGCGAACTCAACGCGATCGACCACGCTGAAATTACCCGGATTGATGGAAACTGCATCGACCTGGCTCGGCCAGCTGCGATCAATCTCTGACACTGTCCATGCCTGTTCAGCGTTCTTAGGCTGGCGCAGTTCCAGTTTCGTGGCGTGAAGTCCGGCCTGACGTGCAGCCGCCAGGGCCTGATCCCAGCTGGCATTCGGCTGATTCAGGATCACCGGCGGCGTGGTTTTCGCTGGCATGGTCATCCCGGACATCGTCATTCCTTCCATCGCACCGCGATGGTCAGCATGGGGATCGGCGGCTTCGGCAGGAACGTTACCATTCAGCGCGGTGTTAACCTGCGGCGTTGTCCAGCCGAAGTCGCTGCGCATCTTATCAATGTTGTTGCCCGCCCACTGTGACCAGGTCAGCCCCGTGACTGAAAAGAACACCAGGCCGATGGCCAGAATCAGGCCCAGCGTGACGTGCCAGTGACGCGTTGCTGCAAAGCCACTCAGCGCTTTTTTACGGTGTCGTGGTGGCCGCGTGCCGGCCCATAAAACGAGTCCACCCAGCGCGGCGACCCACAGCCACGAAGCCGCCAGTTCACTGTAATTGCGACCAAAATCTCCCAGCAACAGGCCGCGATGCAGCTGATCCAGCCACATTCGCAGCGGCAACACACCGCTGGTGCCATAGACCGTCATATCGCCTTTCACCTGCAGGGTGTAGGGATCGATAAACAGCGAGCGCGACTCAGATGGACCCAACTGAGGCTCAGCAAACTGCACCCGGGTTGTATCCAGCGGGCCTGGTGCGGGACGCACGGCGTAAATGCGCGCGGACTCACCGGCACGGGCACGGGCAGCGGCAATCTGAGCTGACAGCGGTTGTGCGACACCCTGCGCGTCAGTGGTCAGGGCATCGTGGTAAATCGCCTGTTCCAGCTGCGGCGTAAGAACGTAGAGCGTACCGGTGAGAGCGGCGACGAAAATAAACGGCGCAATAAACAGGCCAATATAAAAATGCAGGCGGCGAAACAGGTTAAAAACAGTGCCGCGTGGTGCAGGGGACATTTCCCGATTAGAGGACATAGCATTCCACACTTTTCAAAAGACAAAGGCGATCTGGTGACGTTGTCACGCAATCGAATCAGTTAGCAGTCGGTGTGACGCAAAACAGGGTGGCGCACGCGGTCGGTGAAGGCGCAGTAATCGTCGCCATTGCGGCGGATTAATGGCAGAAGGAGGCGGGGCGCGGCTTATCAGGCACATCCACCAGATGAACGGGATAAAGACCCATAGCATCAGCGGCACATGAACCAGCAAATCGCAGTAACCACAGGCAAAGCCCGAACCCATCATCATCCCGTGATCCGCCATCGCCATCTCGCTGTGATGATCCATCATGGGCATCTCTGCGCTCATGGCAGAGGCATCCTGCATCATGGCGCGATGTTCAGCCAGATTTTTAGAGATCATCGGGGCAACAAACAACAGCAGCACGGCCAGTATCGCAATACCGGCTGTGAGTCGCTGTCGGATGTCAGATCTCTGCATGATTTTAACAGGCATTTGGGGTCAGAATTCAGGGCGGCAGTGTAACGCGAAGGGGATAAAAGGGTTAAATAAAGTGGCTTCTGTAGCGAGAAAATTCGCACTCTTTGAACATATTCACTTTAATTTCAGCATCATTTAACGTAGTTGTTACCACCATAACACATACAAATAACATTAATGTTTCGGCTGCAGTTAAACCGAACCCATAAAGGATTAAGAATGAAAATTGTCATGCTGGATGGCGACACGCTGCCTGTTTCACTGCCGACCGGAAAGCAGAATGCTGACTGGGAAATTCGTGCACAGACTTCGGTCAGTGAAATCGTGTCGGCGCTTACGGGCGCCACGGTCGCGATCACCAATAAAGTGCCGTTGCGTGCCGACACCTTAAAACTCTTACCCGATCTGCGCTTTATTTGTGTCGCGGCGACCGGATATGACTGTATTGATCTCGATGCCTGTCGTACACGCGGCATTGTGGTCAGTAATGTTCCTGGTTACTCCACCCAGAGCGTTTCAGAGGCGGTTATCGCCGCGATTTTTGCCCTGCGCCGTCAGATTATGGCTTACGCCAGCAATACCCGCATCGACTGGCCGCAGGCTCAGCACTTCTGTCTGCATCGTCAGCCGATAGGGGATATTGGCGGCGCAATGCTGGGTATCGTGGGCAAGGGCGACATTGGCCAGGCGGTCGGCAGGCTGGCTAAGGCGCTGGGTATGCAGGTGCAGTACGCCGAGCGTAAAGGCAGTGACAGAGTGCGTGAGGGTTATGTCAGCTTCGAACAGATGCTCGCGACAAGCGATATTATTTCGCTTCACTGCCCGTTGAGTGACAGCACTCGTCAGATGATCGATCGTCATGCGCTGGAGAAAATGAAATCGCATACGCTGCTGATCAATACCGCGCGCGGCGGACTGATTAACGAGGCCGACCTCGCTAAGGCGTTAAAACAGGGTGTCATTGGGGGCGCGGCGCTGGATGTGCTGAGCAGCGAGCCGCCCGCGCCCGACAATCCGCTGCTGGCGGATCTGCCAACTCTGCTGCTGACGCCGCACATTGCCTGGGCGAGTCGCAGCGGTGTGGAGAATCTTGTGACTGGCGTGATGGCCAATATCGCGGCCTTTATGCAGGGCGAGCCGGTTAATGTGGTGAGTCGGGCCTTGCGGAAATAGTTTTAATCTCTGACATGCGTTGATATTCAGAGCAACCTCGTAGAATTCAGGTGACACCTTTTACAGTGGTTATTAATCAGGCTATTAGTTTCGTTATCTCCATCAGTGACTAAACGTTCGTGCGTGACAGGAATTAGCGCCTTTTACTGGCTGACTCAGCCGTTGTAAGCGCTTCAGGAACAGAAAGGATTCTGGCCAGTGAAAAATAAGAACAGCACGCCCACACCTCATGATGCGACATTCCGGCAATTTCTGACTCAGCCGGATATTGCCCGGGATTTTATGGCGCTGCACCTGCCGCCGGAGCTGCGCGTACGCTGTGATCTCAGCACCCTGAAGCTGGAGTCGGGGTCGTTTGTGGAGGATGACCTTCGGCAGTACTTCAGCGACGTGCTTTACAGTCTTAAAACAACCGCTGGCGATGGATATATCCATGTACTTATTGAGCATCAGTCAGCACCTGACAAACACATGGCATTTCGGCTGATGCGCTATGCAGTGGCAGCTATGCAGCGCCATCTGGAAGCCGGGCATAAGACATTGCCGCTGGTGATACCCATCCTGTTTTACACCGGCAGACGCACGCCCTATCCCTATTCGACCCGGTGGCTGGATGAGTTTGATGACCCGGTGCTGGCGGACAGGCTTTACAGCCACAGTTTTCCGCTGATCGATGTCACGGTGATTCCTGACGATGAGATCATGCAACACCGCAACATGGCGGCTCTGACCCTGTTGCAAAAGCACATCCGCCAGCGAGATCTGACAGAGCTGATGGACAGGCTGGTATCCATTTTGATGGCAGGCGATCACTCTTCATCACAGGTGATATCGCTGGTACACTACATGGTACAGGCGGGCGAAACATCAGACGCCAAAGCCTTTGTACGGGAGCTGGCACGGCGTGTGCCCCAACACGAGAACGCACTTATGACTATTGCACAACAGCTTGAGCAGATAGGTCTTGAGAAAGGCATCGAACAGGGTATTGAACAGGGCATCGAACAGGGCATCGAACAGGGACGAAAAGAAGGTGTTCGTGGCGCGAGCCTGAGAATTGCGCGTAACCTGCTGATGAATGGTATGGATCGCAACACGGTTATGCAGATGACCGGTCTGAATGAAGACGATCTGACACAAATTTCACACTAAGATATTTTTTGCACTCTGATAATTACTGGTGCCTCACATCGCCAGTGCGCGGCACCCTTCAAATCAGACGGCTTTCCCAACATCCTGAAATTACGCCGTGTTTTATGACGGCGAGCTAAATATTCACGCTCAGCATCAAAATATCGAACGTCCCAGCTTATCAGTCAGCAATTCCAGCACAGCGGTTCCCGCCAGTGAATTACCCGCGCTGTCCAGCCCAGGTGACCAGACGGCGATGCTCATCTCGCCGGGAATGATAGCAATAATTCCACCCCCCACACCTGACTTAGCTGGCATTCCGACGCGCCATGCGAACTCGCCTGCGCCATCGTACATCCCGCTGGTGATCATCAGTGCGTTTATCTGTCGGGCCTGACGTGGCGTGATCATCTGACTGCCATCCAGCGTTTTTCCCTGATTAGCCAGGTAGATAAAGGTGCGGGCCAGCTCAATGCAGTTCATTGAAAGTGAGCAATAGTGGAAATAGGTCTGCATCACGCTGGTGACATCATTATCAAAATTACCAAACGACTTCATTAACCAGGCGATGGCTGCATTACGGGCCGAGTGTTCAAATTCAGAACGGGCAACATGGCGATCATAATTAATATCGGGCTGCTGACTGAGCTGACGCACAATTTCCAGCATTCGCTGCCGTGGTGCGGTCAGACGGGTTTCCAGCAGATCGCAAATCACCAGTGCACCGGCATTGATGAAAGGGTTACGCGGCTTACCCTGTTCCAGCTCAAGCTGCACCAGCGAATTAAAAGGCTGACCTGAGGGCTCTTTGCCGACCCGCTGCCAGATTTCGCTGTCGTCATAGCGCGTCAGTGCCACAGTGAGTGAGAGCGCCTTTGAGATCGACTGAATCGAAAAGCGCGTCTCAGCATCACCCGCCTGAAAGAGGGTGCCGTCACGCAGGCAAACCGCAATCGCCAGATTATCGGCAGCCACATCGGCCAGCGCAGGAATATAGTCAGCCACTTTTCCCTGATGCACCAGTGGACGAACCTGCTTCAGGATCGCCTGCAGCAGAGCATTATTCAGTTCAGACACGCACTTTTCTCCCGTCCATTCTTGCTGATCGACGAAGCAATCCAGCCGCGACCGGCAAATTTTTATTTGTTAGCGGCTCGCCGCAATCTCAGCTAATAGGTTTTGACTGCGCTGCCAGCGGAGCCAGCAGCATCTGCAACAGGCTCAGCAGGGCCAGTACACCGAAAGGCAGCGTCCAGTTACCGCTCTGCTCATGGAGCACGCCGAAAAACAAAGGGCCAAATGCCGCCAGCGCATAACCCACACATTGTGCCATGCCTGACAATTGCGAAGCCTGGCGATGATGCGTGGCTCGCAGATTAAACAGCGAAAGGCAGAGCACCAGTGATGCGCCTGCGCCAAGGCCCGCCAGTGTCAGCCAGATCATCGCCCACTGTGGATTGAGCAATAAACCCAGCATGCCGAGGAAAATGCCTGATGAGGCAATGAATGCAGTGAGCCGGGCGTCTTTAACCCGCTTCAGAATCACCATACAGCCCAGATTGGCAATGATCGCAATCGCCTGATACCAGAACAGCAGCCAGCCCGCACGGGTCTGACTGAAGCCATTGTCCTGAGCAAAGACAGCAAACCAGTCGATCAGGGTATAAAATGCCAGCGACTGCAGCGCCATAAACAGCGCGATCTGCCAGCCCCCGGCTGATTTCCAGGGATGACGATACGCGACGGGCGCATCGGTTGCCGCGAGTGTTGACTGCCGCTGACGCAACAGCGGCAGCCAGACAACCAGCGCCACCAGCCCGGGCAGTGCCCAGACGACCAATGAGAGTCGCCAGCCGGCCGATGAAAGCTGGCTCAGCGGCACGGCAATGCCTGAAGCCAGGCTGGCAGTGATCGACATCGTTGCAGCATAGAGACCAATATATTTAGCGGTGTGGGCGGTGAAATCGCGTTTAATCAGTGGTGGCAACAAGACGTTGGCGGCGGCAATGCCTGCGCTAAGCAGCAGCGTTCCCCCCCACAGTGCTGCTTCGGCGGGGTGCCAGCGCAATAGTGAACCGGCCGTGATCAGACACAGCGCACCCCACAAACTCCGCTCCAGCCCAAGTTGATTTCCCAGCCAGGCGGCGGGTGGGGCGAGCAGGGCAAAGAGAATAAGTGGAATAAAATTAAACAGGCCCGCCTCACCGGCAGTGAGTCCAAATGTCTGACGAATATCCTGCAATACCGGGCCAGCGACAGTAATAGGTGCGCGAAGGTTCGCGGCAGTAAGCAGCAGGACGAACAAAAAAAACGTAGCGCTTGAAAACGCAGTAAGAGATTTAGCGGCGTGTTGTACAGGCATCATGGCAGGGATCATCACAGGCAGCAGTGCTGCGGGGGCGTTGCTTGACGTTAACGCTTACGCATCAGAATTGATGTCTGGACGCTACTCTACTGACCGGGTAGCGGCGTGTAAAGCCTTGTAATGCTATGAGATAGCGCAAATGCGATCTCGCAGCACTGTTGGCCGTTTTACCGATCAGTGAAATTCAGGTTCAGGGAAGTGACCGCAGTCATTCTGGCTGGGATCGGTGCCGGGCTGACAGGTCTGCTGACGGGTTTCGGCTGCGGGAACCTGTTTTTCAGCGTGCCATGGGGCGCTGGCGCTACATGCACTAAGAAGTGAAACCAGAATCATCACACTGACAACGCGCATAGCCGCTCCTTATTAACCGTCACGAACAAAGTTACGTCGGTGATCGCCGGTTTGCAGGTCAGGGACGTCTTACCTGAGTGTGGTCGCTAAGGAGATTCTGTCAATTAAAACAGCGCAAACATCAGGGCGACAGGAAAACTCATCGGCCAGGTCGCACCGACTAAAAAGGCGCTCAGCAGTTTGATACTCAGCTTATCTTTTGCGATGAAGAACGTGATCAGCGTAGCGACCAGTGCAACAACAGCATAGAAAATGAGCATTCCCTGGTACAGTGTCATCGTAATCTCCGCAGCGTCATTAAGGTTTTCGCTGCGCATGATGCGGATTTTTGTGATCCAGATCAAGAGGTGCGCGGTTTAGGATCTAAAGAAATCATGGATTAAGCGCGCAATTCGGACGCTGAACTGCACTATCACATCAGGCGATTTCAGGCTGAAACCCGGCCGAAAAATGTCGCTAAAACCTTTGCTGCCGCCGCAAATGCATTCCTACAACCGCTGGCGAATACTTCTCTGTTATTCGTTTGCAGGATGTAAAAAGCCCGCCAGCGAGTGCGGGCAATATATTACAGCGCCAAGGGGTGTGACTTAACTCTGGTGATATAACGCCATCACTTCCTCCAGGTCCGGAGTCCGTGGGTTGCCGCCAGTGCAGACATCATCCAGCGCCGCCTGTGCCAGTGCTGGGATATCCACTTCTTTTAAGCCCACTTCACGCAGCGAGCGGGGAATACCCACATCGCGACAGAGCTGACGAACCGCGGCGACCGCCGCTTCCCGCGCCTGATCCAGCGATAATGACTCGACCTGTTTTACACCCATTGCGCGGGCAATATCGCGATATTTTTCGCCTGTGCAGGAGGCATTCCACGCCATCACCTGCGGCAGCAGAATAGCGTTCGCTACACCGTGCGGGACGTTATAAAACGCGCCAAGCGGGTGTGCCATGCCATGCACCAGACCAAGGCCGACATTGGAGAAACCCATACCGGCCACATATTGTCCCAGCGCCATCTGCTCAACCGCCTCAATATTTCCTGCCACCGATTTGCGCAGTGACTGGCTGATAATCTCAATGGCTTTGAGGTGCAGCATATCGGTCAGGGGCCAGGCGCCGCGTGTGATGTAGCCTTCAATGGCATGGGTTAAGGCATCAATACCCGTCGCAGCCTTCAGCGAAGCTGGCATGCTCGCCATCATCTCCGCATCAATGATCGCCACTTTCGGAATGTCATGAGGATCGACACAGACAAACTTACGGCGCTTCTCTTCATCAGTAATGACGTAATTAATCGTCACTTCTGCGGCTGTGCCTGCCGTGGTCGGGATGGCGATGATTGGCACACACGGATGGCGGGTGGGGCTGGCGCCTTCCAGACTGCGGACATCTTCAAACTCAGGGTTATTAATAATAATGCCGATCGCCTTGCTGGTATCCTGTGGTGAGCCGCCACCGATGGCTATCAGGTAGTCGGCATCTGACTCTCTGAACACCGCAACACCCTTCTGCACAACCCGAATGGTAGGATTCGGCACCACCTCATCATACACCGCCCAGTCAAGCTGATGGTGCGCCAGCAGATCAGTCACCCGTTTCAGCGCACCCGCCGCGACCAGCGCTTTGTCAGTAACGATCAGTGCTTTTCGCATCCCGCGACGTTGTACCTCTTCCGGCAAATGGCGCAAAGCACCAGCACCAAACCAGGCGGTTTCATTGAGAATCATACGTTGGGTCATTAAAACATCCTCTGTTAACAAATGAATTTTTAACATCCGTGATCTCCGGTGGATGTTCTGCGCAGACCCTCTCACTTTCACGTAAAGACATTTGATAAAAATCAATCAATTAGTAAAAATCGCTGCGCCTGTGCCCGCTGGTTTTCGTGCGGTATGTCTGAAATCAGGCTATAGACCTGTTGATGGATTTCTCACAGTCGTCAGTGGTATGTAACACTGCTTCATCAGCAAACCCGCATGCCTATGAGGAAAGAATACATGACCCGATTCGTAATGAATAAAAAGGATGATCTCGTCGACAGCGCGTTAGATGGCATGATTTACGCCAGCCCGTGGCGCAATCTGGTCCGGTTGCAGGTCGATCCGCGCATTCGCATCGTGATGCGTAATGACTGGCAAAAACAGCAGGTCGCGCTGATTTCCGGTGGCGGTTCAGGCCATGAACCGGCGCATGTCGGTTTTATCGGCAAAGGGATGCTGACGGCGGCCGTCTGTGGCGATGTGTTTGCTTCTCCCAGCGTGGACGCGGTTTACAACGCCATCATCAATATTACCGGTGAGGCAGGATGTCTGCTGATTGTGAAAAACTACACCGGGGATCGACTCAACTTCGGTCTGGCAGCAGAAAAAGCGCGTAAAGCGGGATTCAGCGTCACTATGGTGATTGTCGGTGATGATGTTGCGTTGCCCGATAACCCTCAGCCACGCGGCGTAGCGGGCACGTTGCTGGTGCATAAAGTGGCGGGCTTCGTCGCAGAAAGGGGGGATGACCTGGCGGCGGTGACCGAGGCAGCAGAGGCAGCCAGTCGTGCTATCGCCACTATGGGCGTTGCGCTCTCAAGCTGCCATCTGCCGGATGAGCAGACCGGCCAGCGGGTGCCAGACGGCAGCGTTGAAATGGGGCTGGGGATTCACGGCGAACCGGGTGTTGACGTAATGCAGACGCAAAACAGTCAGCAGATTGTGCAGCATCTGCTGGAGAAAGTGGTGCCGGACAACGATCAGCCACGCGCGCTGTTAGTCAATAATCTTGGTGGCATGTCCGCGCTGGAGATGAGTCTGGTAACGCGGGACCTGATTGAGTCGCCGCTCAGCCGGGGCAGTGATTATCTGATTGGCCCGGCTCCGCTGATGACCGCGCTGGACATGAAAGGCTTTTCCGTCACCTCCATGACGTTGACACCGCTGTTCGAGGAGGCAATCTGCGCGCCGGTAGAGGTCAGCGGCTGGGTTCCGGCTGTTAAAATTGCGCCTCTGCAGCCTGTTATTGCCCCCAGAGAGGCAACAGCACAGACGGCCCAACCCTCTGATAACCCGACGGTGGCGGCTTTCGTTGACAGCATCTGTTCAACCCTGATCGCCAGCGAAAGCGAGCTGAATAAACTGGATGCCCAGGTGGGCGATGGCGATACCGGCTCGACCTTTGCTGCAGGTGCGCGTCAGATCCAGCGTGAATGTGCGGATAACAAGCTGCCGTTAAATGCCTTACCGGATCTGCTCGCGGTGACGGGTGAACGACTGGCGACGGTGATGGGCGGCTCCAGCGGCGTGCTGATGGCGATCTTTTTCACCGCTGCCGCGCAGCAGCTGGCGGAAGGTGGTGCACTGCCCGCAGCCTTGCTGCAGGGTCTGGACAAGATGAAACAGTATGGCGGGGCACGACCCGGGGATCGCACGCTGATTGATGCGCTGCAACCGGCTATCGAGGCACTGGTGGCGGGTAAATCGCTGGCAGAGGCGGCTGATGCGGCACAGCAGGGCAGTGATGCAACCGCCAGCATGGGGAAAGCAAAAGCGGGCCGATCATCTTATCTTAACAGTGCTAACCTCAACGGCGTGTCTGATCCGGGTGCCGTCGCGGTCGCCAGAGTGTTTGCAGCGTTAAAACAGCTTTAAACTTTCCGGCACACCTATGGCGCCAAACGCGCCTGTAAAAACGCCAGTAACTGACGGTTTACTTCGCTGCGCTGACGGTGCTGCGGGTAAACCGCATTCAGTGACAGGGGTGGCGGCTGGCAGCCGTCCAGTACCGTCACCAGCTCACCACGTTGCAGCGCAGTCTCAAGGATAAAGGCGGGTAGCAGCACCAGTCCTAAACCCGCCAGAGCCGCATCCCGCAGCACTTCGCCATTGTTACTCACCATCGGACCCTGAACGGCCAGCCATTTCGCTTTGCCATTGACCTGCAACTCCCAGCCATTCTGACCTTCTCGTCCATAACGCAGACAGGCGTGTTGCAGTAACTCATCGGGATGCTGCGGCGTGCCAGCCCGTTTCAGATAACCGGGACTGCAGCAGATCACCCGTTTCAGCTCGCCCAGCGGCCGAGCAATCAGCGTTGAGTCCGCCAGGGTGCCGATGCGTATCGCCATGTCCACGCCTTCGCCAATGACATCCGCATAGCGATCCGCCAGCTCAATCTGAAACTGCAATGCCGGGTGGTGGCTGAGGAACTCGGCGATCAGCGGCGACAGGTGGCTCATACCAAAGGACATCGGCATATTAATGCGGAAGGTGCCACGCAGCGCCTGTTGCTGCTCAGACACTGCCAGCTCTGCTTCCTGAATCTCATCCAGAATGCGCTGAGCATGTTGCGCGAACAATAAACCTGCATCGGTTACAGACAGCTTACGGGTATTGCGTATCAGCAGGCGAACCCCTAATGACGCCTCCAGCGCAGCCATACGGCGGCTGACATACTGTTTCGATAACATCAATTGCTCAGCCGCTGCAGTAAAGTTGCCAGCATGCATCACGGCGACATAAATCCGGAGGTCTTCAATCTGCATAGTGTCCACTTATTGGTGACAGTCATAGGGATTCAGGCGATATTTCAGCCGCAGACGTTAACTTATATCGGGTAATGGGTGACAGGGCAACGCGTCAGCTGCCGGCGTCTGCGCGACGGAGATCATAGATTTGCCGTTCCGCTGCCACGAAACAGGCAGGCTGCCGGGTCAATTGTGCGAAAGCCGTTATAGTAAGCAGGCAGTGATGTAATGCGTCTGGAAAATTTTCGGGTTAATTCGATAAGGAGTGGCTGGTGAAAAAATTACTCTGCGCAACGGTGCTTGCCGTGTTGCCCATGACCACGCTGGCGGCGTCGGTGTTTACGCTGCAATCTGAGGACTTCAGCGATAATGCGCTACTGGATAAAAAGTTTGCCGGTGCCAATAAAAGTAACCCTTCCTGTACCGGTGAGAATATTTCTCCTCAACTCAACTGGTCTGCTGCGCCTGCGGGAACCCGCAGTTTTGCGCTGCTGATGACCGATCCGGTCGGGGCCAAAGGGCTGGGGGTCACGCACATGGTGGCCTATAACATTCCTGCCAGCCGCACGTCTTTTGCGCAGGGGGCGCTGACAAAGGGCAAGGATTATACCGGTGGAAAAAATACGCCAGGCACGCTGCATTATTACGGGCCTTGCCCGCCAGCAGGCAGTGGTCTGCATCACTATAACTTTGTGCTGATCGCCACCGATTTACCGGTGGGGCAGCTGAAAGCGGGGTTAACCCAGGCAGAGTTGGTTGCCCAGCTGAAAGGCCATGCGCGGGGCGCGGCCAGCACGGTAGGCCGCTTCAGTAATGAATAATCTGCACCCGGAATAAAGAAACGTTTGTGGCACGCGTGAGGGCGGTTAAATAAGGTGGGCGGAGCGTCCGGTCGCAGATAAAAAAACACCCTGCAGAGCAGGGTGTCAGAACACTTATTTACCCGCTGTCGCGGCGGGTTTATTTCGTTTGCGCAGCTTGTCGATTAATCGATGTGCTTCTGCCTTAGTCGCCACCGCAGGGGAAGAACCGGTCAGCGGCTGACGGGCCGTCTCGCGAACGGTCAGAATAGTCAGCAGGCCAATGATACCCGCGCCCATCATGTAGTAGGCCGGCATCATCGTGTTTTTAGTGGTATCCACCAGCCATGCGGTAATCAGCGGTGTGGTACCACCAAACAGCGAAACCGACAGGTTAAAGCCAATGGCCAGCGCACTGTAACGGATATCGGTGGTGAACAGGGCTGGCAGCGTCGAAGGCATGGTGCCGCTGAAGCAGGTATGCAACACACCCAGAATCATGAGTCCGCCAAATACCGCCCACATATTCCCGGACCCGATCAGCATAAAGCTCGGGATTGCGAGGATAATCAGGCCCACCGCACCAAAGGCAATTACCGGACGACGACCAATACGGTCAGTCCAGCGACCCCAAAGCAGCGTCAGCGGCATCATCACAAACATCGCCACCATCACCAGAAGCAGGCCACTTAACTCTGGCAGACCCAGTATCCCGGTCAGGTAGCTCGGCATGTACGACGTCAGCATATAGTTAGAAACGTTAAACAGCAGCACCAGACCAATACACTTCATCATCGGCGCACGGTATTTGCTCAGCATCTGCATCAGTGTCAGACGCGGTTTGCTCTGCTCCAGCGCTTCCTGTTTTTCCATATGCTGCTGGAATGCTGGCGTCTCTTCCAGCTTCAGTCGCACATAGAGACCAAACAGGCCCAGCGGCGCGGCGATAAAGAACGGCACGCGCCAGCCCCAGGACATCATGGCCTCATTGGACATCACGGTCGTCATGACCGTCACCAGGCTGGCACCCATCAGATAGCCGCCAATGGTCCCGAACTCAAGGAAGCTGCCCATAAAGCCACGGCGTTTATCGGTGGAGTACTCGGCGATAAAGGTCGCGGCACCGCCATATTCACCCCCGGTCGAGAAGCCCTGAATCAGGCGCGCCACCAGAAGCAGAATGGGTGCCATGATGCCGATTGAAGAGTATGCCGGGATCAGACCGATACAGAATGTCCCGATCGACATCATGATCATTGTCATCGCCAGCACTTTCTGTCGGCCGATACGGTCACCCAGCGGCCCGAATACCAGGCCACCAATTGGACGCACCAGGAAGGCCGCTGCGAACGTACCAAAGGTGGCAATCAACTGAACCGCGTTGTTGGCATCAGGGAAAAAGACTTTGCCGATGATCACGGCGAGATAGCTGTATACCCCGAAGTCGAACCATTCCATCGCATTACCTAATGCCGCTGCGCCAACCGCTCGCTTCAGCATGTCGTTATCGATCACGGTAATGTCGTCGACAGTCAGCTCTTTAGGCTTCCTGTTCCAGAAATGTTTCTTTGGGTGTTCAGACGATGAGTTTCTGGTGTCCATATTCTCCTCAGGTGCATCAATGAAGGAGTCTTATAGCTTTCGCAGCCGCAAACAATGTTCAGAAGAAACCGTGGAAATGAAAGCTATAAGAAGCCGAAAAATTTTAAGTGAAGCGGCAAAAGCCGCAGCCGGTTAACCATAGACCACGATTGTAAGGTTTTGCAAGTTTTCAGCCGAAAAAGCTAACTTTGATGGAAAATTCAGCACGGCGCTCTGACTCCTGAGTGCTTACGGCCATAAACATTTTTAAATATTGCCTGGTAATAGCTCTTTTCATGTGTGGATCTGTTTATGGCTGTTTTCGCCACAATGACTGCCGAAAAAGAGGCTCACGCATGCAGAGTAATCTGCGGCAGGGATGGCTAAGGGGTGGTGGTATATTTCCATCCACCGCATATCCATAGCAGGATTAGTTGGTAGTTAACGCATAAAGGGAATGGCAGTGTAAGGCTATTCCATGCCAACAGAGTCTCTCTCATGAGCGCGTTAACAACAGCAGAATTGCCGGTTATCGATTTCGCATTATTGTCAGGTAATCAACAGCAGCAGCAACAGGTGCTGGAAAAGTTAAGCCAGGCCGCGCGTGATGTCGGTTTCTTCTATTTAATCAATCACGGCATCGACCGTGAATTATCAGATGAGGTTCAGGACGTCGCGCGGAAATTTTTTGCCCTGCCACAGGCGGAAAAATCCGCAGTAGCGATGGCTAACTCGCCTCATTTTCGTGGTTATAACCTGGCGGGCGTGGAAATAACCCGCAGCCAGCCCGACTATCGTGAGCAGTTCGATATTGGTGCGGAACGGGAAGCGCTGCCCGTTACTGCCGATTCCCCCACCTGGCAACGGATGCAGGGGCCGAATCAGTGGCCTGAAGCCTTACCAGAATTGCAGACCGTGGTCACCCGCTGGCAGCAGCAGATGACAGAGGTAGCGCTGGCGTTACTGCGCGCCTTTGCCCAGGCACTTAATCTGCCGCGCAACGCTTTCGACAACCTCTACGGCGACTATCCCAACGAACATATCAAACTGATTCGCTATCCGGGGCGCACCGAGGGTGAATCACGCCAGGGTGTTGGCGCGCATAAAGATTCCGGCTTCCTGACCATGCTGTTGCAGGATGACCAGCCGGGCCTGCAGGTTGAAGTGACACCGGACAACTGGATCGATGCGTCGCCGCTGCCGGGTACCTTTGTGGTGAACATTGGCGAACTGCTGGAGCTGGCGACCAACGGCTATCTGCGCGCGACGGTGCATCGCGTGGTCTCGCCACCTCAAAGCAGCGAGCGCTTATCCATCGCCTTTTTCCTGGGTGCCCAGCTGGATGCGGTGGTGCCAGTCTATCAACTGCCTCCTCAGCTGGCTCGGCTGGCGCAGGGACCGGGCAGCGATCCGCTTAACCCACTGCTGCGCGAAGTGGGCTGGAACTACCTCAAGGGCCGGCTGCGTTCGCATCCGGACGTCGCCCGGCGTTTCTATCCCGAACATAACACTCACTGATAACGATAAGAGATAAATGATGATTAAAAAGCGCTTTCTGGCCCTGGCCGGTCTTTCACTGCTGATTGCTCAAAGCTTACAGGCTGCACCGCTGCGCGTGGCGGCTGATCCCCTGCCGCACGCGGAAATCCTGGAGTATGTCAAAACTCTGGATCCTAAACTGGATATCAAAATTGTCGAGCTGAGCGGCGGCGTGAATGCCAATGAACTGCTGGCCGCCGGAGATGTGGATGCCAACTACTTCCAGCATCTGCCTTATCTGAAAGATCAGGAGAAAGCGCTGGGTAAAACCTTTGCCGTCGTTGCCAGCGTGCATATTGAGCCGCTGGGAATTTACTCGCGCAAGGTGAAATCACTGGCGGCGCTGCCAGAGGGTGCCAGCATTGCTGTGCCGAATAACACCACCAACCTGAGCCGTGCACTGTGGCTGTTGCAGGACAAAGGGGTGATCAAGCTAAGCGCGAAGGGCGAGGCGGGTTCGACGCTGGTGACGCCGAAAGATATCAGTGAAAACCCGAAGAATATTAAAATCGTTGAGATTGAGTCGCCACAGCTGCCGCGCTCGCTGGATGATGTGGATGCCGCCGTGATTAATGGCAACTACGCGCTGGAAGCTGGGCTGACGCCTGCGAAAGATGCGCTGGGTCTGGAGTCCGCGGCCCATAACCCTTACGCCAACCTGCTGGTGACCACGCCTGAACGGGCTAAAGATCCGCGCGTGTTACAGCTGGCAAAAGATCTGCGCTCGCCGCAGGTGGCGGCATTTATCCGTAAAAATTATCAGGGCTCTGTGATTCCGGTTGCGGACGAGCAGCATGATTAAAATCAGCCATCTCAGTAAACATTACGCTGGCGCACCTGCGCCAGCTCTGGACGACATCTCACTCACCATCGAAGAGGGCACCATCTTTGGCATCCTCGGACGAAGCGGGGCGGGTAAAAGCACGCTGCTACGCTGCCTGAACCGGCTGGAAAGCCCTTCCAGCGGGCAGATTGAGATTGACGGACAGGATCTCGCCGCGATGAGCCTGGCGCAACTGCGTCAGCAGCGTCAGCAGATGGGGATGATCTTCCAGCACTTCAATCTGCTGCATTCGCGCAACGTACAGGACAACGTCGATCTGGCGCTGGAGATTGCCGGTGTGCGAGCGGCGGAGCGGCGCCAGCGTGTGGCCTCATTGCTGAAGCTGGTGGGGCTGGAATCGTCTGGCAAAGCCTGGCCGTCGCAACTCTCAGGTGGGCAGAAACAGCGTGTCGGCATCGCCCGTGCGCTGGCCGCCCGACCCCGTTATCTGCTGTGTGATGAGGCCACCAGCGCGCTGGACCCCGAAACCACCACCTCGATTCTCGATTTGCTTGCCGACATTCAGCAGCAGCTCAACATCACCATTGTGTTGATCACCCATGAAATGGCGGTGGTGAAGCGGATTTGTGACGGCGCGGCACTGCTTGAGAATGGCCAGCTCGTTGAAAGCGGCAGCCTGAGCCAGATCATGGGACGTGAAGAGGGACGCCTGCGCAAAATGCTGCTGAGGGATGGCGAAGCAGACCGGGCGTTTATCAAAAAATATCAGCATGAGGCATTAACCCGATGCGTAGCATGAGTAGTGAGCGGTTCCAGGAACTGCTGCTGAATGCCACTGGTGAAACACTCTATATGGTGCTGCTGGCGGCACTTTTCACGGTCGCGCTAGGCCTGCCGGTGGGTGTGATGCTGTTTCTGACCCGGCCAAAAGGCATTCTGCCCAATCGTGGGATTTCACTGCTGCTGAATACGCTGGTCAATACCGGACGCGCGTTGCCGTTTGTGGTGCTGCTGATTGCGCTGATCCCCTTTACCCGTCTGCTGGTCGGCACCACGCTGGGCAGCACTGCCGCCATTGTGCCGATTACGCTGGGCGCGTTTCCTTTCTTTGCCCGCATTGTGGAGAACGCGCTGGATGAGGTCGATCGCGGCCGCATTGAAGCGGTGGTATCAATGGGCGGCACGCTGTGGCATATCGTCAGCCGTGTGCTGCTGCCGGAAGCGCTACCCGCACTGGTGGCGGGCGTTACCCTGACGATTGTGATGCTGATTGGCTTCTCGGCGATGGCGGGCGTGGTCGGTGGCGGCGGACTGGGTGATCTGGCGATTCGTTACGGTTATCAGCGCTTCGACAACCAGATCATGGCGGCCACCATTGTGGTGCTGCTGGCACTGGTGATGCTGATTCAGAAACTCGGCGACCGGCTGGTGCGCTCACTGGCTTATCGTCGGTAGGTTTTATATCTGACGCTGGCACAGAGCTCTGCAGATTGTTTTTAACGGTGAACAGGAAGGCAGCATTTTATCCCGCCTGTGTTCAGACCATGTTGTGCGGGCCCTTCCGGCATCAGGTGCGTTTAACCTGAAATGCGGTCTGCAAAAAGAGTAAACAGCGGCGCTTGATAAGCTACCAATAGTAACTTACCTTTAGTAGCTTAATGGCTGAACAGGTAAGGTGACGACGATGCATGCATTAATAGTGACTTCTCATCCCAATCAGGATGCGCATACCCACCGCGTGGCGGACCAGCTGGCGCAGGGCATTATCTCGACCGGCCAGCACACGGCTGAAAAAGCCGATCTGGCAGCTGAAAGATTTGATCCGCGTTTCACGCTCACCGACCACCGGCATTTCAACGGCCAGGCGGAGGCATCGCCGGATGTGCTGGCTGAACAGCAGCGGTTAAATCGCGCTGATGCGCTGGTGCTGGTCTATCCAGTTTACTGGTGGTCATTTCCTGCCCAGCTCAAAGGCTGGATAGATCGGGTTTTCATTGCCGGATGGGCCTTTGATGAACAGGAGGGTCGGATAGTGAAGCGCCTCAACCATCTTCCTGTGCATCTGATTGCAATCGGGGGCGCGGATACGCGAACTTTTCTGCGGCGCGGCTATTTCGGCAGCATGCGAAATCAGATTGATCACGGCATTTTTGACTACTGTGGCGCGCCGGTGGCGACCAGTGAACTGTTGCTAAGCGGCGATGAGGGTTATCCTGAGTCACACTATCAGCTGGCGCAGGCGTTGGGCCAGCGTCTGTTCCCCCATCAGGAAAAACATGACCGTTGAGAAAGTACCGCGGAAACGACTGTCACGCGAGGCCCGACGCAGGCAGTTGTCGGATGTCGCGTGGCAGATTTTGCAAACCGAAGGCAGCGAAGCGCTGACGCTGGCACGGGTCGGCGAAGCGGCGGGCGTCAGTAAACCGGTGGTTTACGATCATTTCACCACCCGTCATGGATTGCTGGCAGCGTTGTATGACGATTTTGATCGTCGCCAGACCGAGCGAATGGACGCGGCGATGAATGCTGCGCCGATGGTGATGCAGAAAAAAGCGGAAGTGCTGGCCGCCTGTTATGTGGATTGTGTGATGACTGAAGGACGTGAGATTCCAGAGTTGCTGTCAGCACTCAGCACCTCACCGGAACTGGCCGCCGTTAAACGCCACTATCAGCTCGATTTTATCGCCCGCTGTCAGCGCTGGTTTGCGCCCTTTGCTGGCAGCAGCGGGATACCAGAAGCAGGCATGTGGGGCTTGCTGGGGGGCGCGGATGCTATCGCCGCCGCCGTGACACGTGGCGATGTCGCTAAGCCGGAAGGCGAGCAGGCAATAACGGCCATGGTCGTCGCGCTGGTGACTGGCAGCCGTGCATCGGAGTCAGCGTAGGATAAAAAAGGCGGCCCGCAGGCCGCCGAATCATTCAACCACAACAGGCGTTGTGTAAGCAGTGGCAACGTACAATGATGATCGTTTAGCCTTTCACCCCGCCTGCGGTTAAACCGCTTACCAGCCAGCGCTGCGCCAGCAGGAACACCAGGGTGATCGGAATCGCGGAGAGCACCGCCGCGGCGGCAAAGTCTCCCCACAAATAGTTCTGCGGATTGAGATACTGTTGCATCCCGACCGCAAGGGTGTAGCTGTTGACGTCGCGCAGCAGCAGCGAAGCAACCGGCACTTCAGTGACCGCTGCGATAAACGCCAGAATAAACACCACCGCCAGAATCGGCACTGACAGCGGCAGCAGCACCAGCCGGAACGCCTGCCATGGTGTTGCGCCATCCAGCGCGGCGGCCTCTTCCAGTGATCCGTCGATGGTTTCGAAATACCCTTTAATCGTCCAGACATGCAGCGCGATGCCGCCCATATAGGCGAAGATTACGCCACCATGGGTATTCAGCCCGATAAACGGCAGATACTGACCGAGCCGATCAAAAAGCGCATAGAGCGCCACCAGTGACAGAACCGCCGGGAACATCTGGAATATCAGCATCCCTTTCAGCAGGCTGGCACGACCGGCAAAGCGCATACGCGCAAACGCATAGGCGCAGGTGGTCGAAAGTGCCACGATGCCCAGCGCGCTGATTGCAGCAATCTTGATCGAGTTCCATAACCATAACAGCACCGGAAAGGGCGGCGGTGTCACGCTTCCATCCGCATGTTCAACGCTGAAACCCAGCGCCAGCCGCCAGTGCTCCCAGGAGATCTGTTCCGGGATTAGGCTGCCGGTGGCGAAGTTACCGGATCGCAGTGAAATTGCGATAACCATGAGCAACGGGAAGAGTATCGCCGCAATAAATACCAGCAGCAGCAGATGCGTGGTGAACAGACGCAGCCGTTGTGATTTGGGTTGTACCATAGCCATAACAACTCCTTAGTCGAACTTCATCCGCGAGGCTTTCAGGTTAATCACTGCCAGCGCACCCACCAGCAGGAAGATCAGCGTGGCGATGGCAGCCGCCAGACCAAAGTCCTGCCCGCCGCCGCCCTCAAAGGCGATGCGCCAGGTGTAGTTCACCAGCAAATCGGTATAACCGGCTGGCGTGGTCGTGCCAAGACGATCCGGTCCGCCGTTGGTCAGTAACTGCACCAGCACAAAGTTATTAAAATTGAAGGCAAAGCTGGCAATCATCAGCGGCATCAACGGCTTCAGCAACAGCGGCAGCGTAATCAGGAAGAAATTCTGCAGCGGTCCTGCTCCGTCCATCGCCGAGGCTTCATAGAGATCATCGGGAATCGCTTTCAGCAGTCCCATGCAGAGGATCATCATGTAGGGATAGCCGAGCCAGGTGTTGACGATAATCAGCATGGTGCGTGCCAGCGTAGGATCGCTGAACCACGCAGGCTTCACGCCAAATAGCGCGCTGAGCATCACGTTGATCTCCCCAAAGCTCTGGTTAAACAGCCCTTTGAAAATCAAAATCGAGATAAACGCCGGTACCGCATAGGGCAGGATCAGCATCACCCGATAGATCGCTTTGCCGCGTAACGCTTCCCACTGCACCAGACAGGCCAGCACCATCCCGACGGCTACGGTCAGCACCACCGTGATGAGCGAGAAAAGCAGCGTCCAGCCAAATATCGCCAGGAACGGCTTCTGAATCCCTTCATCAGTAAACACCCGCACGAAGTTCTTCCAGCCGGTATTCACGGTAAAGCCGGGGCTTAAGGTTTCGTTGCCCCACTTATTGTCCGCGTTCACGGCCTGATAGAAGCCGGTCTGCGGATTGGCGCGGTAATGCGTGCCGCTCTGCTGGTTGATCAGTTCATCTTTTGCGCCAACCCGATAGAGCGGCTGGGTGCCGGAGAACTGGCGGAGCGAACTCATCCGCAGCTGACGGCCATCCGGCAGCTCAGCGCGGATCTGACTCAGTGCCTGGCGGTTAGTCGTGATAACCCTGAACGTTGCCCGTTCGCCAGCGGGTGGCGTGGCAGGCATCATTTTCAGAGTCTGTTCTGCGCCAAACTGAAAAGGTGGAGAGACAAAGTCTGCTTTGCCATCGTTCAGTACCAGTTGCCAGCGATCGCCTGCCGGGAACAGAGAAAAACTGACTGCCTCGCCCGACTGGAAAGTACGGCCAAGGAGTACCTGTTGCGCCCGCTCAAAGGTGAGCTGGTTGGTGCTACTGTAGTTGGTAAAGGCGATAGCGATGGTGCAGGCGAGGGGGAACAGCACAAACAGCGACATTCCTGCCACGCCGGGATAGACATAACGCCACGCATAGGCGCGACGATTAGCAAAAATCCACAGCCCGGTAGCACTGAGGATCAGCGTCAGCAACGCAAACAGATATTCACCCTGCGCGTACATCAGTATCAGCAGATAGCCGACCAGCAGACAGCCGATTCCGATGAGAACGCCTTTCAGCAACAGACTGTGCGTTTTCGGTTTTCCTGACATGATGCGGTTTTCCTTAACGGTCACTCAAGCCGGGGATAACCCCGGCATGGGATTATTACTTCTTCAGGCGGGCCTGGGCATCTTTAAGCGCGGCGTCAACACTCTGACGACCGCCCAGCGCATTCAGCGTGGCGGTGCGCATCGCGTACCAGAAGGCCGCCATCTGCGGGATGTTTGGCATGATGTCGCCCTGTTTAGCGTTGCTCATGGTGGCGGCGATACGCGGATCTTTTTCCAGCGTCTGCTGGTAGGATTTCAGCGCCACGGCACCCAGCGGCTTGTCTTTATTAACCGTTTCCAGTCCGGAATCGGTCAGCAGATAGTTCTCCAGGAACTCTTTCGCCAGCTCTTTGTTTGGACTGGCGGCGTTGATCCCGGCACTCAGCACACCGACAAAGGCTTTCGACGGTTTGCCCTTCAGCGTGGGCAGTTCAGTGACGCCATAGTCGATGCCGCTCTTGTCCAGGTTGCCCCACGCCCACGGACCATTAATGGTCATGGCGGTTTCGCCTTTGTTAAAGGCGGCCTCAGCGATGGAGTAGTCAGTATCCGCATTCAGCGTTTTGGCTTTGACCTGATCGACCAGGAACTGCATGCCCGCTTTCGCGCCAGCGTTATCGACGCCGACATCTTTCACGTCATAGTGTCCGTCGGTGAGTTTAAAGGCGTAAGCACCGCCCGCGGCCAGCAGTGGCCAGGTGAAGTAGGGTTCCTGCAGGTTGAACATAATCGCGCTCTTGCCTTTGGCGCGCAGTTGCTTATCAAGACCGGCAATCTCTTCCCAGGTTTTCGGCGGGTTCGGCAGCAGCTTTTTGTTGTAGATCAGTGACAGCGCCTCAACCGAGATCGGATAGCCAATCAGCTTGCCGTCGAAGCGTACCGCGTCCCAGGTGAACGGGAAGATCTTCTCGCGGAAGCTGGCATCCGGCGTCACCTCCGCCAGCAGGCCCGACTGCGCGTAGCCGCCGAAACGATCATGTGCCCAGAAAATGATGTCCGGGCCATCGCCGGTCGCCGCAACCTGCGGATACTTCTCCTCCATTTTGTCAGGGTGTTCGACCGTGACTTTGATGCCGGTCTCCTGCTCAAATTTCTTACCCACTTCGGCAAGGCCGTTGTAGCCCTTGTCACCGTTAATCCAGATGACCAGTTTGCCTTCCTCAATTTTTGCCATTGCGCTTGCTGAAAAGAGCACAGCAGAGAGGGCAGAAAGGGCCAGAATGCGTGCTCCGGTTTTCGTCGTCATAAATCCATCCTGTTAGCGGAAGTGGTGAATGCTCTGTCGGCATCATTGTGCGTATCCACACCGGCATCTCATCCTCCTCCGCTCTACGCCCCTCAGCCTGCCTCTGTGATCCCACTGGCAAAAAGCGCCTTAAGCGGGTGCTTAAGCGGCAAAACAATCTTCGGGTCTGCGTTAGCGATCACAAAAAAGCGTGGCAAGGCGCGGGCTGACGCGTCAGCCCGTGTTTCTCCTCCTCCCGACTCCTCCCCCAGCAGTTTGCGTTACGGCGGAGGATGTTACCGATTGTTTCCTCTCGCATAGTGAGCCCCGGAACCCGTCTGCCGCTGAGCAGACACGATTATGCAGCTAAGAGGGAAGGGATCATGGCGAGCGTTGTGTTACGCAATGTCACGAAAGCCTGGGGCGAAACTGTGGTGTCGAAAGATATCGATCTCACTATTCGTGAAGGGGAATTTGTTGTATTCGTCGGCCCATCAGGCTGTGGAAAATCGACACTGCTGCGCATGATTGCCGGTCTGGAAACCATCACCAGCGGCGAGCTGTTAATCGGCGACCAGCGAATGAATGAAGTGCCACCTGCTGAGCGCGGCATTGGCATGGTGTTTCAATCCTATGCGCTCTATCCACACCTCTCCGTGGCGGAAAATATGTCTTTTGGCCTGAAGCTGGCCGGAGTGAAAAAAGCGGAGATCCATCAGCGCGTCAATCAGGTGGCAGAGATCCTTCAGCTGGCGCATCTGCTCGATCGCCGCCCTAAGGTCCTTTCCGGTGGGCAGCGTCAGCGCGTGGCAATTGGCCGTACGCTGGTGGCCGAACCCCGCGTCTTCCTGCTGGATGAACCGCTGTCAAACCTGGACGCCGCGCTGCGCGTCCAGATGCGCATTGAGATCTCCCGTCTGCATAAGCGCCTGAAACGCACCATGATTTATGTGACCCACGATCAGATCGAAGCGATGACGCTGGCTGACAAGATCGTGGTGCTCGATGCCGGGCGCATTGCGCAGGTCGGCAAACCGCTTGAGCTTTACCACTATCCCGCTAACCGCTTTGTCGCCGGATTTATCGGCTCACCCAAAATGAACTTCCTGCCGGTCAAAGTGACCGCCACCGCCATCGATCAGGTTCAGGTACGACTGCCGAATCAGCAACTGGTCTGGCTGCCGGTTGACAGCGCCGGCGTGCAGGTTGGCAGCAATATGTCACTGGGTATTCGCCCGGAACATCTGCTCTCCAGCGATATCGCCGACGTTACCCTGGAAGGGGAAGTGCAGGTGGTGGAACAGCTGGGGCATGAAACACAGATCCACATCGAGATTCCCGCTATCCGTCAAAACCTGGTCTACCGCCAGGAGGACGTCGTGCTGGTGAAAGAGGGCGCCATCCTCGGTATTGGCCTGCCGCCCGAGCGTTGTCACCTGTTCCGTGAGGACGGGAGCGCGTGCCGCAGGCTTTATCAGGAGCCGGGTGTATAGCCCTGCCAAAAACAATAAAAGCAATGACCTCAGGAGATAGAAAATGTTAACTCTGCGCAAACTTCCCATTGCCGTTGCCGTCGCGGTGGGCACCCTCTCCGCCCCAACGATGGCGGTTGATTTTACCGGTTACGCCCGTTCCGGCATTGGCTGGACAGGTAGCGGTGGCGAACAGCAATGTTTCCAGGCCACTGGCGCCCAAAGTAAGTACCGTCTGGGCAATGAATGTGAAACCTACGCTGAACTGAAATTAGGCCAGGAAGTGTGGAAAGAGGGCGACAAGAGCTTCTATTTCGACACCAACGTGGCTTACTCCGTGGCACAGCAAAATGACTGGGAAGCGACCTCACCCGCTTTCCGTGAGGCTAACGTCAAAGGTAAAAACCTGATTGATTCGCTGCCAGGGTCGACCATCTGGGCCGGTAAGCGTTTCTATCAGCGTCATGACGTCCACATGATCGACTTCTACTACTGGGATATCTCGGGTCCGGGTGCCGGTCTGGAAGATGTGGATCTCGGCTTCGGTAAACTCTCTTTCGCCGCAACCCGTTCGTCTGAAGCGGGCGGCTCGTACACCTTCTCCAGCGACCGTATCCGTGACTTCGCGACCAGCACCGCCAACGACGTGTTTGATGTGCGTCTGGCCGGACTGGAAACCAACCCGAACGGCGTGCTGGAACTGGGTGTCGATTATGGTCGTGCCAATGCCCGTGACGGCTACCGCATCGAAGATGGCGCATCGAAAGATGGCTGGATGTTCACGGCTGAACATACCCAGAGCATGCTGAAAGGTTACAACAAGTTTGTGCTGCAATACGCAACAGATGCGATGACTTCGCAGGGCAAAGGCGTGCCGCAGGGCACCAACCTCAATAACAACGGCAAGATGTACCGCGTGCTTGACCACGGTGCCATTTCGCTGGCAGAACGCTGGGACCTGATGTATGTCGCTATGTACCAGAACATCGATCTGGACAATAACCGGGGTACCGACTGGTACACCGTAGGTGTGCGCCCGATGTACAAATGGACGCCGATCATGAGCACATTGCTGGAACTGGGCTATGACAACGTAAAATCGCAGCAGGCTAATGAGCGCAACGGCCAGTACAAAGTGACACTGGCACAGCAGTGGCAGGCCGGTGACAGCATCTGGTCACGTCCGGCGCTGCGTCTGTTCGCAACCTACGCCAAATGGGATGAGAAGTGGGGCTACAACAAAGATGCCTCGGGCGATCTCACCTCCTTCGCCTCTGCGGACTCTACCGGCAACGGCATCCTGACCAACAGCCGTGGTAAAGATGACGAAGTGACCTTCGGCGCGCAGATGGAAATCTGGTGGTAAACCAATCCCTGTTCTGACTGGCGCGCCCCTGCGCCTGATGGATCACTTTGGTCGCGGTGTGCCATTGCCTGGTTCACGCCGCGACCTGCAATAAGGTACGCATAATGAAAATGAAAAAGCTGGCTGCACTCTGCCTGAGTGCGGCGTTACTGACAGGACATGCGCTTCCCGCCCTGGCGGAGGTCAATCTGGTGCCGCAGGATCTCTCTTCTGCACCGGTCGTCGCACCTGAATCCCTCCAACGCCTGAGCTGGCAGCCGCTGGCGGCCTCTCAGACGCAGACTACAAAACTCGCCAACAGTGGACAGACGCTGAATGCACCTCACATTGCCGGGCCGGTCGCGGCTTACAGTCTGCCGGCAAATATCGGCGAACTGACGCTGACGCTGAGCAGTGAAGTGGCAAACGGTAAGGTTTTCGCACCGAACGTGCTGGTGCTGGATGAAAACCTGCGTCCTGCGGCCTGGTTCCCCAGCCGCTATTTCACTTATCAGAAGCCGGGCGTAATGGCGGCAGATCGGCTGGAAGGGGTGATGAAATTGACCCCGGCGCTGGGTCAGCAAAAAATCTACCTGCTGGTGTTTACCACCGACAGCGATCTGACCCAGACCACCACGCTGCTCGATCCAGCCAAGGCCTACGCAGAGGGCACTGGCCATGCCGTGCCGGATATTCCCGATCCGGTCGCCAGCCACAGCCGCGAAGGCACGATCAAGCTGAAGATGCAGACCAGTTCCGGCTCCTCGATTCTTGTCGGACCGCTGTTTGGTTCATCCGGCGCGAGTGCCGTCACCGTCGGCAATACTGCACCTGCGGCAGCGTACAGCGCAGCACCAGCGCCTGCACCGGCTGCAGCGCCCGCGCCAAAAGCCCGTGCGGAACCGATCATGAGCGACACCGAGAGTTACTTTAACCAGAAGATCACCCAGGCGGTGAACAGCGGCAATATCGACAAGGCGCTGAAACTGCTGGATGAAGCCGAGCGGCTAGGTTCCACCTCTGCACGGCAGACCTTTATCAGTAGTGTTAAAGGCAAGGGGTGAAGCTGCCCCGACGCTATTGATGTTGTCCCATCTGGTGCGCTGCGGCGCACCTTTTTTTGTTGTGGAGATCCTTATTGCAGGGTTTTTTTGTGTGGTTTTACGCATTGCGTAAGTCAGGCTGTGGGCAATAGCGTTCGATGAATATAGGCTACCTGAGCTGTTTCAGGGATAAATTTTATGGCGGTTTCAGGCGAAGTTACATGTCAACTCAGACCCGAAATATCTTTCTGAAATCATGGGTATCGTGATGGCGGGTGAACCTGGGTTATCACCCGTCGGAGTATTTCTGCTCCTGTGCATATCAGCCGCGAAGAGTGTGATATCTGGCAGGAAGTAAAACAGGGTGTCACTTTTCAGGCGATACGGAAAAGAGTAATCAGAAACTTTTAATGGTGACTGAGTAACAAAACAGTCGTGGTTGTCGCGATCAATGCATTTGCATTGCCAATGCACTTGCATTACTGTTGCGTTATCTTGTTTTTCCTGATGAGAATCTGAAATGGGAACGCTGACTCATACCAACATCTCTCTGCGCGCTACATCAAAACTGACAGCCCGCAGCCAGACCACGATCCCTGCCGCAGTTCGTGATGCGATGAATCTGCAACCTGGTGAGAATATCGAATACGCTGTTCTGCCTGGCGGCAAAGTCCTTATTACCCGTCAGGAAACGGTGACTGATGATGATCCGGTGATGGCGAGCTTTCTGAGTTTTCTTGCTGCTGATATGTGCAACACGCCTTCAAATATCAAAACGCTGGATCGAGGATTATTAACTCGCATTACTTCGTTGACCGAAGGTATGGACGTTGATTTGGATGCTCCACTCATGGACGATGAGTAATCAGGTATGGAAGATGGCACGGTTATGAATGGATGGCACGTTTATGTTCATCCCTGTTTTGAATCACAGCTGATTGCGCTGACCAATGAAGTGGAGTCACTCAGGGCTAAATATCCTGAAAGTTACCAGCGAAAAGCGACGACTAAGCTTTTAGCCGCGGTGTTTAAAGTTATCAATAGTGAGATTTGCGCCGATCCACATCATGCAAAGTTTCGCCAGGGCGATACGCTGGGAGAACAAAATAAGCATTGGTTCAGTGCGAAGTTTTTAATGCAGTATCGTTTGTTCTTTAGATTCAGCGAACAACATAAAACCATTATCCTTGCATGGATGAATGACGCCGAGACCAAACGTGCCTATGGCAGTAAACGTGACGCTTATAAAGTATTTTCAGGAATGTTGCATAACGGCTACCCACCAGACGACTGGGCATTGCTGTTAAAGCAATCTCAGGATTGGGATAATACAAACTCGTAAGTGTCATAAATCCTGACCACGATCCTGTTTGTGTTTTCAGACGCCTTGCTCAGGGGTAATTCATCTCTGATGAAAGGCGCTGAGTAAAATAGCAGCGTGCGAGCCGTTGGCGGCCCGCACGCTGTAATAACTGAAAATTATGTAAATCAGGCGGCGTCAGACACGCGTCTGAGTCACGCGTTAATCTTCAACCACGCACTGACCGCTTCCGTCGCGCCGTCAAATCGCGCAACAACCTTTCGGTCTCCGAATCACTGAATAGCGCCTCCAGCGGCACGCTCAGCTTGCGTCGCCAGTTTGGGTATTCGTCGCTGGTACCAGGGATGTTCACCGGCGCGGCCATATCCAGCCAGTCCTCCGGTTGCAGTCCCAGCAGGGCGCTGTGACTGTCGGCCAGATAGCGCTGCATCGCCCGGTTTAATGCTTTGCTCATGCCGGTGCGGCGTGCATCGCGTCCGGCACGTTTCGGCAGCGCGCCCACGCGATGCAAACTGTTCAGCAGCGCCTGCTTTGCCCGAAGTCGATCCTGATACAACCCGGCCAGCACCACTTTGTCCGGATAGAGACCGAGTTGCGCGCCAGTTGTCAGATCGTCACTTTGCCACCAGCCGCGCAGCGTGGGGAGATCATGGGTGGTAGCAACAGCCATCGCCTGCCGTGGCCAGCTGGCGGGCGGGCGAAAACCGGCTTCTGACGTCTGTTCGAACCAGAGCACTTTATAGGAGTAAACCCCGCCATCCCGCAGCTTATCGACAATCGCCTCCGGCACGGTGCCGAGATCTTCGCCAATCACCATGCATTGATGACGCTGGCTTTCCAGCGCCAGAATCGCCAGCAAATCGTCAATCGGGTAGTGCACATACGCCCCGTGCCTCGCGCCTTCGCCAGCGGGAATCCACCACAGCCGCATTAGCGCCATCACATGATCAATACGCAGTGCGCCGCAGTGGCGCATATTGGCGCGCAGCAGGGCAATCCACGGCTCCCAGGCACGCTGACGCATCACCTGCGGATCCATGGGCGGCAACCCCCAATCCTGACCGCGTGGGCCGAGAATATCAGGCGGTGCACCGATGCTGGCCTCCATGCAGTAAAGATCCCGCTCACTCCAGGTCTCTGCGCCACCCTGCGCGACGCCCACCGCCAGATCGCGGTACAGTCCGATGGGCATCTGCTGCTGCTGGCAGCTGTTCCAGCAGTTTTCAAACTGCTGCGCGGCCAGCCACTGCAGCCAGAGCCAGAAGCGCACCTGATCCTGATGCTGTTTTAAAAAGGTCTGCACCGCAGGGCTGCCAGGATGCTGTAGCGCCTCCGGCCAGACCGGCCAGCCCCAGCGCCCGCTATCCTGCGCCATCTGGTCGGCATGCAGCGCATCAAACAGCGCCTGATGCTGCAGGCTTTCGCCACCTTCCTGGATAAACGCATTAAACGCCTGCACCTCAGGATCAGCGGCATCACGCTGGATAAACTGCGGCCACGCCAGGCTCAGCGCCTGAATTTTCAGCCGGGTTACCGCGGCATAATCGACCCATTCAGTTGCGCGAGCCTGCGCCAGCGTCTGCTGCGTTTCGGGCAGTTGCCACCAGGTTTGCGCGACCGCGCTCAACTGGAAGTCAGTGACCGCGGCCACATCAATGTAAAGCACATTGAGCCAGCGCCGGGACGAAGGACTGTAAGGGCTGGCACTCTCCGGGCTGGAGGGAAACAGTGCATGAATAGGGTTGAGGCCGATAAACGCGCCACCACGTGCGGCGATTTCCGCTAGCATCCGGCGCAGATCGCCAAAGTCACCAATACCCCAGTTCTGCACCGAGCGCAGAGTGTAAAGCTGCACGCAGGCGCCCCACAGGGATTCACCTGCCAGCAGTGCTGGCGGTTCATAACAGCGGGCCGGGGCGATAATCACCCGGCACGACCACTGCTGCGTGCCCTGTTGCAGTGTCAGCTGATGATAGCCCTCAGGCAGCGGTGGCAGATGCAGTGGCTGGGCAGGCTGGCAGCGACCTGAGCTCATCTCACCCGACTCGTGGGTGAGATGCCAGTGGGCATCGTCACTCAGCTGAGGCGACAGGCTCAGCAGATCGCCGCTGCGGAAAATCACCGCCGGTGGCAGCGGCGTGCTCAGCGGATGGGGAGTCTGCATCACCGCCAGCAAACGCTGGCGGGTCAGGGTCGGGATCGCCTGAGGCTTGCCGTGCGCATTGATATACTCAGCAGCGATGCCTGCCAGAGAAAAATCATCCATAACCGGTTCTGTTTTCATGGCTTTCCTTAGCGTTTCGCTTGCCAGATGCGCTGCTGGTAATCGCGGATTGCGCGATCGGAACTGAACATGCCACAGCGTGCGGTATTGAGGATAGTGGCACGCGTCCAGGCCTCCTGATCGCTCCACAGCCGTTCAACCTGCGCCTGCGCATCCAGGTAGGGCTGGAAGTCAGCCAGCACCAGATACGGATCGCCGCCTTCCGGGCCGAGACTGTGCAGCATCGCGTCAAAAGCGTGGAGGTCGCCCTGACTGAAGGTGCCATCTTCAAGCGCTTGTAACACCTGATTGAGCTGTGGATCTTTTTTGCGCCACTGATCCGGGGCATAGCCGCCCGTTTTTAACGCCACCACCTGTTCCACGGTATGCCCAAAGATAAAGATATTTTCGCTGCCGACCTGTTCGGCGATCTCGACGTTTGCCCCATCCAGTGTGCCGATGGTCAGCGCACCGTTAAGCGCCAGCTTCATGTTGCCGGTGCCGGAGGCCTCTTTACCGGCAGTAGAAATTTGTTCAGAAAGGTCGGCGGCCGGAATCAGGCGCTCGGCGACGGAGACGTTGTAATCGGGAATAAACACCACCTTCAGGCGGTCGCCGATCCGCGGATCCTGATTGATCACTTCGGCCACTTTGTTGATGGCGTAGATGATGTTTTTCGCCAGCGCATAGCCCGGCGCGGCTTTGGCACCAAACAGCACCACGCGCGGTGCACGGTTCGCCTGCGGATCGGTGACCAGCGTCTGCCACAGTGCAATGATGTGCAGCAGGCTCAGATGCTGACGTTTGTACTCATGCAGGCGCTTAATCTGTACATCAAACAGCGCGGTGGGGTTGATCTCAATACCCGTCCGGTTTTTGATCCACCCGACCAGTGCCTGCTTATTCTGCTGTTTGATGGCGCGATATTCCGCGCGGAACGTGGCGTCATCCGCAAAAGCTTCCAGTCCCTGCAGGGCATCAAGATCGTTCAACCAGGGCTTTTGCAGCGTTCGGCTAATCAACGCACTCAGCGCCGGGTTGCACTGATTAATCCAGCGGCGCGGTGTAATGCCATTGGTCACGTTATGGAATTTTTCCGGCCACATCTGGTGATATTCCGGGAAGAGATCCTGCACTACCAGTTTTGAGTGCAGTGCCGCCACACCATTGACCGCGAAGCCGCTGGTGACGCAAAGGTTGGCCATGCGGAGCTGGTTATTGTGCACCAGTGCCAGTTTTGCCCATTTTGCGTCATCATCCGGCCAGCGTGCGGTGACTGCCGTTTTCAGCTGCGCGTTCAGGGTATTAATGATCATCATATGGCGCGGTAGCAGGCTGCGCACCAGTCGCACATCCCAGCATTCCAGCGCTTCCGGCATCAGCGTATGGTTGGTGTAGGCAAAGGTGTGTTGGGTGATCTGCCAGGCGCGATCCCAGCTAAGCTGATGCTCATCCAGCAGCAGACGCATCAGCTCCGGGATCGCCAGCGTCGGATGGGTGTCGTTAAGCTGGATCACTTCATGGTCAGCCAGGGTTTCGATGTTGCGTCCGGCCAGATGGTGACGACGCAGAATGTCAGCCAGCGCACAGGCGCACTGGAAATATTGCTGCATCAGACGCAGTTTTTTACCGTTCTGATGATTGTCATTGGGATAGAGCACTTTGGTGAGTTTCTCTGCATCAATGCCCTGTTGCTCAGCGCGCAAAAAATCGCCGTCGTTAAAGCGGCTGAGGTTGAACGGCTGAGCATGTTTCGCCTGCCATAAACGCAGTGGCTGGCTGATGCCATTCTCATAACCTACTACCGGTAGATCCCAGGCTTCCCCGACCAGTTCAACTGCCGGTTGCCACTGCGGCTCACCTTCGACAGTGATCACTTTACCGCCCAGACCGACGCGCACGTTCAGCGCAGCGTTATGGTTAAACCACGGATAGCGATCGCGCTGCCAGTCATCCGGCCCTTCAATCTGCGCGCCCTGTTCGAAACGCTGGCGGAAAAGACCATATTGGTAGTTCAGACCATAGCCCGTGGCAGGCTGACCCACATTTGCCATAGAATCCAGAAAACAGGCCGCCAGGCGACCCAGACCGCCATTGCCCAGCGCCGGATCGGTTTCGTTTTCCAGCACGTCGGTGAGTGAGACATTCCAGGCGGCCAGCGCATCATTCACCGCGCCATACCAGCCCAGATTCAGCAGATTGTTGCCGGTCAGGCGACCCATCAAAAACTCCATCGACAGATAGTTTACATGGCGCAGTTCAGTTGTAGCCGGGCAAGCTGGCTGCGCCGCCAGCATATCGGCCAGTGCACCGCTGAGGGCCTGCCACCACTGCGACGGGTTCATCTCCTGCGCGTCGCGCAGGCCAAAACGCTGCCACTGACGGGTCAGGGCAGCAGTAAACTGAGTCGGGTTAAAATCGGGCTGTGTCATGATTGATGTCCTGAAAAAAAGAAAATGGGTCAATGTGGTGACAGTGTGCCCGGGCGGAAATCATCACTCATCCTCCCGAAAAGGATTAGGGCAGGAGGATAGGGAGGGTGGAGAGAATGAGGCTATTCCTAAATCGACGCAGGAGTGTGATTGCGCACGCTTTTGTAAAGTTTAGTTAATGGGTTTGCTTGCATTCATCAGACGAAATGCTGAACCTGTGTAAGGAATAATTACGAAGCGTAAAATAATGATGCGCTCGACGAATGGAGAAACGCGCGCCCATGTTAATACCCGCCAAACTCAGCCGCCCGGTCCGTCTTGAAGGCACCGTCATCCGTGAAAGATTGCTGCAAAAGCTCACCGCTGCCGGTAACTATCGGCTGGTACTGGTCACCAGTCCGGCAGGTTACGGCAAAACCACACTGGTATCGCAGTGGGCGGCGGGAAAGCGCGATCTGGGCTGGGTATCTCTGGACGAGGGCGACAATCAGGCGGAACGCTTTGTCGATTACCTGATAGCTGCACTGCAACAGGCCACACATGGCGGCTGTCCCCGCACTGAGCTGCTGGCGCAGAAGCGGCAATATGTGAATCTCAATGCACTGTTTTCTCAGCTTTTTATCGAACTGGTGGAGTGGCAGCAGCCGTTGTGGCTGATCGTTGATGACTACCATCTCATCACCAATCCGGTCATTCATGACGCGATGCGCTTTTTCCTGCGTCATCAGCCGGAGAATCTGACGCTGATTCTGATGTCGCGTAACCTGCCGCAGCTGGGTATCGCTAACCTGCGGGTGCGTGAGCAACTGATTGAACTGGGCAGCCAGCAGCTCGCATTTACACATCAGGAAGCGCGCCAGTTCTTTGACTGCCGTCTGGCGGCGCCGCTGGAAAGCGACGAGAGCAGCCGCCTTTGTGATGATGTCGCAGGCTGGGCGACGGCACTGCAACTGATCGTGCTGTCGGCACGACAGGGTGCCAGCTCTGCGCAGCATTCAGCCCGGCGGCTTTCAGGTATTAATGCCAGCCATCTCTCTGACTATCTGGTGGAAGAGGTGCTGGATAATGTCGATCTCTCCACCCGCCATTTCTTACTCAAAACTGCGCTGCTGCGTTCAATGAACGATGAGCTGATAGCCTGCGTAACCCACGAAGATAACGGCCAGATGCGGCTGGAGGAGATTGAACGTCAGGGGTTATTTCTGCAGCGCATGGACGATTCCGGCTGCTGGTTCAGCTACCATCCGCTGTTTGGGAACTTTCTGCGTCAGCGCTGTCAGTGGGAGCTGGCCGCAGAGCTGCCTGCGCTGCATCGGGCTGCGGCTGAAAGCTGGATGGCGCAGGGGTTCCCTGGCGAGGCGATTCACCACGCGCTCGCCTCCGGTGACGCGAGCATGCTGCGGGATGTGCTGCTGAAGCACGCCTGGACGCTGTTTAATCAGAGCGAACTACCGTTACTGGAGAACTCCCTGAAAGCGCTGCCGTGGGAGATGATGCTGGAGAATCCTATGCTGGTGCTGCTGCAGGCGTGGCTGATGCAGACCCAGCATCGCTTTTCTGAAGTCGATAGTCTGCTGGCACGTTTTGAACAGGCCAGCCGCTGCGAGATTGATGCCGCTCTGCGCGGTGAATTTAATGCGTTGCGCGCCCAGGTGGCGATCAACGATGGCAACACCGACGAAGCGGAGCGGCTGGCGAAAGTGGCGCTCGACACCCTGCCAGCCAGCCGTCACTACAGCCGTATTGTGGCGACCTCAGTACATGGCGAAGTGATGCACTGCAAAGGTGAGTTAGATGATTCACTCAAGCTGATGCGTCAGACCGAACAGATGGCGCGTCGCGATGAGGTTTGGCACTACGCGCTCTGGAGCATGATTCAACAGAGCGAGATTCTGTTTGCTCAGGGCTTTTTGCAGGCCGCCTATGAGATCCAGAGCCGCGCCTTTGTGCTGGTGGAAGAGCAGCATCTGGCGCAGTTCCCGCTGCATGAGTTTCTGCTGCGCATTCGCGCTCAGCTGTTATGGGCCTGGGGCCGACTGGAAGAGGCAGAGCAGGCGGCGCGCGAAGGGATCAACGTGCTGAACGGTTACCAGCCGCAACAGCAGATTCAGTGTCTGGGACTGCTGGTACAGTGCTCACTGGCGCGCGGCAACATTGATAACGCCCGCAGCTACCTGAACCGTCTGGAAAACCTGCTGAACAACGGCAACTGGCACAGTGACTGGATCGCCAATGCCGATAAGGTTCGGGTGATCTACTGGCAGATGACCGGCGACAGCCAGAACGCACGCGACTGGATGCGGCAGACACCCAAACCCGCTTTCGCTAACAACCATTTCCTGCAGGGACAGTGGCGTAACATTGCCCGTGCACAGATCCTGCTGGGTGATGTCAGCCAGGCAGAAGTGGTGCTGGAGGAACTGAATGAGAACGCCCGTGCCCTGCGCCTGATGAGCGATTTAAACCGTAATCTGCTGCTGCTGAATCAGATCTACTGGCAGACTGACCGCAAAGCGGAGGCGCAGCGTGTGCTGATTGAGGCGCTGAAACTGGCACGCAGCACCGGATTTATCAGCCATTTTGTCATTGAAGGCGAGATGATGGCGCAACAACTGCGGCAGCTGATTCAGCTAAATACCCTGAATGAGCTGGACAGTCACCGCGCCCGCCGCATCCTGCTTGAGATTAATAAATATCATCGACATAAGTTTGCCCATTTCGATGAAGGTTTTGTCAGCCGGTTGCTCAACCATCCTGACGTGCCGGAACTGATCCGCACCAGTCCACTGACGCAGCGTGAGTGGCAGGTGCTGGGCCTGATCTATTCAGGATACAGCAACGATCAAATCGCCGGGGAACTGGCGGTGGCATCCACCACCATCAAAACGCATATCCGTAATCTCTACCAAAAACTGGGCGTCTCTCATCGCAGCGAGGCAATGAATCAGGTGCAGGCGCTGTTAAAAATGATGGGCTATGTCTGAGAATAGCGGGCGATTATTCATCGATTGTTGAAAATTGCCCAGGCATAAGGCTGTTCTGATGTAAAACCCGCACAGGAAACCGACGCCGGTTAAAGGCGCCTGACAAGGTCTGGAAGAGTTCTGGAAGAGTAAAGCAGAGCGGGAGTGTGCTGTGGTGAACTGGTTGAAGTGCTTCCCGATCTGCGTCCCGAGCCGCTTAGCGCGTATTTGTGGTCGCGCACCGCCGCAATCTGTCGCGGCGTATCAGGGCTTTTATGCACTGGACAGAAGACATTTTAAAACCCTATTTTGACTGATTACATGCGCGATATTTACGCCAGATACGAAGAGACGAGGCAAAGGAAAAGCTTAATCGTGCAGGTCACGCTGCGCTTTTTCTGATGGTTTGCTTAATCTGATGATAAAATCGCAAATGAGCGTGTAAGCTGAGATAAATATCAGGGCCGCTATAAATTATAGTGATTGAAGCTTGTTAACATTTGTAACTGCTGCTGTGCTAACATTTCGACGTTTATTCAGGTTTCCTGCCGTGTGTAGTATTACTGGAACGCAGTATGATAGATAAAAATCAAACCCATCACGATGTCGCTGTACTGCTTCTGCTACGACACATCTGCACAATCGTCCTGACGTTTCTTCTGCTCATCGTCATTCCTCATTTAGCCTGGGCCGAAATACAGGATGGCAAAGCTAATCGCATTGTCAGTGGTATTATCAGTTTCACCCACTGGCCGGGTGTGAAACGACCAGAATTATGTGTTTTATCTTCAGCGCGACATCTCTCTTTACCGGAAAATACTGCGTCTTCAACCGCGACATTTACTGTTGTGTATCTTGCTTCTGTTAACGACTTCAGTATGCACCGATGCGATGCTGTTTATTTCGGCGATCAGACGCCCCAGCAGCAGGTTGACTCTCTGCAGCATTTTACAGGAAGAGCCGTTCTTAGCCTCGCGGAGAATAATGCGGAGTGTACGGTGGGTGCCGCGTTTTGCATGATTTTTCAGCCTAATCATACGCATTTTTCCGTTAACCTCGATTCCCTTGCCAGAAGCGGTGTCAGGGTGAGTCCTGATGTGCTTTTGCTCTCCCGCGAGGGAGGCGAATAAGATGAAATTTGATAAATTAAGACATGATAAATCGTCCATCCGCAATAAACTGCGGAAGATAAGCACCATCAACGCTGCAGTGATACTCCTGCTGTGCTGGTTATTGCTCTCATCAACGTCGCTGCTGTTTATTAAAAAATATGAGAAACGAAATCTCGAATTAATCGGTTCGACGCTAAGTACTACGCTAACTGCGGCTACCGTTTTTGCCGACAGCTACGACGCACGTAATAAAATCGAACGGCTTGGCAATGAAGGCATGTTCGCTTCCGCGAAGCTGGTTACTCGTGATCACATTGTTCTGGTTCAGTGGAATGCACAACAGGAACCGTCGGGTTGGTATTCACGCTTACTGCGCGAGTGGATTTATATCAAACCGCTTAACGTCAATATCATTCATGCTGATGCTGTCGTCGGGACGTTGACGCTGGAAGGCACGGTGACCGGCGCGTTAAACTTCCTTCGTTACTCATTTATGATTCTTAGCAGCGGCATGCTTTGTGTGCTGGTTATCTCGCTTCTGCTGAGTGAATTTCTGCATCGGGGTATGGTTGCAACACTGCGCACCATTACCAGCTCAATTCACTATGTGATTCATTCTGGTGATTTTTCACTGCGAATTCAGGGTGGCCCAATTAAAGAGTTTCAGCTCTTTTCAGACGATCTGAATTCACTGCTTAAGGAAATGCAATCGCTGAAGGCTTCGCTTATGCGTGATAATCGCTCGCTGGCCGCTAAAGCGCTGGAAGACCCGCTGACCGGCCTTGCCAACCGCACTGCATTTTCCGCCCGGCTGACACAACTCCTCGCTCTGCAATCTGCCAATGAGCGCTTTGCGCTGTTATTCCTCGATGGCGATCGTTTTAAGAGCATTAATGATAACTGGGGACATGCCGCCGGGGATGAGGTATTGAAAGCGATAGGAACGCGCCTTTTATCACAGGCACCTGAACAGGATCTGGTTGCCCGATTAGGCGGAGATGAATTTGCCATGCTGGTGAGCAGCCGGACCCGTGATGAGCAATTGCAGCAACTCATGCAGAACATTCATGATGCCATCAGCGAAGAAATCAGTATTGCAGAAGGTTTGCCGATAAAAACCTCAATGACCATCGGATATGCGTGGTCACAACAGGGTGATACGGTTGAATCGATCCTCGAACGTGCTGATATGAATATGTATAAGAATAAGCGAAAAAATAAAGTTTAATGAAGGCGTGAACGAGACGTGAATATGAAAAAGAATATTTCCCTGATGCTCCTGACTCTGGCTTTGGTGGGTTGTCAGTCTAAAGAGCATTTTAGTGAGGCACAAATCGCCGCGATGAAAAGTGCTGGATTTACCCGAAATAGTGAAGGCTGGGGGTTGGGATTATCCGATAAAATCCTGTTTGGTGTTAACGAATCAGAACTGACTCCCTCAAGCAAAAGTAATATTCAGGGGATGGCGAAAAACCTGGCATCGACCGGTATTGAGCATGTGCGCATCGATGGGCACACTGACAATTATGGCAAACCCGATTATAACCAGCAGCTGTCGTTGAAAAGAGCGAATGCCGTAGCGGCACAGTGGGCGGAAGGTGCGTCGATACCCCGTGGAAATATTGTTACGCGTGGATTGGGGATGAGTGCTCCGGTTACCAGCAACAACAGCGCGCAAGGGCGTGCGCAAAACCGCCGCGTGGCCATTGTGATCACAGCACCATGATAAACCAGCAGCCAACACCTGCTTTGTCGTCGGATTTACCTGCGCGTGACCATGCGCTGACCATGGGAAAAGATGAACGCACGGCGGACTCCGCCATGCGTTGTTTTTATCAGCGATAAAACACCGGTTTAACCGACATCTTAACCGGCACAATCTCGCCAGAGGTTTGTGCCGCGACACAGGCATCTGCCGCGACTGCCGCCGCGTAACCATCCCACGCCGAGGGACCCGTCATCTCACCGCTGATGACGTTGTTGATAAACGCCTGTAGCTCCACGTCATAGGCATCGATAAAGCGTTTTTTCCAGTCGGTCAAAATGGTAGTCGAGAGTTTTGCCGCGCTGCGTGTCTGCACAGAAACGGGCTCCGGCAGGCGGGCAACGCCGCGTTCACCCACCACTTCACACTGAATGTCGTAGCCATATTCACAGTTCACAAAGATTTCGACATCAATACGCGCGCCTTTGGCTGTCTCCAGCAGCACGATTTGTGGATCGCGCAGATGTGACGATGCCTTGCGGGTTTTGCGTGGGAAGATCACCTGTACGCTGGCGTAGTCATCATTCAGCAGCCAGCGCAGCACATCGAGTTCGTGGATAAGCGTATCGGTGATTGCCATGTCGGTGGTGTAACTGTCACCCACTTCCGGATTACGGTGTGCGCAATGCAGCATCAGCGGTTCACCAATCTCACCGCTGTCGATGACCGCTTTTAGCGCACGGTAGCCGCTATCATAAGGGCGCATAAAGCCGACCTGCACCAGCTGCCGTCCCGCCTGAATCTCCGCTTCAACAATATTCATACAGCCCTGAGCGGTGACCGCCAGCGGTTTTTCGCAGAACACCGCTTTGCCCGCTTCGATACAGGCCAGCACAAAGGCTTCATGTGTCGGACCCCAGGAGGCGACCAGCACCGCATTCACCAGCGGATCGTTAATGAGATCCAACGCATTGTCATAAATGCGTGCTTCCGGCGTCAGCTCATTCACAATCTGCTGGCAGTTGTCGCGGTTGATGTCGTTGAGCGCCACCACGCGCGCATTCTGTAACACTGTGCTGCAACGACGGATATGTTCGCGGCCGATTGCGCCGGTGCCGATAACACCAATGTTAATTGTCATGATGATTCCCTTAAGCTGAGTGATTTAACAAACGAATGCTGTCGCGTATTTCGCGGGTGATGTCCGCTTCCTGCCAGCTGTTCATTACCGACGAGAAAGGTTCAAAAGCGTAAAGGCCGCTGTAGCCCATCTTCTCCAGCCGCTCAACCTGTTGCTTACTTTGCAGGCGGTCGTCCGCGCTGAGCATGATGCGCTCTTCGTCGGTGAGCTGGCTGACCGGGCGTGGGTCAGTGACGCCGGAGAGGTGCACCAGCCCGATCTGACCGATATCGATCTCCTGGTCAAAAGTCTGTTCCGCATCCTCAAACAGATGATGATGGAAGGTATCAATCAGTAATCTGAACGGCACGCCTGCTTCATGAATCAGTGTCTGCGCCTGAGTTGCCGAACGTAGTGAGCTCTGAGGAAAGCCCAGCGGCTCGACCAGTCCCTGAATACCTGCGTCGGCGAACAGCGGTGCCAGGGTTTTCAGTGCAGCGACGGTATCGGCTGCGCTGATGGGCGTACCGTCATTGAGCGGACAGAGCACCAGCGATTCCGCGCCAACTGCCTGCGCATCGCTTAATAACTGGCGGGCGCGCTGTAGTACCTCTTCATTCAGCTGGTTAAACGGATAGAGCGCCTTGATAGTGACAATACGAATACCTGACTCACGCGCCAGGGCCCTGACGTCGTCACCGCTGAGATCGTCGGTAACGCGTCCGCTGGGCATATCATTACGCAGCTCGACATTATGAATACCCAGCTGGCTGACGAGGTTAAAAAATTGCGGAAGGGTGAGGCTGGGCGCTATTTTACGGTTGATGCAAAAGCGCGCGTTGGGAATATTCAGGCTCATAACAATTTCCTTGAACGTAGGGTGTCGGTGTTAATAGCAATCGGGTCGTCAGCGTCATGACGCGGGCCGTTATTTTTTACTGCGCAGCAGGCACTATTTTTTGCCGTTATAAAGCGCATAGAAATAGTGCTCGACCTGCTCAAGACTTCTTCCCCGGGTTTCGGGAATAAACTTCACAACAAAAACAGAACCGCCGATGCCGATGGCCGCGAATATGAAGAAGGCACCAGCCAGACCAAACGCGGCTAATAACAGCGGGAAGGCCATAGAGATGGCAAAATTAGCGATCCACAGTGAGAAGACCGCGCCGCCCATACAGATGCCGCGCATCCTAGCGGGGAAAATTTCTGACAGCAGTAACCAGGTCACCGGTGATAACGCGCCCTGCTGAAAGCACAGAAACATCAGCATGCCCGCCAGCACCAGATACGCCCGCAGCAGATTGACGGTGCCATTGAGGTATTCCGGCATCAGCCAGCAGACCAGCCCGATAAAGAAAAGGCAGCAGGTGCAGCCCATCTGGCCAATTAACACCAGCGGGCGACGGCCCACTTTGCCGATTAACCAGATACCGACCAGCGTCATCACCACCGAAATCACGCCATTGGCGATGGTGGCAAACAGCGCCGCATCATTGCTCAGTCCGGCAGCGGTCAGCATGGTCGGCGCGTAGTACATGATGGTATTGACGCCGGTCAGCTGCTGAATGGCGGCGATGCCCACGCCCAGCAGGAAAATTTTCATCAGCCAGGGCGTCGCAAGATCGCGCAGGCGGCCTTTGCCACGCTGGCGGTTCTCTTCGATGGTTTCCTCAATCTCCTCCAGTTCCCACTCAACATCTTCAGCGGCGCGGGTTTTTTCCAGCACCTCACGGGCGGCCTGACTGCGGCCTTTCATTACGTGCCAGCGTGGGGTTTCTGGCATAAATATCATGCCGATCCAGAGCAGAACGGCGGGCACAATCGATAACGCCAGCATCCAGCGCCAGGTGTTTTCACCGCCCCAGATGTCGTTAAATGTGGCGTTTGAGATGTAAGCCAGCAACTGACCGCTGACGATCATCAGCTCCTGCAGGGTAACCAGCTGGCCGCGTTTGTTAGCGGGTGCGATTTCCGCGATGTAGACCGGCACGGTGGCTGCCGCGCCGCCCACGGCAAACCCCAGGAACAGACGCGAGGCGATCATCCAGGTGACGTCCGGTGCCAGGGCTGATCCCACCGCACCCAGAGCAAAAATCAGCGCCAGTGCGATGATAATGCGTCGTCTGCCCAGGCCATCTGCCAGATGGCCGGCCGCCAGTGCGCCGAAGGCCGCGCCAAACAGCAGGGAGCTGGTCACCAGTCCCGTTGTAAACGGTGTGAGATGCAGATCGCTACGCATAAATAGCAGCGCACCCGAGACCACACCGGTGTCATAACCAAATAGCAACCCACCTAAAGTGGCAACCAACGCAATAATCTTCACAAAAGGCTCGGTGCGGGTGGCGCTATTGGGACCGGAGGCCGGGTTCGACGAAATATAAAGTTCTTTTTCCATGAATACTCCTGGTCATTACGGCAAAGACAAAACGTCAGAACATGAAGAAGCCATCACCCTACTGATATTTTTATTTCGGGTTAAATTATATTTGAAACTTAGTTTTCATTATGTGAGCTCAACCCTTGCGCCTTTTTTATTTTGATTGGATTCCATCAGGGCGTAATAAAAATCGTTAGATTAAAGAGGGTTATTGTTCACGTTAATAAAAAAGCGATGTTTTTGTCAGGGCGAAATGGGAATAATTTCGGGAAAGCAGAGTGTAATGAATCAGGGTCAGGATGAAATATCCTGACCAGAAGAAGGGGGAATGTTGAGGTTAGCGGATGGTGAGTGCATTTAATGCGGATAACAGCGCGTCTACTTTTGGCAGAAACTGTTTACGCCGTGGCCATACCACGCTTAGCGTCAGCCCGTCAGGTTGTAACTGCGGCAGGATAATCTCCAGTTCGCCGGCTGCTACGGCGCGCTGAATCAGCCATGAAGGCATCTGGGCCACACCCAGTCCGGCGATGACCGCCTGCAGTTGCGCATCAACGTCGCCCACTGCCAGCCTGAACGGCACCTCGCGCCAGTGTGGCTGACCATCTTCAGTGGTGAACAGCCAGGGTTTGGTCGAGCCATCCACGCGCTCATAAAGGATGGCGGGATGATTCAGCAGCGCCGCCTCATTCTCCGGACGACCTTCACGGTCCAGATAAGCAGGAGAGGCACAGAACTGCATCTGCTCGCGGCCCATATTGCGCCATCCCAGGGACGCAGGGAGGTCAGGCGCACCGCCGATCCGTACTGCCACATCCACGCCTTCCTCAAACAGGTCCACAAAGCGATCGGACAAACTCAGGCTCAGCGCCAGTTCCGGGTGCTGCTGGCAAAATGGCATCAAGAGCGGCATGACGTTGAGACGGCCATAGGTCGTGGGCACCGCCAGACGCAGACGACCGGACGGAATGATGCGCTGCGCCGCCAGCACTGCCTCGGCTTCGGCCAGATCCTCCAGGATGCGCAGGCAGGTCTGATAATAGGCGCTGCCCGCGTCGGTGAGGTGCAGGCTTCGCGTGGTGCGTTCCAGCAGCCGCGAGCCCAGTCGCGTCTCCAGGCGGCTGACGCTTTTACTGACTGCCGAACCGGTCACATGCAGCCGCTCAGCCGCGGCGGTAAAGCTGCCGCACTCGACGCTGGCAACAAACGGCAGAATATCTTTGAGGCGATGATCGTGCATTGATTGATGAACTCAGGTTAAGAATGCTGTGAATAAATGCCAGAGATAAGAACTGAATTCTCTATTAGGCTTAGAATTACGCAAAACGAGGAGAAATCAAATGAAAAAGCACGCTTTGATTGTTGGCATCAGCGGTGTTATTGGTCGCGCACTGTCAGAGAAATTACAAACAGAAGGCTGGCAGGTCACCGGTCTTTCACGCGGACGCGGTGCGGTTCCTGAAGGCGCAGCCAGTCTGACAGCCGATCTGACCGACGCTGACGCCGTTCGTGACGCACTGAAAGAGGTAAAACCGGATGCGCTTTTCTTCAGCGTCTGGGCGCGTCAGGAAAATGAGAAAGAGAACATCCGCGTTAATGGCGGCATGGTGCGCAATGTGATTGAAGCACTCGGCGATCGCCTGAAGGGTTCACACGTGGCACTGGTTACCGGTCTAAAGCATTATCTGGGTCCGTTTGAAGCTTACGGCAAAGGGGCGGTGCCGGTGACGCCGTTCCGCGAAGAGCAGGGTCGTCAGCCAGTCGATAACTTCTATTACGCGCAGGAAGATGAAGTGTTCGCGGGCGCTGAGAAGTATGACTATCGCTGGAGTGTTCACCGTCCGCATACCATCATCGGTCATGCCGTAGGTAACGCGATGAATATGGGGCAGACGCTGGCGGTTTACGCGACGCTGTGCAAAGAGAAGGGCTGGCCCTTTATCTTCCCAGGCTCGCCTGAGCAGTGGAACGGCATTGTGGATATGACCGATGCGGGCCTGCTGGCTGAGCAGCTGCACTGGGCTGCCACTTCACCAAATGGCGCAAATGAGGATTTCAATGCCGTAAACGGTGACGTTTTCCGCTGGAACTGGATGTGGCCAAAACTGGCAGACTATTTCGGTATTGAAGCTGCGGAGTACCCGGCGCAGATGATGCCGCTGGAAAATCGTATGCAGGAAGCCGCCAGTGCATGGCAGGCGATTGCAGAGCAGAATCAGTTGCGTGAGGCAGATGTGACTAAGCTGGCTTCATGGTGGCACACCGATGCAGACCTGGGCCGTCCGATGGAAGCTTTTACTGATATGAGTAAGAGCCGCAAAGCGGGCTTTACCGGCTATCGCAGCACGCTCGACTCCTTTACTCAGCTGTTTGATAAGCTGAAAGCGGAAAAAGTGATTCCGGACTAACCCAGCAGGCGCCGCATCAGGCGCCTGTTTCGTTTCTGGCAGAGACTATACTCAGGCACTGAATCAGTGAATGGAGGAGCAGATCGATGACAACATGTTTCATTATCGGGGCGGCGGGCAAGGTTGGCCAAAAGCTGACGCGTCAGCTGAGCAGCAGAAACCATGCGGTCACGGCGCTGCACCGTAAACCGGAACAGGCTGAAACTCTTCAGGCCGCAGGCGCGAAGCCTGTTGCGGGTGATATTCAGCAACTCAGCGTGACGGCACTGTCCGGTTTAATGACGGGTCACGAAGTGGTTGTTTTCACCGCGGGTGCCGGCGGTGCCGGGATCGAGTTGACCAATGCTATTGACGGTGAAGGGTTGAAGCTGGCGGTAGCCGCAGCAGAGCAGGCGGGTGTCTCGCGCTTCCTGCTGGTCTCGGCGTTTCCGGATGCAGGCCGTGGTAAAACGCCATCAGAGGGTTTTGAGAATTACATGCGGGTGAAACGTCTGGCGGATGCCGTGCTGGTGGCGAGCAAGCTGGAGTGGGTGATCCTGCGGCCGGGAACGCTGACCGATGAAGCCGGGACAGGGCGGGTGCATGCTGATCTCGCTATTCCGTATGGGGAAATCCCGCGTGAAGATGTGGCGGCGACGCTGGTCGGGTTGATTGAGAATCCGGCGATTAAATATCAGATAATCGAACTCACCCAGGGTGATGTGCAGATTGATGTGGCGTTGCAGCGGTTGCAGCGGGGATAGAAAGGTAGGGTTGTTGCTGGATCGAGCCTGCTCAGGGAACGCGGTCAGTTTGGAAAGACGCAAAAGCCGTCATCCATGACACCCTCGGTCCGCACCGTCCCTGGTAAGGGATGCTTTCCTCCTCTGACCGTGCTCCCTGCGCAGACTCTCTGACAGCCAATAGCCCTTACTTTAATCAACAAAAAAGCCCCGAATCAGGGGGCTTTTTGCTTAGCTGACGCAGGTATTACTTCACGCATTTCGCGCAGTGCGCACGCTCAATGTGCTGGAAGAAGTCATTACCTTTATCATCGACCAGGATAAAGGCAGGGAAATTCTCCACCTCGATTTTCCAGATCGCTTCCATTCCCAGCTCAGGATACTCCACGCATTCCAGACTCTTGATGCTCTGCTGCGCCAGCACCGCGGCCGGACCACCGATGCTGCCCAGGTAAAAGCCGCCATGTTTATGGCAGGCATCCGTCACCTGCTGACTGCGGTTACCTTTTGCCAGCATGATTTTGCTGCCGCCGTGGGCTTGCAGCAAGTCCACATAGGAATCCATGCGTCCGGCTGTCGTCGGTCCGAGTGAACCGGACGCGTAACCTTCAGGCGTTTTAGCCGGACCGGCGTAATAGACCGGGTGATCTTTGATGTACTGCGGCAATCCTTCGCCATTATCGATGCGCTCTTTGAGTTTGGCATGTGCGATATCACGCGCCACGATAATGGTGCCGGTCAGTGAGAGGCGGGTAGAAACCGGATACGCGGAGAGCTGGGCCAGAATCTCTTCCATTGGACGGTTAAGATTCACCTGCAACACTTCACCTTCGCCCTGCTGACGCAGCGCTTCCGGAATCAGACGGCCTGGATTTGATTCCAGCTTCTCAATCCAGATACCTTCGCGGTTAATCTTCGCTTTGATATTGCGGTCAGCCGAGCAGGAAACGCCCATGCCGATCGGGCAGGACGCGCCGTGACGCGGCAGACGCACCACGCGGATGTCGTGCGCGAAGTACTTGCCACCAAACTGCGCACCAAGGCCAAGGTCCTGCGCTGCTTTCAGCAGTTCCTGCTCGAGCTGCACATCACGAAATGCCTGACCATGCTCGTTGCCTTCGGTCGGTAAGCCATCGTAGTAGTGCGTTGAGGCGAGCTTCACGGTTTTCAGTGTGCTCTCTGCCGAGGTGCCGCCGATAACAAACGCGATATGGTATGGCGGGCAGGCAGCGGTGCCGAGGGTACGCATTTTGTCCACCAGGTAATTTTTCAGTTTGCCGGGGCTCAGCAGCGCTTTGGTTTCCTGATAGAGATAAGTTTTGTTGGCGGAGCCGCCGCCTTTAGCGATACAGAGAAACTTGTACTCATCGCCATCGACGCTGTAGAGGTCGATCTGCGCAGGAAGGTTAGTGCCGGTATTCACCTCTTTATACATATCCAGCGCGGCATTCTGGGAATAGCGCAGGTTATCTTCAATATAAGTGTTGTAGATACCCAGTGACAGCGCGGCTTCATCGCCACCGCCGGTCCAGACGCGCTGGCCCTTTTTGCCCATGATGATCGCGGTGCCAGTATCCTGACAGGTAGGCAGCACGCCTTTGGCAGCAATTTCAGAGTTTCTTAAAAACTGCAGAGCCACATATTTGTCATTGTCGCTGGCTTCCGGGTCATCAAGGATGGAGGCAACCTGCTGCTGGTGGGCCGGACGCAGCATGAAAGAGGCGTCGTGGAAAGCCTGCTGACTCAGCAGCGTCAGTGCCTGCGGGTCAACTTTCAGGATCTCCTGACCCTCAAACTCGGCGACGGAGACATGCTCGCGACTCAGCAAATAGTATTCAGTATCTTCGTGGGACAGCGGAAAAGGGTTCTGATAGACAAAAGGTTTGTTCGACATTTTTTCTCACTTAATGACCGGCTGAACCTCCGCGTGCAGGCTGCGGGGCACAACATCATAGGCGAATTAATCGTTTATTATGCTTCCTCACCGTGGGTGCGGTGAGGAAGTGCTGGAATGGTATCTTATAACGCGTTGATCTGCATGTTGTATCCGTCAGAACATCCACACCATCCACGGATAAGCAATCAGCATCATCGAACCTAAGAAGATGGCACCGAAGATAGTACCCAGACGCCAGTAATCTTTGGTAGGCAGATAGCCGCTACCGTAGTAAATCGGACTTGGGCCAGTGCCGTATGGCGTGATGATGCCCATCACACCCAAAGAGGTACACAGCATCAGGCAGAAGACGGGCATATTGATGCCTGGGATTGATGCTGCGATGGTCAGCATGGCCGGTAACAGCGCGGTAGTGTGCGCGGTGGTGCTGGCAAAGAGGTAGTGCAGCAGGAAGAAGGCGATCAACAGCACCACGGCTGAAACCTGCGGGTCATAACCCTGCAGTAGCATGCCACCCTCTTTACCTAACCAGGTGATGAATCCGACACGGGCCAGGCCATCCGCCAGCGCAACCAGGGTCGCGAACCAGGCAAAGGTGTTCCAGGCCGGTTTATTACTGGTGATGTCGTTCCAGTTCAGGACGCCGGTCCACAGCATCAGCACGACAACCAGTAACGCAGCCATCGCGGGCTCAATCCACGAGGTGGCGAAAATCCACATCAGCAGGGCACAGACCACAAACACCAGCAGCAGGATTTCATTGCGGGTCAGTCGGCCCAGTTTTTCCAGTTCAGCGATAGCCCATTTTGGTACTTCATCGTTGATTTTGACTTCAGGTGGGTAGAACCAGTAAGCCAGCAGCGGCATGGTCAGAATCAGCAGCAAGCCCAGTGGCAGGAAGGCCAGGAACCACATGCCCCATGAAATATCAAAACCAATGATGCTTTTCACCAGCTCCAGCGCCAGCAGGTTAGGAGCCAGTGCAGAGAGGAACATTGAGCTGGTGATACAGGCTGCGGTAATCGCGACCCACATCAGGTAAGAGCCGATTTTACGGGCGCTCGGGTCATTAGGCTTAGAACCATACAGCGGCGGCAGGTTAGCAATAATCGGGTAAATCGTGCCGCCACTGCGCGCGGTGTTTGACGGGGTAAAGGGTGCCAGTAACAGGTCAGCAAAGGTGATGGCATAACCCAGCGTCAGGCTCCGGCGACCCAGATACTTCACCAGAATCAGCGCAAGGCGACGCCCGAACTGCGTTTTGTCATAACCTGCGGCGAACATAAAGGCACCGAAGATGAGCCAGACTGTAGAGTTGCCAAAACCGCTGACCGCCCACTTAAAGGACTCACTGGCGACTTTAAATTTCGGGTTAGCCAGTTCAGCCGGGCTGAAGAGCAGAAACTGGCTGAATAGCGCGATGACCACCACGCCAGTCAGACCGATCACGGCACCTGGCAGGGGCTCAAAAATCAACCCGACAATCACGCCCACGAAAATGGCGAAAAAGTGCCAGGCGTAGGGTTCGAGTCCGGCTGGGGTGGGAACAAGCAACAGCAGTACGGCAACGATTACCGGCAGCGCCAGCATGATAGCTTTCTTTTTACCCGCCGCCACAGGATCGGCTTTTGGGGGTTCAGTAACAGCTGAGAGTGTTTTCATAGTGTTTTATCTGCAAGTTAATAAGAATGCGATTTGCGCCCCGGACCTTCACTGATGACTTTCTTTTATATTCTTAATAGTGTGAATAAACCGCGATGCACTGATTTTTTTAATCTGCTGCTGTGATAATGAGCAGCGCTTTTAAATCCATGTAAATATAATGCGATTTCCAGAAATAAGAATTTTGATCCAGATCAAAGAAATTAATCCATTATTCCCGTTTTTTAACATTTATTATTAATTTATTTTTACGGCGACAAAGATTTGACGACTCTGAGAAGCTGATCAACAGGAAAATGACTCTGTAAAGCAAGTGTTTTTTACATAACGCCATGATTTTAATTGACTTTTTTGTTGTGTAAATGAATGGTTGATTTTTGGTAACTGATAGTTAACAATTAATATAACTTCGTTTTACTCTCCCGGCAAATAAAAAAATACAAATCGTTTAAAAGTTATAAAAGTAAAGTTATCGCTTAAGAAAGCAAAGAAAAGAGTATATTAACGTTATGACATCGGACCACTTAATTAAGCGATAATTTGCGTCCGCTAAAAATTTCCAGACTTTATAAATTTTGGAGTTTATCGCAATGAAATCTCTCACTCCCATTCTTAATCCACTTACCCTGCCCAATGGCGCTGTTTTAAAAAACCGGCTGGTCATGGCTCCGATGACCACCTGTACCGGTTTTTACGACGGCACGGTCACCAGCGAGCTGGTCGAATACTATCGCGCCCGCGCGGGCAGCATCGGTACGGTGATTGTAGAGTGCTGTTTTATTGATAACCGTGGCCCGGCATTTCCGGGTGCCATTGCTATCGACAGCGACAATAAAATTCCCGGACTCAAACGTATTGCGGACGCAATTAAATCTGAAGGCTCAACCGCCATTCTGCAGATCTATCACGGCGGCCGTATGGTTGAGCCAGAACTGATTGGCGGAAAAACACCGGTTGCGCCCAGCGCCATCGCGGCGCCTCGTGAAGGAGCAACGCAGCCTCTCGCGCTGAGCGCTGAAGAGGTCGATACCATGATCACCAAATTTGGTGACGCAGTGAACCGCGCCATCAAGGCCGGTTTCGACGGTGTCGAAATTCATGGTGCCAACACTTACCTGATTCAGCAGTTCTATTCACCCAACTCTAACCAGCGCGATGACAAGTGGGGCGGCAGCCGCGATAACCGCGCGCGTTTCCCGCTGGAAGTGCTGGAAATCACCCATAAGATGGCGGAGCGCTTCGCGCATAACTCGTTCATTATCGGCTATCGCTTCTCGCCGGAAGAGATCGAAGTCCCCGGCATCCGTTTTGATGACACGCTTTATCTGCTGGAAAAACTGGCCGCGCGTGGACTCGATTACGTTCACTTCTCTGTCGGCCAGCTGCTGCGTCCGTCGATTGTCGATACTCAGGACCCGACGCCGCTGATTGAGAAATTCGTCGCGATGCGCTCACCTGAGCTGGCAAAAGTGCCGGTAATCGGTGTCGGCGGCGTGGTGAACAAAGCGGATGCGGAGCTGGCGCTGGAGAAGGGTTACGATCTGGTGGCGATTGGTAAAGCCTGTATCGCCTATCCGAACTGGACCGATCGCATCATCAACAATGAACACCTTGAGCTCTACATCGACAGCAACAAACGCGAAGAGCTGCAGATCCCTGAACCGCTGTGGCGCTTCTCGCTGGTCGATGCGATGATCCGCGACACCAGCGAATCAGGCCGTAAATACAAAGCGGGCGTCTATCAGGAAAAAGTTGAAGCCGAAGCGCTGAAGCTGAAAATCAACGTCACGCTGGATACCGACCGTATCACCGACATCTCGCTGGTGCCGGATGACACGCTGGATGTGGACTTCACCACCACCTTTGAAAGCCTGCGTAGCCGCATTCTGGTGGCGAACAGCCCACACGTTGATGCGATTACCGGTGCAACCACTCAGAGTGAGGCGCTTAAAAAAGCGGTTTCACGCGCGATGACCACCTCCAGTAAGGAACACGTGATCGAGGAAGGCGGTAACCCTAACGCACCACAGAATTATGATGTGGTGATTGTGGGTAGCGGCGGTGCCGGTCTGGCGGCGGCGATTCAGGCGCACGATGAAGGCGCACGCGTGGTGATCATCGAGAAGATGCCGACCATTGGCGGCAACACAATTAAAGCGTCAGTAGGCATGAACGCCGCTGAAACCCGCTTCCAGAAACTCAAAGGCATTGAAGACAGCAAAGAGTTGTTCTATGAAGAGACGCTGAAAGGCGGTCAGTTCAAAAACAATCCGGTGCTGTTGCGTGAGTTTGTTGACCTGGCACCTGAAGCAATTGAGTGGCTGGCGGATAAAGGCATTGAGCTTAACGACATCACTATTACCGGCGGGATGAGCATCGACCGTACGCACCGTCCGGCTGACCGCTCAGCGGTGGGTGGGTTCCTGATTAGCGGCCTGGTAAAAAATATCAACAGCCGCAACATTGAAGTCCTGCTGGAAACCTCCGTTGCCGAGATTCTCTACGAAAATGGCGCAGTCGCGGGCGTGAAAGTGGTTGATGAGTACAACGACAGCCGTATTCTGAACGCCAAAAGCGTGATTGTGGCGACCGGAGGATTCAGTGCTAACCGTGAGCTGGTGGTGAAATACCGTCCTGAACTCGATGGCTTCGTGACGACCAACCATAAAGGCGCCACCGGCAGCGGTATTACGATGCTGGAAAAAATTGGTGCCGGCACCGTGGATATGGGTGAAATCCAGATTCACCCAACGGTTGAGCAGACCACCTCTTATCTTGTCTCCGAATCCATTCGCGGCGGCGGCGCCATCCTGGTCAGCCAGGCGGGCGAACGTTTCTACAACGAAATGGAAACCCGCGACAAAGTTTCCGCACAAATCATCGCGCTGCCAGAAAAGAGTGCCTGGATTGTGTTTGATGAGCAGGTGCGTATGAACAACAAAGCGGCTGACGAATATATCGCGAAAGGTTTTGTGATCAGCGCGCCAACCGTGGCAGAACTGGCGGTGAAACTCAACATGAGTGAGCATCACACCCTGGAAGCAACGCTGGCCCGTTACAACAACTTCGTCATTATGCAGAAGGATGAAGACTTTGGTCGTCAGACCGCGCTGCGTCATCCGCTGAGTGAAGCGCCGTTCTACGCGATTCGTGTTGCTCCGGGCGTCCACCACACCATGGGCGGCGTCACTATCGACACCACTACAGCGGTGCTGGACAGCCAGAAGCAGGTGATCAACGGTGCCTGGGCGTGTGGTGAAGTGGTTGGCGGCATCCACGGCGCGAACCGTATCGGCGGTAACGCCGTGGCAGATATCATCATCTTCGGTATTCTGGCGGGTGGTAACGCCGCCGCTTACGCCCGACGTTAACGGCAGTCTCCGGCATCCGCACCTGCGGGTGCCGGTCTTTTCCTATTCAAAGCAGAGTCGCCTATGTTAACTGATGCGCGTGTCTATGCTTACTCCGCTGTTTTAATGGGTTCGCCCATTCTGCTGAAGCTCTTCGAAGACAACCAGACGCTGGCCGCTCAGGTTTTCCGCCTGATCAAACAGCAGGAGAACCTTTTCACGGTGAATCGCGCGGCGTCTGAAGTGATGGCCGTTAATCACGCGGCCGGTCAGCATCCTGTGGTCGTCAGCCAGCCAGTCTTTGATTTGATCGCCTGCGCACATGCCGTCAGCCTGCTGCCGGACAGCCTGTTTAATCTTGCTATCGGGCCGCTGGTGAAGTGCTGGAAAATCGGTTTTCAGGGACACAGCGTCCCGTCAGAAACCGATCTTCAGATGCGCATGGCGCTGACGAATCCCCATGACGTCATCCTTGATGCCACAAGTCGCAGTGTCATGCTGGCCCGGCCGGGAATGGAGATTGATCTGGGCGCCATCGCCAAGGGCTATATTGCCGACGTAGTACAGGCGTTTTTGCGCCAGCAGCAGGTTAGCAGTGCGCTGATTAATCTGGGCGGGAACGTGCAGACGGTGGGCGCGCCGCCCGAAGAGGCGGGCTGGGCAATTGGCCTGAAAAAACCTTTTGGTGAGGCCGATGAGCTGATTGGCGTGATTGGCGTGAACAACCGCTCGGTGGTGACGTCGGGTGTCTATGAGCGCTATTTCGAGCTGGATGGCATCTGTTATCACCACATCCTCAATCCGCACAGCGGATATCCACTGGATACCGAGCTGATGAGCGTCACGGTGATCTCTGATCGATCACTGGATGGTGACATCTACACGACACTGCTCTATGGCTTAGGTGTCGAAAAGAGCATGGCCTGCCTGGCAGATAAACCGGGCATTGAAGCGATCTTTGTGACCCGTGACAGGCAGATCATCTGCTCGTCACAACGTCACTTTTCGTTTCAGTTACTGGACACCGGGTACCGGCTGGTTCACTGACAGTACTGTTTGAGTAAGGTGTGATACTCCGGCTGCAGGCGGTAGCGGTAAACCGGACGGCCCGTGACACCATAGTGAATACTGGTGAACAGAATATTAATCTGCGCCAGCCAAATCAGGTATTTGCGGCAGGAGACGCGAGAGATATTCACTTCCGTTGCCAGCTCATCGGTAGAGAACTCGGTGCCAGGATGCGAATCGATCCACAGACAGAGGGTGCGCAGCGTCTGCGGCGTTAATCCTTTCGGCAGGCGTTTCTGCTCGCTGGCGCCTGGCGGATTTCCATGCAACAGCTGATCAACGTCCGACTGCTGATAGAACTGGTGGTTATCCATCAGCGATTTTTTCTGTCGCCAGCCGGTCAGCGCCTCTTCAAAGCGGGCAAACTGAAACGGCTTGATCAGATAATCCACTACGCCATAGTTGAGCGAGGTTTTGATGGTGGCGGCATCGGCGGCTGACGAGATGATAATCACATCGACCGGACGTCCGGCACTGCGCAGTTCCGGGAGCAGGTCGAGGCCGTTTTCCTGCTGCATATAAATATCCAGCAGAATTAAATCAACCTGTGGCTCCTCCTGAGCCAGCCGCTCTTTTGCCTGCTGTAAGGTCGAGGCGGTGCCACAGCACATGAAGCCTGGGATCTGCCCGATATAGCAGCGATTAAGTTCGGCTACCATCGCATCATCGTCGACAACTAACACATTGATCATTGGGTAATCATTCCTCTCTCCCAGGGAAGTTGTACCAAGAATTGGGTAAATACACCCGGTTCCGATTCGACACTGACGTTGCCGCCCAGGCTTTCGGTCTGCTGCTTCACCAGAAATAATCCGACACCACGATCGTCGCCTTTTGATGAAACACCGCGCTCAAAAATGGTGCTGAGCTGGTTGCCGTCAATGCCCGGCCCATCATCACTCACTTCGCAGGCCAGCCAGCCGTTCTGATAGTGCAGCATGAGGTGAATTTCCCCTTCAGTTTCCGGGTCCAGCGCCTCGAGCGAGTTTTCAATTAAATTGCCCAGTACGGTAATCAGAACCGCGTTCTGCTCCTCGCTGCCGCAGTCAGGCAGAAAACTCGCTTCATCAATAATCAGCTGATGACCTTCATCGGTCACCCGGTTGATTTTACTGAGCAGGAAGCCGGCAATGATCGGCGACTTAATCTTTTGCAGCAGTGAACCGATTTCTGTCTGATAGGCGTTAGCCGTTTTCAGGATGTACTCTTCCATCTGCGCATAATTTTTCATGTGCAGCAGGCCCAGAATCACATGCAGCTTGTTCATGAACTCATGGGACCGCTCACGTAATGCATCCACATAGTTTACCATGCCGTCCAGCCGCTGCATCAGCTGGCTAATCTCCGTCTTGTCCCTGAAGGTAGTCACCGCGCCAATTATGCGGTCGCGACTGCGAACAGGCACGGTGTTGCTGATCAGGATCCGGTTACCGAGCGTCAACTCCTGGTCGTACCAGGCTTTACCTGCATGCAGTGCATCCTGCTGATGACGATGCATCACACTCTCTTCTGCAATCAAATCGCCGCTTGACGGCATCTTGCGGGTCGTCTCATGTAACAACTGCTGAGCCGCGTGGTTGATCAGGCTGACGCGCGACTGATCGTCTACTGCAATCACACCCTCTTTAATGGAATTCAGAATGGCCTGACGCTGCTCAAACAGGCTGGAAATTTCGTGCGGCTCCAGCCCCAGTAAGATGGTTTTTAGTCGCCTGACCAGAATAAGCATACCCAGCAGGCCTGCCAGACCACCAAACAGGACGGTCCAGACGATATTCCAGCGGCTTTTAGCAATCTGGGCCGCTACATCATTCAGTGCGATGCCGATCGCCACGACGCCAATCTGCTGATGCTGTGCGTTATAAACGGGCGTAAATACCCGCAGTGCCTCCACCAGTACGCCATGATTGACGGCGACATTTTCCCGTCCGTCCAGCGTGGGATAGATATCATTGCCGACAAAGTGTTTGCCAATCACCGCCGCATTGGGATGTGAAAAGCGAATACCCTGCATATCCGTGACCACCACGAACAGGAGACCGTTACGCTTGCGGGCCGCTTCAGCCAGCGGCTGAATCTGACTGCTGCCGTCCGGCAACAACAAACCACGCTGAACTTCAGGCGTGTCTGCCAGCGTGCGAGCCACTGCCATCGCCTTGTCTTTGAGATGCGACTGAGCAAAGTTATCAATCTGAACGAAATAGAGCACATGGACAGCGACCAATACAGTGATGATAACGGCGGTCATCATCAGGGTGGTCAGAGTACTGAGTTTCATTGGTCGTTTCGGCACGGCATATCGATTCTGTGTTTGGCTTTTCATGAATGTCCAGCACGGATGGGAGATCGCCAGGAAACATACGCTAACTCACCGCATCAGTACAGTTTTAGCGGCCTGCGCGTGGGCAGTCGCACTCAAACAATATTTGTGTTAGGGGATTGTATAATTCAAAGGACACCCTTAATGTGTGGTTAAAATATGTGAGCAATTCAGTAAGCCTTTTGTAATTAAAATAAGGCTAAATTGCTATTTTTAATTTTATAACTATTTTCACATTAACTCACAAATAACATTATTTTAAACTTTGAGGACTTTTTTTAACCAGTACCGTCTGAGCTGTAGATTAAAATGATGAATTCAAAGAAAGTTATTCCCACTCTTTCCCTCGCGGCCTTGTTAGTTTCTTCAGCCCTTCACGCTGAAACCTCACCAGAAAAAACTGACGTCCTGTTAATTGGCGGCGGCATTATGAGCGCCTCAATGGGCACCATGCTGGAAGAGCTGCAGCCTGGCTGGAAACAGATCATGGTTGAGAAGCTGGATGGCGTGGCACTGGAATCCTCTAACGGCTGGAACAATGCCGGTACAGGTCACTCTGCCAACATGGAACTGAACTATACGCCTGAGCGTAAAGACGGTTCTATCGACGTCTCTAAAGCGCTGGAAATTAACGAAGCGTTCATGATTTCTCGCCAGTTCTGGAGCTCACAGGTTAAAGAGGGCGTAATGCACGATCCGCGCTCTTTCATTAACTCAACGCCACACATGAGCTTCGTCTGGGGCGACAACGTCGACTTCCTGACCAAACGCTATGCGGCGTTGCAGAAAACGGCGCTGTTCCAGGGCATGAAGTTCTCTACCGATCACAAGCAGATCGAGCAGTGGGCACCACTGGTCATGGAAGGTCGCGATCCACAGCAGAAAGTGGCCGCAACCTGGACGCCAGTTGGCACCGATGTTAACTATGGTGAAATTACCCGTCAGTTGATCGGCAGCCTGAAAAAGAACGATAACTTCCGTCTTGAAACCTCTTCTGAAGTTACCGACTTCAAACGTAACGGCGACAACTCCTGGCACGTCACCATTAAAGACGCTAAAAACGGCAACGAACGTGCTGTTGACGCGAAATATGTCTTTATCGGTGCGGGTGGTGGTGCGCTGAAATTACTGCAGAAGACCGGTATCCCGGAAGCGGATAACTATGCGGGCTTCCCGGTAGGCGGATCATTCCTGGTGACTGAAAACAAGGCGATTGCCGATCGTCACCTGGCGAAAGTCTATGGTCAGGCGTCAACCGGTGCACCGCCGATGTCGGTTCCGCATCTGGATACCCGTTATCTGGACGGCAAACGCGTCGTGCTGTTTGGACCGTTTGCGACCTTCTCCACCAAGTTCCTGAAAAACGGTTCGCTGTTTGATCTGCTGAGCACTACCACGACTCATAACATCGTGCCGATGACCGATGTGGGTATGGATAACTTCGACCTGGTGAAATACCTGATCGGACAGGTCATGCTGAGTGATGAAGATCGCTTTAAAGCACTGCAGGAATACTATCCGGACGCGAAGAAAGAGGACTGGAAACTGATTCAGGCCGGTCAGCGTGTGCAGATCATCAAGAAAGATGCTGATAAAGGTGGCGTGCTGAAACTGGGTACAGAAATTGTGACCGATCAGCAGAAAACCGTGGCGGCACTGTTGGGTGCGTCTCCTGGTGCCTCAACCGCAGCGCCTATCTCCCTGAGCGTGATGCAGAAACTGTTCCCGGAAGAGTTCAAGTCACCGGAATGGCAGGCGAAGATCCACAAGATGATCCCAGGTTACGGTCAGAAACTGAATGACAACGTGCCGTTGCTGCAGCAGGTCTGGAATGAGACCGCTCAGACTCTGCAACTGACCACGCCGCCCGTGATCAACATGGAAGGCAAAACCACAGATGCGCCGGCCGCACAGCCTGAGAAGGCTGCGCCTTCAGCGAAACACGATATGGCGCTGTAACAGCGACCTGACGTAAAAAAAGCCCGCACAGGTTAACCTGTGCGGGCTTTTTTATTGCCGCCTGATCGGTATTACTCCGGCGTTTTGTCGCGCCAGTTTCCCCAGGGATCTTCAGCAGGGGCCTGATCCGCGTCTGACGGTTCTTCACGCGCTGCCGGTTGCGCACTTAACGAGTCGAGATAAAGCGCTTCGACTTCAGCCCGCGCCCAGGGGGTACGACGTAAAAACTTCAGGCTCGATTTAACGCTGGGATCGCTTTTAAAGCAGTTAATGTTGATCCGTTTTCCCAGCTCCTCCCAGCCATACTGCGCGACTAAACTGTTAATCTGCATCTCCAGCGTTACGCCATGCAGAGGATCTTTTGAGGTGTGTGCGTTCATCGTCTATCCGCCTGATTCAGTCAATGCCGCACATCCTGACAATCGTAAAGCGGTTGTGCAAGGACTGAAGGTGAAAAAGCTCACCCGCGGCGCATCATCGCTGCTTTTATGTGTTCGGGTTAACGTGACGGGCAGAAGAGCGCGCAGGCATGCAGTGATTGTGCTAATCATAAGCAACTGATGATGCTCTAGAAAGGAACGTCGCTCATGTCCGGACCCGTTGGAAATCTGCTCAGCTCTGCCAGCCGTAAACGTGCTCTGCTTGCCGGTTCGGTAGGAAATTTCATTGAATGGTATGAGTTCGCGGTTTATGGCTTTCTGGCTACCGTTATTGCGCAGAACTTCTTCCGGCTAGAAGGGGAATCCGCGCTGACCGGGCTGCTGCTGACCTATGCCTCATTCGCCATCGCTTTTTTCTTCCGTCCGCTGGGTGCGATCATCTTTGGCCGTATGGGCGACCACATCGGGCGCAAACCTGTACTGATCTTTGTGTTGATCATGATGACGCTGGCGACGGCGGCTATTGGTCTGGTTCCCACCTACGCCCGGTTGGGTATTCTGGCGCCGCTGATCGTGACCGGTCTGCGCATCCTGCAGGGGCTATTCGCGGGTGGCGAGTATGGCGGGGCAGTTTCACTGATGACCGAGTTTGCGCCGCGCGGTAAGCGGGGTCTGTATGGCGCATGGCAATCCTTTACCGTGGCGCTGGGTTTGCTGGCAGGCGCGGGCATTGTCGCGCTGCTCTCGGTGCTGCTGACGCCGGAGCAGATGCTGAGCTGGGGCTGGCGCATTCCGTTCTTTGTCGCGCTGCCACTGGGCGTTCTGGCGCTCTGGCTGCGGGTTCAGATGGAGGAGACGCCGGCATTTATTCAGCAGCAGGCGCAACCTGTAGCAAAAATCGACGCCAGCCTGGGTGACACACTGAAAACGATTCTGCTGGGTATCTGCCGGCTGATGGTGTGGTCGGCGGCGGGCTATACCTGGCTGGTGATCATGCCGACTTATCTGCAGGCATCGCTGCATACTGGCTTTAACCAGGCGCTGCTGATTGCGGTGATATCCAACCTCGGCTTTGCCGCCACGATTATTCCGGCCGGAATGCTGAGCGACAGGATTGGGCGACGGGCAGTCATGGTCTCGGCGGCGGTACTGTTGCTGGTGCTTTCTCTGCCGCTGTTAAACGTGTTGCAGTCAGAGAGCGCCGGATTGCTGATAAAAGCGCTGGTGGTGTTTATCGCGGGCGGGGTAGTCGGATTGCTCGCCGGGCCAGGACCCGCGATGCTGTCCGAAATGTTTCCGACGCGGGTGCGCTACACCGGGCTTGGGCTGGCCTATTCACTCTCCAATGCGGTGTTTTCCGGCTGCGCAGGATTAATCATCACCGGATTGATTAAAGAGACGGGTAACCCCGATATTCCCGCCTGGTATGTGATGGCGACGGCACTGGTAAGTATTGTGGCACTGATGACGCTCAATAAAGATGACCATCTGCGGATGCTGGATGAGCCACCCGCGCGCTGAAACAGAACAGGGACAGGGCATCTGGCAATCGTCCAGGTCTGCATCAGTGCCTGGCTGTATATTGGGTCAAATGGGACCCGATTCTGTCGCTCATCCGGCAATACGCGCTTGATGTCCCGATATATATCGCCAACCATACTTTCCTGATTCTAACGGGAGACGATATGGAATTGTCACAAGAGGAAAGCGAAGTCGTGGCCTGGTTTCTGAGCCAGCATTGGTCGGAATTTTCGGAGATCGCAGAGGAGTACCTTTCGGCTTCTGCCGTGCATCGGCTGGCTGAAAAGCTGGGACTGGAAAACAGAGCTGCCTGAACGAAAAAACCAGCCTCACGGCTGGTTTTGTTTGATGCGACGGACTGCGGGTTGCGGGGAAATTACACCAGCTTTTGTGCCGTGGTTTCCACCAGTGTCAGCAACACTTTGATATCATCCAGCGTCACTGTCGGGTTCAGCAGCGTCATTTTCAGGCAGGTCACGCCATCGTGCTCGGTCACGCCAACGTTAGCGCGGCCTGACTCCAGCAGAGCATCACCGATACGCTGGTTCAACAGGGCGATATCCGCACTGCTGAAGTGCGCCAGATGCGCCGGACGATAGCGGAACAGCACGCTGGCCAGTTGCGGTTTCATCACCAGCTCCAGCGCAGGTTGTTCATCAACGTACTGAGCAACCTGCTGCGCCAGTGTCACACCGTGATCGATGATTTCGGCATACTGCTTCTGACCCAGCGCTTCCAGGCCCATCCACAGTTTCAGTGCATCAAAACGGCGGGTGGTCTGCAGCGATTTGGACACCAGATTCGGCACGCCCTGCGCTTCATCGAACTCAGAGTTCAGGTAGGCCGCCTGGTAGCGCATCAGCTCATAATGACGTGCTTCCTTCAGCAGGAAAGCGCCACAACTGATGGTCTGGAAGAACTGCTTGTGGAAGTCCAGGGTGATGGAGTCGACCAGCTCAATGCCATCCAGATAATCACGATACTTCTCTGAGAGTAGCAGTGCGCCACCCCAGGCCGCATCGACGTGCACCCAGATGTTCTCTTCCGCCGCCAGCGCCGCGATCTCACGCAGCGGATCGATCGCACCCGCATCGGTGGTGCCGGCTGTGGCAACAATCGCCAGAATGTTTTCGCCGTTGGCTTTGGATGCGGCCAGCTTGTGGCGCAGGTCATCCATGTCCATGCGGGCAAAGCGGTCACATTTTACCTGCGTGACGGACTGATAACCCAGACCCAGCAGCGCCATGTTCTTCTGTACGGAGAAGTGTGCGTTTTCTGAGCAGAAGACTTTAATCTTCTTCAGGTCGCCGGTTAAGCCATCCTGTTGTACCGAATGTCCCTGGCGGGCAAACCAGGCGTCACGTGCCAGCATCAGCCCCATCAGGTTGCTCTGTGTACCGCCGCTGGTGAAGACACCGGCGTCGCCAGGCTGATAACCCACCTGGGTGCGCAGCCACTCAATCAGCTTCATTTCAATCAGGGTGGCAGACGGTGCCTGATCCCATGAATCCATGCTCTGGTTGGTGGCGTTGATCAGCACTTCCGCCGCCTGGCTGATAACCAGGCTCGGACAGTGCAGGTGCGCCACACACTGCGGGTGATGCACCGACAGGCTATCTTTGAGGAAGTACTCAATGGCGCGTTCAATCGCGGCCTGGTTGCCCAGGCCCTGAGGATTGAAGTCCAGCGTGATGCGCTCGCGCAGCTCTGCGACGGTTTTTCCCTGATACATCTCAGGTTGTTCCAGCCACTTAACGACAGCCGCGCTACTCTGGGCAATCGCCTGCTGGTAGGCCTCAGTACTCTGTTCTGAGGCCGCCAGAATCGGGTTTAACCGGGACATTGCATTCACTCCACTCAAACTGGTTTCACGCCAGCTGACAGCAGGGCGTTTTCAAATTTATCCATGAACACGTCAAGTTCTGCATCCGTGATCAGCAGGGAAGGCAGCAGACGTAATACGCTGCCGTGACGTCCGCCGCGCTCCAGAATCAGGCCGTTCTCGAAGCATTTCTTCTGAACCAGCGCAGAAAGCTCGCCGTCTGCCGGGAAGCTGCCCATGTGGTCAGCAGGCTCATCGGGTTTCACCAGCTCAATACCGATCATCAGACCCAGACCGCGCACATTGCCGATGACCGGATAGCGCTGCTGCAGCTCGCCCAGTTTGCCTTTCAGCCATTCGCCCTGTGCCGCGACTTTGTCAGCGATGTTATTATCTTTCAGCAGTTTCAGGGTAGTCAGGCCGGTGGCCATTGCCAGCTGGTTACCACGGAAGGTGCCGGTGTGGTGACCTGGTGACCAGGCATCGAACTCTTTCTTAATGCCGAGTACCGCCAGTGGCAGACCACCACCGACCGCTTTGGACATCACAATGATGTCTGGCTCAATACCCGCGTGCTCAAAGGCGAAGAATTTACCGGTACGGGCAATACCCGCCTGGACTTCGTCAATGATCAGCAGAATGCCATGCTCTTTGGTGACTTTGCGGATACGCTGCAGCCATTCCGCTGGCGCCGGGTTAACACCGCCTTCACCCTGAACCGCTTCCAGAATGACGGCAGCGGGTTTGCGAACGCCACTCTCAACGTCATTAATCAGGTTTTCGAAGTAGTAAGTCAGTGCTTTTACGCCCGCTTCACCACCAATGCCCAGCGGGCAGCGGTAAAGGTGCGGATAAGGCATGAACTGCACTTCCGGCATCATGCCATCAACGGCTTCTTTCGGAGACAGGTTGCCGGTGACCGACAGCGCGCCGTGGGTCATACCGTGATAGGCACCGGAGAAGCTGATAATGCCGGAACGACCGGTGTGCTTTTTCGCCAGTTTCAGCGCCGCTTCAACGGCATCTGCGCCGGACGGGCCAGTAAACTGCAGGCAGTACTCTTTGCCCTGGCCCGGTAATAAGGAGAGCAGGTACTCAGAGAACTCATCTTTTAAAGGCGTAGTTAAATCAAGAGTATGTAACGGCAAGCCGCTGGTAATGACATGTTGAATGCTCTGCAAAACATCGGGATGGTTATGTCCCAGCGCCAGCGTTCCTGCACCTGCAAGACAGTCGAGATACTGATTATTCTCGACATCTGTAATCCAGACACCCTGAGCTTTCGCAATTGCGAATGGCAATTTACGAGGATAACTGCGAACGTTTGATTCAAATTCAGCCTGACGGGCTAAATACGTTTCGTTGGTAGCGTTTGCGTTCTGTGCATTCAAACTATCAATACGGACTTTATCCGTCATCATATCTCTCCTACAACCGGGACGGGCGTAGCGTCACAGTTGAATAAATGAATTAAAATGGGTGGCTATGTAAAAGCGCGGCCAATATAGGTGTTTTTAAGGTCCGACTCAATGTTTAATTTCATCATCAGATATCGGATTCTTTACTATAGGAATCAATCATTTGGTGGGATTCTGAGCGCATCTATTCTTGCCGCTTCGTTAGCTGCTTTCCAATAACTGGCGTAAAAACACCAGCTTACCTGACTCCGGTTGCGCTAAGTCAATGATAATAATCTGTGTAAACAGCTGTTTCCGGGTAAAAACGCTATCAAAAAGAGGCCTTTTCAGACAGAAACGGTATAAGTCTGTTTTACTGCGTAAGCTGCATTTAAAGCAGCAATAAACCGCCGACTAATTAAAATAATAAACCTTTTATTAACATTTAATTAATATCTGGTCGGTGCCGTCTCGCTAATAAACCGGTTAATCGGGTTTATGACAGGACAGCATCAATAAATTGATTTAAATCTGCCAGTGCTTCGCGTGCTTTTTTTTCAGAAGGATTGATGGTCAGCAGGTCGGCATAGCCGTTGAGCATGGCGCTGATCTGTCTGGCGGTACGGGGCACGTTACTGCACTGCAGTGTCCCATCCGTGACGCCGTCACGAATAATCGCTTCCATCAAACCCTGCCAGGCATCCGTCATCTCATCGGCCAGCGCCGCATAGGCTTCGTTATGTGCAGCCGTCTGCCAGAACGACGCATAGAGTTGCCAGGTTGCATCCGGTGCGCTCGGCAAATGGCTTTCGATAAGCGTTGCCAGCCGCTGGCGGGGTGTGAGCATTTTCAGGGAGTCAGCAAACGTTTCAAAATCCACCTGCATGAAGCGCTCCAGCGCCGCCAGGCAGAGTGTCTGCCAGTTACTGAAATAGTGGTAGATATGACTGCGTGAGATACCCACTGATTCGGTGAGTTCCCGGGTGGTCACTTTTTCAATCCCTTTTTCAATAAACAGGACTATCGCCGCATCCAGTATCCTGGTTCTCAATGCTTCAGCTGACTCTTTCATTATTCTCCCGATAATGGCTACATTGACTTTGAGCGGTTGCTCAAATAGACTGCTTTTTGTACTTGAGCGACCGCTCAATAATAATTATATCAGAAACAGAAACTATGCATTCCTCAAAAACTATCCTTCCTGTTGCGGCTCCCCGCAGCGCTATTCTGACATTAAAAATGCTCGGCCGTCGCCATAGCCGCAAGCTGTTCCTCACGCTGCTACTGGTGGTGGCGGAGAATGTCATGTATCTCCTCTATCCGCTGCTGGCAGGCTTCGCGATCAATGCGATTATCTCCGGCAGGACCTGGCATGCAGTGCTCTATGCCGCGATGGTCTTTACTATGTGGGCCATTGGCGCAGCAAGACGCAGTGTGGATACCCGCACCTTTGCCCGCATCTACGCTGAACTGGCCGTGCCGGTGATCGTGGCGCAGCGCAGCGAAAACCAGAGCGCTTCAACGATTGCCGCGCGGGTGGCGTTGTCACGTGAATTTGTCGACTTTTTTGAGAAACATCTTCCAGTGCTGATAACCTCGCTGGCGTCGATGACCGGTGCCGCCGTGATGCTGCTGGCTATCGAGTTCTGGACCGGCGCAGGCTGTCTGGCGATCCTGCTGTTCTTTGCCTGTTTTCTGCCGGGGTTTACCCGTAAAAACGACGCGTTGTTTGGTCGTCTGAATAACCGGCTGGAGAAAGAGGTGAGCTTTGTCAGCAATGCGAACGCCGCGTCACTTGGCCGTCACTATGGCGTGCTGGCCAGCCTGCGCATCCGCCTCTCCGACAGGGAAGCGTACGGTTATCTGGCGATTGGCAGCGTGGCGGCGCTGCTGTTTGCTGCCACCATTGCAGTGATGTCCAGCCGTGGCGGCACTGATGCGGGTCACATCTATTCGGTGATGACCTATATGTGGATGTTTGCCATGAGCCTGGATGATGGTCCACAGCTGCTGGAGAAATACTCCCAGCTGAAAGACATTGGCCGGCGGGTGAATACAGGCACGCAATGACTGGCCCGTAAAGCAATTATGGGCTCTCCAGGCCTGAATGACCTTCGAATCATGAACGTGTTCCCGGCGGTCTGGTTCCAATCTGCAAAGCAGGCATTGCACGCCACTGAATGCTTTTAGTGATCCAGATCACAAAATGGGTTGCTAAGCACGTTCTTCCTTTTTATAGTCTGACCGCTCTATCCGGACGGGAACATGTTCTGCTTTCTCCCTCCGGCTCACTTCCGTTTTTTTCAGTTCAGGCCATTGGGAATCAATTTTGTTAAGAAAAAATCATAAAACCGACGATGCCGGTTTTGTCCGCTGGGCATTACTGGCCCTTGCGCTGGGCGGCTTTGGCATCGGGACGGGTGAGTTCATCATGATGGGCCTGCTGCCGGATGTTTCACGCTCTCTGGCAATCACTGAGCCGCAGGCAGGTAACGCCATTGCCAGTTACGCGCTGGGCGTGGTGGTAGGTGCACCGTTTATTGCGGTACTGGCGGCGCGGATGGCGCGTAAATCACTGCTGCTGATCCTGATGGCGCTGTTCAGCATCGGTAATGTCGCCAGCGCGATGGCTGATAGCTATCACGGTCTGCTTGTTGCGCGTTTCCTCACAGGCTTGCCGCACGGCGCCTACTTCGGTGTGGCTTCGCTGGTGGCGGCATCGCTGGTACCCATTGAGCGACGTGGCCGCGCGCTGGCGTCCCTGATGCTGGGGCTGACGGTAGCGACCCTGATCGGCGTGCCGCTGGGCTCCTGGATAGGACAACTTTTCAGCTGGCATGTGGTGTTCACCTTTGTGGGCGCGATTGGTCTGCTGACCTGCCTGCTGATTGGTCGTTATGTTCCTTATGTCGCAGGCGATGCAGATGCGCATCCGCTTAGGGAACTGGGCGCGCTGAAAAACCCACAGGTGCTGCTGACCCTGCTGGTGGGCGCGGTAGGCTTTGGCGGAATGTTCGCGATCTTTAGTTATATCGCACCGACACTAATTAATATTGCCGGCATCTCACCCTCGTTAATACCCTGGGCGATGGTGGCATTCGGTCTGGGGATGATCATCGGTAATCTGGTCGGCGGCCGTCTGGCGGATGGTTCGGTACTGAATATTATTGGCTGGACGCTGTTATGGAACGTGCTGGTAATGCTGGCCTTCCCGGTGCTGGTTCAGCATGTGGCGACCGGACTGCTGGCGACCTTCCTGATCGGCACCTGTTCGGTGTTGCTGCCGTCGCTGCAGATTCGCCTGATGGATGTCGCCAATGACTCGCAAACCCTGGCTGCCGCAATGAACCACTCGGCGCTAAACATTGCTAATGCCATGGGCGCGTATCTCGGTGGTCTGACGGTGTCGCTTGGCTACGGCTGGATCTCTACCGCCTGGGTGGGCGTTGCGCTGGGTGTTGCCGGTCTTATGGTGTTTGTCATGACAGCGAGACATGCTGCCCGTCAGCAGACACAACTGGCCTGATATAAAGAGAAGAGGGCGCAGCGATACATTTTATCGCTGCGCGTTATTCACACTATTACTCGTATCATTTTTCAACATTGATTGTCAGCAAGGCCTTTTACTCTGATCGTTCAATGAAGATTATCATTCTGCCTGACTGAAAATTTCAAAAGGCTAAGAAAATCAATAAAGGCGGTCCGGACGTCTGGATGTTAAAAGTAAATTAAAATAATGTTTGCTATAGTCGATAAGGTCTGGCTTAATAGCGTCATCGGTTTGGAACACAGACCTTATCAAAGCAGTTTTAGTAAAGCAGTCCTCAGTGTAAGCGATATCTCAAGATACCCCTTCTTTGTGAGTCTCCTCCTAAAAGCCTGGTAAGTTACCTTCTGAAAGACAGGCCATCTTCGCCACGTAGTGGCTCATAAATTAAGGAAATATCGATGTCTAATAAAATGACTGGTTTAGTAAAATGGTTTGACGCTGGTAAAGGTTTCGGTTTTATCTCTCCTCAGGACGGCAGCAAAGATGTATTCGTACATTTCTCTGCAATCCAGAGCAACGATTATAAAACTCTGGACGAAGGCCAGCAGGTCGAATTCACAATTGAAAACGGCGCTAAAGGTCCTTCAGCGGCAAACGTAGTCCCTATGTAAGCCCTGATTATCAATGATGCTTATAATCGCTACGACGGCAACAGCCTGAGCAGATAAGCCTGAAATTGATAATTAATAAAACCCGCCTTGTGCGGGTTTTTTGCGTTTTATTACGGCTTAATCAATAAATGTTTATTTTTTATGCTGCTTCATTCGTTGTGCGTTAAATAAGCAGTTAATGAAAGCAATAATAACGGACAGGATCAAACGAGACCGAACACTATAAGGGCTCCGGACGTCTGGATGTTAAAAATAAATTAAAACAATGTTTGCTAAACTAGGTAAAGCGTGGCTTAATAGCGTCATCGGTTTGGAATACAGACCTTATCAAAGCAGTTTTAGTAAAGCAGTCCTCAGTGCAAGCGATATCTCAAGATACCCCTTCTTTGTGAGTCTCCTCCTAAAAGCCTGGTAAGTTACCTTCTGAAAGACAGGCCATCTTCGCCACGTAGTGGCTCATAAATTAAGGAAATATCGATGTCTAATAAAATGACTGGTTTAGTAAAATGGTTTGACGCTGGTAAAGGTTTCGGTTTTATCTCTCCTCAGGATGGCAGCAAAGATGTATTCGTACATTTCTCTGCAATCCAGAGCAACGATTATAAAACTCTGGACGAAGGCCAGCAGGTCGAATTCACGATTGAAAACGGCGCTAAAGGTCCTTCAGCGGCAAACGTAGTCCCTATGTAAGCCTTAGTTATCAATAACGCTTACAATAGCGATGACGGCAACAGCCTGAGCAGATAAGCCTGAAATTGATAATTAATAAAAACCCGCCTTGTGCGGGTTTTTTGCGTTTGTCTTTTACGGAATGCTGTTAAGGAGAAGATGGCCTGCGACAGATTTCTAAACGGGCAAATGAAAACAACTGTTCAGCGTAGGCTGGCGACCAGCCAGTGCTGCAATTCTGTCAGCTCTGCCTGTTGCAACGGGAAATCCGCAACCAGCTGACTCAGTACCGGTTCAAGGGCGTCTGGGCGGTAAGTGACGTTTTGCATCCGTTGCGCCAGTGCTTCAAGCGGCGCAGGATTGAGACTGTCGCTGAAAATCTGACAACGAGTGATCACGCCACGTTCAACATCGAAGTGGATTTCCACACCGCCCCAGGCAAAACGCTGGTCAAGCAGATGCGAGAAGTCAGGTGCCTGACCGAAATTCCACGCCCAGCTACTCTGCCGCGCGAACTGTTCTGTGAAACCCGGCAGGTCGGGCAAGGCTTCAGGCGAAATCATCTCTGGTTCACAACGTTCTCCGTAATGATCGAAAAAGGCGTCAGTCACTGCTGAGCAGATCGCCTGATAGCTGATACCCGGTGCTAATTCTGCCAGATTGGTTACCCTTGCGCGGACCGACGTAATCCCTTTGGCCTGCAATTTTTTCACATCAGGATTAAGGTAGTCCGCCAGCCTGCTTAGATCGGCATCCATCAGGATAGTGCCGTGATGAAAACCGCGGTCCGGTGTTTCGCGGTAGGCAGAACCGGAGATTTTACGCAGTCCCTCAGCGGTGTTGACCACTAAATCGTTACGTCCGGACGCTTTCGCCGGGACATCCAGCGCGTTAAGTGCACGCAGGATAATGGCGGTCGAGACGCTTTTATCATACTCCGGCTTGCCAGCCATGAAGGTAAAACAGCAGTTGCCGATGTCGTGAAATACCGCGCCACCGCCGCTGCTGCGACGCGCCAGCCGGATACCATCTTCTTCCATACGTCGCGTGTTGCACTCTTTCCACGGATTTTGCGCCCGTCCGATTACCACCGTTTCCGCATTACGCCACAAAAATAGCACGCGCTGGGTGGCGGGCATCTGCCGGAAAATGCACTCTTCTACCGCCAGATTAAACCAGGGGTCGTTAGATTCAGATAGCAGTAAACGCAGCGTGGACATCGGAGACTCCTGTTCCTTAGAGAAGCGGCCCATAGAGCAGGGCAGAAGGCTGAGTGTATCAGCAGGGACGCTGATCCACATGCCAGTTCATGCCGTGACGCGACGGCAAAAAAATATAAAATGCCGTCTGTAACGCAATCACGGCAGATCACAGCATCGCATTGTGCCAGTATGGTGGGTGAGAGTGCTGATTCTCCTGCTAATTTTCCCCATGATGAGATCAAAAACCCTATGAACGCTTCCGCTGGCATAGCGATGAAGATCACAGCTGCGTTAAGTTCAACGCTGATGCTGGCTTGTGTTAAAGGACTGGATGGCGCAATCCCGGTCGGTGAAGTGATATTTTTCCGTTCAGTGCTGGCATTGGTCCCACTGTTAATCTGGCTGAGTTTTCAGGGCAGCATACTGGATGGCATTTGCACGCGGAATATTCGCGGACATTTTGTGCGAGGACTGGCCGGAACCGGCGGCCTCTATTTCAGTTATCTGTCGCTGCTCTACATTTCCCTGACCGATGCCACCGCAATTAACTATGCTGCGCCGCTTTTTACCGTGCTACTGGCGGCATTGTTTCTGCGTGAAAAAGTCCGGCACCATCGCTGGGTGGCGGTTTTTACCGGTTTTAGCGGCATCCTGGTCATGTTCTCCGGGCATCTCACCCTGACGAGTCAGGCAACATTCTCGCTCTCATCCTCAGTGGGCATTCTGCTGGCGTTAATGGCAGCCTTATGTACTGCCTGTGCGCTGGTTCAGATTCGGTTTCTTAACGGGAAAGAGAAGCCCGGTGCTATCGCATTCTGGTTTGCTGTCACCACGGCGCTAACGTCGCTGGTTACGCTTCCGGGCGGCTGGAAAGTCCCTCAGGGTAACCAGCTGGCATTACTGGTGGGATGTGGACTGCTGGGCGGTATCACGCAGATCCTGATGACTCTGAGCCTGCGGTACGCCGAAGCCTCACTGCTGGCGCCGTTTGATTACACGACGTTGATCTGGTCGGTGGCGGTGGGCTATCTGCTTTTGGGTAATCTGCCGACTTCCACCACCGTTATCGGTGCAATTCTGGTGGTGATTGGCGGTCTCTATTCGGTGTTGTATGAGCGATATCGCTTCCGGAAAGCGCGGGTGGTTGATGCCACTGGTTGACCTCCCGACACCGTCGTCTGGCATCGTTGATACCCGGATGGTAACGCTGCGTGAATAATTTGTGATCGGGGCAGGAGAACCTGTTACGGTAATCGATTACTTTCACACCATCAAAAAGTAATCGATTACTTATTCACGAGGTTCCCATGATTGCAACGGTGCAGGCGCGCGCAGGCCAGCGGGTGCAGCATAAGCTGCTGGTGCCGCGACTCTCTCTCATGATGTTCATGCAGTTTTTTATCTGGGGCAGCTGGTCGGTCACGCTGGGGCTGGTGATGACCCGACACAATATGCCGTTGCTGATTGGAGATGCGTTTTCAGCTGGACCTATCGCCTCAATTCTCTCGCCGTTTGTGCTCGGCATGCTGGTGGATCGCTTTTTCCCTTCGCAAAAAGTCATGGCCGTGATGAACCTGGCGGGCGCAGCCATCCTCTGGTTTGTGCCACAGGCGCTGATTGCGGAGAACGGCGTGCTGCTAATCGCACTGTTATTTGGCTATACGCTCTGCTTTATGCCGACGCTGGCACTCTCAAATAACATCGCCTTTCACAGTCTCGCCAGCAGTGAGCGGAGTTTCCCCATCGTCAGAGTCTTCGGCACCATCGGCTGGATCGTGGCGGGGATCTTTATCGGCGTGACAGGCATTGCTGACAGCGTGGCGGTGTTTCAGCTGGCGGCGCTCTGCTCGATACTGCTGGCGATTTACAGCCTGACGCTGCCGCATACGCCGGCACCAGCCAAAGGTTTGCCGTTGAAAGTCCGCGATCTCTTCTGTGCGGACGCCTTCGCACTGCTGCGACAGCGTCATTTCATGGTCTTTGCTCTGTGCGCCACGCTGATTTCGATTCCGCTGGGCACCTATTACGCCTTCACCGCCTCGTGGCTGGCGGATGCCGGTATCCGGGACGTCAGCACGCTGATGTCACTGGGACAGATGTCTGAAATTCTCTTCATGCTGATCATCCCGCTGCTGTTTCGTCGCCTCGGCGTCAAAACCATGCTGCTGATTGGGATGATGGCGTGGTTTGTTCGCTACGCCCTGTTCGCGCTGGGCATGAGCGATGAGACGCGCACGCTGATCTACCTCGGCATCCTGTTGCATGGTGTCTGTTACGACTTTTTCTTCGTGGTGGGATTTATCTACACCGATCGGATTGCCGGTGAAAAGGTGAAAGGTCAGGCGCAGAGCATGGTGGTGATGTTCACCTACGGCATTGGCATGCTGCTGGGATCCCAAATCTCCGGTTCTCTGTACAACCATCTGGTGGCGGGCAATGCCACAGCCCAGAGCTGGGCGTTATTCTGGTGGATCCCCGCGATTGCTGCAGCGCTGATTGCGATTATCTTCTTCTTCTCGTTCAAATACCGTGATTAGGCGATAGCAGGACACAGGAGTTAATGATGAGAACAATTAAGGGGCCGGGCATCTTCCTGGCACAGTTCATCACCCCGCAGCCGCCGTTTAACTCGCTGGAGGGGCTGGGGAAGTGGGCCGCCGGGCTGGGATATCAGGCACTGCAGATCCCCTGTCATCAGCCTGCCATTTTCGATCTTAAAAAGGCGGCGGAGAGTCAGACGTACTGTGACGAGGTGCGAGGGGTGCTGGCCGGTTTCGGACTGGAGATCAGCGAGCTTTCTACCCATCTTGAAGGTCAACTGGTAGCGGTTAATCCGGCCTACGAGCTGGCATTTGATAATTTTGCCCCGGCGGCATTACGTGGCGATCCGGCCCGGCGCACTGAGTGGGCTATTGCCACACTGAAGAGGGCTGCGGCTGCCTCAGAGAAGCTCGGCCTGCGTGCGCATGCCACGTTCTCCGGCTCGCTCGCCTGGCCCTGGTTTTACCCGTGGCCACCGCAGCATGACGCGCTGTTTGATGAGGCGTTTGCTGAGCTGGCGCGCCGCTGGCTGCCGGTGCTGGATATGTTTGACCATCACGGCATTGACCTCTGTTATGAAATTCATCCCGGCGAAGACCTGCATGACGGTGTCACGTTTGAGCGTTTTCTGGCGGAGGTTAATCACCACCCGCGCTGCAATATCCTGTTCGATCCCAGCCATCTCCTGCTGCAACACATCGATTATCTGCAATTCATCGACCTTTATCATTCGCGCATCAAAGCCTTTCACGTTAAGGATGCTGAGTATCAGCTTAACGGGCGCAGCGGCGTTTACGGCGGCTATCAGCCCTGGCTGGCCCGCGCCGGACGGTTTCGATCGCCTGGCGATGGTCAGATCGACTTCAGCCGTATCTTCAGCAAGCTGGCGCAGTATGGCTATGACGGATGGGCAGTACTGGAGTGGGAGTGTTGCCTGAAGGATAGCGAGACGGGTGCGCGTGAAGGCGCGGAGTTTATCCGCCGGCATATCATTCCGGTGTCTGATCGCGCTTTTGATGATTTTGCTCTGGCAGAGAACGGCCCATCAGTACGCCATCAGTTGGGCCTGGATCGTGACACCTGAGGCCATTTTGCAGATTCAGCGGCTGTGTTATGTGGGCGATCTGCACGGATTCAAACAGAAGGAGCGCTATGTCTATACAGAGAATCGCCCGGATGGCGGGCGTCTCGGTCGCTACCGTTTCAAGAGTGCTGAATAACAGCGACAGCGTGAAACCGGCTAATCGCCAGAAAGTCCTCGCGGCAATTGAAGAGAGCAACTACCAGCCCAATCTGCTGGCACGTCAGTTGCGTACAGCGCGCAGTTCAATGATCCTTGTGCTGGTTTCAGATATCTCCAACCCGTTTTGCGCTGAGGTTGTCAAAGGTATTGAGGAGCAGGCGGAGAAAAACGGCTATCGCATCCTGTTGTGTAACTCCGGCGCGGACATCGCCCGTTCACGGTCCAGTCTGCAACTGCTCTCCGGCAAGATGGTGGATGGCATCATCACCATGGATGCCTTCAGCAAACTCCCGGAACTGAGTCAGCTGATAGGTTCGGCACCCTGGGTTCAGTGCGCCGAACATGATGATAACGGCCAGATCTCCTGCGTCGGCATTGATGATGAAGCCGCTGCGCAGTCCGTGGTGCACTATCTTGCCAGGCAGGGACGAAAGCGCATCGCGCTGATCAATCACGACCTGAGCTACCGTTATGCCCGCCTGCGTCAGCAGGGCTACACCACAGAGCTTGATGAACAGCAACTGAGCTGGCAGGCCATCGCGTATGCCAGTGCGCTGAGTTTCAGTGCAGGTAAAGCAGCAATGAATCAACTGCTGGCTGCTGAAAGCCAGCCTGATGCGGTGTTTGCGGTTTGCGATACGCTGGCCGGCGGTGCGATGGCGGCGATTCAGCAGGCGGGACTGCGGATCCCTCAGGATATCGCCGTGGTGGGGTTTGACGGCAGCGAACTGGCCAGCATGGTCTCACCCCCGCTGACCACACTGGCTCAGCCCTCAAAGGAGATTGGTCGTCGCGCCTGTGAGCTGGTGTTGCAGAAAATTGCCTGGCCCGACGCGCCGCCGCAATCTGTGATTATGCAGGGTGAGCTGGTGGTGCGAGCCAGCAGCTGAACGCCTCACCCGCATACCCTTCATCGGGATATTGTCGCTCATATTGTCCACCTAAATGAGACAGTGATTGCCAGATCAGGTCATTGTGTGGCACTCAGGTTTACTTATATGCTGTTTCCATCGAAGGGCATTCGCACTTCCCGAATCAACGAAGGGGCAGAATATGATTGAGCAAAGATTGTCAGAGCAACGCGGTGTGGGCGATCACGGCTGGCTGAATTCACGTCACACCTTCTCTTTTGCAAACTACTGGGATCCGAAACAGGCGGGCTTCTCCGATCTGCTGGTGATTAATGATGACCGGGTTGCCAAAGGACGGGGTTTTGGCGCCCATCCGCACAGCAACATGGAGATTATCTCTTATGTGCTGGAAGGGGCGCTGGAGCACAAAGACTCAATGGGAACCGGTTCGGTGATTGTCCCTGGCGATGTGCAACTGATGAGTGCCGGTAGCGGTGTGACCCACAGCGAGTTCAACCACTCCGGCACCGAGGGTGTGCATTTCCTGCAAATCTGGGTGGTACCCGCAGAGAAAAACACTCCGCCAGGTTATCAGCAGATCTCCGTCAGCGAAGCAGATAAGCGCGGTAATCTGCGGCTGATTATTTCGCCGGACGGTGAAAATGGGGCATTACGGGTACGCCAGGATATTCGCATCTATGCAGGACTGTTCCAGGGCGATGAGCAGCAGACTATTACACTCCCGGACGATCGCTACGCCTATATTCATGTGGCGCGTGGCAGTGTCAGAGTCAATGGCCTGCAGTTTAATGCCGGAGATGGTGCGCGCGTTCGCGACGAGAAAACGCTGTCGTTCAGTCATGGTGAAGGCGCAGAGGTGCTGTTATTCGACCTGCGTCCGAATGAAGTGAATCATCCAACCCGATAAAACGAAAACTGCGCGGTGAAAGCCGCGCAGTTTTTTGCATCACTGCGCGTTAAGGAACGCCAGCAGATCCTGATTCAGCTGATCCTGATGCGTCACGGCGAAACCATGTGGCGCATTGTCATAGATCCTGAGTTCAGCACCCTCAATCATCTCCGCCGCAACCTTGCCGGTGGTTTCAAACGGCACGACCTGGTCGTTGCTGCCATGAATGACCAGTGTCGGCACATTCACTTTCGCCACGTCGGCACGGAAATCGGTCTCCGCGAAGGCGGTCACGCAATCCACGGTACTTTTGAGTGAGGCCAGCAGCGCGATGTTCAGCGTCTGCGTCATGACACCATCGGAGACGGTCTGTCCGGCATTAGTGCCGTAGAACGGCGTCGCGAACTCTTTGATAAACTGCGCGCGATCCTTGAGCAGGCCATCACGAATGCCTTCGAACACCGACATATCGACACCCTGCGGATAGTCTGCCGTTTTGCCAAAGATAGGTGTAACGGCACCGAGCAGCACCAGCGCCCCGACGCGATCGCTGCCATAGCTGCCGATATAACGCGTGACGTCACCGCCACCCATAGAGAAGCCCACCAGCGTCACGTTCTGCAGGTCAAGATGGGTGATCAGGTCGTTGATGTCCGACGCAAAGGTATCGTAGTTATTGCCGTTCCAGGGCTGATCTGAGCGGCCAAAGCCACGGCGGTCAAATGCAATCACCCGATAGCCATGGTCGGCCAGAAAGTTCATCTGGCTGTCCCACATGTCGGCATCCAGCGGCCAGCCGTGGCTGAACAAAACAGGCTTACCGGTTCCCCAGTCTTTAAAGTAGATCTGTGTACCGTCGGTCGTTTTAAAGGTGCTCATGGTATTGCCCTCTGTATGACGTGATGAATGATGAGAAGGTGTAGCCAGTCACACTGGCGCCACCAGATAGCGAACCTCGGGGAGATTTTCACCCTGATGAAAAGCGAAAACCCGCCGCTCTATCTTTTTGTCGTTGATGGTGTAGCGCTCTTTCTGACGCAGATGCTCGACCCAGGAGCCGACCACAAACGTCTCGACGAAAATACCGGGCTGCAGGATATCTTCATAAAGTGACCAGTTGATGGCGCCACCACGACGTCTGACCCGCCGCATATCCTGCATGCAGACGGTAAAGGCATGTGCATCATCAATAGTAATCCGGTATTCGTAATTTACCATCACTGGCCCTCGTTCATGACGGATATCCAGTGCAGGCGCATTAACGCCATCGCCAACCATATCGAGATTGAGATCGGGATCCTGATCGAGACGCCAGCGCCAGACGGTGCTGCTGGCGAGCACCATCCCCAGCGCGGCGACGCAGAGCGACAGCGGAATGCCGAAGTGCGAGGCGAGCTGTCCCCAGAGGGCGCTGCCTGCGGTCATCGATCCAAAGAACACTGTCAGATAGACCGCCAGCGCACGCGCTTTCACCCATTTCGCGGCGCTCCGCTGTGCGCCAAGATTCAGCGTCGACAGCACCGCGATCCAGGCAAAGCCGGTGAAGAACTCAAAGGCATTGAGTAGCCAGAAGTGCCGCACAAAGGCCAGCGCCAGCATGGTCATGGCGAAGAGAAGACTGGCGAGCACCATCAGGCGATCGGAGCTTAAGTGACGACGCAAACGCGGCAGCAGCACCGCGCCGGTAATCGCGCCGACACCGATGCAGGCCAGCATGATGCCGTAGCCGCCAGGGCCGAGGCCCAGTTCACGACGTGCCACCAGCGGCAGCAATGCCCAGCCCGCGCTGCCAAACAGGAAAAACGAGAAGGTTCGCACCAGTACGTTACGCAAGACCGGTGCCGCATGAACGTAGCGAAGACCGGCCCGTACCGCCGGGAAGAAGTGTTCGGGCGGAAGACGCTGGACGCTCGGCTCCGCTTTCCAGCGCCAGAGCACCCAGGTGACACCCAGCACCGATAGTGCATTAAGCAGGAAGACCATCCAGGGGCCGGCGAACGACAGGATCAGGCCACCCAGTGCCGGTCCGATAGCGCGACTGATATTAATGCCCAGGGAGTTAAGAGCAATGGCAGGCCCGAGCTCCGGTTTGGTCACCAGATCCGGCACGATCGCCTGGAACGGCGGCGAACTCATGGCGGCACCCGCGCTCAGCAAAAAGGCAGCGCCCAGCAGCACGCCGGGTGTCACATGACCGGTCCAGGCCAGTACAGTCAGCCCGGCGGCGGCGGTAAACGTCCACAGTTGGGAAAACAGCAAATATTTACGGCGGTCAACGATGTCCGCCATCACCCCGGAGGGCAGTGCAAAGAGAAACATCGGCAGGCTGCTGGCTGCCTGCACCAGCGCCACGGCCAGAGGATCGGCACTTAGCGTCAGCATGGTCCAGTTCACGCCGACATCATTCATCCATGATCCGATATTTGAAACCACAGTGGCGATCCATAACATACGGAACACCGGCTGACGCAGTGGCTGTAACGGCGAAACCTCATTAGTGGGCCGCACATCAGGCTGTTCCTGCTCAACCTGATGAATATCATTAACCTGTGCCATAACGCCTCCCATTAGGTTTCGCTGCGCTGATGCGCCAGCCGCCTGGCCCGGTCAGCGCCAGCGTGGTAAAGATAATCAGCAGCAGCCAGCCGAACTGGCCTTCCGCCAGTGACCAGCCAGGGTGGACTACCAGCATTGCAACCAGCAGTACCGCGATAATCGGCAGGCAGGCAATCCGGCTTCCCCAGCCGATAATAATGAAAATCGGGCAGATGACTTCCGCCACGATAGCGGGCAGCAGGCTCATCATCGGTCCCAGCCCGAAGGGATCTTCGATGCGCGTCAGTTCTTCGCTGAAATGCAGAATTTTCGGCAGCCCATGTACCTGTAACAACAGCAGGCTGCCGGTCAGGCGCAGGAAGAACAGCCCCGCGTTGATGCGGGGCGAAAGAGCGATAGCATAGTTCATGATTAAAACGCGAAGCAGCTGCAGCCGAGCGCGCCCCAGAAGGCGTTATCTTCGGCAACGGGTACGCTGGATCCACGGGCGATCTCATGCGAGTGGCGATGAACACCGCACGGGCCGCTGCAGTGGTGGACGGCGGGCATCATGCCTGCACGGCTCTGCGCAACCGGCGGAGCACTGCGATAGTGACCCGGCACATTTACCACCGGTGACCACTCCGGCAGGATCGGAATCGCAGGCGGCGCATCTGCGCTGAACGATCCGGCGGCATAGACGATATTGCCATCCACCACGGTCAGCACTGACTCAATGCCTTTGATCTCCTCTTCCGGGACGCTGAAAAAGTCTTTACTCAGCACCGCCAGGTCCGCCAGTTGTCCAATCTTAAGCTGGCCTTTTTTGCCTTGCTCGCTGGAGAACCAGGCGCTGCCCTGCGTCCAGAGCATCAGCGCCGTTTCACGATCAAGGCGGGCACTGACATCATACATCTGCATGCCGCCCACGGTGCGGCCAGAAACCAGCCAGTAGAGCGCGGTCCAGGGGTTGTAGCTGGCAACGCGGGTCGCATCGGTGCCCAGCCCGACCGGCACGCCGGTCTCCAGCATTTTCTGAACCGGCGGGGTATGGCGGGTGGCTTCTATGCCGTAGCGCTCAGCAAAGTATTCACCCTGGAACGCCATGCGATGCTGCACGGCAATGCCACCGCCCAACTCTTTAATGCGATCGATATTACGCTGAGTAATGGTTTCCGCATGGTCAAAGAACCAGTGCAGGCCATTGAACGGAATATCACGATTCACTTTTTCGAACACATCCAGCATCCGGCTGATCGACTCGTCATAGGTCGCATGCAGACGGAAAGGCCAGCGATGCTCAACCAGATGACGCACCACGCGCTCCAGCTCGTCTTCCATGCCAGGGGCTAAATCCGGACGAGGCTCCAGGAAATCTTCGAAGTCAGCTGCCGAGAAGACCAGCATTTCCCCTGCGCCGTTGTGACGGAAATAGTCGCTGCCCTGACCTGGCGTCAGCATGTCCGTCCACTTTTCAAAATCTTCCAGCTCATGGCCCGGACGCTGCGTGAAAAGGTTGTAGGCGATACGCAGCGTCATCTGCTTTTTCTGATGCAGCTCAGCAATCACTTCGTAATCTTCGGGATAGTTCTGGAAGCCGCCGCCCGCATCAATGGCGCTGGTCAGACCCAGACGGTTCAGCTCACGCATAAACTGGCGGGTGGAGTTGACCTGCTGTTCCAGCGGCAGTTTCGGTCCTTTCGCCAGCGTGGCGTAGAGGATCATTGCATTAGGGCGGGCGATCAGCAGACCGGTGGGATTGCCGTTGCTGTCGCGCTGGATTTCGCCACCCGGCGGGTTTGGCGTCTCTTTGGTGTAGCCCACCACTTTCAGAGCGGCGCGATTGAGCAGGGCGCGGTCATAGAGGTGCAGCACGAAAACCGGCGTGTCCGGTGCTGCTTCGTTGATCTCATCCAGCGTCGGCATCCGGCGCTCGGCAAACTGGAATTCAGTCCAGCCTCCTACTACGCGAACCCACTGCGGCGAAGGGGTACGCAGCGCCTGCTCTTTCAGCATCCGCAAGGCATCCGCAACCGATGGCACGCCTTCCCAGCGCAGTTCAAGGTTGTAATTCAGCCCCCCGCGAATCAGATGCAGGTGTGAATCGTTCAGGCCGGGCACGGCCGTGTGGCCCTTAAGATCGACCACTTTGGTGCCGTCGCAGTGAAATTCCATCGCCTCTGCCAGCGTGCCGACCGCCACGAACTTGCCATCGCGAATCGCAACCGCTTCTGCCACTGGATTACTGCGGTCAACGGTATGAAATTTGCCATGGGTCAGTATCAGTTCTGCTTTACCGAGCGTAACCATAGATGCTCCTCATCGGGGGTGTCCGGCTTAGCGCGGGACAGGAAGTGCCGCAGATAACAGGGCACGAATAAGCCAGATTATGGTGAGCAGGCTAACGGGGCGTCTAGTTATACAGAGGGATACCTATACCTTCGTATAGTTATACGCAGAGATAATAGTTTGCCGTTGCAGGTCGCTCTACACTGCGACCAGACAGCCAGCAGCAGGGCGATAAACCTGCACTGACCGTCATTTTGCACACGCCGGTTGGCGGAAATTTCGTTACATAACCTCTATGGGTGAACGCATGTCCAACGCTAAGCTTGAAGTCCTCACGCCACATAACAGCCAGATCATCTTCATTGACCAGCAGCCGCAGATGGCCTTTGGGGTGCAATCCATCGATCGCCAGGTGCTGAAAAACAACACCGTTGCGCTGGCGAAGGCGGCGAAAGTCTTCAGTATCCCCACCATCATCACCACGGTAGAAACCGAAAGCTTCTCGGGTCACACCTATCCGGAGTTACTGGATGTGTTTCCAGGGCTGGATATTCTGGAACGCAGCTCAATGAACTCCTGGGATGATCAGAAAGTGCGTGATGCGCTGGCCGCCAACGGGAAGAAAAAAGTCGTGGTTTCTGGCCTCTGGACCGAAGTGTGCAACAACAGTTTTGCGCTCTGCGCGATGCTGGAAGGCGGCTACGAAATCTACATGGTGGCAGACGCGTCTGGCGGCACGACTAAAGAGGCACACGACTACGCGATGCAGCGCATGATTCAGGCGGGTGTGGTGCCGGTAACCTGGCAGCAGGTGATGCTGGAATGGCAGCGTGACTGGGCCAATCGTGACACTTATGATGCGGTGATGAACATCGCCAAAGAACATTCAGGTGCTTACGGCATTGGTGTCGATTACGCCTACACCATGGTGCATAAAGCACCATCACGTCAGAAAAGTGAACACCGTACCCTGGCGCCGGTTCACGCACCGATACGCTAAGGCATCCAGCTGATCGGCGGAAAATCGCCGATCAGCTGAGTGGCATAACAGGAGCTGGTCATGAATCCTCTACTTGTTTCCCTGGCTGCCGGGGTGCTTACTGGCCTGCTATATGGCCTGCTAAAGGTGCGGTCACCGGCACCGCCCGCGATTGCGCTGCTGGGTCTGCTGGGGATGCTATTGGGTGGGGCGCTGGTGCATGCGGTATCTCCCGCACAAAAGCCTGCAATTGCCTTGCTTCAGCCTGATGTTCATCCCGTTTCATCCTTATTGCGGATAAGCTGAACATGTTGAAATCCTGCGTTATTTCTCTCGCGGTGGGCCTGCTCGCCGGGGTAATCTATGCCCTGATCAACGTCAACTCTCCGGCGCCGCCCGTCATTGCTTTGGCAGGGCTGTTTGGCATGCTGGTGGGTGAACAGTTAATACCGCTGGCTAAACGTCTGTTCAGGCGACAGCCGGTGACGCTGAAGTGGTTCCGCCATGAATGCATGCCAAAAATCAGTGGGACACCGCCACCCGAGGGTGATAACACGCCTTAAGTCCTCGCATGCCACGCGGTGAGGCGTTCCAGAGGATACCTGCATGACGTTTCCCCAGCGTATTGTCATCGTCGATGATGAACGCGCGGTCCGCAGTGGACTGAGCAATCTGTTGCATTCGGACGGCTACGTAACCCGATCATTTGAATCCGGTGAGGCATTACTGGCCGATGACGATGCGCTGGTTGAGGCGGGTATGCTTATTATTGATGTTGGCCTTAAGGGCATGTCCGGGTTTGAGCTTTTTACCCTTCTCAAGGCGCGGGCTGATCTGCCGCCGGTAATTTTTATCTCGGCAGATGTGGAAGAAACCACGCTGTGGTATGCCATTGGGCTCGGGGCCATGACTTTTTTGCGAAAGCCCATTGATGTTGATACGCTGCTGACACTGATCCGATGCGAGTTATCTCAGGGAGATGTGCGCTGATGAGCCTTCTTTCAGTTACTTCCCTGGAGAGTGATGACGCAGGGATCGCGATTGAAAATTTTGACATCCTGATGCCGCTGGCACAGGAGGGATGTCTTCTCTGGATGCTGGCGCGCCGCCAGTCGGGTGAGTCACTGATCATCGCCACGGGTAAAAGTGACGACGTCACTTTTCAGGCCACCCAGCGGCTCAAAAATGAGCGTGCTCTGGCTGCGTATCTGTCACCACGCTGGGCCATCACCGCCACCGGCACGACCCGTTATCTTGATCGTTATGCGCTGATTTATCCCACCTTCCCATTTCGCACCCTGGCTAACAATCTTGCTACGCCTCCCGAAAAAATCGCCGATTTCCTGCAGGTGGCATTGCAGCTTTGCTACACGCTGGGTCAGGCACATCATCAGGGCATCGTGCATGGGGATATCAAGCCAGGCCATTTTTTTATTACTGACGATGGCCGGTTCCGGCTGGGCGGGTTTGGACTCGCCTCCCTGGCGGCGCAGTCGGCTGAGAAAAACAGCCTGCGTGCCTCAGGCGGCACGCTGGCCTATATGTCCCCTGAGCACACCGGTCGCACGCCACATCCGGTCAGTAGCCTCAGCGATCTCTACAGTCTGGGCGTGGTGTTATATGAGTATCTGACCGGCAAGCTACCCTTTGGCTCACCTGACGCAGGTGAAGCAGAGTGGATTCATCATCACATCGCCAGCGCGCCCCGGCCAGCTGAACAGGTCAGAGACGATGTGCCGCCGATGCTCTCGGTGATTCTGCTGCGCCTGCTGGCAAAGTCACCCGCTGACGGTTATCAGAGCGTGCAGGGGCTGATGGCCGACCTTCGCCGCTGTCAGGCCACATTGACAGGTGAAAACACCATTGAGCCGTTTACGCCCGGACTGCAGGAGCGTTTTAACACCAGTTTCCGGCCTGAGACTCTGTTCAGTCAGCATCCGCAGGCTCGCGTATTGCTGACGACGCTGGATACGGTCATCCGCACTGGAACACAGAGCCTGGTGATGCTCAGCGGTGTGCCTGGTTCGGGTAAGTCCGCGATTATCGCGAGCGCCCTGAAAACCCTGCAGCACCGACAGATTTTACTGGCCGCCAGCAAGGCCGATCAACATTCGCCGACCGCACCCTTTGCCGCTGTGGCCTCCGCGTTTCGCACGGTCACGCTTTATCTGCTGGGGTTGTCAGCGCCAGAGGTCAGAAAATGGCGGGGCCGGTTGCTGCGTCTGCTGGGCGGCTATGTCGATTTAGCCATTGAGCTGGTGCCTGAATTAAAACAGCTGCTCAATATTGGGAATTTACAGCCAGTAGCGCGCCATGCACTGGACGCCCGCGAGCAGTTCACGCAGATGGCCTCTTCGCTTGTTCAGGCTTTCGCCACGCCGGGCCGTCCGCTGGTTATGCTGATTGATGACGTACATTGGGCAGACCCTGCCACGCTGCAACTGCTGGAAAACCTGATAACCCGAAATGAGCATTTGCCCTTTATGCTGGTGCTCGCCTTTCGGGAGGGTGAATCAATGCCCTGTCCGATGATTGCCGGATTTCTGCTGCGCATCAGGGCCGCCGCACCGCGGGTAGTGGCGCTGACGCCGCAGCCGTTGAGTGTGAAACGCATCGGCCGCTGGCTGGCGCAAATGCTGCATACCCGTCCTGGCGGTAATCGCGAGCTGGCGCAGATCCTTTTCGAGAAAACCGGTGGCAATCCCCTTTCGATGCAGGAGTTCTTCCGGCAGGCGGTAGAGGATGGGGTGATTAACTTTCGTCAAAATCCGCCGAAATGGCATTACGACAGTCAGGCGCTCATGGCGCGTCGTTACACCGACAATGTGGCCACGCTGGTGTTAAGCCAGCTGGCACGGATGCCAGAGACCACGCGGCAGCTCATGGGTTCGCTGGCCTGTTTGGGGGCCAGTGGCGAGCTCTCGCTGTTAGGTCAGCTGAGTGCGATGCCTGTGACGCTGATTCAGCAGCAACTTGAACCGGCTGTCAGCGGTCGTTTTGTCACCCTGACCGGTGGGCACTACGCGTTTACGCACGATCGCGTGCACAACGCGGCGTTATTATTGCCTGACCTGCGGCAGCAACAGCATCTTCATCAGCAGGCAGCGGTCTGGCTATCCGCAGCGGTCGCAAGCGGGGATAACAGTGAGACGCTGTTCCGCGCGGTTTATCACATTGGGATGATTGCTGAGCTGCCACTGACTGTGACAGATCGTGAACGTTATTATCCTCTTTGTCTGCGAGCCGCGCAGGCGTCGAAACGCGCCGGAGATTACCTCTCAGCGCTGCGCTATCTGCGCACCGCCCAGCGACTCAGCCTGCGAATGGTGACCGGTAATGACTTTATGCTGGGCTTTGATGAAGCGGAGTGCGAGTTTCTTAACGGTAATCTCACGTCAGCGCAAACGCTCTGTACCCGGCTGCTACGTGAGCCAGGCACGCTCAGTGAAAAATCAAAGGCAGCCTGTCTTTCTGCTGAAATCCATATGCGCCAGTCTGACAACCATCTGGCGCTGGAAACCGCGCTTGCCTGGCTGGCAGTGTTTGGTGTGCATCTCAAAAGGGATCCGGATGATGTGGAGATCGACGCCGCCTGCCTGGCGATTCGGGCGCGAATCGGCGATTCACCGCAGGATACGTTGAACCGGCTGCCGCTTAACAGCGATCCTGATGTTGAGTCGGTGCTAAACCTGATGGCCAGCACCATATTTGTCTCCGCCTATGACTGCCCAAAGCTCCATTTAATCCTGGTCTGTCAGATGCTGCAGATGACGCTGGACCACGGCATAACCGGTGCCTCTGCGTTTGGTCTGGCCTGGTTCAGCGTGCTGACAGGAGAACGGTATCAGACCTGGCATTTTAGTTATGCCTGCGGTCGGGTGGCCCGCGAGCTGGTGGAGCGGTATGACTTTACCCGTTATAAAGCCCGTACTCTGCTGCCGCTGGATCAGGTGGGGATCTGGACACAGCCGCTGGACGTCGCCATTGAATGTGCCCGTGAAAGTTTTCGCGTCGCGGTGAAGTATGGCGATCGCTCTTTTGCCTGTCTTTCGTTGCGTCATCAAATCATGAACACGCTGACACGCGGCGATCACCTGGAGTCCGTGATGACCTCACTTGAGCGCGGACTCGCCTTTACGCGTAAAACGGGTTATCCCGACGTTGAGAACGTGCTGCTGATGCAAAAGCAGCTGGTGATGCAACTGCGTAACAGCAGTGGGTTCAGAGCAGGCGAGCGCGACCAGGCTTTGCCGCTGGTGGCCGGCAGTGAGCCAGGTCCGATCTCCGGCCATAAGGCGATGGTGCAGTTCTGGGCGGGCCTGTATCGGGGAATGGCCCATTACTATGCCGGTGAATATCGTGATGCGCTGCGCTGTCTGGAAGAAATCCAGCCATTGATCAGCGCGGTGCCTGCTTATATCTATATGATGGATATGCATTTTTATACTGCACTCTCCCTGAGTCAGCTGTCTGAAACCACTGATAGCAGCGCGCTGCGCATTCATCTCGACAAGTTTGCTGGCTGGACGGAGCTTAACCCCGGTTTATTTGCAGACAAATATGCCTTGCTGAGGGCAGAGTGCGCCCGGCTTGAGGGCGACACGGGTGAGGCGCTGAAGCAGTATGAAAATGCCATTCGTCTTTCCCGGCAGTCTGGATACCTGCACATTCATGCGCTGGCCAATCAGCTGGCGGGCCGCTACTGCAAAGCCTTGCAACTCGATACCGCGGCAGATGCCTACATCAAAGTAGCAATGACAGGCTGGGACAACTGGGGAGCGCAGGCGATGGTGCGCCAGCTGGAGCAGCACTATCCGCACCTGGCCGCACCGGTGCAAAACAGTGCGCTGGCGACGATTCCGTTTACGCAGGATGCCGCTTTCTACGATCTGGAAAGCGTGCTGACCGCCGTGCGCGCTCTGACGGAAGAGATCAATCTTGATCGGTTGATTCACACCCTGATGCGGATGCTGCTGGAGCGGGCAGGTGCCCAGCGCTGTCGCCTCATCCGGATTCTGGATGGCAACCTGCCAGAGACACAGGCCTGGGCAGAAAGCACGGCTGATGGCGTGCGGGTTCAGATTGTCAAAGAGCGGCCTGACGCAAATGACCTGCCGCTATCGGTGCTGTCAGCAGTGATCCGCACGGGTCAGGAGATTCGCACCAGTAAACCGGAGGTATTCAGTCCGTTCAGTCAGGACCCCTATCTGGTGGCTTCAGGCGCGGCGGTGCTTTGTGTGCCGATGTTCAGGCAGGCCAACATGGTCGGGGTGCTCTATCTGGAAAATCGCCTGATGCCCGATGCGTTCACCGCTGAGCATTCCCACATTGTTAAAACCCTGAGCGCGCAGGCGGCTGTTTCCCTGGAGACGGCGCGACTCTATGCGGAACTGCTGGAGGAGAACAACCATCGGCGTCGGGTTGAGAAACAGCTGCGTGCCAGCAAGACTTCGCTGATGCTGGGCGAGAAAATCAGTCATACCGGCACCTGGCGCTGGGAAGTAGCCGAGGACATGATGATAGTCTCTGAAGAATATGCCCGGATACTGGGACTGCCAGCCGAACAACATGGACTGTCGATGGCAGACTTCCTGACCCGCGTTCATCCTGATGATTATGAATCTATCAGCGAACTGGTGACGCACAGCGTCAGTCAGGGACGCAGCATGCAGGCAGAGTTTCGGGTAATCAGGTCAGACGGTGAATGTCGCTATATCAAAGGTATTGGGGAGCCGGTAAACAATTTCCCTGAGGTGAAAGAGTACTTTGGCACCATTTCAGATATCACCTCGCAGCGTATGGCGGAAGACAGTGCGCGCATGGCGCAGGCGGACCTGGCGCGTGTTACGCGCGCCACGACCGTCGGGCAATTGACAGCCTCCATCGCTCACGAAATCAGCCAGCCGCTGATGTCTATCGTGGCTAATGCGGGTGCCAGCCTGCGCTGGTTGAAGCGTGAGCCGCTGATGCTGGAAAACGCCAGCAGCGGTTTAGATGAGATTATTAAAGAGGGCAAACGTGCCGGGGAGATTATTCGCGGCCTGCAGGCGCTGACCCGTAATCATGAATCGAGCTTTGCTTTGGAAAACCTCCATCTGATCGCCCGTGACATTCTGGCGCTTTCCCGTGTAGAGCTGGAACGGCGGGGAGTCTCGCTGGAACTTAAATTCAGGGCTGCTAAAGCAGAGATTTTCTGCGACCGCGTTCAGATCCAGCAGGTGCTGCTGAATCTGGTGATCAATGCGATCGATGCTATGTCCGACGATCTGCCGCGCGCGGCGCTATTGCGCCTGACGTCAGAGAATCCCACCCCTGATACGCTGCGGTTTGAGGTGCTGGATAGCGGCTGCGGATTAAGTGATGACGTGCGGGAACGGCTTTTTGAGTCATTCTATACCACCAAAAAAAGCGGTATGGGCATGGGATTAACGATCAGCAAAGGGATCATCAAAAAGCATTCTGGTGAGTTAGGCGCAGAAAACCGGCCGGAAGGTGGCAGCCGTTTCTGGTTTACTCTGCCATTGGGTTGAGCGAGAGGAACAGGTCGACTGCCGGGTTTCAGCGGCGTCGGCTATGTTCAATATTGAGCCGCTCTGCCGCCCGCACCAGATCGGTGAGCGAACGCGCATTCATTTTTTCCATTACCCGTCGCTTGTGGACTTTAGCCGTAATTTCACTGACGCCCATCTCTGCAGCAATCTGTTTATTCAACAGACCGCTAATCGCCAGCAGCATCACCTCGGATTCACGCGGCGTCAGGGTCTGATGCCGCTGCACAATTTCCCGCCGTTCCTGAGAAGAGGCCAGATTCTGCTCTGCAATCTCTAAGGCTTCCGCGACCGCCTGCAAAATACGCTCAGGTTCGACGGGCTTAGTCAGGAACTCATAAGCGCCAGTTTTCATCGCCCGCACGGTGACCGGAATGGTCCCGAAGCCGGTCAGGAAAATCGTGGGAATAGCATAGCCACGATCGATCAACGCCTGGGCGACATCAAACCCATCTGCGCCAGGCAGATTAATATCCAGAATCAGGCAACAGGGAAGGGGCGTTAACGCGTGAGACAGGAAATCATCAGCTGAAGAGAAAGAGATAACCGTGTAATCGTCGGCGATGAGGAGATTAGTGAGTGCAGAAGTCACCGCGGCGTCGTCATCAACGATATATACGATGGAATTCATAAAGACCTCATTTCAGCCAGCGTTTTAATGGTCACGGAATTAAGCATGACGCGCAAAGAGACCCGGATAAAAGGGCATCGGGCGGGGTTAAGAGGATATTACCATAACGAAAATCATTATCATCTTATAATTAACAGCTTGTTAAAATTCGGATAACTCACTGATTGAAATGGCTAAAATATACACTAATTACCGTGGCGTGGCTCAGGGCTTTCTGGCTAGAGAACGCATACGTTTTTATTGAAACGCCATATCATTGCAATGTATTCATGATCGGATAATGACAAGGAAAACTGTGCAGGTCAGGTGCGTAATTAATCCATAAGCTGTTCAAACGGGTTAAACCGTTTCAGCATGCCTTAATACCCAATTCAATGGGGACGGCACTGAATGGATTCAGATATTAACTGGTACAAATTCCAGAGGGATTCGATAGTGGATTAATCGACAGGTTTAATGAGAGAGAACCAGGTTAATGCTGATGTTTGTACGGGGTCAGAAAGGAATATCAAACTGCTCACCATATAGTTACAACATACAAATCATTTCATAGTTAACCTTATCATCAGCCATCGGGTGCTTATCGCTTAGCAATACAAAAATGCCGATAACGGTGATTCCTGCCGTCCTGCCGTAAGGGAAAACATGACGTGGTTCACGTGGTAAGAAGTCATTACATTTAAAAAACCCTTAACAGTCAGTAAGTAACCCTGATAAGCGTAGCGGTATTCATGGCGCGGCTGCTAATCCTCACTAAGCTTGTGAAGCAACCCTCAAAATTCAGGGATATTTTTCCAGCAGGACGCTATTCGCAATGACGCCATGAGGCTTATATGAGTGAAAATTACTGCACCATTCTCTTTAATGGTGAACGGTTAAAAGGGTTAGCTAATCAACCGCTAATCGACTTTCTGGATGCTCACGGGAAAAAACTACCTCATGTCTGTTACCACCCGGCGTTGCCGCCGCTGCAAAGCTGTGATGTCTGTTGGGTGGATGCCAATGGCGAGCGGGTTCGCGGCTGCACGCTTCGCACTGAAGAGGGGCTCTCGGTACAGAGTGAAGGTACTGCGCTGAGGGCCGCGCAACAGGAGGGAATGGATAGACTGCTCAACCGTCACGAGCTTTACTGCACCGTCTGTGAACACAACACCGGTGACTGCACGCTGCATAATACCGTGGCTGATATGCACATTCCGATTCAGTACTATCCTCATCAGCCCAAACCCTACGCCAAAGATCACTCTAACCCGTTTTATACCTACGATCCTGACCAGTGCATTTTATGCGGTCGCTGCGTCGAGGCGTGCCAGAATGTGGAGGTCAATGAGACACTCTCTATTGACTACACCCAGGCACATCCCCGCGTGCTCTGGGATGGCGGCACAGAAATCGCCGGTTCCAGCTGCGTCAGCTGTGGACACTGCGTCACAGTGTGTCCGTGTAATGCATTACTGGAAAAGACCATGCAGCCTGATGCGGGTCCGTTCACTGCAATGGATGAGGGGTTGAAGCGCCCGCTGATCGATTTCGTCAAAACGATGGAAAACAGTATCGGCATGGGGCCGATCACCGGCGTCTCCAACATCGATGTGGCGCTGAGGCAGTCGGAGATTAAACGCACTAAAACGGTCTGCACCTATTGCGGCGTGGGCTGCAGCTTTGAGATCTGGACCCGCGATCGTCACATCCTGAAAATTCAGCCGGTGGCGGACGCGCCCGCTAATGGCATCTCTACTTGTGTTAAGGGTAAGTTCGGCTGGGATTTTGTTAATAGCCCGGCGCGTCTGACGACGCCCTTGATCCGCGAAAATGGCCGGTTCCGGCCCGCCAGCTGGGATGAGGCGTTGCAGCGGGTAGCTGAAGGATTGCAGGGCATCGCGCAGAATTATGGTGGCGATGCGATTGGCTTTATTGGCTCCAGCAAAGCCAGCAACGAAGAAGCCTATCTTACTCAGAAAATCGCCCGCTTAATCTTCGGCACTAACAATGTCGACAACTCCTCGCGCTATTGTCAGAACCCGGCGACAGAAGGGCTGTTTCGCACCGTGGGCTACGGCGGTGATGCGGGAACGATAAAGGATCTGCAGGAGAGCGAACTGATTGTGCTGGTCGGCAGTAATCTGGCCGAGAACCATCCGGTGATTGCGTCCCACATCAAACAGAGCCACAAACATCGCGGTCAGAAACTGCTGGTTGTCGATCCGCGTCGTCATGAAATGGCGGAACGGGCGGACTGCTATCTGCGCATCCGACCTGGCACGGACCTGGTCTGGGCCTCGGCGATGGCGAAATATATGTTCGACCACGGTTATGCCGATGATGCGTTTCTGGCACAGCGGGTTAATCAGGTAGAAGAGTATCGCACCTCGCTTGATACCTTTACGCTCGACTATGCCAGCGAGATTTGCGGTCTGAGTGAAGCCGAACTCAAAGAGTCGGCGGAGATGATCGGACACGCGGGTAGCGCCTGCATATTGTGGGCGATGGGGATTACCCAGCACAGCCACGGAGCAGACACCAGTACCGCGCTATCGAATTTGCTGCTGGTCACCGGCAACTATGGTCGGCCTGGCACGGGCGGCTATCCGATGCGCGGTCACAACAATGTGCAGGGCGCCAGTGATTTCGGCTGCCTCAGCAATCGCTATCCAGGCTATGAAAAAGTCACCGACGCGTCGATCCGGGAAAAATGGGCGCGCGCGTGGGGCGTCTCTCCTGATGCGCTTTCCGATAAGGCTGGCGCCGATAACTTCAAAATGGTGCAGCAGGCCGGTGAAGGTAAAATCCGTGCAATGTACATCACCGGGGAAGAGACAGCGTTTGCGGATGCCGACGCCACATCGGTGCATGCCGCCTTCAGCAAGCTGGAATTTATGGTGGTTCAGGACATCTTTATGTCGCGTACCGCCGAATTTGCCGATGTCGTGCTGCCCGGTGCGCCCAGCGTGGAGAAAGAGGGCACCTTTGTGAATACCGAGCGGCGCATTCAGCATTTTACTCCTGCCATGAAGCCACTGGGTGATTGTCGTCCTGACTGGCAAATCTTTACCGATCTCGCGGCGCGTCTTGGACATCCATGGCATTACCCGAATCCCGGCGCGATTATGGCCGAAGTGGCGGGCATTGCAGCGATTTTCGCGGGTGTGAGTTATGAGCAACTGGCAGGCTGGCAGTCGCAACTCTGGCCGGTTAACGCTGAAGGTGAAAGCACACCCCGTCTCTATACAGAACGGTTCAATTTCCCGGATGGTAAAGCGCGCCTCTATCCGCTGAGCTGGCAGCCGCCCGCTGAGCAGGAGGATGCCGAATACAATCTGCTGCTGAACAATGGCCGAATGCTGGAGCATTTCCAGTCAATGAATCAGACCGGGCAGGGTGGCCGCATGATGTCATTGTCGCCTAATGCCTTTGTTGAGATCTCACCGGAACTTGCAGCCTCGCGCGCGCTCATTGAAGGTGAGTGGGTACGGATTACCTCGCGTCGGGGATCGCTGGATGTGCCAGTGGTTATTACAGACCGTGTGGCGGGTAACGTGCTGTTCATGCCAATTCATCATGGTACTGATGGCGTTAATGCACTGACTGGTGAACATCACGATCCTGACGTCAACACGCCCGCTTACAAAGAGATCGCTGTCAACATGACGCGCGTCGATCGACGCCCGCAGCCTAATCCGGTGCCGCTACACAATTTCCGTCATGGTAGCCGAACACCCCTGGATCACCTGCCGATTGAGCAAAAATGGCAGCAGGCAGGTTATCGTGAACCGCCTGAACACGTTGAAAAACCGGAGAAATTTTAATGGCAGAACGGATGAAGTATCAGGTCCCGCCCACACGCACCGAGCCCACTGCCCGGGAGGCAATGGACGAGTTGCTTGAAAATCTCCACCAGCAGGGTTTTCTGCGGGTGGCGAACGATCTCGTTAAATCAAATAACGACGTGGGGAAAATTCTGGTCTCAGGTCTCAATCAGCCCGGCACCCAAAATGCGCTGCAAAACCTGTCACTGTTGATGATGACGCTGGGCAGCGTGCCGCCAGAGCGTTTTAATCACTTACTGCTGGCGGTGCGTGATGCTGCAATGGCCGTTAAGCCGGCTCGGGATGAGGCGCGGCAGGAAAAAGCCGCGCCGGGCATCCGTGGCATCATCCGCTTACTTAATGATGAGGATCTGTGGCGTGGACTGCGGCCACTCTTCGCGGCACTCGAGGTTTTCTCTCAGCAGATTGACCGTGAAGAGGAGAAGCCAATCACACGCTTTAGCGGCAAGCCCAGCCGGGAGTAGTAAAGGCAGCGGTGATTCAGGATTGCGTGGGGGTATAGACCAGATGACCGGCTACACCGCCCGCGCCGCCATCTTTAGGGTGGTTGATACCATCAGAGACCGGCACATCCGTGAAATCAAACGGTGAAACGCCCTCAAGACAGGCGACATTAACCCCAAACTGATCGGGCTGTGAGCGGCTCTGATGAAAAGTATAAATGCCGCAGACGGAGCAGAAGTAGTGGCCCACCTCTTTGCTGTTGAAGCGATATTCTGTGAGGTGCGCTTCACCCTGCGTCAGCTCAACGTTGGTTGCAAACACCACTACCGCGCCGCGCATCCGGCAAAACGAGCAGTTGCATCGGCGCACCGTGTTAAAGCCATCCTTTAGCGTCACCTTATAGGCAACGGCACCACAGTGGCATTGCGCTGTCATTTCATTCTGCATCATGATCTCCTGTGTAATGAAACACCCAGCTTTCAGCCTACGCCAAAGCCCGGGTTTTAGCAGCATCGGAGGCGGATTTGTCCGCATTTCAGACAAAAGGTGTCAGCAGTCTGATCTGGATCTAAGTAAAAACGGTGGGGATGTGAAAGGGTGCTAGCTGAATTTTCTGACCTTTAACCTCAGCAAGGAGCATGACTCACGATGGAATTATCTACCCACACACTGCCGGAAGGCATTGTGCTGACGCTGCGTCAGCCCACAGCGACCACTAAATCCCCGGTGATTATTCTGTGTCACGGCTTTTGCGGAATCCGTGAGATTTTACTGCCTGCGTTCGCAGAGGCGTTTACCCAGGCAGGTTTCGCGACACTGACATTTGACTACCGTGGATTTGGTGACAGCGAAGGCGAGCGGGGTCGTCTGGTGCCTGCGATGCAGATCGCTGATATTCTCTCGGTCATCACATGGGCAAAACAGCAACCGGCGCTGGACCCGAGCAGAATAGGTTTATGGGGCACGTCTTTTGGCGGATGTCACATCTTTGGCGCGGCAGCGAATAACCCGGATGTGAAATGTGTTGTCAGCCAGCTCGCCTTTGCGGATGGGGAAGAGATTGTCACCGGGCAACTGGACGCGACGGAGAAGGCGGGCTTTATTGCTACGCTGGAGAAGATGGATCAAAAGCGGCAGAACAGCGGCAAAGAGATGTTTGTGGCCATTACTCGCGTGCTGAACGATGAAGAGTCAAAAGCGTTCTTTGAGGAGAACCGGCATAAGCATCCGAAAATGGACATCAAAATCCCGTTTTTAACCGTCCGGGAAACGCTGCACTACAAACCCGCGATCAATGCCGCGAAGGTCACCTGTCCGACACTGGTCGTGGTCGCCGGTCAGGATAGCGTGAATCCGCCGGAACAAGGGCGTGCGCTGTTTGATGCGGTCGCCGCAACCAATAAGCAGCTCTTTGTGGCCGAAGAGGCCCGTCATTACGATATTTACAGCGGTCAGCACTTCGCGTCTGTGATAAAGGTGCAGACGTCGTGGTTCGCGGCGCATTTGTAACCTGAAGCAGGCTCGCTTCTGCGTGGTGTTCGCTGACCTCTGTCGCGCGCCGGCAGGAGCGAGTTGATTCCGTGCTGAACATTGCGCAGGTTCACACCCCTCTCTTCAGCCTCAAACACCTCATGCCGTTGTTTATCACGCTTTTATTCCACGACCCGCGTTGCGATTTCATGCCATTTAGCCACGATAAATCGCGCCGTTAAAACCGGTCAGCCCGGCCTCCGGATTCATGGCACAGCCGCTAATAAATGCCTGATCAGATAGAATTCCCGGGATCTGGTCGATCGCGGTTTGTCCGACCGTGCCGTCCGTGATCTTCTGTCTCTGCCCGCCCGGCATAATCCTGACGGAAACCTGATTGAGTTGGTTGCAGAGTAATAAACAAAGTCATTACTTTCCCAGCTGAATCCAGCGGCGTCCGGCCAGCACCGTCAGCGCCACAATAGTAATGCCTGCGGCCAGATGCATAGAGAAATCAATAATATGCAGATGAGTGTCATGACACAGCGACAGCAGCATTGATGAGGTAAACGCGCAGCCGCAGCCGCTCAGCGCGAGACTGCGCGCGGGATAAAGTGAACGGGTGCGTTTCAGGGCGATCACCGACATCAACATCATCGGCACGCTGGCCGACAGCATAAACAGATAGCAGTGTATCCCCTCACCAAACCGACCAGCACCTGCTGGCGGGGCTTCAGGTGACATATTGATCAGATTTAGCCCCAGCCACAAAACAGCCAGCAGTAGCGGCCAGCGCGGACTGATCGGTTTCCTGCCTGCAATGCTCAACGTAAAGGCTGCCGCAAGTGTGCTTCCCGCGATGATGAGAGACAGCAGTACGGCAACCAGCGCGAAAAACGCGCCGGGCTGCGACCAGTCAGTAAACCGGCTGTGAAACGCCCAACTGGTCAACGCGCCACAAGGGAGGGCAAGCGCGATCCAGCCCGCGACGCGCCAGGCCACAGGCCAGACGCGCTGCACCGGCTGCGCAGAGGCGCTGAGCTGATCAATTAACTGGTCATGATTTCTCATGCACACCCCGTCCATATTTTCTAAGATTGACCATTGCGCGATGCAACAGGGATTTAACCGCTGAGAGAGACTGATGGGTTTCAGCAGCTGCCTGCGCCAGACTCTGCTCACGCAGATGTACGGATTCGACAATCTCCCGCTGGCGTAGCGGAAGGATATCCAGATAACCGGAGAGGATATCGTTATCAGACTGGAGTTCACTGCTTTCAGCCGGGCGTCTTTGCAGCGCTTCCTCATCCTGTACTTCCTGACGTCGACCATGCTGACGCAACGTATCAATGGTCCGTGCAGAAGCAATTGCTGCAACCCAGGGCAGTATCGGGCGCTGCGGATCGTAGGTGTGGCGAACCCGATGGATCGCCAGCAGCGTCTCCTGAATCACATCTTCGACTAGCACTTCGTCACGGATTTTTTTGCACACTAATGCACGGATGGCCGGAACCATCGCTTTCAGTAACTGGTTATAGGCTGCTCTGTCGCCCGCCTGCGCCCGTGCCATCAGGGCAGGCCACTGCTGTGCGCGTGGATCAGTCTCTGACATTCGTCATCAGCAGTTCAGCACACAGTGACAGTGGCCTGGAAACGTCCCAGGAAATCGCTTAGTCAATCGTCTCAGGTTTTCTTTCCTTTTTCCGTTGCCTGATCGAGCGCTGAAATGACAATGCCCGGCGTCAGGACCTGCGGTAGTACTACCGGTTTTCCGCCGTCAGCCGGGTAGACCACGTAGAGCGGCAATCCGCCGCGTCCGAAATCACTCAGCGCCTGTTCAACATCAGGATTATATTTGGTGGAGTCTGCAACCATGTAAATGGTATTCGTCCGCGCCATTGCGGCCTTGACCGCCTGCGTCGAAAGTGAAGTGCGATCGTTTACCTGGCAGGTAATACACCATGATGCCGTAAAATTCACCAGGATAGGCTTGCCCTGACCTTTAATCGCGTCGACATTCTGCGGCGACCAGGAGACCGTCTCTGCAGCCTGTGAAGCGGTTTCCGTTTCAGCAGGCGCGCTGGCAAAACGGTTCAGGTTCAGCAAAGGCACGACGACGAGTGCCAGGAAGAACACAGTTGCAACATGCATTACAACATGGCGCTGTCCCATCATACGGCGTTTCTGTGCCATGCCATACAGCCAGGCGGCAAAACTAAACAGCAAACAACAGACCAGAATCGCCGCCAGCGCTGCCGAGCCTGCCTGACGTTCCAGAACCCAAATCAGCCAGCCCACCGCGCCCAGCATAGGAAACGCCAGGCCCTGTTTCAGCGTGATCATCCAGGCCCCCGGTTTAGGCAATATGCGCGCCAGCACCGGGAAGAACGATATCAGGGTAAAAGGCGCAGCAAAGCCCAGCGCCAGCGAAATAAAGATAATGAGACTAATCAGCGGAGGCTGGGTGAGGGCATAACCCACCGCGCTGGCCATGAATGGCGCACTGCAGGGCGTCGCAACGATGATGGCCAGTGCACCGGTCAGGGCTGAACCCATTAACCCTGCACGATTGCCGCCCACTTCGCCAACGCGTTGAACCGACAAGCCGACCTCAAACAGACCGAGCAGATTCAGTGCTGAACCGAGCATCACCAGAATTAACGCGGCGATGACCAGCGGCGATTGCAGCTGAAATCCCCACCCAACGGACGCACCACCCGCTCTGGCCAGCAGTAATAGTGCTGCCAGGGCGACCATCGTCAGGACCACGCCCAGCAGAAATGCCAGGCCCTCTGCGCGGGCGTGAGAGGGCGATTCGTGATGGCGGATCAGGCTCAGTGCTTTCAGCGAGATTACCGGAAACACGCAGGGCATGAGGTTCAGAATAATGCCACCCAGAAAGGCAGCTGCAATCGCAGTCAGCATGATATACCTGCTCAGAAGATGAAGTTATGCCGGATTGGCCTGACGATATTTTTTAACAGCATCCATCGCTTTCTGAATATGCGTATCAGGATTTTTGTCGGTGAAGCTCAGCAGAATCTTGCCATCCGGCGCGATCACATAAGAGGTGCGGTCGGACAGTTTCTGACCTTTCATCTCCATGGTGCTTTTGTATTCAGCCGCCACTTTAGCGCCAGGATCGGCTGCCACGGTGAATTTGTCACGGCATTCCAGCTGAGAGAATTTAGCAATCTGATCGGTATTGCCGGCAGTGACACCAATCACGGTCGCACCCTGTTTTTTAAATTCATCGGACGCTTCGGCAAAATCATGCGCTTCAAGCGTGCAGCCAGCGCTGAACGCCGCCGGGAAGAAGTAGAGTACAACCGGGCCTTTCTTCAGAGCCTGCTGCAAAGAGAAGGTGGTCGATTTACCCGCCAGTGCGGCGTCGAGTTTGAAGTCTGGCGCTTTTTCACCGACCTGTAACGCCGCAAAGGCAGATGTTGCCGGAACACTCAGTGCCAGCAGCGTAGCGACGGCCAGGGTTTTCAGGGTGTTTTTCATTGGCATTTCTCTCTCCATTGACGAACAGACGGGGTTGCCTGACGTCTCTGATAAAAGGTTCGTTCAAAAATGGAAAAAGTTGCGGGGTTTTGAAATATTTTTACGATTTATTCGATTTAGGTGGTCTGGCTGAAAGGGTCAGGGAAATGCTCACAAAGCTGAATCGAATACAGCTAAGTCCGGATTTAACATTAAATTGGTCGCGATTATTCCTTTTTGGCTGCTTAATTATGTGATTTAACCCGCATTTATTCCTCTGGACGTTGCCGATTTACCGGCAGGTGAGCGTCGTCACGTTTCTGGTGAGCCTCAACCAGTAAATTCCGCTTAACGTATGAAAAAACGATTCAGCAAATGAGGTAAATAATGAAAATTAAACTGGCGTTAACGGTAGTAGCGGTTCTGGTTTCTGGTTCTGCAGCCGCAAAAACATGGGTGCTGACGAGTGCTGAACAGGGCACAGATCAGGGAAACTGGCAGATTTCCAGTAGTGAGCTGAAGTTTCAGGGCAAGCCGTTCAGCATCGAGCAAAAAGTTCTGCACGGCGGCAAACAGGAAGGCAGTAAAACGCTGACGATTCGCAGTCAGGATGGCCTGACTATCACGCTCAGTCCCACCCGTGGCATGAACCTGCTGCGCGTCGAAGGCTTTGGTACGCGTATGGGCTGGGATTCACCGGTCAAAGAGGTGGTCAATCCTGCTTACATCAATCTGGAAAGCCGCAACGGCCTGGGCTGGCTGGACGGTTTCAATGAAATGATGGTGCGCTGCGGCTACGAATGGACCGGTCATCCGGTGACTGACCAGGGCCGCATCTACACCCTGCACGGTAAAGCAGGTAACACGCCGGTTTCACAACTGGAAGTTGAAGTGGCAGATGCAGCGCCCCATGAAATCCGTATTCGTGGCCTGATTAAAGAGAGCACCTTCAAGAAAACCGATTTGCAGACGATGACCGAACTGCGTTACGTGCCAGGCAGTAACAGCTTCAGCCTGCATGATGTGTTAACTAATCACGCTGACTATCCGCACGATTACCAGATCATCTATCACAGCAACTTCGGTAAGCCTATTCTTGAAGAGGGTGCACGTTTCCTGGCACCGATGTCCGGCATCAGCCCGTTTAATGATTACGCAAAAGCCGGATTAAAAGACTGGCAGACTTACAAAGGGCCGACCAAAGACTTCGATGAGATGGTATTCAACATCAAACCCCTTTCTGACAGTAATCATCAGACCGTAGCTGCAGTGATAAATAAAGCCGGAAACAGCGGCGCATCCATTCAGTTTGATACCCGCCAGCTTCCAATGCTTACGCTGTGGAAAAATACCGACACCTTAAAACAGGGCTACGTGACCGGTATTGAGCCGGGCACCAGTTATGCTTATCCGGTCACGATTGAGCGCGAACAGAAACGCGTTAAGCAATTGCAGCCCGGTGCCAGCACCTCGTTTGATCTGACCTATACCTTGCTGCATAACAGCCAGCAGGTGAATGACGTTGAGAAACGCATTAAAACTATTCAGGGTGATACAAAGATTGATGTGAGTGAGACGCCGATAGCGAAAGAGTAATAGCAGAACGCCCCGGCATATTGTGTCGGGGCTTTTTTCAGGAGAGGGTCAATGATTTCTGTAACTTCATAATTACTACTGCTGGAAGATTCTGACCCGCCATGGTGTATTGTCGCCGCTATCAAGTTTGGATGGCTGCATAATTAACCGCCATTTTTGCACTTTTAAAGACCTGGATCGTGTAAAAGGACGCATCGGTGCCTTGCTGCCCGTTATTAATAGGGCTCATTCATCACAGCAGGGCATTCATCATGTTGTTCAGAGCAGCGTTTATCGCATTATCGGTTTTAATCATCTCTTTGCAGGCTCATGCAACGCCAGGCTTCCGCCAGGTGACATTAAAAGGGGATCAGGGAGTGCCCCTGAACGTAGCCGTTTGGTATCCGGCGGCGGTGCAAAAAGGAGTCAGTGAAACGGTTGGAGGGAACGCCGCCTTTGTCGGCACGGACATTATCCGAGATGCTGTACCCGCATCTGGAAAACATCCACTTTTACTCATTTCACATGGGTTTAATGGCAGCTGGAGGAATCTCTCCTGGCTTGCTTCAGCAATGGCCGCGCAGGGATATATTGTGGCTGCACCTGATCATCCCGGCACGACGACTTTTAACCACAATCCTGAAGATGCCAGAAAACTATGGCGGCGCCCTGGTGAAATTTCACGGGTAATTGATTTCGTCAGTCAATCTTCAGAATTAACTGGCACAGTAGACCCGGCGCGCATAGCTGCAGCAGGTCATTCACTTGGCGGATGGACAGTCATGTCGCTGGCTGGTGCACGTTTTGATCCGTTACGCCTCCTGCATGACTGTCAGCGACACGTACTTCGCGGAGACTGTAAACTGACAATCAGGCTTGGAATAGATGACGCTTCAGCCCGCAACGTTTTTTTATCTGACTGGCAAGATAAAAGAATTAAAGCCGTCGTGTCACTTGATGCTGGTTTAGCACCAGGTTTTACGCCCGTAAGCCTTAGCAAAATTAACATACCCGTACTTATTCTGGCGGCAGGCAACGGTATGGTGGGCGAACTTCCAGCGCCTGAGGAATCTGAATATCTTGCTAATCAAATGCGTGTATCATTGCGGAAATACATCCTCATTAAAGGCGCAACACACTTCAGTTTTATGCAAATATGTAAACCCGGTGCAGAGAAAATTATTGATGATGAATCTCCGGGCGATGGCATTGTTTGCCATGACGATAAGGACGCGGACAGAACCGCGCTGCATCAGACGATAACGACTGAAATTACAGTTTTTCTGAATTCTGTACTGAATTATCAAGCGCCTGCTGGCGAAATAAACGCGGGGAAAGTCCTGAAAGCCGCTGAAACTCACGATTAAAATTCGATTTAGTCATAAATCCGGACTCCAGCATGATATGGGTAACGGGTAATGATGTGCTAAGCAGGAGTTCTTTTGCCCGTTCAACCCTGAACCCATTGATCCACTGAGAAACGTTGCATTGTTTGACAGAGTTAACCGCTGCAGAAAAATTGCGGGCGGGTACGCCGGTTTTTCTTGCCAGAAGAGCCAGGGTCAGATTGGGATCAAGATAGAGCTCAGATTCATGGATCTTTTTTTCCAGCACAATATATAACTCAGTCATATCAGCTGCTGGCGCTTTTTCATCGGTGGTATCTTTTTCCTGCCTGATATCTGGCTCAAATTGTTGATGCGAATTTATGAAGTTGTAAATAATCACACCAACAATCGGTAAGAGCAAAAGTTGAGTGATGAGAATTATTAAAGCGGCATGCTTTCCGCCACTGATATCAAAATCAATTGCGATGAGAAGATCTGTCAGTGCCGACAGGCAGAGAAAGCTTCCTGCGAAGAACGTCAGGCTAGCTTGCTGAGGGATCTCTTTCAGGCGATTGAATTTTAGTTTTTGCTCATTCACAAAAGCTTTTTTGAGCAGTCCAACGCCGTAGCTGAAAAAAAGCAGGCTGAGAATGAAGTCAGTCACAGGAGCCCAAACCAATCTGATCGCCAGCGATACGAGGACTGGCACAATCATGACGAATAAGTCATGTTTGCGTTTGTTGTCGTTAAGTGGGACAAAAGTGTGCCATGCAATCGCAGGTAATAGCATGGCCATAACAGACTGCAAATCCCTCAGAAAGTGAGAATCGTATTCCCAGCGAATGGTATTCAGTGAAACCAGGATGATGCAGGCCGAAAGGAAACGCAGTGCGCCGTTATTGCATGGTTTGCCAGAAAAGACTGTTGCCATCAGCAAAAATAAAGCAAGCAGGGTAATGACAGGAAAAGGCACTGAGAGCATAGGTACAGAACCAGAGCTGTAAATTTCCTGAATCATTACATAATCGACCACAAGTTGTCTTGTCTGGCCTTGGATGTTAAGTAAGGTCCTGACTAAGAAGAAACCGGCCTTAGTCAGTTTTGAACGTCATTGAGCTATTCAGGTATGGAAGGGTAACAGGAGTCACGCTGGCATCTGTAATTTAACATAAGATAGATTGTGCGCATCAATGGTATAGAGGCAATGCTGACCTGGCCATCCTGGGCAACCTGCTGATAACCCCCCAACATGAGCTCTGAATGCCCTCTGAAAAAGATTCGTTTTTAAATCCTACTTTCTGCGTAATCTATCTGCTTTGATAAATCCGCTACTGCCTGATCAAAACAAACTTCTTCTAAAACCAGAATTCTGAATCAGAGCTTTGATTTTTGCTGTTGCCTGACCTGAGCAGGCCCAGACCCTCATCCCGATTTATATCTGAAATTACCATCAGCATTAAGCAAAATTTAACGCCGTACAAAGATTCGCTAACTCACTTAATATTATAAGATTTTACTCTGGATGAATGCTGCTTATCTCTGGTGGGAAATGAACCTGCATGTTATTTGATTAAGGTGTCGTGCTTAAATTCACCAGCCTTCGGGAAATAAAACATGAAAAAGAGCTTATCTCTCGCATTACTGTTTTCGCTTACCGCGTTCACCCAGGGTGCATGGGCACAGCAAACGCTGCGCTTTGGTGTGGACCCTACATTCCCGCCGTTTGAATCTAAGGCGGCTGATGGGTCATTACAGGGTTTTGATATCGATATTGGTAATGCCATCTGTGCTCAGGCAAAGGTGAAGTGCCAATGGGTGCAAATGGGTTTTGATAGCAGCATCCCTGCTCTCCAGGCGAAGAAATTTGATGCCATCCTGTCAGCTATGTCGATGACCGATAAGCGCCGTCAGCAGGTGGCGTTTAGCGACATGTTGTATAACACGCCAAGTGCCCTGCTGGCACCGGCTGACAGCAAGCTGACGACCGACGTTGCTTCTCTGCGCGGTAAGACCATCGGTGTGGCTCAGGGCACCATCCAGGAAACGTACGCCAAAACTAAATGGGAGTCACAAGGCGTCAAAATCGTCTCGTATCCTAATCAGATGGAAGTCTATCCCGATTTGGTCGCCGGACGTCTTGATGGCAGCCTGGCGAATGCGGTCTCCGCTGAACAGGGATTCCTTACCTCACCGGAAGGCAAGACGTACGCCATTAAAGGAACACTGGTGGATAAAGTCATTTTTGGTGATGGCGTAGGTATTGCGTTACGCAAAGGCGATGAAGCGAATCTGAAGATGATCAACACGGCACTGGCCGAGCTTCATAAAAACGGAACTTATGATCAGCTCACTAAAAAGTACTTTAAATTCAAAGTTTATCCCTGATTACTGTTGTGTGACGAATTCTGGAAGGTAGAGACTATGGCATTGCCCGACTACCGCGTTCAGCGTGAACGCTTTCTGGCCGCAGTGGAGCGCAAAGGTGCTGCGATAACCTCATATCGGCATCCTCTTCCGGGTCCGCAGGGCGAAGCGCTATATACGGATGTGGCACGACTGGGACCCGCCAGCGCATCGCGTCTGATGCTGGTCGTCTCTGGCACACATGGCGTTGAAGGCTATTATGGTTCGGATTGTCAGATAGCGTGGCTCGATTCGCTGGATAAAATACCTGCTGACACCGCATTGCTGCTTGTTCATCTGCTCAATCCATGGGGTGCGGCGCATTTACGGCGCGTGAACGAAGACAACATCGACCTCAACCGTAACTTTATCAACTTCAGTCAACCGGTTCCTGATAACCCGGAATATGCGCAGTGGCACGGTATTTATCATGGCGACCGTGTCAGCGCAGACCGGCAACTGGCTGAGGCGATGGACAACGTGGGCTGGCAGTCAGTTAAACGCGTGGTGGAAGCGGGACAATATACGTTTGCAGATGGATTTTTCTTCGGCGGGCATCAGCCCGGCTGGTCTCATCTTACGATGAAGGCGATCATCGAACAGCATCTCTCGGTTGCGAAAATCATTGTCAGCTTCGATCTTCATACCGGCGCTGGCGCATGGGGCCATCCGATGCTGCTCTCAATTGCAGAGCAGCGTTATGCTGCTCACGACTGGGGCAAAGTCATTTACGGGGAGTGGCTGACGTTGTTATTCACCGGTGCCGGACGTGACAGCGTAACGGGCGTGACGGCAACGGCGACCGGATATCTGTCGCAATATCTGCTGACGTCGCTGGCGGAGACGCAAATATTGCCGCTGGTCGTGGAGTGTGGAACTTACGAGGGCCAGGATATGCATCAGCGGGTGCGGGAAGATCACTGGTTGCATCTCTATGGCGAACCCGCCAGTGCGGCAGGTCAGGCAGTGAAGCAACAACTGGTAGAGGGATTCTGGCCCGCCGATGAGGACTGGCGCGCGTTAGTGGCGTTTCGTACGCAGCAGATTTTCCAGCGTGGCTGGCGTGCCCTTACAGACACGCCCCGAGGTTATAATTTGCCGTAGAAAGTCATACGCGCAGTTTCGGATAAAGCAATGTCGGGCTGGGTATTGTAGGCCAGTACCGCCAGCATCCGGGTGACCTCGCCTTCAGTTGGGGTCACCCGGTGCAGTGAATTACGGCCACGAAACAGCACCAAATCCCCGGCATCAATCTCCAGCTCATTAACCGGCTGGCGTTCATCAAGAACGGCTTCAACCCCTGAAAAGTTCATCTCACCGGCATCGGCATCCCGCAAATCTTTCACGTATTGAAATATGCCGCCCGCCAGCGGTTTCTGGACCAGCAAGGTGATAGCAAAGGAGGAGTTGTCGAAGTGCCAGCCCAGCTCCTGTCCGTGAGGCGCATAGTGCAGGTTGATCGAGGAAAGCGGGTCAGCGTAGGGATAGAGCGCGTCCTCACCCAGCACATCGCACAGAAAACGCTGGAACAGGTCATCATTATAAAGCTGACGCAACGGCGAATCGGCAGCGATCAGATCATCAGTAATACAGCCTTTGGTGCTGAGCACATCCCGATTACGCGGGTGATTGGCTGAGAAAGCCTCATCAGGCTTCATCAGATACACATTGTGTTTGCTGCGGGTATGATAGGCCAGATGACGTTGCGCATTGCCCTCTTCGATGATCGCCTCTAAAGCCTGTGGTTTTAAAAACTGACGCAGTACCAGCGCGCCAGACTGGTTTAATTGCTCACGACAGCGTTGACGCCAGCCGTGGTCGGCCAGCGGATGAAGATCGAGACGAACAAGGGAACCAGACATAGCAACATTTCTCACGATGGGCAGGTGTAATGTTACTCTACCTGTCGCCTGCCACACTGCGTAACGATAAAAATTTACTGCCCTGATAAGGAAGCGTTAATGCCTGCCCAAATGCCAAGGTTGCCAAAAATCAGCGTCATACAGTCATTCAAGGTGGCCGCCGAGCTTGGAAGCCTGGCAAAAGCCGCCGCCCAGCTGGCCTTAACGCCGGCGGCGGTCAGTCAGCAGATTCGCCAGCTGGAGGAGCAACTCGGCAGCGCCCTGTTTTTACGCACGCAGAGCGGTGTCATGCTGACCGAAACCGGAAAAGAGTATCTGCGCTATGTCACCGAGGCCTTTGATATCCTGCATCTTGGCCAGCAAAATATTCGCCATGCGGCCAGTGCACCAAAACTCACGGTTTACGCATTACCGGCGCTGGCATCCAAATGGCTTTTGCCTCAACTGGCGAGCTGGCGCGATCATTGCCCGAATATTGATCTCTCATTACATGGCACGCATTCTCAGGTCGATTTCACCGCCATGCCCGCTGATTTCGTGATCTGTTTCGGTGAAGATCGTTACCCGCAACTGGATAAGCTGAAACTGTTTCATGATGAGGTGCTGCCGGTGGCAAGTCCGGCGCTGCTGCAACGCTTTGCGCCGGAAACGGTTCTGAGTCAGGCACCGCTGATCCATCTCGACTGGGGAAATGAAGGCCGTTTTCTGCCGGACTGGCCGGGTTGGTTTCAGACCAAAGGCATGGACGAACCGTTGCCGCAGCCCGCCTTTAGTTTTAATCTGACTTCACTGGCGATTGATGCGGCTGTTGCGGGTATGGGATTGCTGCTGGGACAACGACGCCTTATCGCGCCCGAACTGGCGCGTGGCGATTTGGTGGTAGTGGATGATCTTTGCCTGCCACTGAGCAAACCCTATTTCCTCGCCTGGCCACAACGCACGATGAGCCAGCCTGGCAGTGAAGCACTGATCGGCTGGTTAAACGAACAGGCTGCAGGTCACTGATAGCCGGTGAACGTAAATGCCTGCGCCCGCCAGAGGTAACCGCCGGCGGGCGCAGGATAGGATTGTCACACCTTTATGTCACTACGCTATAAGCATTGTTACGCATTGTCCTCAGTGATGACTGCCACGCGCTGCCCTGCACGGACTGCGCTGCCTGGCTGTACGCTGACCTGCTGAACAATACCATCGCACGGGGCCAGAAGCGGGATCTCCATCTTCATCGACTCCAGCACGACCAGGACATCCCCTTCCCGAACCCTGCTGCCCGCCGTCGCCTGTACCTGCCATAAATTGCCGGATACCGGGCTTTCAACCCCCTGCTCACCCGGCTGCAGCGGTGCATCGCCGCCTTCATCCGCCACCGTTTCCTGACTGTCGAAATGCGCCTGGCCGCTGGCTATCCAGCGATCCCGTTCAGCATTGAATGCGTTTTGCTGATGATCGCGAAACTCGCCGATACTCTCCGCTTCACGCATGAGGAAGTCCTGATACTCCGCCAGCCGCAGCGTGCTGTGCTCAATACGCAGCGGATAGCGACCAAGTGGAAAATCGCGGCGAATCTGCAACAGTTCCTCCGCAGAGACCGGATAAAAACGGATCTGATCAAAGAAGCGCAATAGCCAGGGTTTGCCACCGAAATCGGCGACTTCATGATAGCGATTCCACATCTGCAGTGTGCGCCCCACAAACTGATAACCACCCGGCCCCTCCATGCCATACACACACAGGTACGCGCCGCCGATGCCAACCGAGTTTTCCGCCGTCCAGGTGCGGGCCGGATTATATTTCGTCGTCACCAGGCGATGGCGAGGATCCAGTGGCGTGGCGACTGGCGCACCCAGATAGACATCACCCAGCCCCATTACCAGATAGCTGGCGTCAAACACCGTGTTCCAGACGGCCTGTTCATCCGGCAGATCATTTATCCGGCGGATAAACTCAAGATTACTCGGGCACCATGGCGCGTCCGGGCGCACGGTAGTCATATATTTTTCGATGGCTTTCTGACAGGCCGGATCGTCCCAGGAGAGCGGCAGATGCACCACGCGTGTGGGCACCTGCAGGTCATCACTCATGCAGACCGTCTCCCACTCACCCCGCACCCACGTCAGCAGTACGTCAAGCGTGAGCGTTTCCGGCTGGAAGTGGATTTGTAGCGAGCGAATTCCCGGCGTGATATCAATTATGCCCGTACGGCCCTGCGCTTCCAGCGCCTGCATTAATGCATGAATGCGAAAACGCAGCACCAGATCCAGCTCAGGCTCGCCGGCCTCTAGCAGCAGATGCGTATCGCCAGAGAGACGCGCCACCAGACGTTTATCCGCTTCGCCGCAGGTCATTACGATGGGCGACGTCAGCGGCGCAGGATGCCACGCTGTCTCGTGTGGCTTAAGCGTTGCGAGCTCGCTGAGACGGCTCTGGGCCAATCGACGTGCTGTCGGGATATCCACGGCTACAAACTGCACTTTGTCACCGGCTTTGAGCTGTCCCAGTTGCCACAGATCCGCTTCAATGACCGTCACCGGACAGACAAACCCGCCGAGACTCGGGCCATCCGGCCCCAGGATTACCGGCATATCGCCGGTAAAATCGACTGCGCCGATGGCGTAAGGGTTGTCATGAATATTCGAGGGATGCAGCCCTGCCTCGCCGCCGCTGTCGCGGGTCCAGATCGGCTTTGGCCCAATCAGACGTACGCCGGTGCGGCTTGAGTTAAAGTGCACTTCCCATTCTGTGGCAAAGAAGGTCGCGATATAATCCGGTGCAAAGAACTCCGGTGCACCGTGAGGGCCATAAATGACACGCAGTGTGCGTACTTTGGCGAGATCTGTGCGCAGTGCAGCGGGCAGTTCTGCGCCGTCTGGGATTGCGGCTTGCGGAGCCAGATGCAGCACGTCGCCGCTACGCAGCGCACGTCCTGCGTGTCCGCCAAACTGGCCCAGAGTAAAGGTGCTTTTGCTGCCCAGATAGTCAGGCACCTGAATGCCACCACGCAGGCAGAGATAGCTTCTGACGCCCGCGGCTCTCATCGCGCCCAGCTTCAGGGTTGAGCCAGCCGGGATAGTAAATACAGAGTCCATCGCCTGTTCAACACCATCCAGCGTAACACTCAGCGATGCGCCACAAATCACCGCCTGAATCTCTGTATTAAATTTCAGTGTGGGTCCGTTGAGGGTGATCTCCAGCGCGGCGTCCCCCTCTGCATTGCCCAGTAGTCGGTTGCCGAGACGCAGAGCACGATCATCCATCGGTCCAGACGGCGGCACACCGACCGCCCAGTATCCCAGACGTCCGGGATAATCCTGAACACTGGTCTGGGTTCCGGCACTCAGCACTTCAACCGTTGCCGCCTGATAGCTGAGTTGCTCCAGGCAGCGGGTCCAGGGTTCCCCCGCTGTGAAGGGAGAAAAAGCTAAAATCTGTAACAGATAGAGGCGGTTGGTTTCAACGCCATAGAGACGGGTTTCCGAGAGTGCCTGTGCCAGGGTCGCGATGGCTTCATCGCGTGTCGGTCGCCAGGCGATGGCTTTTGCCAGCATCGGGTCGAAGAATGGCGGAACTTCGCACCCCGCCTCCACCCAGCGGTCAATGCGCAGGTTTTTACCGTCTGCCGCCGGAAAGGCGACCTCGGTTAACAGTCCAGGCGATGGCTGGAACTGGCGGCCCGGATCTTCCGCATAGATTCGTGCCTGAACGGCATGGCCCTGTGGATTCAGCGTGGCGGCTAAAGCAGTCAGTGAGGGGAGATCGCCCGCGGCCAGTTCAATCATCCACTTCACCAGATCAACGCCCCAGACCTGCTCTGTCACGCCATGTTCAACCTGCAGGCGCGTATTCACTTCGAGGAAATAGAATTGCTGCGCCGCGCTGTCATAAACAAACTCCACTGTGCCGGCGCTGCGGTAATTCACCGCTTTTCCCAGGGCGATGGCCGCCGAACACAAGGCCTCAGCCATGCCTGCGGGCAGATTCGGGGCTGGCGTCTCTTCAATCACTTTCTGATTACGTCGCTGAATAGAGCAGTCGCGGACGCCCAGCGCGATGACCTCGCCCTTGCCGTCACCAAATATCTGCACTTCAAGATGCCGGGCACGTTCGATATATTTTTCGAGAAACACCCCGGCATCGCTGAAGTTGTTCTGGCCCAGCCGCTGTACGGTTTCAAACGCATCTGACAGCGCCTGCGCATCACGACAGACGCGCATACCAATGCCGCCGCCGCCCGCCGTGCTTTTGAGCATCACCGGATAGCCAACACTCTCTGCGGCATGATGCGCTTCGCTGAGATCCGCCAGTAATTCACTGCCTTCCAGCAACGGCACGCCTTCTGCTTTCGCCAGTGCGCGGGCGGTGTGCTTCAGGCCAAACGTCCGCAGCTGCTGAGGCCCAGGACCGACAAAAATCAGTCCCGCAGCTTCACACGCTTCGGCAAAGGCGGCGTTTTCTGACAGGAAACCGTAGCCAGGATGAATCGCTTTGGCCCCGCTCTGCTGCGCGGCGGCGATAATTTTATCCGTCATCAGATAAGTTTGTGCGGCAGGCCCCTCGCCCAGGCTCAGCGCCACATCGGCTTCGCGGATATGTAAACTGCTCAGGTCAGCTTCGGAGTAAACAGCAACGCCTTTCACCTGCATGGCACGCAGCGTGCGCAGAATACGACAGGCGATAGCACCGCGATTGGCAATCAGTAAGGTATCAAACATAAGCGAACTCTCAGGGATGCGGGTCGTCCCGCAACATTCGATATTCCCTGGGGCCGTCCCCGGGGCTGACTGGCTCAAAACGTGCGGCCGGCAACATGCTCAGCCTCAGCAGGCTGGCTTAGTTCCAGACCAGCACTTCTGCGGGTGTCGGGTTCCAGCCGTTGCAGGGGTTGTTAAGCTGCGGACAGTTGGAGATCAGCACCATCACGTTACACGCCGCCACCAGTTCAACGTATTTGCCGGGCGCAGATAACCCATCCTCAAACGTCAGGCCGCCTTCGGGTGTCACCGGAACGTTCATAAAAAAGTTGATGTTGGCGCCGATATCGCGCTTATGCAGACGACCATCGTGCAGGCAGGCGCAAAGGAAGTTATCCCGACAGCTGTGCATATAGCGCTTATCCTGGGCATAACGCACAGTGTTGCTCTCCTGCGAACAGGCACCGCCGAGCGTATCGTGGCGACCACAGGTATCAGCAACGATCGTCAGCATCGGATTACCCAGATTTGAATAGAGTACGCTGCCGGTAGTCAGATAGACCTTTCCCTGACGACGCAGGGTACGCTGAGGATCGTAGCGTTCCCGCGGGTTATCGGTGTTGTAAAACAGGGTATCAATCGCCTGATTGCCTTCGAGATCGAGCAGGCGCAGCGTTTGCCCTTTTTTCACTTCAAACAACCACGGCTCGCCTGCCGGGATCTCGTGGCAATAGACAGCATCTTCAGGACGACGATCAGAGTGGATTAGTGTCATCGCAGCCTCCTTACAGGGCAAAAAATTGGGTATTTTGAAATGCGCGCTGGTTTTCACCGCGAGTGACCATTGCTTTGCTGACAGTCTGTATATCGTCAGCCTGATACCAGCTCAGCTGGACCGGGCGCGGAAGATAGTCAGTGGCGGGATCCTGCGGATGTGGCAGCGCAGTCAGCACCATCAGCACGTCCATCGGCGCATAGAGTTCGACGAAGTCGCCTGCCTGGCTGTTGCGTGCGCTGAACCGAAAGCGGCCCTCTTCATCCACTGTGACCTTGCTGAAAAAGTTAACGACCATCAGCAGGTCTTCAAGGCCCAGATCCCATTTGCCCATTTCCACCAGCAGATTATCTGTACCGTTGCGATAGAAGCCGTTGCGCAATTCCTGGTAGCGGCCTGCTCCATACTTATCCTGTGTTTCCGCCGCGTTGAGTACGCCGCCAAACGGGTCGTGCCAGCCGCAGCTATCCGCGACGATCGCAGCCATCACACGTCCCATGTCTGAATAGAAACAGTGACCGGTGGTCAGGTGCGCGGTGTGCTGACCTTTCAGGGTATCAGGCAGATTCAGCCGTTCACTTTTCTCGTGCGGATTGAGCATCATCATGCTGACGTTCGCGCCGCCCTCGATGTCGGTCAGGCGCAGAATCTGCCCTTTACGCAGAATCAGCGAGGTATGCGCTCCGCCTGGCAGCAGCTCTTCGCGCAGGCTCGGGGCTGAATGAAAAAGTTCTGTCATTGAGCGATCTCCTTAAGGGGATAAATGTTGTTTTTGCTGCCGGTGGCCAGCTGAGAGAGGCGCGTTTCATTGAGCGGGATGTCATAAGTGATACGCGCGCCCCATGCATTGGGGGCCTGTGGATCGATTCGCACTTTGTCGAACACCAGCAGCCGGGTACCCAGATTGAAGCCTTCGGCCAGATCGTGCGTGACCATAAACACCGTCATCCTGGTTTCGCTCCAGAGCTGCAGCAGCAGTGCATGCATATCTTTGCGAATGCCGGGATCCAGTGCGCCAAACGGCTCATCCAGCAGCAGCACGCGCGGCTGCATCACAAATGCCTGAGCAATCGCCAGTCGCTGCTGCATTCCGCCGGAAAGCTGAGCCGGATATTTATCCAGTGAATGGCCCAGACCGACTTTCTCCAGCATCTGTTTTGCCTGGTCACGGGCCTGGCGTTTCCGTGCGCCAAAAAGCCGTCCGGTAAAAGGTGACGCCGGAAGTTCGAGGCCAATGGCGACGTTATCCAGCACGTTGAGATGGGGAAAAACCGAATAGCGTTGAAAAACCACGCCTCGGCTGCGATCGGGCTCCGCGGAGAGCTGCTCGCCATCCAGCGTGATCGATCCTCGCGTTGGTTTTTCCTGACCAAGCAGCAGGCGTAAAAATGTTGATTTACCGCAGCCGGACGCGCCCACCAGCGAGCAGAACTCACCCTCTTTCACCTGCAGATTGATGCGTTCCAGCACCACGTGGTCGCCATACTCCTGCCAGATATTTTTGATATCGATAAAACTCATTCCCGGCCTCCTTCCGCCCAGGGGAAACAGGCTTTGTGCAGCTGACGCAGCGCGAGATCCATCAACCACGCCAGCAGCGTGATCCAGATGACATACGGAATAATGACATCCATCGCCATATAGCGGCGGACCAGGAAAATGCGGTATCCCAGCCCGGCGGTAGCGGAAATGGCCTCAGCGGAGATCAAAAAGAGCCACGCGGATCCCAGCAGCAGACGCAGTGAGGTGATCAGCCGTGATAAGAGTTGCGGCAGCACGACCCGCAGCACCACCGTCCAGCTGTTCGCCCCCAGGGTTTGTGCTTTAATAAACAGCTCCGCGGGGATTTCCCTGGCCCGATGTTCCAGATCGCGCGCCAGCATGGGTGTAATGCCGATAACGATCAGCATTACTTTTGACAGCTCATCCAGCCCGAAGACGATAAACAACATCGGCAGCAGCGCCAGCGGCGGGATCATCGACACCACGGTCATAAACGGTGACAGCGCCGCGCGGGTCATCGGGAAAACGCCCGCCGCAATCCCGATGCAGAGACCAATGAGCGACGAGATCGCCAGGCCTGTCAGTAAACGACTTAAACTAATCCATGTATCCACCCACAGCAGATACTCCCCGCTGCGCTTGTCCGGGGTAAACGCCATCCGGTCTATGGCCGCAATCATCTGCGACAGGCCGGGCAGCAGTTTGTCCTGAGGATTCGCTTCCAGACGCACCGCCGAACTGATAAACCAGACGGCGATTAGCAATACAAAAGGTAACAGCATCAGCGTCAGGCGCATTCCCTGCCGGGGATAGCGGTTGATGTGGCGCATGGCAAAAACTCCTGATATCGATGATTACAGCTTGCCCGCGGCGGCCATCTTCAGATAGCTGTCGTCGAAGCGCAGTTTGATGTTTGCTGTATCACCAACGGTGATGTTGCCGGGGAAGCTCATGCCGATGAAGTCGGCACTTTGTGCGCCCTCGCCCAGTAATCCCTTATCAAAGGAGAATGCGGCGACGCGCTGCATGGTTTTCGCCAGATCGGGAGATGAGACAAATGTCTCGGTTTCGGCAGGCGTCCAGAACAGATGGGTGGTTTTCAGCTGCGCCTTGTATCCGGCGAGGTCAGTACCGGAATCGGCGGCCATGGCACTCAGCGCCTGCGTATCTCCAGACTGCATTTTCGCCATCATCTCAAACCAGGCGCCGGTCAGCGCCTTGCCTAGCGCGGGGTTGTCTTTCAGGGTGTCGGTATTGACCACCATCATGTCAATCAGTTCGCCTGGTACGGCCGAGGAGCTGAACACTTCAGTGGTTTGCGGGGTTTTCTTAATCACCGAGAGCTGCGGGTTCCAGGCCACGGCGGCTTTGACGTTGCTGGTGCCGAAAGCTGAGACGATATCCGCATCAGAGGTGTTCACAACTTTGACATCTTTCTCCTGCAGTCCGGCTTTTTCCAGCCCGCGAACCAGCAGGTAATGCGACACCGACAGCGCAGGAAGATAGACTGACATTCCTTTCAGATCGCTGAGTTTCTTATTTTCCCCTTTCAGCACCACACCGTCGTTGCCATCGGAATAGCTGCCGGTGATCAGCGCCGTCGAGTCAACGCCACCTGCCGCAGGAATGGTCAGCGCATCCATGTTCGTCATGGTGCAACCATCAAACTGTCCTGCGGTGTACTGGTTAATTGACTCGATATAATCGTTGAGCTGGGTGATATGAATTTTAATGCCATATTTGCTGGCCCATTTATCAATGATCTTCTCATTGCTGATGGTGCCCCACGGCATCCAGCCTGCGTAAATGGTCCAGCAGATGTTGAACTCTTTTTTGACTGCGGCGGAAGACGGCGCGCTGACCAGCAGCGCCAGAGACATAACAAGCGTCAGGAGTGGTGATTTCTTCATGGTTGACCTCTGGTTGGCACAAAAAAACGGGAGCAGCGCAAGACACCAGATGGTGCCGCTGTCTCCCGGGCTTTTGTCCCGCCGTGTAACCTCGCAGAGGTCGCCAGCTCTCGGACCAGCCATTCACCTGCGTGAACCGGAACCCTAGCCAGCTATTTCAATCAATTGTGTCTGACGCTGCTTACTGCTAAGAGTCAGGCAAATGGCGTGCCAGAAATTAAATACTGAAATATCAGCAAAATAGACGAGAAAAAATCCATGAGGCACCGGGATGGTGAGCCAGTAACGGGCGTTGCACATAATCAGTGCTGAGGTGAAAGGCACAATAAAATTTTGACGTACGCCCTTTTGATTATTCCTTCAAAAGATGAGGTGTAACACAGACGGTGACGTCTGCTACGTATCGCTATATAATTCTATGTATAACGATTTTCGAGGATAGTTAATGAAGCGCTTCTGGCAGGCATGCACACTGAGTTTACTTATACTCCTTCCACTCTCTTCCCATGCGTCACGCCAGATAATCGATCAGATTGGCCGTCAGGTCACGATTCCAGACCATGTTGATTGCGTCGTGGTGCTTCAGCATCAGACGCTGAATCTGCTGGTGCAGATGAACGCCACGGATAAAATTGTGGGTGTAATGGCGAACTGGAAGCAGCAGCTTGGCGATAGCTATGCCCGTCTGGCACCCGAGCTAAACCAGAAAACCACGCTGGGCGATCTGACGCATGTCGATCCCGAAAAACTGGTGGCGCTGCATCCGCAGGTGGTTTTTGTCACCAACTATGCGCCGCATGAGATGATCGACAGCATTACTGCACTGGGCATTCCGGTGGTTGCTATCTCGCTGCGTCATGACCAGCCTGGTGAAAAGGCCAAAATGAATCCGACCCTCAGCGATGAGGAGATAGCCTATGACAAAGGGCTGCGGGAAGGTATTACGCTTATCGGCGAGATCATCAATAAACCTGAAGAAGCGAAAGCACTGATTGAGGCTACCGATCAGGGCCGCAAAATCGTCAGCGATCGCCTCCGGGATATTCCGGCGGATAAACGTATTCGCGCTTATATGGCTAATCCGGATCTCACCACCTACGGCTCCGGCAAGTATACCGGGCTGATGATGCTGCATGCTGGGGCGGTCAACGTCGCTGCGGCGACCGTAAAAGGTTTTAAAACCGTGTCTATGGAGCAGGTGATCGCCTGGAATCCACAGGTGATTTTTGTGCAGGATCGTTATCCCTCAGTCGTCAATGAAATCAACAGTTCACCGCAATGGCAGACGATTGACGCAGTCAAACATCATCGCGTTTATTTAATGCCGGATTACGCCAAAGCCTGGGGCTACCCAATGCCTGAAGCGATGGGGCTCGGCGAATTGTGGATGGCAAAAAAACTCTATCCGCAGAAGTTTACAGATATAAACATGAATAAGCTGGCTAACAGGTGGTATCAACGCTTCTATCGCACCACTTATCAGGGACCAGAGTGATGCGCGTACTGGCGGCGGGTAGCCTGAAAACGGTCTGGCCTGCAATGATGGCGCATTTCCCTCATCCTGTCGAAACCCACTTTGGTCCCGCCGGCTTGCTCCGCGAACGGATCGAGGCGGGTGAGCGCTGTGACCTCTTTGCTTCAGCCAGTGAGGAGCATCCACAGAGGCTGCTGGCTGCCGGGCGAGCTCTGGCGCTGATGTCGTTTGCGACCAATAAGCTCTGCCTCACGGTGCGCAGTGATTGCATTCAGGCGGGTGATGACTGGTATCAGCTGCTCACACGAGACTCGCTGCGAATCGCAACCTCTACGCCATTAGCCGATCCTTCAGGCGATTATGCTCAGGTTCTTTTTGCCCGGATGGGCCCGGCCGGAGAGGCCGTGCGCCAGCGCGCACAAACGGTGGTGGGCGGACGTGACTCAGCAGTCATTCCCGCAGGCAAGCTGGCGGCGGAGTGGATTATCCAGAGTGATCAGGCGGATCTGTTTATCGGCTACGCCAGCTATCGAAAAGCCCTGAGCCAGATTGCCGGCCTGCGGGTAATTGATATCCCCGAGGCTTTTAATCCTGTTGCGCGTTATGCCTGTGCCGTAATCACGTCTGAGGCAGGACAACTGGCTGCATTTTTAAGATCGGAACCGGCAAAAGCAGTACTTCGGGAAGCGGGGTTTGGTTGTGATTGAAAGACCCCTATTGTTCGCAACCTGGAGCCTTGTCACTTTCACTTCAGGCGTGTAAGCAATCGCGAAGGCGAAATGGATTCGGTCTGCAGAGTGGCAGCACGGCAGTGTTTTACGTTGCCGTGCTGCTTCAGGATTTAAAATTCCGCTGGCTCACCCGGCAATGGCTCGGTTAACTCCTGCCCTTTTACACCCGCATAGGTAATCACCAGTTCAGCTGGCTCATTCAGGGTATAGCCCCGATGCGCACTATTAACCGTCTCATTGAGGGCTTCACCTGCATGGAAAGTCCGTTGCTCACCGCTCTCTTTATCTTCCACGATCAGTGTGCCGGAAAGAATAAACGCCGCATTTGGCATGGGATGGGTGTGCCAGGGCAATGACGTGTGGGCAGGCAGTGACAGCCGCATGACGGTCAGTTCTGGTTCGCCAGCAGGATAGGCTTCGATAACTTCACCGTTCCACGCCTGACTGCTGCGCATCACTTCAACTGCGTTAATCCCGCTATCTTGCTTTGACATGGTTAATCCCTGTTAATAATCAATAAAATGCCAGTTACGACCCATGCCTAAGCGTAGAAGAAAATCACATGGCTGCGTAATACGCGGGCACACAGAAGATTTCATCCAGCAAAATCAGTAATCCAGGCAACCCATTATTGAAAGGTAAGAAGCTGGTTAATTTATGTTCGAATTACGCGTTGTGGTTATAAGATATATTCCGGCGTCAGTACGCAACCTGTGATTTCTGTATTATCTTTGATTCCATCTACTACCTGAGGGATTTCTGATAATGAAAGGTCTGTTTACGGCATTACTTGCCAGTTCTGTTTTATTATTGTCCGCCTGCTCAAAAGATGACGATAACAAAGTTAAAGTCGCGATTAATACCGGCCCGGACGAAGCGATCTGGCAGGTGGTACAGCAGGTTGCTAAAGATAAATACAAACTTGATGTTGAAGTGCTTAACTTCAATGATTATGTGCTGCCAAATGAAGCGCTGAATAACAAAGAAGTCGATGCCAATGCGTTCCAGAGCCTGCCGTATCTTGAGTCTCAGTCTAAAGAGCGCGGCTATAAATTTGCTGTAGTCGGCAAGACATTCGTTTTCCCGATTGCGGCTTATTCGCACAAAATCAAAAACATCAGTGAACTACAGAATGGCGCCACGATCACCATTTCTAATGAAGCCACTACGCTGGGACGCAGCCTGCTGCTTCTGCAGGCGCAGGGCCTGATTAAACTGAAAGACGGAGTGGGATATTTACCCACTTCGCTGGATATCGTCGAAAACCCAAAAAATCTGAAGCTGGTTGAGGTGGACACGCCCCAGCTGACCCGCACGTTAGATGATCCCAATGTAAGCCTGTCGATTATCAATACCAACTTCTCGGCTCAGGCTGGATTATCAGCACACCGCGATGGCTTATTCATGGAGAGTGCCTCATCGCCTTACGTGAATGCACTGGTATCTCGTGAAGATAATAAAGACAGCGATAAAATTCAGAAGTTAAAGGCTGCACTGCAGTCACCTGAAGTCGCGGCAAAAGCAGAAGAAGTTTATAAAGGTGATGCGATTAAAGGCTGGTAATTCATCCTGCAATCCATAACGTCGAAAAGGCCGCACTCTGTCGCGGCCTTTTTTGTCTCTGTATTTCAAGCCAGGCTTCAGTTATCGGTACATTTTATATATTTGTCCCTCTGCTCCGCCTGCTAAATCAAAGGCGCGGTTATGCGGCTGCGCCTTTAAGTTGAGCAGAAAGATGACCTGCCCAAAGGCTGGCGACCCATTTCACCCCTTTCGACGTAAAGCGAGCCTGAGAGAACGCGTGCTGGTTTTCGCCCGTGCCGGAGTGCAGCGTAAAATAGCCCGCCTGAAGATGGTAGTGCTGCGGGGTAAGTGTTCCCCTGGCACGATACATGATGTTTCGCTCCAGCAGGAACTGGCGGAACGCCGGTTCTTTCACTTTTAACATTTTGCAGAGCTGACGAAAGCCAAGACTCTCATCAACCTCAACGAAATTATCGAAGAACGCTGCCTTGGGTGCTGAGAGAGCCAGCTGCTGCTCAGCCGCCTGACGCTGTTCGAATTGCTCGGCCCAGGCGCGAGCCGCTTCAGCCGGGTTAGTGAAGTCAGGCAGATGTGAGGTTTTTTCGCGATCCTGCCAGCGATCCAGCACCTCAGCTGTGAAGCCTGGCGACAGGCGTGCCACGGCCAGCAGCGAGTCTCGCTTGTTGAGACGGTACTCCTGACGCACTTCCCCTTCCCGCTCATATTCATTCACGCTAAGTGGCTGGGAGAGACGCGCGGCCGTCTCCAGACTTTTGATTAAACGCTTCACTTCTCCATGTGTGATACCGGTCATCTGAGCCAGCTCACGACTGCTCATTGTGACCGATTGTTCCAGAGACCTGAGGCTTTCAGTCGATATCATCATGGATTCACCCCTCACTATCGCTTCCAATACCCGGCGGGCAGTCCATTTATTATACAAATACCTGTTCGGATATCCAGTATTTTATTTAAGCAATTCCGTAACTGGAAGCGGTTACGCAGATCAGGCAATAAGAGGCGGGTGTTGAACGAATAAGTGCGATGGCGTTGAGATTGTCAGCGCGTTATCCGCCTTTGCTGCAGCATATGAGGGTAATTTTCCCTTTGGTTATTTACATATAATCACAATGGTGGACACAGAATCTTTACATTACAGTATAGTGATGATTGTCAGCAGGTTAGTTGCCTGCCAGACTCACTATTTTGATTCGGGGTGCAGGGGCGCAAGCTGGCTCGTTACCACTGGATGTCACCTATAAATGGAGAAAGTCATGCAGCCGTTGAAAGTCGCCTTTATTAAAGCCAACTGGCACAGCGAAATCGTTTCGCAGGTTCTGACAGGATTTGAACAGGAACTGGAGAGCCGTGGGACCTCATACGAAATGAAAACCTGGGATGTGCCAGGGGCTTTTGAAATGCCGTTACTGGCGCAACGCCTTGCGCAGACCGGCAATTTTGATGCCATTGTCTGTGCAGCACTGGTGGTAGATGGTGGCATCTATCGTCATGATTTTGTCGCCCAGGCCGTGGTCAGTGGTCTGATGCAGGCGCAGCTGGCAACCAATGTGCCGGTTTTCTCCGTTTCCCTTACGCCACATAATTTCCAGCCTTCAGCCGAGTTTATCGACTTCTATACACAGCACTTCGTGAAAAAGGGTCAGGAAGCGGCACGTGCTGTCTGCCAGATTCACGCTCTCGAACTCTGATCATCCCGAATAATGATGGGGCTGCAGCCTGCGCGATAAAAGGAAACAACATTGGAAAATTCACGTCCGCCTCTACCGCCCTTTACCCGGCCTGAACAGGCAATTGAAAAAGTCCGTCTGGCCGAGGATGGCTGGAACAGCCGTGATGCTGAGCGGGTCTCTCTGGCCTATTCAGCGGATAGCCAATGGCGTAATCGCGATACCTTCCTGACCGGCCGGGCAGAAATTGTCGCTTTCCTTCAGCAAAAATGGCAGCGGGAGCAGGAATATCGGCTGATTAAGGAGCTGTGGAGTTTTGACCAGAACCGGATTGCGGTTCGGTTTGCTTATGAATGGCATGACGAGCAGCGTCAGTGGTATCGCTCCTATGGCAACGAGAACTGGGCCTTTGACGAGCAGGGATTAATGATGCAGCGCTTTGCCAGCATCAACGATCTTAAAATCGATGAAAAACAGCGATTGTTTCACTGGCCACAGGGGCGGCGTCCGGACGACCACCCCGCGTTGAGTGAGCTCGGTTTATAGTGTGAACGTACCAGCGGAGAGCGCGGCTCTCCGCCGTCATCAAATCAGCCCTGCACACCCTTATTTTCGACAAAGGTAGCTTTGCTGTTTGTAACCGTGTAAGCCACTTTTTTGACATCCTCAGGTGACGTGGTCACTTCTACAGGTGCGATTGTCACTCGACCCATACCAAACAGGGTTGGCACATAGCCGCCAATCTGGTGCTTTCCGGCAGGAACGTGCAGCAGCATGCTTTCGCCATTAGGTAATCTGCCGGCGTCTTTGCCATCTACGGTCAGGAACACACTGGAGCCATCATCTGCACGGGTCTTGATGTGTGAGACATCAATCTGCGTCGGACCAGCCGCAAATTCATCTGGCGCATCGCTGGCGGCATGTTTCGCACAACCAGTCAGTACAGCCGCAACCGTTACCACGGCGAGAGTAAAACGATAACGCATGGGACACTCTTTCTCCTGATCATCAGAACCCGCTATTTTAACGATTTGCCGGGTGGATGTAAGGGGTTAAGCAGTCAGCATGCTCTTAAAAAGGTAACAGGAGATCCGTTCCCGGTATATTTGCGTAAAGAATCTTTACTGAATAAATACACAGTTCTTTTCAAACGGTCCTGGACAATTTAACTCTCTGATCATCATGAATTTACCATCAGAATAATAACGAATAAGCGAAGCGTCACGCGGCTTTCTCGCCGATTTTACACGGCTTTTCCCTGTTAATTCGCTGTTATAAGGTTCATAGTAGCCACTCATCCCCGGTTCAATACGGCGGCCTCTCCCTCAACAGAGGGCACGATATGCATTCTTTTACTACCGATACTATTTGCGGATTAACGGGTACGCATCCGGCTAACCTTAAACGCTGGATTAAACAGGGTTTACTGACGGCGCAGCAGAATCCCGACATCTGGAACGATGATCATCTCAGCGAAATCTATGCCTTAGTGGGATTAACCGCTACAGGCGCGACGCCTGAAGAGATCAGAGAGGGACAGCTGGCCGCATCAACGGTCACGACCTATGGCTGGGCAGCGCGTAAAGGCGACATGCTCTGGCAGCTTGAATTTGGCACACCCTTGTCGCTTGCCCGTCAGATGCACAACATGTCCAGCAACTACAGTGGTGATGATTTTATCATCAATCTTTTGCGACCTCTGAGCGTCTGGCTTCATGCCGATCAGCGTCAGGGTGCATCGCGACGCCTGGCGCGTTTTGAGCAATCTGTGCAGCAGCAGGCGGATAAAGTGATGCGCCTCTCATCGCGAAATAAATCATCAGTCCCTTTATTTCTGGAAGCGGTGAGTGTTCTGGATAAGACTGAAATCTGGCTCGAAGCGATTCGTCTTACTGCCATGGGCTTTAATGTCGAGGTGGATTCACATGCAAGTGGAGAACCTGCACTTAAGACCGAGCTTTACCAGCATCATGTCATGTGGTGTGGTGCCGGGATTTCTCAGGAAATGCAGGACTACTTTGAACAGCAGCATCAGAATGGTCACCCGGTAATGCTCAGCGGCCCGGATCGTAACCTGCATTACTTCCACTCTTCTGCATCATCAGCTGCCTGAAGCAGGCAGCCCTCCATTTCCCTTCTTTTCTTCCACCGCCGGTAAATTTTTTTTCGTTAAGAATCTCATAAGCTGGCTCCGTATACTGGTGCCACGATTCTGACTCATTGACGAGACGATAATGAAAAAGACCTTACTGACCTTCTGCCTCTATCTGTTACCACTTAGTTTGACTGTGGCTCATGCGGCCACGGCCCTGACAGGGTGTGCCGCCAAAAAGCAGGCGATCAAAACTCAGCTCTCTTATGCGCGCCAGCACAATAATACTCATCAGGTTGCTGGCCTTGAAAAGGCGCTGCGCGAAGTCGATCAGCACTGTAGCGAAAGCAGCCTGTCAAAGGAACGCCACGAAAAAGTGACAGAGAAAAAGCGCGAAGTACAGGAACGGGAACAGGAACTGGCAAAAGCAAAAGCAGAAGGACGCAGCGCCAGCAAGATCCAGAAGCGTGAAGATAAACTGGCCGAAGCGCGTCAGGAACTGAATGAAGCTGAACAGGCCCTGAGCCGTTAACCATCTTTTGGGTCAGCCCTTTTACTGGCCCGCTATTTTTGTCTTTTCTGCACGACTCCCTCCCTCTTTTCTAAATCACTGATTAGCCAGCGCTATTAGCGCATGACTCATTACTTTATGTAATCCTTTGATTACTTATTCTCATGCACTTAATTGGTGCAACAAAGTCAACACAGATGCGATCAATTATTTAACTTTTTGAGCACCCTCAAAGAATTGAAAGATAGCGATATTTCCCGCCCTATGCAGAAAATACGCACTTAAGCCGCATCATTATTCGCATTAAGCCAGTAACTATAACTAATCTATGCACTCGGGTTGCCCCAAAACAGGGCGTCGCTGCACGTCAGCATGCCTGGCGCCGCATCTTATTTGTTTCAGGAGTGTTAGATTATGTCCGCGCAATACACTGCGTTTAACGTCCACGGCTCCACACAATAAATAACTTCATTAAGAAAGGTTTTTTATGGATAAGTTATCTTATGCGTCTGAAAGTAGCACATCTGCCTGGTCCACCTATCTGCAACAAATCGACCGGGTTGCGCCTTATCTGGGCGATCTTTCACGTTGGATAGATACTTTGCGTCATCCAAAACGTGCGTTGATTGTTGATATTCCTCTCCAGATGGATGATGGCTCAATTCGCCACTTCGAAGGCTATCGCGTTCAGCACAACCTGTCGCGCGGGCCAGGTAAAGGCGGTATTCGCTACCATCCGGACGTCGACCTTAATGAAGTCATGGCCCTTTCCGCCTGGATGACCATCAAGTGTGCGGCAGTTAACCTGCCCTATGGTGGTGCCAAAGGGGGTATTCGCGTTGATCCTTTCAAACTGTCCGATGGCGAACTTGAACGACTGACCCGCCGTTATACCAGCGAGATCGGCATTATCATCGGGCCGCAGAAAGATATTCCGGCACCGGATGTTGGCACCAACAGCAAAGTGATGGCATGGATGATGGATACCTACTCCATGAACCATGGCACAACGATCACCGGCGTCGTCACGGGTAAACCTATTCATCTGGGCGGTTCACTGGGACGTGAAAAAGCTACCGGTCGCGGCGTATTCATTACCGGACGCGAAGTGGCGCGTCGTGCCGGTATCGAAATTGAAGGCGCGCGCGTTGCGGTTCAGGGCTTTGGTAACGTGGGTAGCGAAGCAGCACGCCTGTTTGAAGAGGCCGGCGCACGCGTGGTCGTGATTCAGGATCATACCGCCACACTGTTTAACGCCGATGGTATCAATATGGCCGCACTGACTGAATGGCAGATCGCCAATAAGCAGATTGCCGGCTTCCCTGGCGCTCAGAACATTGATAAAGAGGCGTTCTGGACCACCGGGATGGATATACTGATTCCGGCCGCACTGGAAGGACAGATTACCCGCGAGCGTGCTGAAGTCCTGAGTTGCAAAATCGTGCTGGAAGGGGCAAACGGACCAACTTATCCGGATGCCGATGACATGCTGGCAACGCGCGGCATTATTGTGGTACCGGATGTGGTCTGTAACGCGGGTGGCGTAACGGTCAGCTACTTTGAATGGGTGCAGGACATGGCGAGCTTCTTCTGGAGCGAAGATGAGATCAATCGTCGCTCAGATAAAATCATGACGGAAGCGATGGTTCACGTCTGGGAGAAGTCGAAGGAGAAAGATTGCTCGCTCCGCACCGCAGCCTATATCGTGGCGTGTGAGCGCATTCTGATGGCGCGTAAAGATCGCGGTATCTATCCAGGTTGATACGAAAGGCGCTGTTGCCTGCAACAGCGCCGATTTCCTTGCCTACTTCATCAGTACCTGAAACTGCGGGTTAAATTCATCGAAAATCGGCAAGGCTGCAGCACCCAGCGCAGCGGTATCGCTGCCGGTCATACCAATCTTTAGCCGCATATCAAACAGATAACGACCTCGCACCGACTGATAAAGCGGTGGCAATCGTTTTATCATCTGCTCCAGCAAAGGCGCAGGCATCATCCCACCAATTATTACCGCTTCAGCATCAAACACCGACTCCAGAATATTGATCGCCTGACGCAACGGCGTCATTACACTCTCAATCCAGGCAGTAAAGCGCGCGGGTTCAATCTGCAACAAATCTTCTGGTAACGCTCGCATCGGATCGAGGCCGCAGAATTCATACGCTGCCTGCAATGAGACATACCGCTCCAGACAGCCCTGATTGCCGCAGTAACAGTCCCTACCGCCCGGCTCCACCACGATGTGTCCGATCTCGCCCGCATTTTGAGCGTGGCCGGTATAGATATGGCCATCGGTGAAGATGCCTGCACCCAGACCGGTGCCGATGTAGAGATAGATAAAGGAATTAAGATGCCGCGCCGTGCCGTGAAAGCGCTCGCCGATAGCGGCCACCGTGGCGTCATTTTCCAGCGTGACCGGTAATCCGCTGATAGTGGCGAGCTCCGCCTCGATATCGACCTGCTCCCAGCCGTTCAGTGTCGTGGGGCCTGTTGATGAGATCCCCTCTACGCCAAAAGGCCCCGGCATCACCACGCCAATACCCAGCACTTTCTGCCATTGTGTGCCAAGGAAAGCGCGCATCTCTTCCAGCACGCTGGCAATGCACGCCAGAGTAGCAGCAGGCTGAGGCTTTTGCACCATAAGGAGGCGGCGGAAATGCACTTCGCCGCTAAGATCGACCAGCACCAGCAACAGTGTCTGGTGATCGAGATGAATCCCGATTGACCACGCACTGGTGGGATTGAGCGTGACCGGAATCGAAGGCTGACCTCGCCCGCTGCGGCGCGGCTGTCGGCTGGTCAGCAACTCGGCCTGCTCAAGCTCCGCTACGATATTCGAGACAGTCTGCGGCGTCAGCGCTGTCATGCGAGCCAGTTCGGCACGGGTCAGCTCACCGTGAAGTCGAATGGCTTCAATCACCACACGTCGGTTGTGCGCCCGCGCATGTTCAAGGTTGGTACCCGAGGTTTTCATGTTGTTTTCCATTACAGCGGGGCCTGACAGTATTGGTCCCCAGAGTCGTTCGGGCAAACAATATCTTTGATGCTGCACGCAATTTCTGCACATCAGAATAGGCAATTTTGCCATAAAAGCGCAGTCTGTGTGTTAGCGTTGTTACGGCTTTGTTGCACAGATCTTCACCACTGTGGCATGCCGTTTGCTTAACTCCTGATAGGTCAGTTTATATGCTGACCAAATTACGCCCCCGATTAAATCAATCAAATTGATTTAATTAACCGACAGCCTGTTGCTGCATAGTGGAGAAGACCATGTCACAGCGTTATACCCCCAAACTGAAAGCCGGTTTTGCTGCCTTACTGATGTTAAGCGCAGGCAGCGCGGCGGCGGCCAGCCAGATCAATGCCCTGTTTATGACTCAGGCGGCTTACAGCGAAAACGATATCCGCGCCATGACGCAAAATTTTCAGAAGCAGCACCCGGATGTCACTGTCAATCTGGAGTTTGTTCCTTACGAAGCGCTGCACGATAAAATCGTGGCAGCGCGCGGTGCAGGCGGTAATGGCTATGATGTGGTGCTCTTTGATGCCATCTGGCCAGCAGAGTTCGCCCGATTTGACCTGCTGCAGGATGTCAGCGCACGCATTACGCCAGAGGAAAAAGAGAAGGTCTTTCCGGGCGCGATGAACACGGTGATTTACAAGGGTAAGACGCTGGGTATGCCGTGGATTCTGGATACCAAATACCTTTACTACAACAAAGCGATGCTGGCTAAAGCGGGCATCACCACCCCGCCGCAGACCTGGCAGCAGGTGCTGGATGACGCGAAGATCATCAAAGATAAGAAGATCGTCAACTATCCGCTGGTCTGGAGCTGGTCTCAGGCTGAAGCGCTGGTGTGTGACTACACCACGCTGGTGTCAGGCTTTGGTGGAAAGTTCTATCAGAACGGCAAGCTCGACTTCTCCAGTCCTGCCTCTCTTAAGGCGCTGAACCTGATGAAAAGTTCGCTCGATGATGGGCTGAGTAATCCAGCTTCCCGTGAATATCTGGAAGAAGATGTGCGTAAATCGTTCTCTAATGGCGATGCGGCTTTCGCGCTGAACTGGACCTACATGTACAACATGGCGAACGATCCTAAGCAGAGTAAAGTGGCGGGCGACGTTGGCATTATGCCAGCGCCGGGCGATGCGCCTGGAAAAGTGGGCGCAGTGAACGGCTCAATGGGACTGGGTATCACCAAAGGCAGTACGCATGCCAATGAGGCGTGGCAGTACATTCAGTACATGACCTCACAGCCTGTCCAGAATCAGTATGCCAAGCTCAGCCTGCCGATCTGGAAATCTTCTTATCAGGATGAGGCGGTGAAAAAGGATCAGGAGAGCCTGATTGCCGCAGCGGATAAATCATTAAACGTGATGCTGTCACGTCCAGAGACTGCTGATTATTCTCGTCTGTCCAATCAGCTGCAGCAGCAGTTACAACAGGTCTTGCTGGGAAAAACCCCGGCGCAGGACGCGATGGCAACGGTTGATAAAAGCGCTGCCCGGCTGCGTTAAGGAGTCATGATGCTGAGTTTGCGTCAACGCGAACAGCGTCAGGCATGGGTGCTGCTTGCACCCATGCTGCTGGTGATGCTGTTGTTAACCGCCTGGCCTCTGCTGCGCACTATCTGGCTGAGCTTTACTGATGCTGCGCTGATTGGCAGCGGTGAGTCACCCGCCTGGATTGGCCTGGAAAACTATCTCTATGCGCTTAGCGATCCCGACTTTCGGGCGTCGATCTGGCGCACGCTCTACTTCACCGTTGTATCCGTCACCTTCGAAGGCATCATCGGTGTGCTGGTCGCGCTGCTTTTGAATCAGAAATTCATCGGGCGCAACGTGCTGCGGGTGCTGGTGATTCTGCCATGGGCGCTACCGACCATTGTCAATGCCATGATGTGGCGGCTGAACTTTAACCCTGATTACGGCAGCATCAACGCCCTGCTCAGTCAGCTCGGTATTATTGATGGCTATCGCAGCTGGCTTGGCTCGCCGGATGCGGCACTCAACGCGGTAATGTTCGCGGATATCTGGAAAAACTATCCACTGGTCACGCTACTGGTGCTGGCGGCACTGCAATCGATCCCTGAGGATCTGTTTGAAGCGGCACGGCTGGATGGCGCATCCGCCTGGCGTCGTTTCCGGGCGATTACCTTCCCGGCAATTGTTGCCCCGCTTGGCGTTGCACTGGTATTACGCACCATCGATGCTTTTAAAATCTTCGACATCATCTATGTCATGACCCGCGGCGGCCCGGTGGACAGCACCAAAACCTTAAGCTTTTTCGTCTATCAGGAGTCGTTCAGCTATCTGCGTGCTGGCAGTGGTGCGGCCTACGCAATATTGATGACCCTGATGTGCGCCCTGCTTATTACGCTTTACCTGCTGATGTTATGGCATCAGCGTCGCCGGAGTTCCGCTTATGAAAACTAAACTGCGGGGTATGCTGCGTTATATGGCGGCGCTGCTGGTCGCCATCAGCATTCTGGCGCCAATGGGTTGGCTGTTTTTAATGAGCGTCAGTTCTGCCAGTGATCTTTCACGCGTTCCGCTGGAGTGGCTGCCGCGTCAGTGGGATTTCAGCCGCTATCAGGGACTGGTTTCACTGGCACCAAACCAGCCGGGCAACATTTTTCTGCATGCACTCGGCAACAGTTTGCTGGTAGCAACGGTGGCAACGGCGATTTCGTTGCTGCTGGCAATACCGGCGGCATTCAGTTTCTCACGCTACAGCGGACGTGATGCCTGGCTCTCCGGTGCACTGGCGATCTATATGGTGCCGCCGGTGGCGTTTGTTCTGCCGCTCTACTTTCTGCTGCAACAGCTGGGGTTGCTCAACACACGTCCCGGTCTGGTGATGGTCTACTGCTCGCTAATCCTGCCGTTTCTGACCTGGATGCTGAAGAACCAGTTTGACTCGCTGCCGCGTGATATCGAACAGGCAGCGCGTCTGGATGGTCTGCGCTTCTGGCAGGTTCTGCTACGCATCACACTGCCGCTGGCGAAACCAGTGCTCGGTGCCGCAGCACTGTTTGGCTGGCTGCTGGCCTGGGATGAGTTTTTCTACGCGCTGCTGTTCACCAGCAACATTTCAGCACAGACACTGCCAGTCGCGATTGCCGGTTTCACCGCCGGACGTGCGACCGATGATGGCCTGATCGCGGCGATTGGTATTCTGGCTTCGGTGCCGCCACTGTTTATTGCCATCTGGTTGCAGAAAACGCTGGTCAGCGGTCTCACCAGCGGTGGAAGTAAGGGATAATTATGGATAAGACCATTGCGTCCACACTTTATGTGGTGGGCAACATTAATGTCGATTTAATCATGGGTACGCTCGGCGACTGGCCGGCACGCGGTACGGAAGTGATGCTGCAGCACAGTGCGTTACGTCCCGGTGGCTCAGCGGGTAATTGTGCGCTGGCGCTGGAGGCAATGCAGGTGCCGCATCGGGCTATTGCCAATCAGGGTGACGATGGCTTCAGTCACTGGCTCGCCAGCCATTTTCCCCACAGCGCCGCACACTGGCCACGTTACGCCTGTGAGACCTCGCTCACGGTGGGCATAACCCATCCTGATAACGAACGTTCGTTTTTGAGCAATCACGGTCATATTACCGTGCTCACCGCTGACGATGTGCTGGCGCAGTTACCCCAGCAGGCGACGCAGGGCGATATTGTGCTGCTGTGTGGCACCTTTCTCTGTCATGAACTTTATCGCCGCTATCCGACGTTGCTGGCCGCGCTACAGCACCGAGGCTTTTGTGTCGCCGTGGATACCGGCTGGCCGCCTGCGGGCTGGAGTGATGAGCTTCGCCTGGAAATGGGTAACTGGTTGCCTGACTGTGACTGGCTGTTGCTGAATGAAGTGGAAGCGTTGGGTCTGGCGGGCGCAGACCTGCTGGAACAGAGCGGTAAACGGCTGGCGGCTCAGCTCAGTGGTCGCGGTGGTTGCGTGATTAAGTGTGGCGCAGAGGGCGCGCGTCTCTGGTCTGCGGCCTCGGTGCAATTTGCCGCCGGTCAGCCGGTGACGGTAGTCGATACCATTGGGGCCGGTGACAGTTTTAATGCCGGTTTTCTGACTGCACTGCTTTACCGCCAGTCATCGCATACCGCGCTGCGCTGGGGCATTGAAGTGGCCTCACAGGCAATAAGCAGCTCTCCGCGCCGCTATCCCAGCTGGCAACAACTCCAACTATCAAATGAGGTGCGCTGAACATGGCCAGTGTTGAACTTGTACAGGTGGCGAAGCGTTATGGTAAACAGAGCGTGCTGCACCCGCTGGATTTAACCATTCCTGATGGCAGTTTTACTGTTCTGGTCGGCCCCTCCGGCTGCGGAAAATCGACGTTGCTGCGGCTGCTTGCCGGGCTTGATACCGTCTCTGATGGGGCGATTATGCTGGATAAAAAGCGGATTAACGATCTCGATCCTGCCGACCGGGATATCGCCATGGTATTCCAGAGCTATGCGCTCTATCCGCACCTCACCGTTGCAGAGAATCTGGCGTTTCACATGCAGGTAAAAAAGGTGAAGCGCGAGGAGCAGAAAAGCAAAATCGCCCGCATCGCCGGCATTCTCGGCATCGATCAGCTCTTACAGCGTTATCCACGGGCCTTGTCCGGCGGACAGCGGCAGCGTGTAGCGATGGGACGAGCCATGGTCCGCAACCCACAGGTATTTCTGTTCGATGAGCCGCTCTCAAACCTGGATGCCCAGTTACGTATGGAGCTTCGTGCCGAAATTAAATCCCTCCATCAGCGCTTCAACACCACGATGGTTTACGTTACCCACGATCAGGTCGAGGCTATGACGCTGGCGGATCAGATTGTGGTAATGAAAGAGGGCGTGATTGTGCAACAGGGCGCGCCGCTGGCGATTTATGATCGGCCGGTTAACACCTTTGTGGCGCGGTTTATCGGTTCGCCGCCAATGAACCTGATGGATGCCTGCTTCCAGTCACGGGATGGCCTGCCTGGTGTTTGCTGTGGTAAGCAGTGGCTGCCATTGCCGCCTCGCTGGCACCGTGCCGCGCAGCAGCAGGCCGGCCAGCCGGTTACGCTGGGCGTGCGCCCTCACGATCTGATTTTTGATGCCAGCGGACAACCCGCTGCGGTAAATATTGTGGAAATCACGGGTGAATCAACGCTGTTGCATCTGAACTGGCAGGGCTTCCCGTTGCATATGCAGTTGAGCGGTCGTAGTGACGCCATGCCTGGCGGTACGCTACCGGTCACCGTAAACCCGGAGAAAATGCACCTGTTTGATGCCAGCAGCGGTGAGCGGCTGACGGAGCAATGATTAATCTGAAGTCAGTAGTGAATGCAGGGGGCAAACCCGCTTAAAGCGATGGGAGCATACGCCTGTAGCAACGCATCGCGGGCTATGGACAAAAAACTCCCGGCGCTTTTTGAACAACGTAAAGCGTTAGCCCGGCTAAGGACGCACCTCAGGGCTGAGGTGCGTCATCGCCACGTTGAGTCGCCATGGATGGTGCTCTTGCGTCTTTGCGTAAGGCGTATGCTCCCTGAGCTGCATCCTTATGCCAGATGGAACTGCTCCACCGTCTGTGACAGCTGCTGCGCCTGATCTTCCAGTGAGCTGGCGGCCGCCGACATCTGCTGCACCAGCGCGGCGTTCTGTTGGGTCACGCCATCCATTTCATTGACGGCAATCGTCACCTGGCTGATGCCACGCGCCTGTTCGCTTGATGCAGTAACAATCTCACCAATGATGCCCTGCACTGAACTGACCGCGTGCATCATCTCCTGCATGGTTTTACCGGCATCGTTTACCAGCCTGACACCACTCTCGACTCGCACGCTCGACTCCTCAATCAGTGCGCCAATCTCCTTCACCGCGTTCGCGCTGCGCTGGGCAAGGTTACGCACTTCAGAGGCGACTACCGCAAAACCACGGCCCTGTTCTCCGGCACGTGCGGCTTCCACCGCCGCGTTCAGCGCCAGAATATTGGTCTGAAAGGCAATGCTGTTGATCATCGTGGTAATGTCGCCGATCTTTTTCGAGCTGTCATCGATCTGCGCCATGGTCTGCACCACCTCACCCACCAGCGAGGCACCGCGACTGGCAATATGCGTCGCGTTTTCAGTCAGGCTGGTTGCCTGCTGCGCATTGTCGGCATTCAGACGAATCGTGGCGCTGATCTGTTCCATACTGGCTGCGGTCTGCTCCAGCGCAGCAGCCTGTTCCTCGGTGCGTGATGCCAGATTGAGGTTGCCGCTGGCGATCTCGCCCGCGCCCTGACGTACTGATTCACTGGAATCTTTTATCTGTCCAACAATCTGTCGGAGCTGGCTTTGCATGGTGCTAAGCGCGAAGAACAGGCTGCTGCTATCCCCCCTCTTCACCGGGATCCGGTTATCCAGCTTGCCATCAGCAACGGCCAGGGCAATATGCGCCGCTTCAACCGGCTCGCCCCCAATTGGACGCAGCACTTTACGGCTGAACAGCATGCCCAGTACCGCGCCGACCAGCAGAACGCTGACGACCATCAGGATCACCGCCCACATCAGCTGCTGGGTGGATGCGGCCATCACCTGACTGACCGGTGCAACAACGCCCAGATACCAGGCTTTGTCGCTGTTCCCAATCACTATTGGCTGCCAGGTAACCAGGGCATCTTCACCCAGCACGGCATCAAAATGCTGTACGACTTTCGACGTAAAGCCATCTTTTTCCCCTTTCCACGGTTTCCCAGCCTCATCTTTCACCGGCGAGGAGACAACGTTACCGTTACTGGAGAGTAGCAACGCATAGCCGCTGCCCTGCCAGGGTTTAATCTGATTCACTTTCTGTTGTAGTGAAGCCAGGGATATATCAGAGGTGACAACTGCTTTTAAGGTGCCCTGATCCATAATGACGGCCGCTACGGAGGTGAGCAGGGTCGGCACGCCGTTATAGGCATAACTATAGGGTTCGGTAAGCGTGTCTTTTTGTGATTTTTGCGGAACCAGATAGTAATCGCCCTGACCCGGCGTCAGATAAGAGAGCAGCGGATGCATGGCATATTTACCTGCTGCGTCACGATCCACAAAAAAGGCATAGCGCCCCTGTGGCGCCTGTCCAGGCTGTGAGGCGAACTCTGCATCACGGCCATCAAACGCATTCTGTTCAAAGATGACTGACATCGACAGATAGTCAGGATTCGCGCGTAACGCATACTCCATCACTTTATCGACCGCTTTGCGATCGGTAATACCGGCGCGGGGTAACGCGATCAGACTTTGACCGAGAAGGCTGGCAACATCGCGGGCATGGCTTAGCTCCTGCTGCACCTGCAAGGCACGGCTTTGCGCAATCTGCTGCAGATATTTTTCGGCCAGTAGTTTTTGTTCTTTACCTGATTGCCAGCTGAGGACCCCAATTGTCACGGTAAATCCCAGCACTATCGTTAAACCACCCATGATTAACATCTGCGCACGGGTACTCATTTTTTTCTTATGCGTTACCTGACCGGCCATAGTGATTCCCCTGGAATTTACCTGCCTCAATACCTCCCTGTGTTCATGGTGCTCCTGAGATCATTTATCGGCGGCGTTTTTTTGAACTTTAATGGGGCTTATCCTGCCGTGATGGGGGTCTCAACGTGCGCGGTTCAGGAAAGTTGATCGCCAGGGGAAGATGGCAAAACTGCAGAACGGGCTTTTTTTGATCTGCAACAATATCGCCGTCCGCTATTACTGTCAGTTTATGTCAACAGTTGCTGTAGCCCCCTTATCGCAGTGGAGAGAGAACAATGATCGGTAAATCAGGATTGGCTGTTGGGATGGTTGTCTGGCTAGCGTATATCGCCTGGATCGTTCACTACTATTCAGACACTTTTATGCAGTTCTCCCGCTAGTAAACAGGGCCTTCGGGTCCTTTTCTTTGCCTGCCATTCCGCACGGTTGGCCTGTGAGCCAAATATCCGCTATTATCGACTCATCTCGTGAGCCGATTAACCACACTTATTCGGCTCATTCTCTTTAACCGTGAGTGGATGATGAGCGTTGACTGGATCTGGCAACAGCCGGAATGGCCCCAATTTCACTGGCAGGATAACGAGCTGCTACCACGCCTGCGCCATTTGCAGCAGCAGCGCGGTTTGCTGCTTGGCCGCGCCAGCCTGCAGTCAGACACTGAATCACAGACGCTGGATACCCTGTTGGGTAATATTCTTTCCTCTTCGGCAATCGAAGAGGAGCGGGTCAACGTGCAGTCAGTTCGCTCGTCTCTGGCGCGCCGGTTAGGCGTTACGGAAACGCAGCCCTATCCGGTCTCGGATCGGTCAGAAGGACTTGCCGCGATGATGCTCGATGCCATCAACAATCGCAGCCAGCCATTAACGCTGGAACGGTTATTTCAGTGGCACCACTGGCTCTTCCCGGCAGATGAATGGACAGTACAGCGCCTGAGCGTCGGGACGTTGCGTGGCAGTGAACCGATGCAGGTGGTTTCAGGACGCATAGATCGTCCCACGGTACATTTTGAAGCCCCACCGCGACACGGACTGGAGCAACAGCTGGCACAGTTCATCGCGTGGTTTAACAGCAGTCAGCATGATGTGATGCTGGACCCGCTACTGCGGGCCGCCATCTGCCATCTGTGGTTTGTCACGCTACACCCTTTTGATGATGGCAATGGCCGTATCACGCGAGCATTGACCGATCTCGCCCTGGCACAGGCTGACAGCCAGAGCATCCGCCTGTACGCCATGTCTCCGGCAATACTGGCGCAGCGTGCCGGGTATTACCGCATCCTTGAGCAGACGCAGAAAGGCGGCCTTGATATCACCCGTTGGCTGGTGTGGTTTCTGGATATCCTGGATGAGAGCCTGAAACAGGCATTGGATGTTATCGATCGCACACAGTTGAAAGCGCGATTCTGGTTACGACATCAGGGGATGGCATTAAGTCCGGAACAGGTAAAAGTCCTTAACCGGCTGTTAGACGGTGGCGAGCAGGGTTTCGAACAGGGGATAAGCGCCAGCCAGTATCAGAAAGTCGCGAAAGTAAGTAAAGCCACGGCGACCCGTCATCTGGCGGATCTGGTTGAAAAAGGCTGTCTGTTCCGGCTTGAGGGAGGCGGCAGAAGCACCCGCTATCAGGTTAAAACCCGCGAGATACTTACAGATTAATGGGATGAAAGCGGTGATCAAACCGTTATTCAAAAACAGCAATGCCGGAAGGTTCGCTTCCGGCATTGTGGCAATTACGCGGCTTTAACAGCGCGCACTTTCCTGGCAGCAGGCTCTTCAGCCTGATCATCCGCGCCAGCCTCTGACACGGCTTCCGGTTGAGAGACGGAGACTGCCGCTTCCGGCAATTTGCTGGTGCGCAGAATATGCTGAACCGCATCTTTCTGTTCTGCAATCAGCAGGCCCAGGGTTTCAGCCTGAGATTCATCCAGTGCAGGTTGATGCTGTAACAGCCAGTCAGTGAAAGCTTCGGCCATATCGAGCATTTTGTCGTAGGCATCGGCCTCTTTCTTATTGGCAAACGTCATCTTCTCTTCACCCTTTCTGACTACAACAAATTTTGTTTCAACAGCCATCTTTTCGCCCTCAGGTACTGTGTATACATACAGTATATCATGCCGGTTATGCTTTGCCAGCAGAGAATAGAGTTTATCGGTTATGCACCGGCTAACCTTAACCGGGCGCAGGTTTTTTTTATTTTCCTGAGACTTCTCTGCCGGAAACTGCGCTGACTAGACCAGCAGCTCTTCGAGAAACATCGCCAGCGCCTTGCGTGGATCGTCTTCTTCAGAAACGATCACCTCGATCCCCCACTGCCCCAGCACCTCTTTGGCGACCGGGTTATTACGGTTAGTGAACAGATACGATTTTGGTCGCGCCGTCGCCAGCCCGGTGCGGCCCCACATTTTAGTCAGACGGTAAAACAGCAGGCGAATGTTGAAATCACTGATGCTGTAGCCGACAAACAGCACAGAATTGCCCATCACGTCATGGGTCAGTTTAATGTCGAGCGGTGAGTCAAAATAGAGACGTTCGAAATAGCTGCTCTCATCAAGCACGATTGAGGTGTCATCATCGAAGTCACCGTGCAGTTTGATGATGTGGCGCTTATCTTCGGTCAAAGAGACCAGGTCGGCAGCATTGGCCACTTTATAATAGGGTACGCCGTGCGCGTCGTGCGCCGCTTCCAGCCAGCGATCATAGTTAGTAGTGTAAATGCGGGAGAAGTTACCCTGGGTAATCATGGTATGAATTTCAGAAGACCGGACATCGATATCAGGACGGTGCCACTCGCGATCCATCCAGCTGCGCAGCGGGCCTAACGAACCTTTCTTCTGCTTGTAATACTCCGCCAGCGACAGATGCGTGCCATAGGTATTAAAGATTTTGGGATCGTAACCCAGCTCGTTTGCAAGATGCGCAATCAGTTCGTGCCACTCGGGAAGACCAAAATTGCGCGAAATACCGGCACCGGCAAATAGAATCAGTTTGCCGGAATCATAGGCGCGCTTAAGTTCAGGTTTCATGCCACTCCCCGCGAGGTTTTTAAAAAGGTAGCGAAGCGATCCAGCGCAATGCGCCGCATCGAAATCTCATTCTTGAGTTCACCCATTTCCGCAAAGGTCTGGTCATAGCCTTCGGGAATAAACACACAGTCCCACTGAAAGCCGCGTGTCCCGGCAGGTTTCGCGGCGATGGTGCCACGCAGTTCGCCAGAAAACTGATACATTTTACGGCCATCGCAATAGCCCAGCACCGTTTTAGCCGTCACCGCCTGGCTGTCGAGCCCCTGCACCAGCGCGGTAAAGCGCTCAGCGTCCAGGCGATTCCAGAAGATGCGGGTCAGACCGGCGGGCAGACCATTGAGGCCATCCAGATAGAGGCCGGTATGCTCCACAAACAGCGGTCGCCCAATCAGCGAAAACGCTTTGGTGAGTTTGTCGCGCACCAGGTCGAGCTCGTTTTCAGTCTGAATTTCTTCGATGCGACGGGCAATGGGCAGCACTTCGACCCCGATGGGTTCGAGTATTTTGCGCACCTCAGCCAGTTTTGGTTCATTGGCAGAAAGGAATCTGATTTTCATGGGGCTTCCAGGTTAATTACTCCACCAGGCACTGAATGTTAACGGAAACAGGCGGGCAGGATAAATCACTAACGCTGAAGAGTGTAGCTCAATTCGGTGTGGCGCTGCGAGCCGGGGGCGGTCAGACGAGAGAGGCGCGGGAGGGGATCCAACATTGTTCTGGCTCACTTTTTTAATGAAAAGCCGGAACAGCGCCGGATCTGTGGACTCAGTAAAAAATGCCCGGTGGATTTACTGTGGAGTGCGTAATAGCTTCATCCTGTTCCCCCCAGCGGGCCAGCACCTGCTGATACTGACCGCCCGTAATGGTGCCGTCGAGCGCAGCCTGTAGCGCCGGGGCCAGACCATTGCCCTTTTTGGTGGTCACGGCAACCCAGGCGCGAAACGGCCCACTGCCCACCAGTTTTGTCTGTCCGCGTGACGCCACTTTCCAGGCCGCCATGGAGTGAGGCCCAAACATCGCATCGGCCCGCCCAGACAGCAGCGTCAGCGTCGCCGATGCATCATCAGTAAGGTAGATCGGCGTTACCGCAGGCAGACCTTGGGTCCGGTTCTGCTGATCCCAGCTCAGCAATATGCGCTCCTGATTGGTGCCCGACGAGACGATAATTCGCTTGCCGGCAATATCCGCCGGGCTATTAATCCGGCTGATTTGACTGTCGCTTTTCACCGCAAAGGCGTGATTGTCGGCGCGATAGGTCGCAAAATCGAACTTCTTCTTGCGCTCTTCAGTAACGGCTATATTGAACATCGCGACATCATAGCGTCCGGCGCTGATGCCCAGCGGCCAGTCCTCCCATGAAGCCGAAACCAGCTTCAGCTTTAAGCCCAGACTGTCCGCCAGCAGTCTGGCAATATCCGGGTCACTGCCAATCCGTGTCATGTTGTCTGACGCCAGCAGTGACAGCGGCGGTGAGTTGGTGGCTGAGGTCGCAACCGTCAGCGTACCAGCTTCGATAAAATGAAAACCAGCGGGAATTTTAGCGATCGCCTGCGGATTAACCGGGGCAGGGATCGGCACCTCATTTTTAAGCACATCAAGCTTCTCAGCCGCTGAACAGGTCAGCGCCGGAAGAAGCATCAGCGCGGTAAACGTTAGCCCTCTCATAACACGCGCGCCAGGAAACGGCGGGTGCGTTCATGACGCGGATGATTGAGCACCTGCGTCGTGCTGCCCTGCTCCACAATCCGGCCATCCACCATAAAGACCACGTTATCCGCCACTTCCCGGGCAAAGCCGATCTCATGCGTCACAATCACCAGCGTAGTCCCGGAACGTGCAAGCTTTTTAATCACGTCGAGGACTTCTCCGACCAGCTCGGGGTCCAGCGCCGAGGTCGGCTCATCGAACAGCATGACACGCGGATTAAGCATCAGCGCACGCGCAATAGCGATGCGCTGCTGCTGCCCGCCCGACAGATGACGTGGCCAGGCATCCGCTTTATGGCGCAGGCCCACAATATCCAGCAGTTCACCGGCGCGCTGTATCGCTTTCGTTTTCGTTAACTGCCGATGCGCAATCGGCGCTTCAATCAGGTTATCCAGCACGCTAAGGTGTGGGAACAGATTGAAATTCTGGAACACATAGCCGACGTTGATGCGCTGGCGCAGAATCGCTTTCTCTTTCAGCTCATAAAGCTTATTGCCGCGTTGCTGATAGCCGATGTAGTCACCATCAATCTGAATAAATCCCTCATCGACCCGCTCCAGATGATTAATGGTGCGCAGGAGCGTGGATTTACCGGAACCGGAGGGGCCAAGAATCACCGTTACTGAACCGGGTTCCAGCAACAGCGAAACATCATCCAGCGCTTTATGTTTACCAAAACGTTTACTGACCCCGGTGATACTGATGGCTCCGGTGGTGTGTGAAGTGCGGTAATCAATGGCTTCGGACATGGCTGATCTCCTCGGTTGGATGAAGGGGTGTGACGCGGTTGCGCCACTGTCGCCAGCGAGAGGGTTGCGGTTCACGCGTGACGCTGCGGGCCATCCAGCGTTCAGCGTTATACTGAATCACGGACAATACGGTGGTAATTATCAGATACCAGGCGGCCCCCACCATCAGTAGCGGGATCACTTCCTGATTACGGTTGTAGATCATCTGGATGGTGTAAAACAGCTCCGGCATCGCCAGCACGTAAACCACGGAAGTGCCCTTCGCCAGGCTGATGATCTCGTTAAAGGCGACAGGAATAATGGCGCGCAGTGCCTGCGGCAGAATGATGCGGAAGGTGCGGCGCGTGGCGGAGAGACCCAACGCGGACGCGGCTTCTACCTGACCGTGATCGACACCGAGGATCCCGCCACGAATAATCTCCGCACTGTAAGCCGCCTGCACCAGCGTCAGACCAATAACGGCAGCCTGAAACTGGCCCAGTACGTTAATCGTCTGATACGCGCCCCACGACAGACCGGTGAACGGAATGCCGATCGACAGGGTGTCGTAAAGATAGGAGAAGTTATAAAGAATAATCAGCACGACAATCAGCGGCAGTGACCTGAACAGCCAGATATAACCCCACGCCAGCGTGCTCAGCAGCCATGACGAGGAAAGTCGCGCCAGCGCCAGCAGACCGCCCAAAAGCAGGCTGAATACTGTGCCCAGCAGGGTCAGCAGCAGCGTCTGACCCAGGCCATGCAGGATCACAGGATCAAAGAACCAGCGGGCAAACACGCTCCACTCCCAGCGTGGGTTAAAGGCCACCGACTGCACCACGCCCGCCAGTATAAACAGCGCCACGATAGCCCCGGCGGTGCGTGCCGGGTAGCGCGCTGGCACCACCTGTAGTTGTTGATGCTTGCTCATCGTCACTCCTTAACTCGCTTCGGCGACGTTATAAACGCCGATAACTTTACTAAAACGCAGTCGTCCGTCATGGGGCGGCTGGCCGTAACGCTCCAGATCGCCGCTGAGATCAAAATGAGGCTGATAGCCGTGGCCGGTATAGAGCCGTACCGCTTCCGGCTGGCGAAAGCCGGTGGTGAGAAACAGCCGCTGATAACCTGCCTGCAGCGCACGCCGCTCCAGCTCCTGTAACACCACCAGCGCCAGCCCCTGACGACGCAGATCGCTGCGTGTCCAGATACGTTTCAGCTCGGCGGTTTGTGGATCACAGGGTTTGTAAGCGCCCATCGCGATAATCTCGCCGTCACGCTCCAGCACAATAAACAGCCCCTGCGGCGGCAGATACCATTCGGTCAGTTCCTGCTCTTTATGCCGGGCAAAGTAGTCACCATAGCGCGCGGAATATTCATCAAATAGCCCGCCGAGAATCGGCTGGAGCGCTGGTGCATCGGGTGAAACATCGCGAAAAGTGGATTCACTCATGGTCAGCTCCTTAGTCGCCCAGCCCGGCGGGATTGATTTCTGAACGGTCGATCTTCTCAACACCTTCACCCCAGCGGTTCAGCACCTTCTGATAGTCGCCATTGCCGATCACGCCGTTCAGCGCAGTGCTGATCGGTTCCGCCAGGCCGCTGCCTTTCTTCACGGTAACGGCGATGTGTGCCGCTTTTGGCCAGCCACCATCGACACTGCCCACCAGGCGGGTTTTACCCGTCAGTGCCGCTTTCCAGGCTCCAATCACGTTGGGACCGAAGTATGCATCTGCGCGGCCCGCCTGCAGCGCCAGCGTTTGAGCCGCATCATCTTTGGCGTAGATCGGCGTAAAGGCTTTTAGTCCCTTTGCCTGATTCTCTTTATCCCATGCCAGCAGAATCGCCTCCTGATTGGTGCCGGATCCCACGATGATCCGCAGCCCGGCGATATCCTCTGCTTTAGTCAGTGATTTTATCGGGCTGCTGGTTTTGACATAAAAACCCAGGGAGTCTTTACGGTAGGTAGCAAAGTCAAACTTCTCTTTGCGATCTTTGGTCACGGTGATGTTGGAGATCGCCGCGTCATATTTGCCTGAGGCCACACCCAGCGGCCAGTCTTCCCACGACGCAGGCACGACGTTGAGTTTCAGTCCCAGGCTGTCAGCGACAAGCCGGGCAATGTCCACTTCACTGCCGAGCAGGGTTTTATTGTCGTCGGAAAACACGGTGAGCGGTGGCGAATTCAGTGCCGCAACCGCCACCGTAAAGGAACCTGGCACCACAAAGTGATGACCGGCAGGCAACTGAGCGATGGCATCCGGATTCTTCACGGTATTGACTGGCGCTTTATTCGCTTCAAGACTGACCCGCTGGCCGTTATAGGAAACGCGGGTATCTTCCGCCAGCGCATGGCTGCTGGCCGCCAGAATAAGCAGGGCAAGAAGAGGTGATGTTTTTTTCATGGCCTGTGCCCTATTGTGAGGTGAACTGATTAACGGGTTGTTTCAGGGCAAAGCTGTCGCGCAGGGTGCTGCCCGGATAGTCGCGACGCGTCAGCCCGCGAGCCTGCAGAATCGGCACCACGCGGTCGACAAAGCGTTCAAAGGTATCGGGCGTGCCGCCATTGATGATGAAGCCGTCAGCGGCATGGGTCTCAAACCACTGCTGAAGACCATCGGCGACCTCTTCCGGTGTACCGTGGAACAGCGGGCGCGGCGTGGCGGCTTCCAGCGCCGCCTGACGCAAGGTGTGACCGTGCTCGCTGGCTTTGCGTTTGATCTCGTCGGTGGTGCTGCGGAAGCTGTTCTGACCTATGTCGCCAATATCCGGGAACGGCTGATCCAGCGGGTATTGTGAAAAGTCGTGATGGTCGAAGAAACGCCCCAGGTAATTGAGCGCATCGGTAATTGATACCAGCGCCGCCGTGGTCTGATACTGGCGCTCCACGTCCTCTGCATCATCGCCAACAATCACGCTGACACCCTGGAAGATGTGCAGATCCTCTGGCTGACGGCCATTCGCCTCCAGTTGCTGCTTCACATCCTGATAAAACGCCTGCGCCTCTTCGCGGGTCGGCTGATGGGTAAAGATGGCGTCAGCGTGGCGCGCCGCCAGCTTTTTACCGTCCTCAGAGGCCCCGGCCTGGAAGATAATCGGACGGCCCTGCGGCGTGCGGGCGATGTTCAGCGGCCCCTTAACCTGGAAGAAGTCACCGTGATGATCGAGCGTATGTAACTTTGCCGGATCGAAGAACTGCCCACTCTCTTTGTCGCGCACAAAAGCATCCTGCTCCCACGAATCCCATAAACCTTTCACCACCTGCAGATACTCATCGGCAATGCGGTAACGCAACGCATGCTCAGGATGTTTCTGGCGGGAAAAGTTTTTTGCGGAACCTTCCAGCGGCGAGGTCACCACATTCCACCCCGCGCGACCGCCGCTGAGGTGATCGAGGCTGGCAAACTGACGCGCCACGGTGAACGGCTCGCTGTAGGAGGTGGAAACGGTGCCGACCAGTCCCAGATGTTCCGTAACGCCCGCCAGGGCAGACAGGAGTGTCAGCGGTTCAAAGCGATTGAGAAAGTGTGGTATCGATTTCTCATTAATAAATAATCCGTCGGCGACAAACAGGAAGTCGAGCTTGCCCTGCTCCGCTTTACGGGCGATTTTTTTGGCGTAATCCAGGCTGATGCTGGCATCAGCCTGTGCCGCAGGATGGCGCCAGGCGGACATGTTTCCCGATGCGCCATGCAGAATAGTGCCCAGACGAAGTTGTCTTGTGGTCATGATGCTCTCTCTTTTTTAGTCGTAGTGGTGCCCGACGACGGTGTTCAGAACCGTCGTGCGTTAGCGGTCTGCAGATGAATTCAGTTCAGAATGGATTCCCGACATCGCGCACTAAGATGTTGCAGCGCCAGGCGGGCCAGTCGGGCAAAGTAGTCGGCGGCGGGGGCAATCAGCGCCTCATCAGGGGTAAAACTGGCGTGATGCAGACCAAAATCACTGGCGCTGCCAATGCTGACAAACGCACCGGGCACCTGTTGCAGATAAAAGGCAAAATCTTCGCCCAGCAGATGCAGGTCGGCTGTCTGCACCCGATAACCCGCCTGCTGCGCCACTTCACTGCTGAAGTTCGCCCAGTGCGCGTCATTGATCAGCACCGGCGGGCCAGGATGCCAGCTCAGGGTTGCCTGCGCGCCATTGGCTTCGGCAACGTGTTCAACCAGCACCCGCACCCGCCGCTCCAGTTCCGCGCGCACCCGTAAATCATGGGTTCGGGCCGTGCCGCCAAACTCAACGCCGCCGGGTAACACGTTCCAGCTTTTACCGCCGTCGATACGCGTAATACTCAGCACCAGACTGTCCAGGGCACTGAAGCTGCGGCTGGTGAGTCCCTGTAATGCCTGAATAATCTGGCTGGCGGTGACAATGCTGTCGACGCCCTGTTCCGGATACGCAGCGTGTGCGCCTTTGCCAGTCACGCAAATAATAAATTTATCCGTATTGGCGTAGAACGCCCCGCTGCGGGTAGCGAATGTGCCAATGGGCAGCGAGGGTTCATTGTGCATGCCGAAAATGGCCTGTACCTCATCAAGTACACCCACCTCAATAAACTGTCTGGCTCCTCGCGCGATCTCCTCTGCGGGCTGAAACAGAATACGTACCCGGCCAGGCAATTGATCGGACAGCGTGTTGAGCTGTAACGCTGCGCCCAGCATCACCGCGCTGTGCAGGTCGTGACCGCAGGCGTGCATGACGCCAGGATGACGGGAATGAAACCGCACGCCGCTCGCCTCATGGATCGGCAGCGCATCGATATCCGCGCGCAGCGCAATCACCGTCTCTCCACTGCCAATCTCCGCCACCACGCCCGTCTCGAGGGGATAATCCAGAATCCTGATGCCCGCTGCGGCTAACCATCCCCGCAGTCGCGTCGTGGTCGCAAACTCCTGACCCGACAGCTCTGGCCAGGTATGCAGTTCGCGTCGCCATTCGATCAGTTGTGACTCATGGTTCATGATGACTCTCCACTGAGATTCAGGCTGCGACCAGATGATGCGTAGCCAGCAGTTCAAGTGACTTCAGGCGGGCAACCGGCTCGGTAATCGGCGTGTCGATCACGAACTCATCAATATCAAAATTATGATGCAGTGCATCCAGTTGAGCATGAACCTGCGCTGATGTGCCTTTTAGCAATGACGGTGTGCGCGGCTCTATTTTGTAATCCTTGTAACCGCCCTGACGCACATAGCGTTCGGCCTGCTCAAGACTGGCGACATTGACGCCTGGGCCCTCTTTCACTGCGACGTGATAATGGCGCAGACCGGAAACCAGCAGGTCTGCACCGGCGGGTGAATCGGCCACCACCACCTGTACAGCCACCAGTGCGCGCTGACCGTGACTCAGGCGGGAGAAAGTACTTAACGCGCGCTCCAGTAACTGACGATCGCCATTGAGATGGGCCGCAAACACAAACTGCCAGCCCAGACTGGCCGCGAGCCGGGCGCTCTCTTCACTGGCACCCAACAGAAAACGATTGGCCGGACGTGACGGCAGTGGCGTGGCGGCTAAGCCTTCGTCATCAACATGAGGTTGAGCGGCCGTGAGCCAGCTATCCAGCAGCTGAAGCTGATTAGCAAAGCTCCCTTTTTTAGCGGCATCGACACCCTGTTGCAGTGCATGGGTTGAGAGCGGTAATCCACCTGGCGCTTTGCCTACACCGAGGTCGATACGTCCGGGAGCCAGAGAGGCGAGCAGATTAAAGTTTTCTGCCACTTTATAGGGGCTGTAATGCTGCAACATCACTCCGCCCGATCCGACGCGAATATGACGGGTCTGGGCAACGATCCACGCAATTAACACTTCCGGTGAAGGACTGGCGAGCTGCGCGGTGTTGTGATGTTCTGCCAGCCAGAAACGGTGATATCCCCACTCCTCTGCCAGCTGGGCCAGCTGCAGGGTGCGCTGCAGCGCTGCGGTGGGCGTCTCGCCCTGCAGCACGGGTGCTTTATCTAACAGACTCAATCGATATGCCATTGACCTGGTCCTTGTTAATTCCGGTTGCTGACCAGTGTGCTGCGCAGGTGATTATTGGTAAAACATCATATTGTTTTATGCTTTATTGAATTCGTCATAATGGGGAGGGATGAAAGGATAAATGAGGATAACGGCGCTGAAACAGGGTTTGATAGTAAGATCTCACGGATAAAACCGCCTGTTACCTGAAAAAAAGGCGATTGAAACCAGCGAGCCGGCAAAGTTATGCAGAAAATCGTCTTAAGTATGGAAAGCTGTTATGCGTTCTGCCGCGGCGCTGCCTTGATAACAGACATCGGGAATACAACACACTGAAGTCCATTCTGTACTGGAGGAAGAAAGCGCAGAACGTCGGGCAATTAAATAAGCATACTGAGCTTTCAATTGAGGAAAGATAAGTGACTAAAACATTATTTTAGTTAAGGTCGCTGCGAATTTTGTTTCAGAGGAAAATACCGGGTATTGATAATCGCCACATTGACTTCACAGGGAATGCCGTCGTCGAGATAAACCGTTTCATTAAGCTGAATGACCGCATCGCCTTCCGCTAAATTAAGTAACGTAAGTGATTGTGTATCCGCAAGATTGACGGCTGTTAAATGCTGGTCTCTGAGCTGGACTTTTTTACCTGTCACCTCTTCAATATAGGCATATTTGGAGATTTCCAGCTTGCTGAATTCCATGCTGTTGAACAGGTTTACTGGCAGGTGGATATGTTCCAGTGCCACCGGAATATCGTCAAAACACATCAGACGTAAAATTTTATAAATCTGATCGCTGCTCTTGATACGCAGTGCCTGGGCCATGTCCGCTGAAGGAACCCTGACGATACTGACAGAGATGATTTTTCTGACACCTTTATGGCCATTTCTCTGAGCCTGATAATCAAAAGGTGAAAGCACATGATATCGGTGAGCCTGGCTACTTATCTCCGCGGAACCCACAAAAATACCCGATCCTTTTACCCGATATATTCTCTGCTGTTCTACCAGAATACGTGTCGCCTCACGCACCGTTGCGCGTGTAATGCCGATATTTTTGGCAATTGATATTTCGGTATCCAGCTTTTCTCCGGGTTGAAGGCCATCATCCTTAATTTTATTGAGGATGTAATTAACCACCTCTTTTTGCTTTTCAGTAATGCCATCAGCCATTGGCTTTCTTCCCATTTGCGTGAAGGACGGTCTCCCTCTAATCCGTGTCAGTACAGTTCTGCCTGACATTGCCGGATGAGTACCACTACGGCTCGCTGAATATGTGATCAACTTATCAAATTGGCACTGATGTTAAGCCTGTTCAGCCAAATTTTAACTTTACATGTTGTGTCCGTACACGTCGAAGGACATTATCGAGATGACTAGACATCTTTAACATGTACAGATGTACCGGTTAAAGTGAAATTTAATTTTATGTGCACGCTAAGAAACGCGTTATTTCTTAAAGGCTTGATAAAACGTTCTTTTACGAATCGGACTGCCTTTATTTTCCCGCACAGTGAGTGGACGCAGGTTGCCTGCAGGTTCAGTCAAAAAGGGATGAAAGGCGTTTTAATAAAAAATGACTGTACATATTCAGGCATTTTCAGCAGGAGCAAGGCGATGTCACACCTGGCTAAGTGGTTAAACAACGAGAAAATCCAGTACGTCGAAAGCGTTGCTGACTGGCAGGAAGCACTCGTCATTGCGGGGCGTCCTCTGCTCAGTGAGGGCGCAATCTCGCAGGATTACATTGATGCGATCATTCAGCAAAAAGAGGAGATCGGGCCCTTTTTCGTCATCGCTCCGCAGATTGCAATGCCTCACGCCCGTCCGGAACAGGGCGCGCACAAACTGGGGCTCTCGATTGTGCTGCTGGGCACAGCGGTGAAATTTTACTCTGAAGAGAACGATCCGGTAAAGGCCATTTTTATGTTTGCCGCGCCGGACAGCAATAGCCATATCGAAATGATTTCCGAGCTTGCAGAAGTTCTGTCTGATGAAGCGATCATGACACAACTCTTCAGGGCAACCAGTAAAGAAGCGCTGATAACAATTTTATCGGGCGTCTGAACTGCCCGCTAAAACACGACATTTTATCAACAGTGAATGAGGTGAGATATGAAAATTATGGCGGTTTGTGGTTCAGGTCTGGGCAGCAGCTTCATGATGGAAATGAACATTAAGAAGGTGCTTAAAACTATTGGTGTTGAAGCGGAAGTTGAACATTCTGATCTCGGCTCTGTTACGCCCGATGTGGCGGATGTTTTTGTGATGGCAAAAGATATTGCCTACAGCGCCAACCTTCCTGAACAGAAGGTTATCATCATTAACAACATTATTGACCTGAAAGAAGTGGAACAAAAAATACGCGAGTATTTTGAGAAAAACTGACGCTAATAATTAGATAAACACCTTACCCTCGAGGTTAATATGTTTACTCAAAATCTTTTGCAGTTCGTCGTCGACGTGCTGAAAGTGCCCTCAATATTAGTCGGACTGGTGGCATGTTTCGGACTGATTGCGCAGAAGAAGCCGTTTCCTGACGTTATTAAGGGCACGGTTAAAACCATTCTGGGCTTCCTGGTGCTGGCAGGCGGAGCGACCGTCCTGGTCGGTTCCCTGACACCACTTGGCGACATTTTTAAACATGCATTTGATGTTCAGGGCATCATTCCTAATAACGAAGCAATGGTCTCTATCGCACTGGCAAAATATGGTGCGCCAACCACGATGATCATGGCCTTCGGCATGGTCGCCAACATCGTTGTTGCCCGATTTACCCGACTTAAATATATCTACCTTTCCGGCCATGTGACCTTCTATATGGCCTGTATGATCGCGATTATTTTATCAGTTGCCGGTTTTGAAGGTGTGCAGCTTATTTACACCGGCTCACTGCTTCTGGGTATTCTGATGGCCACCTTCCCGGCAATTGCACAGCCTTATATGCGTAAGATCATCGGGGGCGACCATGTCGCGCTGGCGCATACCGGGACCATTGGCTATGTCTTATCTGGCTGGATCGGCTCTTTAGTGGGTAAAGGTTCTAAATCCACCGAAGAGATGAACATGCCAAAAAACCTCAGTTTTTTGCGCGACAGCACGATCTCCATCTCGCTAACGATGATGATTATTTACTTAATCCTGTCGGTGTCAGCAGGTAAAGAGTATGTAGAGGCCAACTTCAGTCATGGTCAGAATTACCTGGTTTACTCGTTTATTCAGGCCATAACTTTTGCGGCGGGCGTCTTTATTATTCTGCAGGGTGTGCGCTTAATCCTGGCTGAGATCGTTCCGGCCTTTACCGGCTTTTCAGAAAAACTGGTACCGGATGCAAGACCCGCGCTGGATTGCCCGATTGTTTTCCCTTATGCCCCGAATGCGGTGCTGGTCGGCTTTATCTCCAGCTTTGTTGGTGGCCTGGTTGGGCTGTTTGTCCTCGGTCAGCTGCATTGGGTATTAATTCTGCCGGGTGTTGTGCCCCACTTCTTCTGTGGCGCTACGGCGGGCGTATTTGGTAATGCCACCGGTGGCAAACGCGGGGCGATTTGCGGTGCCTTTGCACATGGCCTGCTGATTACCTTCCTGCCTGTCGCGTTGCTACCGGTACTGGGACAGATCGGGCTGACCAACACGACCTTCTCGGATACCGACTTCGGCGTGACCGGCATTCTGCTTGGCAATATGGCTCACTTTATGGACAAGGGAACCATCACCATGATCATCACCGGTATTTTTGGCTTGTTAGTGATTTATAACTTCATGGCCAAAAAGAAGGCACCTGCTGAAACGAATGCAGGGTAAAAAGAAAGTGTACTAACCCAGAAAGGGCGATTAGCCCTTTCTGGGCGTGTGTTTCATCGGCTCTTCATTCCCCTCCTGGTCCTTATCAGAATCCCCCTCACCTGTGCCGACAATAGCCGTAATTTACGCTCGTTATGCTCATCCCTGACCTGAAACGCCTCATCGTGACACAGATTCACTGACATCTTCTGGCACTAATCACGCTAAAAAAGGACTATTCCGAACACAAAATGTGATCTATGTCACATTTACAACATTAGTCCGGCTAATAGATAAAATTTAACAATAAAACAATTGAATGATAATGATTAACATTTACACTCTCATCCGCATATAACAAAGCGTTAAACGCTGCAAAATCCACAAATAATATGCGGTATTTATTTTTTTAAGGTTAAAACCCTGGCGTCTTTGGTTGTCAGGATTTTTATCTGGTTAGTCAGATTTATGTTTACTGGAGTTGTTGAGCGCACATCCAACGCTGCTGGCTTAATGCCGGCAGGGTCACTGGTATTAACGCACAGGAACTGAACATGCTTTTACGCTCATCCACACAGGCGGCTCTGGATCTCGCGCCAGCCTCCAACGCCAGCGGTGCCGAAACGGCCATTTTTAACGATCAGCAACTGGCGGCCTGGTCGCAGCAGACTCAGGAAGTGCTAACGCTGATGACGCGCACCGTTACCGGCGTAGAGAAGCCCTTCAGCGGCATTCTGCCCCACGAACTGGCGGCGGAGTTCAGCGAGGTCAATCTCGATCACCCACTCGGCAACAACGAGGATGCACTGGCGGAGCTGAGCCAGCTCTATCTTCGTGACGCCGTCTGGTTTCACCATCCTAAATACCTGGCGCACCTGAACTGCCCGGTGGTGCTGCCCTCGCTGATGGCAGAGCAGATTATGGCGGCAGTCAACAGCTCGGTCGATACCTGGGATCAGAGCGCAGGCGGCACCCTGATTGAGCAGAAGGTGATCGACTGGACGCTTGGCCGTATCGGTCTGCCAGCCGGATCGGATGGGATCTTCACCAGCGGCGGTACCCAATCCAACCTGATGGCAATGCTGCTGGCGCGTGACAGCTGGTGTGCCGCACATCATCCGGGACATTTGATTAAGCATCGTGGCCTGCCTGAAACTGCCTCGAAATGGCGGGTGTTTACCTCGAAACTCAGCCACTTCAGCATCCAGAAATCGATGGCGATTCTCGGTCTGGGCTATGACGCGGTTATCGCCGTCGATCACGATGACCATTACCGCATGGACGCGGGATGTCTGGCACAGGAGATCGCGCGTTGCCGCAGTGAAGGGCTAATCCCGATTGCAGTGGTCGCCACCAGCGGCACCACAGACTTTGGCAGCATCGATCCACTGCCGGAAATCGCCCGTCTCTGTGACGATTACGGTTTATGGATGCACGTTGACGCCGCGTATGGCTGTGGCCTGCTGGTCTCTGAAAATCATCGTTCCCGCCTGAATGGCATTGAGCGCGCGGACTCCGTGACCGTTGATTATCACAAATCGTTCTTCCAGACCGTCAGCTGTGGTGCCTTCTTTGTGCGGGACAGCCAGAATCTGAAGCATGTCACGCACCATGCGGACTACCTCAATCCGCTCAGCGCCCAGCAGGAAGGCACGCCGAACCTGGTCAACAAAAGCATTCAGACCACCCGCCGTTTTGATGCGCTGAAAATGTGGCTGACACTGCGCGTCATGGGCCCGGCGGCGCTGGGTGATGCCTTCGATACCCTGATCGATCTGACACAGGCTGCGCATCAGCTATTAACGGCGCATCCGGCCATTGAAGTGCTGCACGCGCCTGAGCTGACTACCCAGATTTTCCGCTACATTCCCGGCAAACATGCCAGCGACGCGCAGATCGATGAGATCAACGCCGCCATCCGTAAAGCGCTGTTCCGCTCCGGTAATGCGGTGATCGCCGGAACCAAAGTGGATGGACGTCAGTATCTGAAATTCACCCTGTTAAATCCCACTACCACCATTGCCGACCTCGAAGATGTGTTGAGCCTGATTGCGCATTACGGCCGCGAACAGGTTCGTGCTTCTGCGCTGAGCGCGGCGAATCAGGGAGCGATCTGAAATGAATAATCCTGTTTACGATTTTATTGGCATCGGCATTGGCCCTTTCAACCTGAGCCTGGCCTGTCTGAGTGAGCCGGTTGAGGGATTAAACGGTATTTTCCTGGATGAGAATCCCGGCTTTGACTGGCACACCGGCATGATGCTGGAAAACGCCCATCTGCAGACGCCGTTTATAGCCGACCTGGTGACACTTGCCGATCCCACCAGCCCGTACAGCCTGCTTAACTACATGAAGGAAAAAGGAAAACTATACTCTTTTTATATCCGTGAAGACTTCTTCCTGATGCGCAAAGAGTATAACCAGTACTGTCAGTGGGCCAGCTCGCGTCTGTCTAATCTGCGCTGGAACAGCCATGTGGAGTATGTCAGCTACGATGAAGCGGCCGGCATTTATCACCTTCAGGTGACCGACACCCGAAGCGGAGCGAAACAGCGCTATCAGGCGCGTCATCTGGTGCTCGGCACCGGGCCAAAAGCCTGGATGCCGGCGTGCAGCCAGCCGCACCGCCAGCGCCTGACCCACTCCAGCCATTATCTGGCCAAAAAAGCGGAGTTGCAGCAGAAGCGTTCGATTACCGTGCTGGGGAGCGGCCAGAGTGCAGCGGAAATCTACTACGATCTGCTGACCGATATCGACCGCTTTGGCTATCAGCTCAACTGGATCACCCGCGCGCCGCGCTTCTATCCGCTGGAGTACACCAAGCTGACGCTGGAGATGACCTCGCCGGAGTGGGTGGACTATTTCCACGCCCTGCCCGCCAGCACACGCGACGAGCTGAATGCCCGTCACAAGAATCTCTACAAGGGAATCAACAGCAGCTTAATCAATGACATTTACGACCTGATGTATGTGAAACAGCTTGACGGCGATCTCAATGTCAATCTCTTCACACACTCGGCGCTCACTGCGATGCGCTGGCTGCCGCAGGGGGAATTCGAACTGACTCTGCATCAGGAAGAGCAGGATTGCACCTTCACCCGTCGCACCGAAGGACTGGTGATGGCGACCGGTTATCACTACCAGCCACCGATGTTTTTAGAGGGTATCCACGCCCGCCTGCGCTGGGATGACAAAGGCCGCTATGACGTTCAGCGCAACTACAGCATCGATCATCACAATCAGATCTTCGTGCAGAACGCCGAACTGCATACCCACGGTTTTGTCACGCCGGATCTCGGCATGGCCTGCTACCGCAACTCAGTCCTGCTGCGTGAACTGACCGGACGCGAGGTGTATCCCATCGAGCGTCAGATCGCCTTCCAGACTTTCCCGGCTAAATCGGAGCATTGAGATGAGTTCACCAATACTGTTCAGGGCCGATCGTCCCGCAGGCCAGTTTACCCTGAGACCGATGCTTGAGAGCGATGCGTCACTCATCCACAGCTGGGTCACCCGTGATTACGCGCGCTTCTGGGGCATGCAGCAGCAGAGTCTGGAACAGGTCGCGGCGTTTTATCAGATGCTGACCGCATCCGATCCCCATGCCGCGCTGATTGGCTGCTGCAATGACAAGCCCATCTGCCTGATTGAGTGTTATCGCGCCCGCGACGACGAGGTCGGCACGTTTTATCCGGCCGCGCCTGATGATTACGGCATGCACATTCTGATTGCCCCGGCCAGCCAGCCAATCAAAGCCTTTAGCTGGCAGGTCTTCACGCTGGTGATGGACTACATGTTCAGCCGCCCCGAGGTAAACCGTGTCGTGGTAGAGCCGGACGTACGCAATGAAAAAATCCACGTGCTGAATAAACGCGCCGGATTCCGCTATCAGCACACCATCGACATGGGCCATAAAACCGCCTGGCTGGCCTTTTGCCAGCGGGACGATTATCAACACGCGTTACTGCAGGAGTCGCAGACCATGAATACCTCCGCTTCACTGACCGACGGCACACATCTGACGGGCGACAACTGGACACAGGCCAACCGCATGCTGATCCGCAAAGCGATTGCCGAGTTCACGCATGAAAAAATCATCACGCCGCAGGCATCGCAGGATGGCAGCTATCAACTGGCGGTGCCGGGCGGTGAAGCAACGTACCATTTCCAGGCGGCGCGGCTGGCGCTGGATCACTGGGAAATCGACGCGAAGTCACTACGCAAGCAGGAGAACGGTCGCGATCTGCCGCTGGATGCGCTGAAGTTTATTGTGGAATTCAATGGCGAGATTGGCATTCCGCAGGCGCTGCTGGCGACCTATATGGAGGAGATCAGCAGCACCCTGTGCAGCAGCGTGTATAAACTTCAGAAGAATAATCCCGACAGCCAGGCGCTGGTCTCAGCCGATTTCCAGACCGTGGAAGCGGCAATGACCGAAGGCCATCCCTGCTTCGTCGCCAACAACGGACGTATCGGTTTCGATGCGCAGGATTATCTGGCCTATGCGCCGGAAGCCGCCGCGCCCGTACACCTTATCTGGGTCGCTGTTCACCGCCGCAATGCCCATTTCTCCAGCCTTAGCGGGCTGAGCTATGAACAGCTGATGCGTGATGAGCTGGGCGACACCACCGTGGAACACTTCAATACGCAGCTGGTGAATAAAGGGCTGGCGGTTGAGGACTATATCCTGATGCCTGTGCATCCGTGGCAGTGGCAGAACAAACTGCTGACCGTGTTTGCGGCGGACATCGCTAATCACGATATTGTTTATCTTGGCAGCGGCGACGATGCTTATCAGGCGCAGCAGTCCATCCGCACCTTCTTTAATCGCAGCCAGCCTTCTAAGCGTTATGTGAAAACCGCACTGTCGGTGCTGAACATGGGCTTTATGCGCGGTCTGTCACCCTACTATATGGCGACAACCCCTGCCATTAACGGCTGGCTGGAACAGCTGGTGGCGGGGGATGCGTGGCTGCAACGCTGTGATTTCCGTATCCTGCGCGAAGTCGCTTCCGTCGGCTATCACAACCGCTACTACGAGCAGGCGATCAAAGGCGATTCCGCCTACAAAAAGATGTTTGCAGCGCTGTGGCGGGATAATCCCGCGGCCAGCCTGCAACCTGGCCAGCGTCTGATGACCATGGCCTCATTCCTGCACGTTGATCACCATCAGCAGGCTCTGCTGCCTGCACTGATTGCGGACTCCGGTTTGCCGGCGAAGCAGTGGATTGATCGCTATCTCACCTGCTACCTCAGCCCGCTGCTGCACTGTTTCTATCAGCATGACCTGGTGTTTATGCCGCATGGTGAAAACCTGATCATGCTGCTGGAAAACAACGTGCCGGTTAGTGCTTACATGAAGGATATCGGCGAAGAGATCGCCGTGATGAACCCGGAAGCCGTGCTGCCGGAGGGCGTGCAGCGTCTGGCGGTGGATGTGCCGGAGAACCTCAAATTACTGTCGATCTTTACCGATGTATTTGACTGCATCTTCCGCTTTATCAGCGCGATTCTGCATCAGTCAGGAACGCTGCCGGAAGAGGATTTCTGGCAGGCGGTGGCGCAATGCGTGAAGGATTATCAGCAGGCGCATCCCGAGCATGCCACTAAGTTCGCCCGTTATGACATGTTTGCGCCGGAGTTTACCCGCTCCTGTCTGAACCGCCTGCAGCTGGCGAATAATCAGCAGATGATCAACCTTGCCGATCCCGCCGAGAATCTGAAGTTCGCGGGTACGCTGGTCAACCCGATTGCCCGCTGGCGCTAAGCGTTACACTGTCACTCTGATTTGATGCGGTCACTTCGGTGGCCGCTTTTTAATGGTTATATTGCAGGTATTCATCATGGCTTCTTTTCTGCCGGTGGCGCAACTGACCCGCCGACATCTGATCTTTCCGCTCTCGCTGGTCTTATTCGAGTTCGCCACCTATATCGCCCATGACATGATCCAGCCCGGCATGCTGCTGGTGACACAGGAATTTAAGGTCGGGCCTGAATGGGTTTCTACCTCGCTGACCGCCTATCTGGCGGGTGGCATTCTGCTGCAGTGGCTGCTTGGACCGCTCTCGGATCGCATCGGGCGGCGTCCGGTGCTGCTCAGCGGCGTGGCGTTTTTTATGCTCTCCTGCATCGCGACCCACTGGGTACAGAGTATTGAACAGTTCATCCTGCTGCGGTTTCTTCAGGGGATGAGCCTCTGCTTTATCGGGGCGGTAGGTTACGCGGCGATACAGGAGGCGTTCACAGAGTCGCTCAGCATTAAAATGATGGCGCTGATGGCCAACGTCGCCCTGCTGGCCCCACTGGCCGGGCCGCTGGCGGGCGCAGCTTTTCTTACCGTGGGAGAATGGCGCACCCTGTTCTGGTTGATTGGGGCTGTCGCGGCGCTGGCGCTGGCCGGGCTGTGGTATGCCATGCCTGAAACGGCGGGCGATCGTCAGACACCGCTGTCACTGCGATCGATTATCAGCGGTTATGCGGCATTGCTGAAAGAGCGTCAGGTGATGCGCGGTTCGCTGGCCATCGGACTGGTCACTGTGCCCTGCATCGCCTGGGTTGCGCTGTCGCCCGTGATTTTGATCCACGGTGCGCAACTGAGCCGCATCGACTATGCGCTGTTACAGCTGCCGGTTTTTGCCGCCATGATTGCAGGTAATCTGACTCTGGGTCGATTATCCAGCCGTCTGCCCATTGAACAGCCTGTAAGACTCGGTGCATGGCCTGTGGTCTGCGGACTGACCATTGCAGCGATCGCCACCATGATTAACCCAGACAGCTATCTGTGGCTGACTGCCGGAATGAGTCTCTACGGTTTTGGCACCGGACTGGTCAACGCCGGGCTCTATCGCATGACGCTTTTTTCCAGCAACGCAGGCAAAGGCAGTGTGGCGGCGATGCTTGGGATGGTGAGCATTCTGATCATTGCACTCGGCATTGAAGCCGCCAAAACCGCGTATTTCAGCTTCGGCAACGGTGGTTTTAGCATAGTGAATCTGATCTGCGGTCTGCTATGGCTGGGTCTGGTCAGCGCATTCCTGCGTGCAGGACAGCGAAAATTATGCGCGGAGTAGTCATTACCCAGCTATAAAAAATTGCGGGATGGCAAAACAGTGTTTGTCATTCCGCACGCTCAGAACACTGATTAAATCCCCTTCACTTCCGCATTGATTTTATTCAGATAAGCTTCGACCAAATCGTTACTTTATCTGCGTGTTGCGTCATTCGATGATGATTGCGCCTGCTGAGGCAATGGATAAATCTTTTATGCCGGAAACACAGGGATACCATGACTTTGCCTTTAACTGAACAACTGGTGCAGTGGCGTCGCGAACTGCACCAGCATCCTGAACTTTCGAATCATGAATATGCCACTACGGAACGGATTACACGCTGGCTGGAACAGGCAGGAATCCGGCTGAAGCCGCTGGGGCTGAAAACCGGCGTCGTGGCAGAAATCGGTCATGGCGAACCGCTGATCGCCCTGCGCGCGGATATTGATGCGTTACCGATTGAAGAAACCACCGAGCGACCGTGGCGATCACAGCAGCCGGGCGTGATGCACGCCTGTGGTCACGACGTTCACAGCGCCGTGATGCTCGGTGTGGCGTTGCAACTGAAACAGCAGGAAGAGACGCTGCCTGGTCGGGTGCGGATTCTGTTTCAGCCCGCCGAAGAGACTTTTAATGGCGCGCGTCAGCTGATTGAAGCCGGTGCGCTGGAAGGCGTTCAGGCGATATTCGGCCTGCACAATGCGCCTGACCTGCCGCTGGGCACGCTTCAGAGCCGGGCGGGTGCATTTTATGCCAACGTCGACCGCTTTGTGATCCGCATTGAGGGCAAAGGCGCGCATGCCGCACGACCGCAGGAGGGGATCGATTCGATCGTGATTGCCAGTCATATCGTGACGGCACTGCAGACCCTGCCGAGCCGGGTATTCAGCTCGCTGGAAACGGTGGTGCTGAGCGTAACGCGCTTTACCGCCGGTAATACCTGGAACGTGCTGCCGCAAAGCGTTGAGCTGGAGGGCACCGTACGCACTCACAACGGCGAGATTCGGGCGCAGATCCCGCACCGCATGCGGTCACTGATTCAGGGTATCGCCGCCGGATTTGGTGCGACCGCAGAACTGGAGTGGACCGAGGGACCGCCTGCCCTGATTAACACGCCAGGCTGGGTGGATGTTGCTCTGGACGTTGCAGAACAGAGTGGCTATCTCGCGGAGCATGCTGAGTCGCCACAGATGGGCGGAGAAGATTTTGCCTTCTATCTGCAACAGGTGCCGGGCGCGTTTGTCAGCATCGGCAGTGCCAGCCAGTTTGGGCTGCATCATGCCGCCTTCGATCCGGATGAAGCCCTGATCGGCCCGGCGGTGGCGTACTTCACCCAGCTGGTGCCGCGCGCGTTGCAGATTGTGGCGGCGCAATGACAAAAAAAGGAATGCCGGTGACGGGTGACATCGCATTTCAGGAGCAGCCTGAGGCGATTGTGGTGGAGTCCACTGAAGGTTTTAACCTGGCACTACGTTTTACCTGAGTGCAGACCTGTTATGTTGTGAAAAACGCCTCAAATGAGGCGTTTTTCACAGGCGTTACAACGATACAAATCAGAAGGTGTAGCTGGCGGTCACTGAAAAATTACGAGGTTCGCCGTAGACCACAGAGCTGGCCACGTTGGTGTCATACTCTTTGTCGAACAGATTATTGAGATTGCCCTGCAGTGACAGGTTTTTGTTCACCTGATAGCGGGCGAATAGATCAACCAGTGCATAGCTGCCCTGCCGCGCGCGCCAGGTGCCATTACCTTCCGGGCCGCCGACATCGTTCCAGACGTGCGTCTGCCAGTTCACGCCGCCACCCAGCGTCAGCTGCTGCAGTGTCGGCAGACGATAGCTACTGAACAGGTTAAAACTGGTCTGCGGCAGTTGCGGGTTAAACGTGCTGCCATCGCGGTTTTCCGCGATGTAACGCGACCCGCCAAAAGTCATCTGCCAGTTGTCGGTTAATGCACCGTTGACTTCGAACTCCACACCACGACTCACAACCCCTTTGCGGCCAACGTAGGCAACATCTCCAGAGCCCTGAATGGTCTGCGTCGTCGCTTCACCTGCGTTATCCAGCTCCGTGCGGAAAACTGAAACGGAGGTTGTCAGGCGACTGTCCAGCCAGTCAGATTTCACGCCTGCCTCGTAGTTTTTACCGATAACCGGCGACAGGTAAGCACCGCTGGCATCGCGGTAATCCTGGGGCTGGAACACCGAGGTATAGCTGGCGTAAGCCGACCAGTTTTCGGCGAAGTCATAAATCAGCCCGCCATACGGCGTAATGTTGTTTTCTTCCGCTTCGCCACTTAAGGTTTCGCGATTCCAGTTGGTGTAACGGGCGCCGAGAATCAGGTGCAGCGGATCAGCAAGTGACAGGCGGGTTGCCATGTAAGTTGATTTCTGGCGAACCAGTTGGGTATCGCTGGCAGGCAGACGCGGTGTCCAGTTGGATTCCGGATACTGGCCGTTGAAGTCGTTATAGTTACCTAACGACGCCGACGAGATATTCTCAAAGGTGCTGAAGTACTTATTATCCTGGCGGGTGTAGTTGACGCCCACCATCAGCTCATGCTGGCGCCCCAGCAGTTCATACGGGCCGCTGGCAAAAGCATCCACTGCATCCACTTTCCGTTTGCCGGTGTTATAACCGGTTCCGCCCACCACCGGATAGTCAGCATAGGAAGAGACACCCGCGCCGGTATTGCGATCGAAATAGCCATCAAGATAGATCTGCTTACTGTCCAGACGCATCTCGTTGTGCGCCCCGTTCAGGGTGATGTTCCAGCCGTTATCGAAATCCTGCTTCAGGTTTACAAAGAGTTTGCGATTCTCTTTGTCGTTATAGGCCCAGTCAGGCGCGGTGTTGTAGCCGCGACGGGTATGAATCTGTGTGCCGTCCGTGTACCAGCGTGGTGCGCCGCCCCACATGGTGGAGTCGGTATTGACCTGACTGAACTCATAACCGACAGAGAGCGTGGCAGAATCCGTCAGATCGGCGTCAACTACGCCATAGATGAACTGTTTTTTAGCGCCGTAGCGTTCGATGAAGCTGTTGTTATCCTGCCAGCCTGCAACCAGTCGGCCACGCACATTACCTGACTCACTGAGCGGCGCCGAAAGATCGGCAACATAACGCTGTTTGTTCCAGCTGCCGTAGCTGGCAGAGACGGTGCCGCCGAATTCTTTGCTGTCCGCATGTTTGCGTACCATATTGATGGCTGCTGAAGGATTGCCTGGCCCGGTCATCAGCCCCGTTGCGCCGCGAACCACTTCAACGCGCTCATACAGGGCCATATCGGTCTGTGCATCGCCCAGGTTCCAGCGTTCGGCAAAAGCAGTGGGAATGCCATCGACCATATAGTTGTCGATCATAAAGCCGCGCGCATAGTAGTTAGTGCGGTCCATATCCCCACTGATGCCGCGGATTCCAGTGGTATTTGCCAGCACATCATTCAGCGACTGAAGTTGCTGATCTGCCATTCGCTGCTTGCTGACAATGCTGACTGACTGCGGCACATCACGCGCAGTGCCCAGCATTTTTGTGCCTGCACGGGTAACCGGGACGCTGTAATCGGTTTCGGGCGAAGAGACCGCAGCAGCATTATCGGCAGCGGTAACGGTCAGAGTCTGGTCAGTGCTGGCAGCGGGTGCCTGAGTCTCTGCGGCATGCGCAATGTTATGTGCCAGTGATGAGGCGACAATCACGGCCAGCAACGAGAAGCGAAATGGACGTTGCAGAGCAATCACGTTCTTAATCCTGGGATGCTGAAGATCGAAGGCGTTCATTAATTCCTCAATTATCTTTATGTTTTTATGCTGCCATTATCACGGCCCTGCATCCTGCGGGCATCGTCTGACTGCTTATGCTCAGAGAAATCAAAAACCCTCTCGTAAGCGTTTATGCGCAAGTGTGAAAAAACTTTAAAGCAAATGAGAAATATACGCATTGCGATTATCAATGCAAGATTTTGTTAACAAACAATGCTGATTCTTTCAAAAAAGTATTTATCGGGTTCGGACTGCTGGAGAGGATCGCCAGCAAGGAAGGGATTTTCACATCAGTGTAAAAGCGAATTTAACCTCAGTAAGCAAATGCTGCTTCATTTTAAATAATTATAAAATCCTGTAATGCCCGTTCATTGAGCTGAAGTTTCCCTTTCTCATGCAACAATCCCCGTCTTGATACATTTTTTTCCTTATTTAACACCAGATATTGCAGGAATTCGTCAATGCGCAAAATTTTACCTCTTAAAGCGCTGATCATTACGTCCATTTTCAGTGATTTTTCAGCCTCCGCCGCCACACTTATGCAGAATGTAAGTTCAGGCTGGGAAAATTTCAGCAATAACGTCGCCACCACCTGGCAGCAACCTGAGGGTATCGACTTTTACCTTCCCGCTATTACCTGGCACAACCGTGCAACCTACGATCGGGAACATATTAATAAATATAATGAAAGACCCTGGGGCGCAGGTGGCGGGATTTCCCGTTACGACGAAAAAGGCAACTGGAACGGCATCTATTTAATGGCGTTTAAGGACTCCTTTAATAAATGGGAACCCTTCGGTGGCTATGGCTGGGTGGCAACCTGGCGCCCGCTTGCTGATCAGAATTTTCACTGGGGCGCAGGTTACACTGTTGGCGTGACCGCACGACACAACTGGGACTATATTCCAGTGCCAGCCGTCCTGCCACTGGCCTCAATCGGCTATGGCGATCTCGATTTCCAGATGACCTATATTCCCGGTACGCATAACAACGGGAACGTCTATTTTGCCTGGCTGCGCTACCACTTCTGATTACCCTGAATGTAAGCGTTAGCGTGACATCGCCATGATAGAGAGATCGTTCAGGGAAAGCGTCTCACCATCATAGCGATGTCGCAGCAGATAATAACTTTCGCAGTGAATAATCTGCTCAACTGCATCCGAGAAGGTGTTCATCGCGCTGCGCATCTGGCTCAGATAATCATGAGTGTCATACACCCGGTCGATACCCTCCAGCGCATGGTTCATGATTTTGCGGGCCACATCGTTAGGCGTGTCGAGCGCGGAAAGTTTAGATCGTGCGGTCCGGCGCAAATCGCGCGGCGTAAAGGCCTCCAGCCCGAGTCCGCGTGGAGCGCGAATCATCCGACGCAATGCCTGGTTCAGTGCGCCTTTAGACAGTGGCTGTTGCGGATCCCGTGGCGCAGGCACCAGCCAGGGGGAATCGGGATCCGCATCGCGCAGCAATGCTTCAATGCATTGCTTCATCAGGGGTGAAATGGGTAACACATGTTCCCGCTGTGATTTATTGCGTGTGCCCTGCATCCACAATCCTAACTGCAGATCGAACTCCGTTTTTTGCGCCTGTACGATTTCATCAGGCCGTCGGGCACTGACAAGACACAAACGCAGCGCCCAGCGGACTTGTTCTGATAATGCCCAGTTGTCCAGCCCATGCCAGAAAACCCAGATTTCCGCATCAGTGAGTTGCCGACTGCGCGGCGGCGTTGAGCGACCTGCGACATCCCGTTTCTTCATTGAGGCAATAGGTGAATGATCGAGATAACCCTGCATCTCAGCCCAGGCAAGGAATTGTTTAGTCAGCGCAAAGACCCTTCGCGCCTCCTCTTTTTTACCGTCGGCAATCAGAATGTTGTAGAGCCGGTTGAGTCGTAAACGGTTCAGTACTTTGAGGGGCAGCAACCCGATGTTGGGCAGAACATGTTTCAGCAGCGATGAGATCGCAATCTCGGGACGCCGACGGCTACTTAGCAATGACAGTTTGACCCAGACTTTCATCACCTGCTCAACGGTGCCCTCATCGCCAAAATTATCCAGCTCACTAAGCGTGGCAGTTTTTACCTGCTCCAGCCAGACCAGTACATGACGGCCCACATACGCTGAACGGTCCATGGTCTGAGTCAGATTTGTTGTCACATCGCTACCTGTAGCTAACTTCAAAGCGGGCCATTCTAGTCACAATTTATCTGTGACTCCAGACCTATTAAGTCTGGAGTCACAAAGACGCGTTTTGAGTAAAATTGAAGGCGTTGATGGGGTGTTATGCTGAACCAGAAAAGCGATTTTTACTGGATAAAAATGCGATAAAGAAGTGCTTCAGGAGTGAAACATCAACGTAATGATCTTGTGACTCACTTATGTTCCTCAATGCCATCCATGGCGTATAAATTCCGGTCTCAATCGGGCAGCAAGTTATACCAGCCCGGGATGAACGCTGTGCGTCATCAGCTGCCAGCCTGACAGGATAATGATTTACACAGCCCGCTCTTCACCAAAACAGCATGTGCTTTACTGGCAGGCTCACCGTATCCACTATTTGAAATCAACCTGCATCAACTCGGCGATGGTGGAGTCGCGGGTTGTTACTACGCAGCGATCCAGGTAATCGGTAAATCTTGAGGGTTTGTTCATACCCAGTTGCAGCAGTTTGGAATTATCGAATACCACATTCAGGTTTGAGAAATGACCATACAAATTCATGGCGCGCAGCATGATGCGCTCGTTGCAGGGCCCGAACAGATCCTTAAAGGTTCTTCTGCTGTCAGAGAGCTGTTTATAGGACACCTTCTGATAATCAACGCCGAGTGCCCTGCTCCCTGATGCTTTAGCCATCGCTTCGTCAATTTCAGCGAAGGTCACACTGCTTTGTGTGCCAGCAGAGATATGAATCACCTCATTAATGACGTCTTCTGCATCAAGCAGCATCACCAGCGCATCCGCGCAGTAATCAACCGGAACGACATCAATACGATCGTCCAGGTCGCAGGTGAATTTCCCTAATGCCAGCGCCATACGGAATACCCAGAAAATACTGGCTGACGGCAGACAACCCTGATCGGAATGGCCCACGACGATTGATGGCCGGGCAATGACCAGAGGCAGTTCCGGCAGCTTTTCGGTCATCATTTTTTCAATTGAGGCCTTACTCCAGGTGTACTCGACAACATGTTGATCGCGGCTGGAATCCAGTCCGCCTTCAGTCACCAGCGAGCCACGCTCCGGTGCACAAGACATCGCCGTACCCACGTGGATAAATTTCTCAAGTCCCGCGACACGGCTCATGCGTTCAGCGAACTGGAATGTGCCTTCAACATTCACTTTCCAGATAGTGGGATTGTTACCAAAAGAGGCAACGGCAGCACAGTTAATAACGTGGGTGACGTCATTAATCCGAGAGTCATTGATAAAGTTTTCCGTTAATGCCAGATCACCTAAAATGATATTTTCAGGTGTTATCGTGTGAATAACTGACTCACTTAAGCCAAAGTTTTTCAGGTTAGCTTTAAGCCTTTTTAGCCCTTCTTCAACCGTCTCGCCTCTGACCAGCAGCAGCAGCCTATCCTTGACCCTGTTCTGTAATAAATTTGCTACAACAGCCCCGCCTAAAAAACCTGTAGAACCAGTAATAAGGATTTTTTTCATGATAGTGCCATTTAATCTGATTGATCAAAGGAAGCATTACTAAACCGCTTCCCAAACAGGAAACAATTAAAAAAATAAATTGTTCAGGTAAATCATTTCTGATGTATGCGCTGGTGAGTTCAGGTTTACTGCTGAGTCCGACGTCAATGCCTTCCAAACCTGTCACTTCGTAAACCCGACCAGTATAAAGCCAGTTTCTATCGCCAGGCTCAACAACACTGCAGATATTTTACGAAACACGTTCGTTGAAGATTTATTTATATTCTACACAGGAGTAATAACTGCTGACCTCCCCACTCTGCAGCTAAGTTGCCGCTTTAATTTGAACCATTTTCCTCAGTCGGGATCAAGCTATATTAGATTTATATTTTATGAACTTTACAGGTTAGTTATAAATTAAGTTTATTAAGAATCCATTAGGACTGAATTATTTTTCAAAGATTGTCTGCAGGTTAAACAAAAACAATTTAAATCATTTATTAAGCAAGCCGTTTAAACAGCGTTTAATTATCATCGTTTTGTCTCTGCCAATCATAATAGTCTTTTTAAAACGCAGGCGCTCTGAGACGTTTCAGTGCCGCGTCAGACAGAAACGGTTTCCCGGCGAGGGAATTTAACGCAAGAACGACACCCGCTCAAAGCATGACCAGTTCTCAACAGGATGCCATGGGTATTTTGTATGAATACGATCAATCCCTGACAACCCAGCCAGCCAAAGGCTCTCTTACTCGCATGAATGGCGTGAAAAGGGTCGAAACAGGCCGATGGGAAAGCGCGCGTCATGTCACGTTTAAAAGTATCGAGCCAAAAGAGCAATCTCTGCGACAGCAGGTTATTCTTCTGGTTCACAGTGACTACATGCCCTCTCACTTTATAAAGGAAAAGAATTCCTGCACGAAATATTATCTGTAAACAGATGCAGATTACTATTCTGAATAAAAACTCGCCATTTTTTCGCCTCACTGGCTGAAAAGCGTAACCACAGGTAACTATCTTCGTGATATCTGTATCCTGACGAGAGAAAAGAGCCAAAGAGGAGCTAAGCTCTGATGAGTTCAACGTGCAACTATGACTACCAGGATATTGAGTAATGAAAAAATTATCAGTTATCGTTATTGCTACCGGCCTGTTTTTGTCAGTAAATTTACAGGCTAATGCTGAGGGATGTCTTAAAGGAGCCGCAGTTGGAGGCGTGGCAGGTCATGTTGCTCATCATGGTGTCGCCGGAGCTGCAGCAGGCTGCGCAGTCGGTCATCATATGGCAAAGAAAAAGCAGAAAGAAGCTGAGAAAAATCAGCAGGCACAGCAGGCTCAGAAATAAGCTGAACTTTGGTGTTGACCTAGACCCGCCAATAGCCGGATAACACTTTATCCGGCTATTGTTGATTTTTATTGTTAACTACCCAGAATAAATACAGGTGTAGCTGTGCATGAACAGCAGGGATTCGCAGTTTATGATTTACGCTGGCTCATAAAATTAACACCTACCAATTCCGCAGTTATTTAAGCATCATGATTTTGACGCCATTCATCGACCATCTGCTTTGAGACCTCTTTTTTATAACAGATCGGTGCATAACCACCCTGCTTGCTCCATGCGCTTCGTCCGCCACAGCTACTGCCATTTCGCGCAGCACTAAATGGGCATGCACATACACCAGGATATGAGACGATTGAATCCTCGATAATGCGCTGGCGAATGTGATCATCGTTTTGCTTTGGTGTCTTCGCTTGAGACGCACCAACCCAAAATATTGTCAGGACGATAACCAGACTAAAAACGATTCTGTTGTTATTCACGATTTCCTCCAGAAGTGAGGAGGATAATTTAACGCAGTCCAATTCATCTCAATCCTGTGAACAACAGACTATTATGTGCCTAATCCTGGAAATGTTCGGTGTCAGAGGCGAAGGCGAAGATTCTTACCCAATAAGATATCAAGCGAAGATTACGCATTAAAAACCATATCTAAGCCACAGTTCAGAGAAAATCAAAAGCTAATCATAGCGTTCGACCTCCTGAAGACGTTTGTACGAGATAACAGTTATCATCGGCCACATGATTATTCATGAATGCTTTCACAAACGCTTCCTGATTGATAGTTAGATATGTCAGTTACCGTAGCCTTACAGGTTTTGGTCATGATAATGATAAAAAATCCCCCTGATATGACACTGACCATTAATTTTATTTACTTTGTAACCCCCCCAGTTATTAAATGAATATCAGCACTATCATCTAAATCATATCTAAATATTAGAATAAAAACCTATATACTTCATCTTTATACATATAGATTGTCGCAAACCTTCATCGATGTACAATTCTCAAACCCAGAGCACAGTGAGTTTGTCATCTCAGATAATGACATCACGTTTTATAGCGTTGCTTGCCTGAGGTTGGTTTTAGGATTCACGCTAAGCTTTATTCATTATGGGAGAAGGTCGTGGAACAAAAAAGAAAAGATAAAGTTATTGAGAAGTAATTTAAACAATGAATATGGCCAGCTGTAGTTGTTGATCGTACAACTCTATATGTAATGAACCTTAATTCTGGCTTGATATTTATAATTGCAATGCTGGATAGCAACCCCTTAATTATGGAATAAATTCAGGAATGCTGGCTTTTTCATTCTATCAGCCAGTACAGGCAAAACGGGTGAAACAGTATTGTGACATTTACTCATGGCCTTCGATCAGGGCTGAGTAATTCTATAAAGTTGGTTTTTTATGATAGTAAAATATACTAATCGGATAATTTCCTGCGTGAGTGCAGCCCTTGTTTTTTTGTTATTTTCGCCATCAACTTTCGCTACACCCGTTATTGGCATCGGCAGTATGTATGATGTCCTGACGCCAGGAATGCAAAGTATGACTAAAAGAATATATAACACAGGTGACTCCACCGCATTTGTTCGGGTTGAGATTCTTGAAATACATCCTGAGCGACAGGATAAGAATAATGAGTTACCACAAAAAGAGGTATCCGGAAAAACACTGGAACGTGAGAGACTTATTGTGACACCACAGCGCCTTATTATTCCCCCATCAGGATTTCAGAGTGTCCGTATGCTCTGGCCTGGTGAGCGTAACAGTGAGCGATATTTTCGCATCAGATTCATCCCTGTTATGCCAGAGAGCGACGATGGCTTTGGACTTGATAAGAAAGCAGTGAGTGAATACCGTAAAGAAAACCTGCAGGCAGGACTTAATGTCCTCACCGGGTACGGAACTATTCTAATCGTCCAACCGGAAAAGCCTTTATTTAATACCGTTATACACGATGCGGCGCCAGACTCTTTATCAGTGCGAAATAACGGCAACGCTACGGTGTCACTGGATGCAATACGCCAATGTAAATTTGCGAATACGGATTGTGGTTCCGTAACACGAGAATTCATTCTTCCTGGCCGAACACACGATGTGAAACGGAAGGCAGGATATAAAACGAATTTCACTCTTATTGAGGGAAGCAACAAACGGAATTTGAGTTATTAATTCCGTAAATATCTTCAGGCGAAAGCTTGCCTGTAATTAAAGACCACTTAAATCATTAGGATATTATTAAACATGAAACGCAACCTTTCTATTCTTAAAAAATCCTTTTCTACCGCACTAATTTCCTGTGCAATTTTAGGCGGCGCAGTTGCGCATGCAGCTGACAGCCAAAGCTATACCATCAATTTATCTGCAACTGTTCCTTCAGATACTTTTCAGGTGATCCCTGTTGATTCTGGCTGGATTAACCAGACACAGGATATGGCTTACGACATTTCTACCAGCAAACTTAAAGTCTTTGAGAAAGAGTTTCAGTATAAAAAAACCAATGGTGGTATTCAGGCAACACTGACCGGAAACCTCAACTCTGATGGTAAACCGCAGCTATCTAATGGAACAGATGTTATTCCTCTGGCTGTGACATTTAATGGTGTAACCCTTAGCAAAACAGCTACAACTGTTGTTACCAATGAAAATGCCAAAACCGGTGGTCGAACAATGTTAAAAATCTCTCAGGCTGATGAGAAGGCTCTTGATATGAGTGGTTCGTTCACTGGTTCAGTTGCAATGGTCTTTGAACCTGCTGTCGTTACGCCAGAGTCCTGATAAATATGAGTTAAATATTTCATTGAGCACACCAGATGAGGGCCGCCACAGGATTGTGGCGGTTTTTTATGAAAAAGACTCTTTTTGCACTTATTTTACTTCCGCTTATATCCCATGCTGATGATATGATGCTGGCCGCAAATATGCGGAAATTACCTGAAGATTTCCGCCGGTACTTCTACAACTCTGAGATTATTGTTCAGGTCTATCTGAATGACAGCCGGTTATTTGATGCGGCGGTTGCCTTAAAAGAAAATGGAAATATTCGTCTGCTGCGTATAATCGATGACGCTCAGGATACTGACCCGGAAATTCAGACGCTATGGCGTGATTTACTTGCAAAAGGCGTATCGATTGGTAAATGCGAGAAAAACTGTCCATCCGGCCTGATGGCGGTGCAGTACAAACTTGATAATTCTGTGCTGAAACTTTATACCCAGAATTATGAGACAGCCCGTGCCAGAAGCACATACATTTCCATGCCGGAAGAAACACCCGGTGGAATAATTATGTATAACGATGCATCGGTTACAACCTCGGAGGCATCACGAAGCTGGGGCATAAATTCATCGCTCACTTCATCTCTTGCTAACTGGAGCCAGAAAGCATCCTTTCAGTCATCCGGAACGAACGGTAAATATAACTATAGTAGTTCTAGTCTTTATGAACTCTACACGCAAAAAGAACTTCAGGGCAGTTTTATTCGCCTGGGCTTTTTTACTCCAGACAATGATACCGGTAATGTACAGACATCCGGATTCGGTTACGACACCGTAGTCGGTGCAATGTGGGGAACTTCAGATACACTCCTGGTCAGTACGGACAGTGTCAGCGCCTGGCCTGTTTATGTGACTGGACGTAATCGATCCATCGCAGAAGTCTGGCGTGATAATCGCCTGATTCATACCCAGGAATTACAGGCTGGTGTGCAGGCGCTGGACACCCGTCAGTTGCCTGGTGGCATTTACGATATAACCATTAAAATCATTGAAAATGGGCAAACCGTCGATACTCAGCAGGCGCAGATCTACAAACCTCAGGGATGGAGCGACCCAAACCGACGCTGGCGTATGAATCTCTGGAGTGGCCAGCACAGAACCCTGGCTTCTGGAAAGGGTCGCGTACGAGACGATAACCCTTATGCCGTTGGGGGTGGCATTGATGTGCTGGCACACCCCCGTGCTGTTCTGGGCATTAGCGGAGCGGCGACAGATAAGGAAAATCAGGTCAGAACACGGGCGAATATAACGCTATCCCCTGATGACAGTCTTTTTGCCCAATACACGCTGGGAAACACAGAATATCAAACGAACCAAAATACCGACATTCGCTATTATCGCAATATCTCCGGTGGCAGTTCTGCCAGCATATTCTGGCGCTCAACAACGTCAGATATCTATGGGCACAGAACGTCATCACGCCAGCAGGGCGATACATGGGGAAGCACCCTTTCGCTCCGGCTTCCCTGGTCAACATCCGTCATTGTTAACGGGCAATATATGGATACTGTCTGGCGCCGCGGATTGGGTGCCGATATATCACTGACCACGCTGGCCTCTCTGTCCGGACATGACATAAATTATCGGGTCAGCGCATACGACCGCCCCGGCTTTAATGACAATCGTCGCGACCATGGTATTTCATTTGGTGTCAGCATCTCACTGGCACCGGCGGCACGGCACATCCTGTCAACTGAAACAGGCATGAACCAGAACCATGGGTATTCCAGTCTGAACTATCAGTGGCAGCCCGGAGAGGACAGTAGCATCCGCACTCTCGGAGGCGGCGTCTCATACAGTCAGCTAAATACCGTCATCAGCGGCAATGCCTCAGTTGATACGCCGTACGTTAGCGGAGATGGTTACGTTCAACATAATACTCAGGGTAATACCAACGTAGCGGGCGGTAATCTGAGCCAGGTTCTGGTTATTGGCGGAGGCAAAATGGCGTCTGTCAACGGAAGTAAAAGTCGTAGCATGGAGTCCGCCCTGATTGTCGACGTGGACTCAGATGATGACACGACGAATATCCTGGCTTCAGGCCGGATGGCTGAGACGCGGTTGAAAGTGGGTCGTAATATTGTACCGGCAGAGTTGTGGAAAAAAGATAACGTCCAGTTTACTGCCAGTGGCGGTGATGCTGTACAGGTCTCACCAGCCTTCGACAGTGTGCAGATGCAACGTGGCAGCGTGAAATACATAAAAGTAAAGGCAGTGAAGACCTTCACTCTCGTAGGGATGCTGCAGGACGAAAATGGCAATGTCCTGAGAAACCGCTATGTGAACACTGATGTAGTCAGTGGCGTGATAAACGCTGAGGGAGTACTGACACTGGAATCCGGAACAGAGAACAGAAAACTTAAGATCAGGGCCGAAGAAGGTTTACCCGCAATGCAGTGTGACCTCCCGACCGGAATCGACAGAAATAAAAAAGTGCAATTCATCAGCGCAATAAAATGCCGGGCTATCGACACGGGAGACAAAAAATGAAGAGCGTAATATTACGGTTTTTGATGAGCACCCTGCTGCTTGCCGGCTGTGCATCGGCCAACGCCGCAACAATGGATATCTCAGCATCGTTTTCACCTTCAATGGATAATCCGGAAAATAATGCGTTCAAGAATACCACACCGCAAAGTGGATTTTGTGCCACACACCCAGCAAACTGTGTCGACGGGACAAAAAGTCTGGCGACTGGACTGACACTTACCCCATCCAGAGGGCTGACACCACAGGATGACAAAAGAGAGAGTCTTTTTTTTAAATGGCCCTCGTCTACCCGGAAAATAATGGTTACAAATATAGAAACGGGAAACACGCAGGAGGTGCATTTCAGGGTATCGTCGTTTAGTGGTCGTTATACTGCCAATAGTGACTCAGGAGTATACAATTGGGGTCGGGGAGACGCTGCTTTCAGTCTATATCCTGATGGCGGTTGCAGTAGTTTACATGCAGGTTGGGGCGCTAATGCTTGGCTGGAATGGTTATGGTGGGTCCCAGAAGGAAATTCCGGTTGTTATAAAATAAGCAGTGTTGAACGCCCGGTTGGCGATAGTAAATTCATAAATAAAGTCAATGAGCTAAGTTTTGGATATGACCTCAAAGCCCCAGATCCATTGAAAATGGAATCCGGAATTTATACTGGAAGGCTAGCCCTACGTGTCGGACCTGGAGGCGATATCGATTTCGGTGACAACTTTCAGGCATCAGACAACGAACTCGATATCAATTTTACACTGACCGTGAATCATGAACTCAAACTGACAACGACACCCGAAAACCGGGCAGTGTCCCTGCAGCCCTGTGCGCCCGGCCGCATCTGTAGTGAAGAGGAAGGTTCTGCAAACTGGGAGCGCTGGATGGTGAACCGTATCACTCCTGAACTGACCGGAAAAAGTAACTTTAATCTTTCAAGCTCTGGCGAATTTACGGTTTATCTCCAATGCGAGCAGCAGAGCGGTTCAGACTGCGCCCTTAAAAGCGACAACACGCCTTCGCAGACCGTGCCCGTCCGGACCCTTCTGACCCTGCCGGAGAATATTATTGATCATTCAACAGGCTCAACCGTGTCAAAACGGCGACTGACCACAGGGAAAGATTTAACAAAAAACGTATTCACAACAAAAAGCTTTGGTCAGAACAGAGCTGGAAGCATCGAATTTCTGGTAGGGCAAAAAGACGTTGATACCATGCTAAAAACCCGCCCGGATACGTATCGTGGTGCTGTAACAGTCATCTTTGATCCGGATATTTATTAAAATCAATCTGGCAATGCCGCCGTTTTTATCATGTTGATGGATTAAAAGGCGCTGAAACAGAACGTTTCCGTTGCGGGCAATCAGTTCGCAACGGGAATAATCACGACATCAACGTTTTATCATGACTCTTCATCACAACGATAAAAATGCAGTTAGTAATTCACTTATGTATAGCGCAGTAACTGGCTGATACGCATTCAGGGTGAATGCCGTTCATCCTGTACGGGTTATTCAGTCATCAACAATGGGGCCTGCCCTGCTCCAGGGTTTAAGGGCATGCCTGTATAGGCCAGGTGTCTGTTTTCGGTTCATGGTCTGACTAAACGACATAAAAAATCCGGAAACGAAACGCTTCCGGATTTTTATACAGTTGCTGGATTGTTTAATCGCCAATTATCAAAACGGCATCAACCCGTTTAGTGACTTGCCGGTCAGGTAAAGCACGATACTGATTAAGTCCGCACGCGCAGCGCTGCCTCAATCCTGTCAGCAATTCGGGTGACTAAGTAGGCAATTACCATGTAGAACACCACCGCAATCAGGAAAGCTTCGAGATAATAGAAGTTCAGTGCTGCCGTCAATTGTGCCTGAGCAAAGATATCGACTACTTCGATGGCAAATGCCAGCGACAGCGCTTTCATGATCACCATAAAAGCATTTGCCAGATCGGGAATCGCCGCGACGATAATCTGCGGGAACATCACCCGGCGAAACAGCTGTCCGCCGCTGTAACCGAGTGACAGGGCGGCATCCGACTGGCCGTTGTCAAACGAGTTCAGTGCCCCTTTCCACACTTCAGCCTGGAATGCTGCGACGCAGGCGCTTAACGCCACGATAATGATCACCCAGTTCGGCAGCGAGTGTGCATTGACTTCCACGCCCAGTAACGTGGCAACAAAGTGCAGCGCCGGAGGCAAGCCGTAATAGGCGAGGAAAATGACCACTACCATCGGCACACCTTTGAAGGCGATTTTGTAGATAATCACCAGCTGGCGCAGCACCGGCATGCGGCGATGCTCAATAAAGGCAAACAGCCCGCCCAGTAGTGTCGAACAGATAAAAACTGTAACAGCCATCAACAGCGTCACTGGCACCGCATCAAGAATGCTCCAGAAGTCCGGCAGCAAAACCTCAGCATCAAACATGGTTTTTCTTCCTCACTCAAACGCTGGTGGTGAACTTCACGCGCGCAGCAGACTTCGAGCTGTATTTCGCATGACGTTGTTCAAAGAAGCGGATAACCAGCCATGCGACGCCGCACAGCAGCGAATAAAGTACGGCCAGCACGAGATAGGTGCCGAACTGATACTGGTTGTAATCGCGTTCCATAATCAGGTGCGCGGTCGCCATCACATCTGCTGCACCGATGTACATCACCAGTGCCACGTTGTGAATCAGATAGATGATTGCATTACCGTAACCCGGCAGCGCAAAGTGCACCGCCTGCGGGCCAACGACACGCAGCATTTTCTGGCGGAAACTGTAACCAAGGCTGTCGGTGGCATCGTGCTGACCACGTTCAACCGCGAGGTAAGCCGGGCGCATCACTTCCGATAAATAACCGCCGTGATACAGGCTCAGACCAATCATTGCCGCCACGTTGGCCGTGAAGAAGTCGTTAAAGCCAAAGTTATCGGTGATCAGTGGCATGCCGTAGAAAGCCACAAACAGCTGCAATACAACGGGCACGCTGCGGGCATAAGAAACGTAGAGATCGGCCAGCTGGCTGAGCACGGGAATACGGCGCACGCGGAAAAAGGTCGCGATCAGCGCCAGAAAAAACCCGACAATCATCGCCACAAACATGATGCCGAGCGTTAAAGGCAGTGCCGACAGCAGTTCTGGAATCATGGAGGAAAGATTCACGGTTAAACACTCCTGCTAATAAGGACAGCATGCGCCCGGCTCATCGCCGGACGCAGTGAATCTATTACTTCATGTATTTGGAGACGTCTTCGCCAAACCACTTTTGCGCCAGCTTATCGAGCGTGCCGTCCGCCTTCAGCTCTTTCAGCGTTTTCGTGATGTCATCATTCAGTGCCTGATTCTGAGCAGAGCGGTGGATCAGAACATAGGTATTGTTAATGACCACCGGCTCACTGGCTTTGATAGCCAGCTTCTGGTTGTCGATTACCGTTTGCTCACCGAGGTTTGAAGGCAGGATGAGTGCGTCATATTTACCGTTCTGTACTTCTTTCAGACGATCCGGATAAGGCACCCCGGCGCTGGACGCTTTGATGGTGATCTTGTCGTTCGGGTTATCCTGCTGCCACTGGGTGACGAACTTATACACGCCCCCACCTGCGGTGACAGGCACGATCTTCTTGCCGACCAAATCTTTCATACCATTGATATTGCTATCGCTGCGGCTGTAGATCTTCATCAGGCTGGCACCGATTGGCGCATCAGGTATCAGGAACTGTTTGCTGCGCGCAGGCGCTTTATAGTATCCGCCGGTGGCCATGTCATATTTGCCGGTTACCAGGCCGGTTTCCTGTGCGATATCCGCCGCACCTTCCATCACAAATTTGTACTGTGGCAGTTTCGCGTTGATGGCTTTCAGCACGTCCGGCTCGTATCCCTCGGGTTCGTGACCAATTGCGCCCCATGACAGCGGCTTGGATTCTGCAGCGGTGGCGATTTTGATAGTACGTACGGCGTCAGCAAAGCTGTTACCGCTGATCAGGGCCAGTGCGATGATGCCAGGCGCGGCCAGGCGACGTAATGTGGTTTTGATTGCAGGCATGTTTTTGATTCCTTTAATTATTAGAATACTTTTTCTGAGTTGAGGAACTGGGCAAGGCGCGGCAGCGTTGGGTTATCAAACATCTCTGCTGGCGTCCCCTGCGCCGCCACCACACCCTGATCCATAAACACGATGCGATTCGAAATGCTTTTCGCAAACTGCATTTCGTGCGTCACCAGCAGCGAGGTAATGCCGGATGACGCCACATCTTTAATCACTTTAAGCACTTCACCCACCAGCTCAGGATCGAGCGATGAGGTCGGTTCATCAAACAGCATCACATCCGGACGCACCGCCAACGCACGGGCGATACCGGTCCGCTGTAACTGGCCGCCCGATAACTGCGATGGATAGTGATCGAGCCGGGTTCCCAGGCCTACGCGTTCCAGCTCCTGCACGGCGATGTCGCGCGCTTGCTGTTTGGTTTTACGCTGGATAACAATCAACGGATCCATCACATTTTCCAGCACCGTCATATTTTTAAACACGTTAAACTGCTGAAACACCATGGCAGTGCGCAGACGGATAGCCTGAATCGCTGCTTTGTCGGGTGACTGATAATCCATGCGGATCTGGTCGAGTTGAATCGTCCCCGCTGACGGCTTCGCCAGGTAGTTAATGCAGCGCAGCAGCGTAGTTTTCCCCGTACCACTTGGCCCAATGATCGAAACCACATCGCCGCGTTTTACTGACAGATCGACACCTTTCAGAATCGGGTTACTTCCGTACGCGAGCGTAATATTGTTGAGTTCTAACATCCGGTGCAGCCCTTATTTGTTCAGGTCAGCATGGCCAAGCACATGCATCAGACGGTTGGCCCAGCCAAAGATGGCGATAGCGTGGATCAGATCGATAATCTCCTGATCGTTCATGCCGACGGCGCGAAGTGCGGCAACATCTTCCGGCGTGGCTTCAGACGGTGTGACCGATAAACGACGCGCAAAGTGATAAATAGCCGCGTCGCGTTCACCCAGCACGTCCGCACGGTCGAAATAGATGGCACTGACCACGGCGTCGCTGTCGGCCAGCTGTGCATGACGGCGCGCATGCACCACCGCACAGTAGCGGCAACCGTTAACAATGGAAGCACCCAGTGCGCCAAGTTCACGATCCGCGCGGTTCAGACCACCGTCAACATACATAATGGCGTTGAATAAACCGGTACGCGCAGTGTAGCTCTCTGGATCGTGTACCAGCGTGCGCACATACTCTGAGATCTTCTTGTTGGACGGCGTCACTTTCATCGCATCAAGCTGTGCCGGCGTTGCCTGTTCAACCTCTACGGGTGTGATATAGGGATGCCAGTGCAGCGGCTTGAGATTAACCGACGGAATCATGCGGACCTCATCAGACGTAAGCCAGCCGCGACCCGCGTCTGGAAGTTAAGAAAGGCGATCAGTTCAGAGAGCGCGACAATTTGCGGGTTGCTCAAGCCGGCCTGCTCCAGCAGGCGAATGTGCTGTTCAGTCGCCTGAATCGGGTGCTGTGTCACCATGTCAGCATGGCGTGCAATCGATGCCAGCGGTTCCTCATGCACAGGATTACCGGCCGCGAGCGCCAGTAACGCGTCAGACGGGTTCAACACTGCCAGCTGTGCATGATAATCGCGTTGCAGCGGTTCATCCGCGTTCAAGACCGCCATACGTTGCGCCAGCGCCAGACGGAGAACCGCAGGCAAACCCTGTTCGTCTTCCGGCGTTAACACTGACAGACGGCACGCTTCTGCACCCTCAACAAATTCGGGACGCAGGCGGCGCGTCTGATACAACGCTTCTTCGGGTACTAATCCGGCTGCCTGATCAATAACGTCGCTCACAACGCGTTCTCCTGTTTTAGTCGCGGGGTTGAATCTACCCATTCATCGCCCAGTAATTCCGGGGTGTTAAAAGCCTGTAAGTTGGCATAGTGCTGCCCGACGTCATCGGCGAACAGTGAAGCAGCAATGCCGCGCACCAGGCGTTCCGCTCCCGCGCTCACTGCGGGAATATCGCCAGAAACTTTGCCGTGCGTCAGCATCGCAGCATCATTGAAACAGTGAATGTGTGCCAGTATCGGGCAGGCACCCGGCGTCAATTCGCGGAATTCAAACGAAGGACCGAGATCCGGCGCTTCCAGCAGGCTGTGTCGTGCAGTCCCCATTTCCGGCTGATAGCGACCGTCGGACCAGCTACGAATATGCGGCGCAATAGCAGCAAACTCCGGACGGCCGTGGAAATCGTTGGTGAAGCCGGTGGCGGCGATCAGGAAGTCGTAGCGCAATACGCCCTGGGTCGTTTCGATCAGCAAGCCATCGGCTTCCTGCTTAACGGCCTTGATGGCGCAGTCGAGGAAGAAACGTGCATTGTCATGACGGGATACACGCAGGGTTGAAGCACGTGGCGGCGGCGTTTGCGTCGCGGCGGTGTAATCGACAAACTTCCACTTCCAGACGTCGGGGAGTTGATACATGCCATGCACCACGCCCTGACTGCCAATGCCCGTCATCTTGTTAATGCGCGGCATTTCTTTACGTCGGATCAGCAGATCGACTGTGGCAGCGCCCTGCTCCAGAGCGGTGGCAGCGTTATCCATCGACGATGCGCCTGCGCCAATCACCGCGACGCGTTTGCCCTGTAATGCGGCAAAATTGATGTTATCGGCGGAGTGTGCCCAGAACTGGCGATCGATACCTTGCAGGAAATCTGGGACGGCAAAACCACCGAGTCCTGAACGCCCGGTAGCCAGCACCAATCGGCGTGTGTAGACGCGCCCGGTTTCGGCACCGTCCAGATCGAGCGCAATGAGATCCCCGGCCTGCGCGATATGGGTGACACGCACGTTGTTCTGCACCGGCAGATTCAATACCCTGCGGTACCAAATCAGGTAATCCATCCACTGCGCTTTAGGAATTTTGTCCAGTGCTTCCCATGCTTCATTCCCCCACTGTGCCGTGAACCATGCACGGAAGGTCAGCTGCGCGAGACCCAGAGCCGGACCGTGAAGCGTTTTCGGCGAGCGCAGCGTTTCCATGCGCGCAAAAGTAACCCAAGGCCCTTCCAGCCCTGCGGGCGCAGCGTCATAGGCCACCACATTGCTAATGCCGGTGAACTGTAATTTAGCGAGCGCTGCCAGACCGCACATGCCCGCACCAATCACCACTACATCGCGAACGGGTGCGCTCTGATAAGTCCGTTCCGGTACCCATGATTTGGCAGGCAGCTCCAGAAACTCCAGATCCTGCTGAAGCTGAGCTTCCAGCGCATCAAGACCTTTGGCGACAAATGTCATAAAGCAATCCCCTGGTGTCAGCGATCGCATGAGAGCGAGCGAAAACGGTCAATGTGCGTCAATGAGACGGCCTTTGATTATCTTCAAAACACATAATAGGCGGCTAACAATCATTAAAACGCATAGTAAGAACTAAGTTTTCGCATAATCCTCTTGCCCTAATTCAGAGTCAATAACTCCGCTCAGGATTCGACCAATGGATTTCTTATATCTTATGCTGAAAAAGCTATAAGCATTGAATATGAAGGGGTTTTTTATAAATGGGTGTCTGGTTCTGCCTTAATACCTGCAGTAAAAACGATCTCTATATCGCAGCCTTCCACTTGATAGTGACGTTAAAACGAAAACCGTTATTAATCCTGATTGATGATTCGCATAATGCGAGGGTGTTCACTGGCAGTCAGACGTTTAAATCCAGGCAGCAACTGCGCGGCGGCATCTGCCAGCGCCTCCACCAGCGCCTGCGCCGCGCTGGAAAGCTGGCGGCCCTGAGGCGTGATCACACCAAAAAAGTAAGGGATATCTTCCTGAAGCGGGCGGATCGCCACACCGGCCAGCGGCATGCCCCAGCCTGTAACCGGTTCGAGGATCGCTACACCTAATCCAGCCCGCACGCAGCCCAGAATATTCGCCGACGAATTGGTTTCGATAGTTTCCAGCAGCGGCGCTTTGACCTTCTTCAGCGCTTTATCATAGCGGCCACGCAAACGCTGCGGACTCCAGGGGGCAATTAAACGGCGGCCTGCTAACTGACTCAGCGATAGCGTACTGTTCAATGCCAGCTCATCTTTTTCCGGCAGCGCGACCACGCACTGCGACTGTCCAATCCAGTGCAACTCAACCGCGTGATGTTCTAGAGGCAAACTGCACAAACCGATGTCAGCCTCTGCGGTGATCACCGCATGCGCCGTCTGAACGGCGGATTCACTGATGATTTGCACTTTGTTTTGCAGATTCAGCGCAGCCAGTGCCTGTGGCAATAAGCCGGCAGCGAGCGCGGGCGTAGCCGCAATACTGAGCGGGCGATGCTGCTGATGCGCAATTTCCTGAGCACGCAGGCGTATCTGCTGTAATGACAGCAGCGCTTTTTGCACATACTGATGCAGCTGCAAGGCCTCTTCTGAGGGATGAATGCGCGGACCATTACGAATAAACAGTGGGTAACCCAGCGACTGCTCCAGCTCCTGAATCAGACGGGAAACGGCGGGTTGTGAGCGGTTTAGCACTTTGGCTGCCGCGGTGACGCTGCCCGCAGAGATTACCGCCGAGAAGGCTTCCAGCTGACGCAGATCGAGGTCATTTAACAAAGTCATCGCGAGGATTCTTCCCTAAGTCATTGATCGTTCCCGATAAACACACGGGAAAAAATCCATCATAGAGAGAGTTTGTCAAATTAGCCATAACGACAAAAATCGCGTGGCAGTTGCCGATTCGTCATGGCGTGTATCCGGCGACTGAATGCAGGGGCAAGCTCAGCGATTTCTTCCTGCATGCCTGGCGGCATCTCTTTGCAAATTGAACCGTCTTATATCTGACACCCATACTCCTTGCGGCAGTCGTCTTTGAAATTGCGTCGGGTACCGGGTTATCGGCTTTAAACGTTGGCAGATCGTTTAATAACGGCAATGCGTTTTCAGGGTTCTGCTGGTTATTTATTTTAATGGGCACCATCTGATATTAATCATCACGACACTTTCAGGTCACAGGCCAGAAATTTGAATACGGTGTGCATATGTTCAATTCTGATAAGGTAAAAGATCTTTTAAAAAAACGTCCTTTATCGATCCAGCCGCAGACCACCCTCTCGTCGGTGCATTCAAGCACAATCATTTTTTTTCTTCTGTTTCGTCGACGAACAATGGTGCCAACCGCAATCATGCGGATGCCTTAACCGAGAGTTGCCCGGCTTTATTATAATTTTCCGCCAGTATCGTCCTGACAATAAAATCGTTAGTGCTATGAAGTTCTTTTATCTCAGGCTGAAGTTTTCCATAAATCCTCATGCCCTCCAGCATCATAAAAATGCTTTGAGCCATGACCCTGGCATGTTCATCCTGCCGAAAGATACCCTCCTGCTGACCTCTTACTAATATCCATTCTAATTCATTGATAATATTATTGAATTTAGAAGATACTTTTGATTTTACCTCTTCGTCCCCAGGTAAAAGCTCACTGGCTGCTGCAATAGTAAAGCAGCCTTTCTCTCCCAAAGGAGCAGATGATAGCTGGGCCACAAATTCAAGCATTTCTCGCAGCGCTGCCTCAGGCGACATTTCTGCATTTCGCTTTGCCGTTCTTGAATTGCCATCCTCCATGTAGCGCTGTAATGCAGCAAGGTATATAGCGCGCTTATCCGGATAAAGCTTATAAATACTGGCACTCGCCAGGCCTGAGGCTTTCATGAGGTCAGCCATCGATGTCGCCTGGTATCCGTTTCGCCAGAAACATTCAAGTGCTGTATTGAGAAACACGTCTGGATCGAACTCTCTCGGTCTTCCCGCAGCTGCTTTCATAGGGCTCTCCTCTGTGAACAGGAGTATTGTAGATCGACCAATCTACAATTAAAAGGTTTTGTATAGACTCTGCGTCCATCACTATGAATTTAAGCAATCGCGAGACCGCTATTATCACTGACAGAAGTAAACTCAATCACAACGGTGCATGAGGCACAGGAATATGTAATCAATAAACATGAATCTGACCCTTACAATTCGCCTGATGCAAGGGCTGTTGAAGCGGTCCGCCATCAATCAGGCGCGTGCGCGTTAACTGATGGCAGACTGACTATAATCACTGGCTGTCATGTTCAGAGCACGCAGCCACGATCATTAATGAGAGTTGTTGTCCGATATTTTCAGCTGCGACCTGGCATTATAAAAACGTCGGTAAGATAAATAGACCGCGATGATTGTTGACAGGCTGGCGGTTCCAATCAGCATGAACGTCACCATAATCTGATACTTAATTGCCTTGAGCGGATCGATTCCTGCGAAGATCAACCCTGACATCATCCCTGGAAGGCTGACCAGTCCGACCGTTTTGGCCGCATCTACCGTGGGAATCAAAGCTGTACGAATGCTGTCAGCAATAATACGGCCCGACGACAACTTCACTGATGCGCCCAGGCTCAGCATCTCCATAATTTTCTGGTGATTATCGCTGAAACGCTGGTTCAGATTGCTGTAACAGAGCCCTACCGCGACCATGGCATTACCGGCAATCATGCCTGAGATGGGAATGACCTGCATCGGCACAAAGGCGATTGCGCCGCTAAGCACCAGAATCGTCAGTGTGATGACGGTGCCACTGAAAATAGCGACAAAGGATATCGCAAAGGCGTTATCGATATTCCGACCGCGCTTGCGTGCATTGATTGCGGCATTTACGCAGATAAACAACACCATCACTACCGTCAGCCAGCTGTTATTAACGTCGAAAATTGACTTCAGCACGAAGCCAACAATAATCAGCTGGATAATCGCCCGGCATACACTCCAGATAATATCTTTGCTCATGCCGAGCTTTTCTTTCTGACTGATTAGCAAAGCAATGACGACCAGCGTCAATGAGAGCAACAGTGAGGTGTCACTGATATTATGTTGATTCACGCTGATGCTCCTCTTCGGGCGCTGCCAGACGAAGCACATTCCCGGCCTGCTGAATGTCATTTACATCGTGACTGATGCGCACCACTGCCACCTTGTCTTCAACTGAAATTCTGTTAATCAATGAAAGCACCGCCAGCCTGTTTACGTCATCAAGGGCGCTGGTGACTTCATCCAGTAGCAAAATATCCGGCATAAACTGCAGATTACGAAGCAGCCCGATACGCTGCTTTTCCCCACCGGAGAGCTGTTCAACAGATTTATTCAGCATATCGGGTGAGAGATTGACACTCTCAAGGTGAGCAACAAGCCTTTCCCGATGCGGTTTCTGGCGCCGGATCTGCCAGGGAAGCGCGAGGTTGTCGTAAACCGTCTGACCAAACAGCTGCGGTGTCTGAAAACAGTACGAGACCTGCTGGCGATACGCCTCTGCGTCCAGGGTGGTGATGTCGTGGTTTTTGAAGAAGAGTTGCCCGGAATCTGGCGTAATGAGGGAAGCCATAATTTTTAAAAGTGTGCTTTTTCCACTGCCAGAAGGGCCGGTCAGTAATACGCAATCGCCCTGATGTAACTGCAGAGATACCGGTCGTAGTAGCTGACGATCTCCGACTGAAAAAGTGACCTCCTGCACATCAAGCAGGGGCAAAACTCTGTCCATATTTACGCCTCAGGACCTTAAGAGTAAGTGGCAGGATTTTTGCGTCAGACGGAATCAGACACTGCCTTTCATGGGCCGGATACACGTGGTGTGCTTTGCCGCCCATTTACAGCGCGAATGGCGGGTTAAGCGCATCGGACTGCGAGACATAAGAGTAGTCATTTCAGAACGGCTAATCATCTTCTGAGTTAAAAATGAGTGGATTGAAACAGCTGTGGGTCGTTCCTCCGCAAAAAGCACGAGGGTCAGACAAAGGTGGCTGACCCGCTGCGGCATTTATTTGTTTTCCCAGTGGGTAGAAACGGGGTTTGTGACCGTATTCATTTCCTGTGTATAGGTGCCGTTCTGCTGTGCGATGGCCTCGCCGGTGTCGACAATCGCGTTCTGAATGAAAACGTGCTGCTTTTCACTTCTGATAAAGGTTAACTGGTGAAAGGCCGTTTTATTCCCCCAGTCAGCAGAAGGCAGAGAGATAAAACGCACGGTGAACGTTTCATCATCAAACTTGCCCTGCATAACGTAAACGCCGTAGTGGTTTTCGCCCTGAGAAATGATCTTGTAGGTGCCATTGTCGTAATAATAGATCTCAGCGTCCGGAAACGGCTTTTTGTCATACATTTTGCGGTAGTGCAGCACCTGTTTGATGGTGGGCTGCCCGAAACTGACAGTCAGGTTTTTACCATCCGCTGAGGTCGTCAGACCTTCAGCATGAACACTGCTCATCAGCATTAACAGGCTGGTTGTAACCATTGCAGTTGCTTTCACTCTCTTTCTCCTGATCGGATCACGGGAACAACAAACGTATAACACGACAGAACTTACACGGCAGTGCGTGTCGGTTGAAGAGGCAGATAACACCTCATTACACATTGTTATAATCACTAAAGGTGACCAGGTTGTTACAGAATGACAGCTCCGCAAATGATGCCAGGCTGTCACTGGATTTAATTCAGTAAACCAGCCCCGACATTCACCGATAAACCCAGAATAGCCAGATTGAAAATAAAGGAGATAACAGATTGCAGTAATGCGAGTTTACGCATCTCTGTGGTTCCAGTGGCGACGTCCGCAGTTTGTGACGCAACCGCGATGGTGAATGAAAAGTAGAGGAAATCCCAGTAGCCCGGATCCGTCGTTTTATCGGGGAATATCAACGGACTCACATTTTCACTCCGGTTAAGGTAGTGCTGATGAGCATAGTGCATCGCAAATGAGCTGGGCAACATGGCCCAGGATGCGATCAATGTCATTGCTGTCAGCAACAAATGCAGGAGTCGTGGTGTGCCGGTGAGTCCTTTCAGGGTAGGGAGTTCACTCAGAATAGCCACAATGCTGACCATACACGCCACAATCACGATTCCCAGCACCAGCGCGGCACTCTGATCCTGCAGCTGAGCAATACGCTTAATTCCTGTTGCATCGGTTCGCAGCATGCGAACCCAGAGAATGCAGAGATAGAGCCAGGCCCACACATTCCAGCTAATCAGCAAACGCTGCATCTGACCCAACTGAGCAGAGAGCAAAAAGTAGCACATTAAACCGGCAGCAACAGAGAGCACCAGACGCAAGCGGGCATACAACGTGGAGGTTAAAGATGTCGGCATCGTAAAGCCATTATGGTTTAGTCAGAATGATATCCACTTTAGCTAAAACCGGGTAAAAATTATAAATAAAGAATCAATACTTACACTTTTTAAGTACCCGCCAGGTTCGATTCCAGAACGTGAAATGTGTAAAAAGCGCAGCGAATCACTTATGCAGTAAAAGTCTGCTGGTATTGAGAGGATGAATAATCTAACGGTGTTTATTTTATCAGGTATGGCTCCCGCTTTAGCAGTAGTTTTTTGGTGAATTATCTATTTCGCCTTTACGATAAAAACAGATGTTGATAATTCTCAATCACGCTAACCTGAGGGCAGTGAAAATAAATCTCCACCCTCTTTATTTTTATGGCGATTTCCAGCTCAATCAGGGTAATAACCAGATCGCCAGGCAATATCTGGAAAAAGCACTCAAAGCAGCGCCGCGTCCAGGGCGGGAAATCGCTGACAATGGACGGCATGCCGATATTGAACGTGATCTCAGCAAGCTTGATTAAGGTTTTTTAACGATGGCCCGCCGGTTCCCTCGTTGACTTTCGCCCCGCGTCTATACTTTTTCGAGGGCGACTAATCTAAACCGACGACGTCATGATTTACAGATTGAGTGCCTGCTGTGGCCTGCTTTAAAACGTTAACGTCTGACACAAGAGGGATAAACGGTTGATACATGGAGAATCGCACAAAATTTCGCGATCTGGCTGGCTGCGAGCAGCCGTGCTGGGTGCCAATGATGGCATTGTTTCGACGGCAAGCCTTCTCACCGGTGTCGCTGCTGCTAACAGCGCTTTTCATAGTCTGCTTCTGGCAGGCGTAGCTGGCGTGGTGGCCGGTGCCATGTCTATGGCGACAGGTGAGTACGTTTCTGTTTCCTCACAGGCTGACACCGAGCGCGCCGCTATTGCCGAAGAACAGGCCGAACTGGAAAGCAACTATCAGGCTGAAACACACGAGCTGGCAGCAATTTATACTCATCGCGGTTTGAATAAAGAATTAGCGCATGAGGTTGCCACTGCACTCATGAAACATGACGCTCTTGATGCGCATACGCGTGATGAACTTGGCATCTCTGATATCTCCAGCGCCCGGCCGCTTCAGGCTGCACTGTTCTCTGCAGGCAGTTTTACGGTGGGGGCATTAATTCCGCTTATTGTCGCTCTGACTTATTCAGGTATTGCGGGTATTGTTATCTCGGCTCTGCTGGCGCTGATGATTTTAGGAGCTGTAGCCGCCAGAGCCGGCGGAGCACCAGTCATACGCAGCGTCATCCGTGTCAGTTTCTGGAGCAGTCTCGCAATGGCGCTGTCCGGCGTGACTGGCGCTTTGTTTGGCCATTTCGCAGGGTGAATTAAGGTGACGCGTAAGCGTCACCTTAACTACATAAGCTGAATACCAAAGCGCTTTAAAAACAGCGCCCAGAGAACAAAGAGGATGACAGTGATTACGCAGGATATCAGTAGCGTCAGCCAGAAGCCGGTTCGCTGATAGAGGTAAGGAAAAAGAACGAACATCGGCAGTGTCGGCACCACATACCAGAAAGTGTACCAGGCATGAGCGCTGATTTTTTCCTGTGTCTGCCCTTCCAGCTTCATCCAGATCAGCACCAGAAGAGTGACCAGCGGTAAGGCGGCAAGCAGGCCGCCCAGTCGATCGCTGCGCTTCGCCGCTTCTGATATCAGTACGACCATAAACGCCGTAATGGCATATTTCGCTATTAACCAGAGCATGATTCTCCTCAAAATTCCTGTACATCTCACCGACGAGTGCAGGATCGTGAACGATCAACACGCTCTGATTATCAGGCCACGCGCTTACGGCATCATCCTGCGCAACGTGTCATCTTTCAGAAAATAGTGATGGAACAACGCCGCCACCGCATGCAGACCAATTAACCAGTATCCCAGTGGCGCCAGGGTTTCGTGCCAGTCAATTAACATACTGGCAGTGGCAGGGTCCGGAATCGTCGCGACAGGCATGTTAAGCCCAAACAGGGACCACTCTTTTCCGCGCAGGTAACGTGAACTCAGCCCCAGGATCGGTAATACAACAAAAAGTGCATACAGCAAGGTGTGCACCAGATGCGAAATACCCGTCTGCCATGGCGCAACAGGTGGCGTGATCGGCGGGGTTTTCGTGCGGGTGCGCAAAAAAAGACGGGCTATCATCAGGAGCAATATGCAGAAACCTGCTGAAAAGTGAGTAATCATAACCACATTTCGCTGCCAGGTGCCCTTGTCTGCCATCCAGCGCAGCTCAATCGTAGCGTAAGCCACGATGATCAACAGAACCGTAAGCCAGTGAAAAAGAATTTGCGAACCTTTGTATTTGCTCAACATCGATAAACTCCAGTGACTATTTTTTTATGTCACTATACCAGCAAATAATTAGATGCTTATTAGCAATTTACCTGTGATTTTAAAGTTTAATAACTCAGCTACAGAGCAGCCATCCGATGCTTCACAGCATCTGGCTATGGCCTGATTGCACGCTTCGTTAGTTTCACGCTGTAATGCATCCCCTTCACCTTCTCAGACGCATTTGTGGCTGAAAAAACCCTCTATTTAACAATCTGATTACATTCATTTACTGCCCAGATGTTTTGCATCTCAGGTTCAGTTTGCATGACGGTAGCGCGTTGTGGCTCTATACACGCTTAACAGGTTAAACAGCTGCTTTGATTGTGTTACGCAGTAAGTAACAATTTTCACGCAATTTACGACAATTTAACACCATGGGGTTCAGGCAATGCGAATTGCGATACTGGCTATTGAGGGCAGCGTTCTCTCAGCCATTTCAGGAATAGCAGACATGTTCTGGATAGCGAATTATGCCGTTGCTTCCAGTCCACAACATGCAGCCCGGTTTGAAAACGACCCTTTCCAGACCGTTATCGTCAGTCCGGATGGTGGCCCCGTATGGGACGTTCAGGGCCGTCTCATTCACATTGACAGCTCCTTTCAGTCAGTTGGTCAACCTGATGTCATTATTGCCCCCGGCATGGTGCTGGGAAACAACCGGGAGCCCGTGAATATGCTGGGCGTAAAAGAGGCCGCCGTCTGGTTAAGGAAGCAATATGACGCCGGTTCTATCATCGCCTCAACAGGTACAGGTGGGTTCATACTGGGCGAAGCAGGTTTGCTTGACGGAAAGTCTTTTTCAACAACGTGGTGGTTTTATCACACCATGCGGGAACGCTACCCACTTGCCCAGTCTCAATGGGGTAAGGTGCTTGAGGAAGATGGACGGGTATTGACCACCGGCGGCTGTTTCTCATGGATTTCGCTGGTTCTGCATATTATTCAGAAAGGCGCTGGAGCCGATGTGGCAAAACTTGCCGCAGGCATGTCGCTAACGGACAACGACTCTTTATGCCAGCACCTTTATGTCCCTCCCGGGCTGGCAGATAATGGCCACCCGCTTTTATTACGTGCTCAGGACATCATACGGTTTAAAAACCCCTCTATCAGCGCGGCAAAACTGGCTGAAGCACTCAATACCACTGAACGCACGCTGCAACGAAAACTTAAAGCGCTCACGCAGGAAAAGCCTAAAGAATTCATCACCCGCATAAGAATAGAATCTGCCTGTGTCATGCTCGCGAATCCTACGATCAGCATACGTCAGGTGGTGACAGAGTGTGGCTATTCAGAAGAGACAGCCTTCAGAAAAGCATTCACACAGATAATGGGAATGGCGCCAGCACGTTACCGCCAATGGCTTGCCGACAAAGCCTCACCACAGGGCTAAAACATACCGGCATTTACAGATGGGATACTGGATGAACTGGCAGCAGGTTATTATGAGGTGATGATCACTTAGCGTTATCAATATAAACTCTGGATTAAAGCCCCCTTTCTGCAGGCCGTAATCAGTTAAACTGATTACAGCTCCTGCACTCGTTCACTTTATTTGAACTATATTTTCCTGTTACATTGCCGATATAACGACATGTTTATTTTTCCGAGTATTAACGTTTACCGTTATTACCTGGCGTCACACTGATAATTTACGCTAACCCGATCATCTTGACATAAAATTGATGATTAGATTACAGTGTATTAGCTGTTGCGCTACACAATCTATTTTAGAAAAAAAGGTGATATTACGTCATTCATTATTTATATGATTGACCGAAATCCTTCAGACAAAAATTTAGCCATTGACCCAGTGTTTTTTGGGAAAAATTAATTTCTTTTAAACCACATAACACCAGGGGAGAAATGATGAAGGCAAGGCACGCAACTATAATTTCAGAAGCCTTTCAACACCCTGAGCGTGCGGATAAAAAGAAATTATGGGCGTCATTAATCATTTCATCAATTCTGGTCGCTTTGTCAGCGATCTTTTTTTACTGCATTAATTCATCCTCTGACGACAAACAAAGAACCCGGACACTGGAGAACCTGGTAATAAAAATCGACGGAATTCTGGCGGACGCGATCGAAAGTGCCACCGCACTAATAAAAACGGGGACAGACTGCACAAGCCAGCAACTGCAGTCAATAAAAAAAACCGTTCAGACAAACGGCTATATTCGATCGCTGACTCTGTTTGATGCCTCCGGGAATATTTACTGCTCCTCATCGACAGGTCAGACCTACATTCCAAACGAAAGGGTTAACCTGAACATCAGGCACGATATCAGAAAACGCATCGAACAAAATGAAAAAGGAATTTCAATAAAACTCATATCCGGCTCCAATCGCGTGCCAGATAAAAATGCAATGGTGATTTTAATACCTTTCAATAATGGCATAATGACACTTGCAATAGATGCCGGATATTTTACGACACCACTCAGCACAATCCATCTGGTAAGCAACAAAATTTATACACTTGAAGCAGATGGAATGCGACTCTCCTGGCATGGTTTAACAGCATCTTCTTCGGTGGAAGAAAATGGTTATTTAAAAAAATCCACCCTGTTTCCGTACAAAATAATAGAGACCTCATCAGAAAATACCGATGGCATTGACCATACTATAATCTCTGCTGGTTTTTTTTCTTCCCTGTTTCTGGCATTTTTCCTTACCTCACGCTGGACACTCAACCGATTCTACTCCAGAAAGCGTTACATCATTAACGCCCTTAGAGACAAGGCTTTCTCTTTTGACATACAACCGGTATTCAGCCTGAACGAAAAACGCCTTATGGGAGGCGAGGTTTTGATACGCTGGAGAGTGAGCCCGTCCATAATGATATCGCCCCACCTTTTTATTCCTGTTGCTGAAAAACATAATATCGTGAACAAACTGGCAGAGTTTCTTTTAACCGATATTGCTGACAGAATCTTAGCAGGAAGTCTGATACTTCCGCCTTCGTTCAGGCTTAACTTTAATGTTCATTCCTCTCACTTTGAACAGGAATCTCTTATCATTGCCTGTCAGTACTTTCTGAATGCCACGGCAGCCTGCAAAATAAAACTGGTGCTGGAATTAACTGAACGCCAGGAACTGGCGCAGCAGATGAGCGTAAAGACAACTCTCAGCGTTTTAATCGCAGCGGGTGTTGAGATGGCCGTGGATGATTTCGGAACCGGCAGTTCAGGGCTTCGCTATCTTTACAACAGCAACTTCAGGTGCATAAAAATTGATAAAAGCCTGACTGAAGAAGCCATTTCTAACCCACTTGCCTGCACAGTAATGGAGTCCAGTATTCAACTGGCCCAGAAACTGGGTAAAGTCATTGTCGTAGAGGGAATTGAAACACAACAGCAGTTAGAACTTATCAGCCGAATGGATCTGAAAAATGAAGTTCTGATACAGGGATATCTGTGGTCGCGCCCACTCTGCCCACAACAATTTGGTTATTTCATAAATCATAATGCATGAATGAACACATTAATGCTTAGGGTAACCATTGCGGCATTACCCCCATTTTCATTTTCACCACACACTCACCAGGAACGTTAATAATGAACAGAGTTAAGCAGGTTTTTGAAAATCTAAAGATCAGATCAAAGCTTGGAATTTCTTATTTCGCACTGATTTCTTTTCTGCTTGTCAGCGTCCTTATCGGACTCAACGCGCTGGGAATGGCCAGAACAAGTATCACCGGTATGATTAACGACGACTATCCAACGATATCTTTAGGCAATGACCTTATTCAGAATATAAATCAGGGTGTCCAGCTACAGCTGATGCTGATAAATGCCCAAGATCCCGTTTCCAAAATGACCATTGAGCGTGAGATGCTGGAAAAAACAAAGAATATCAGCACCACGTTTGGCGAACTGCGGCGTCTTGCAGACGACAGTGACTCACAGAGGATCCTTGATGATATTGAGGTCAAACGCCGCGAATTCCTGAGTTCGCGCCAGGATTTCCTGTCGCGCCTGGCCGTAAATAAAGCGGAGGCAAACTCGTTTTATCTCAACTCAACAGTGAAACTACAGGATGCGTATGTTAAGCAAGTATCGAATTTCATCGGGTTACAGGAAGCCCAGATGAAAAGCTCCTATGAAAGTTTCACTACGCGATATAACAGCGTACGCAAGGAGATTATTTTCATCTCTCTGTTCAGCATCCTGACAGCCATTACGCTGGCACTGTTTATTACCCGATCGATTACTGCCCCGCTTTATGACGTTATCGCCCGGGTACAGCGAGTCGCTGAAGGGCACCTCACTAACAGTATCAGCACGCAACGTCGGGATGAGACAGGACTTCTCATGAACGCCATTGGCGCCATGCAAACTAATCTCAGTGTGATGGTCCGTCAGATACGCGAAGGTGCAGAAAATATCGCTACCGGGGCCCATCAGATACTCGCCGGCACCCGTAATTTATCGGAACGAACGGAAGAGCAGGCCAGCTCGGTAGAGGAAACGGCTGCCTCTGTTGAGCAGTTTACCGCCACCATTGCCCACACCCGCAGCAATACGCGCTTTGCCTCCACGCTCTCAGCGCAGGCTGAGAATGCCGTCAGTCAAAACGGTGAAATGATGCAGGCCGTGACGGTTAAGATGAATGAAATCGAAGCCTCCTCACGTCAGATGGCGGAAATACTGACCTTGATTGACTCGATTGCGTTCCAGACCAATATTCTGGCGCTCAATGCGGCGGTTGAAGCAGCGCGTGCCGGTGAGCATGGCCGGGGATTTGCGGTAGTGGCGCAGGAGGTTCGTTCCCTGTCACAGAAGACGGCCACTTCATCCAGCGAGATAAAAGCGTTGATTGAAAAGTCTTCATCCCAGACACGAGACGGACAAAGAATGGCAACGGACGCAAACCAGTTGATGGGCGGCATGATCAGCAACGTTTCTGAGATGAAAACAATCCTGAGCCAAATCGATCAGGCTGCCGTCGAACAGGCGGACGGTATTGCTCAGATTAATATTGCCATTACGCAGATCGACACCACCACCCAGCAGAACGCCGCTCTTGTAGAGGAATCGCTTGCTGCTTCCGCCATGCTGAATGATCAGGCCGTTATCATGATGCGTACGGTAAGCGCATTCAGGACTGAGGACGCACCGTCAGAGAATGTTCAGGGATTGAGCAATCACAAAGAAATAACTTACGCCACGGCGTGATGAACCTGATTAACTCAGGTTTCAGGTAGCCATTCTCTCACGCCACACGCAGATTATCGTGCAGGCAAAGCCATCCTCTGTGGTGGCTTTTCTCGCTTTCGTATTTTGAAATTTGGTTGATCAGGCAGTAACCGCCAGCGTGTCGCCCGCATATGTGAACAAACCTGCATAATTCCGGGACGTCTTATCCGCCGCCAAATCCGCTTCACGCCGTACTACTCACCTGAGTTGCGAAACCCCATCAGGATGTTGACCCACCAGAATATCCCGCTGAACCGCAGAAACAAATCAGACTGAGTGTTGAGCCAGGTTAAGTCATTACTCCAGTCAGCCTGGGGAATTTGAGATTTAAGAGAGCGATAAATCTTAAACTTAACCTGAGGTTCATTGTGTAAAATAGCGAAAACCTGTAGCTGAATGCGCTACTTACATCTGTAAATACACTGCTCACTGGAACGATTAGCATGCCCGATGTGAGTCCTTCTTTAAGTCAAATCCGCCTCCCATCGCCAGAATCTGTTAACGTCTCGCTTATTATTAGTGCCAGTCTAAATAAGAGTTAAAATGACACACGTTATCGTCACCTTTTGACTCTATATTTTTCATTCAAAAACAGTAACTTCTACTCTGATTGTAGTTCGCCTATGCTGGCTGCTTACTACGTTTTACGTCAGAGGGATTTGCTATGTTTAATGTGTCCGCAACCTACAGTGCAGAGGCTGTTGAATGCCTTTATGAAGTCATCGACATTCTTAACCTCAAGGGGGCACGCTGCCACGTGATCTTTGATAGTCAGGCATCCCGTGCCGCGGTCATTGAAGCCGATACAATAGAAGAACTCGGCGAAATGCGTCACCCTGTACTGGCCGTTCTGGAACTGGAGCGCGTGACCAGCATCAACACCATTTTGCGGATTAAATCGTTCTGGACTGATCCGGAGGGCGTCAGGCCTGACGTTGAGCCTGGCAGCCTGGCTAAAGCACTCTATAAAGCGCTGACCATCAAGAAACAGATTACGCTGGTCGGTTTGTAAGAGAGACGGCTGAAAATCATTCACTGGCAATTTGCGCGCGTGTTCAATTCCCCATTTCACCGTTCACGGTCCAGAATACGCGCGCATATTCATCATTGTTCAGGTACCCCGGTTGATCATTTTCACCTGAAAGAGATGTTCGTAAATAACCCTGAACGTGGGACTACTTTGAATTCTCAGCAACAAAGTTCAGATAATTTTCAGGTGTAATCAGCTTGTAAGGCACCCAGTTAAGCGTCTCAACCTTTTGTTTGTTCAGCAGGGCTTTGGTCACCTGAACTGCGCCGGTAGCCTGTCCTTTTGCATCCTGAAAAATAGTGAGCACCATCCTGCCGTTTTTAATGAACTGCTGACCATCGGGTGTTCCATCAATTCCCGCCACAAGGATTTTATCGTTCTTCGCCTGGTTTAAAGCCATAATCGCGCCAATCGCCATCTCATCGTTGTTTGCAGCAATGGCGTCAATGGGACGCTGATTTAGCAGCCAGCCAGAAACCACATCAACCGCTTCATTGCGTTGCCATTTCGCTGTCTGCTTCTCAATAACTTTCATGTCTTTATATTTACTGATAACCGCTTCCACAGCACGGGTACGCTCACGGGCCTCTTCATTCGACAGCGCGCCCATCAGTATCGCTACATTACCTTTGTAGTTCATTTTCTTTGCCAGCGCCTCCATCTGCATTTCACCACCCAGCGCCGAATCAGAACCAACATATGCCATATCTGCTGGCAGTTTCACTTCCGGTTTACGATTTACGAAAACCAGCGGAATACCGGCATTTTTGGCGGCCGTGATCATCGGTAAAACACCCTGAGTATCAACCGGATTGAGAATAATGGCGTCAACGCCCTGGTTGATAAAGTCATCAACCTGCTGCACCTGCAGCGCGACATCGCCTTTGGCATCAACAAACTGGCTCTTGAGTTCACTGGCGTTAAGCTCTTTCTGCATCTGAGTGCGAAGGATGGAGACAAAGTTAAGGTCGAAGTTAGCCAGCGCGACGCCAACGGTAAACGTTTTGGCACTGATTCCTGCACTAAACAGCAGGGAGCAAAGACAAAGCAGAAGGTTTCTGATGTTCATAGTCAATTCCTGTAGGTTGAGGTTGTTATTGTTTTCATTAACATTATTGTGCGTCGGGTAACAGGCAAATACCCGACGCATGCTGCTTACAACGTAAAGTGATCGCGGAACTGCTGGACAGCCGCTGTGCTATCACCGCTGGCCCAGCCCTCCATGGCGACGGTGCCGCTGTAACCTATCTCCTGCAGCGTCCGTGCAATTGCCCGGTAATTGATCTCGCCGGTGCCCGGCTGCTGGCGGCCTGGTACATCGGCAACCTGGATTTCCCCTATCGCTGAACCGCAGCGCCGTACCAGTTCAATCAGATTGCCTTCGCCAATTTGTGCATGGTAGAGATCCAGATTCATCTTCAGCGCCGGGCTGTTGACCGCTTCGACCAGCGCCCGCGTTTCAGAGGCCAGGGCGAAGGGTGTGCCCGGATGATCGATCGGCAGATTAAGGTTTTCGAGGGTGAAAACGCGTCCGGCTCGTTCACCAAGTTGTGCAACCTGGCGCAGCGTATCGGCGGCCTTGAGCCACATAGCGCCCGTTACCGTTGTCACGGGTTTTACCGGCAGTCCGCGGTCGTCAAGTCCGGTGCCATGCAGATTCAGTACAGGACAACTGAGACGTTCGGCCACAGCCAGTGAGGCTTCAGCACTCTGCAGTAACTGCGCTATCTCTGTTTCATCGGTAAGATTACCGCTCAGATAACCGGTCATAGAGGTAAAGCGCGCACCGGTAGCCACCAGCGCATCAATATCCTTGTTGGCCCATCCCCAGATTTCGACGCCGAAACCCAGCTCATGAATGCGTTTTACGCGCTCTGTAAATGGCAGCTCCAGAAATACCATTTCAGCGCAGACGGAAAGTTGATAATCAGCCATCAGCGCGCCCCCAGCTTAACCGGCAGGTTGCTCTGTACAGATTCGATACAGGCCAGCGCAATTTCCAGCGCGTTGCGCGCATCTTCGCCCGTGGCGCGAGGCGTTTCACCACTTCGGATACAGCAGGCAAACTCGGTCATTTCTGCCACATAGGCCTCTCGCAGCAGATCTGAATCCAGTCGCGACGTATCGACGGCTATTCCGCTGGCGGTGTAACGCACGCAGTGGTTGGCATTGATGTGGCCCGCCTGCAGCATGCCTTTACTGCCAAAAACCTCACCGCGCACGTCATAGCCATAGACCGCCTGAAAGTTTGCCTCAGCTATAGCAATAGCGCCGTTGTCGAAGCGAATAGTCACAACCGAGGTATCCAGCAGCCCTTTATCCTTAAAATCTGGCCGCACCAGCGCATCGGCCAGCGCATAGACTTCTACCGGCTTTGCGCCATGATTGAAGTGCAGTAGCGTGTCAAAATCGTGAATCAGCGTTTCAAGGAAGATGGTCCATTGCGGAATCGGCGCTGGATCGTTCAGGCCTGGGTCACGGGTCACAGAGCGACTAAGCTGGGTCGTGCCATTCTCACCATTTTTTACCGCTGCAATTGCTGCCGCAAAACCGGAATCAAAGCGGCGATTAAAGCCCACCTGTAACACGACGCCTGCCTCTTTTGCCGCCGCGATGGCGCGATCGGCCTCATCCAGCGTGACAGCCATAGGCTTTTCGCAAAACACATGTTTGCCGGCTCTGGCCGCGGCAATCACCCACTCCGCATGCGTCCGTGCTGGCGCGGCAATCGCAACGGCGTCGATTTCATCATCCTGAAGCAGCGCATGCAGATCGCTATACGATTTGCTCACCCCAAGCCGGCTGGCGAGCTTCTCTGCTGCGCCAGGGAACGGATCGGCCACTGCCGCAAGGGTGGCACCAGGCACACGCCAGGCCAGATTTTCCGCATGGAAGCTGCCCATGCGGCCTGCGCCGATTAAACCCACGCGCACTGTTTGATGGTTCATAAAAACTCCTTATTATTTTGCTTTTGCCCAGGCGGGCGATGAAGGGTGTTGTTCAGATCGCTTCACCTCAGCAGCGAAACGACGGGATTTGGAGAGCATCAGCGGTTCAATGTGCTCCAGCGACACGCCCCGGGTTTCCGGTAAAAAACGATGGACAAACCAGAACGCGATGAGCGATCCCACCGCGCATAACATCAGTGGGAAGGCACCATGAAAGTGTTCCATCAGCACCTGGCTGCGGTTCATCATCGGGAAGCTTTGGGTAACGATAAAATTAGCGACGTACATCGAGGCGAACGCAAAGCCCATCGCCACGGCGCGAATCCGATTAGGAAAGATTTCTGAGATCAGCAGCCAGGCACCCAGGCTCCATGAGAGGCCAAATATCAGCACGAAGGCCAGCAGTCCAATCACCGGCAGCAGGCCACCTGCATCGGCGATAAATGCCAGGGCGGTGAAGATCATAGAGAGCGCGCATCCCAGTGCCCCCCAGCGCAGCAGCAACGTGCGGCCCAGACGATCAATGGTACTCAGACAAACGGCCACGCCAGCCAGCAGCGCAAGACCAATGAAAATGCTGTGAAACAGGGAAGACTGGGTACTGCCGGTGATGTTTTGTAAGAGTGACGGCGCGTAATAGAGCAGGATGTTGATACCGGAGATCTGCTGCAAAATAGCAATGGCACAACCCACCAGCAGGATATAGCGTGCCCGCGCATCCCGCAGGATGCCGCGCTGACGGGTCTGGATGTTGTCATCCCGATTTGACGTCAGGATTTCCTGTAACAGTCGCTCGGCGTGTCGGGCATTTGAAAGACGCGTCAGCACCTCAAGGGCGCGCTCTTTTTTGCCGTTCAGCGCCAGCCAGCGCGGTGATTCTGGCATAAACGGCACCAGCAGCAGGAATAGCACGCAAGGCACCACGCCCGAGGCGAGCATCCAGCGCCAGCCTTCACTGACAATCCACTGATGCGGCATGCCGCGTGCAATCAGGTAATTCACGATATAGACGGTAACCTGTCCGCCCACCATCAGCATCTGCTGCAGGCCGAGCATCCGTCCGCGCCAGTCTTTGGGTGAAACTTCAGCGATGTAAAGCGGCGTAATCGCAGAGGCCATCCCGACCGCCAGCCCGCCAGTCAGTCGCCAGATAACGAAATCGGTCAGCGATCCCGCCAGCGCAGCGCCCACTGCGGAGAGCAAAAAGAGTAGAGCGGTAACGATTAGGGTCGTTTTGCGACCGATACGATCAGAAATGAAGCCAACACTCCATGCGCCGCCGATGCAGCCGAGAATGACGTTGGACACCGCCCAGCCACTTTCCCATGGCGTTAAATTCAGATGTTCTGTCAGCGGGTCGATAACGCCAGAGATTACAGAAGCGTCATAACCGAGAATCACGCCACTTAGTGAAGCAATGGCACAGATAAACAGAATCAGCCGTAAATTGTGTTTGCGCATAACAACTTATTTCCCTTCGCATGATTGATTCAGGTGATTGCATCAACCTTTGCAAAGGTGGTGCCAACCAAAATCCGGGAAATTTTGTGAGCGCTGACACAACGTCACACCACAAACTGGCAACAATGTTTACATGTCAACTTAACATGTCCATAAAATGGACATTTAATTCCACTGGAGTGGCGTGTGAATCAGCAATTGTTATTACGAGATGAGAGCGAGTCGATCTTCAGCCTGCCCGACAGGGAGGCCGCCGACAGTTGGGACGCGCTGTTATGGCGAAGCTGGGAGAGCTTTACCCAGGGCGAACCGCCGCCAGCGCTTCGTGAAACTATTCTGCACTCCTGGCAACGCTCGCAGCAGTACGCTATCGATCCAGATCGATTTATCTATACCGCGCCCCCAGCCAGCGAACTGACTGCGATTCTTGAAAACAATGCAGAACTCATTCTTGTTGCACGCAGCATTATGGAAAATTTGCTCGCCTATAATCCGGACGGGCACATTAACCTCACCGATGCGCAGGGTGTAACGCTCCATTTTTGCGGTGCCGACCTGACACCGATCGGCAGTATTCTGCGTGAAGAGGTATTGGGTACTAACTGTACCGCGCGCTGCCTGATTGAACAGCGACTGGTCTATGTGTTGAGCGGTGAAAACTGGAAGTTTGATTTGCGAAAACGCCGCCGGCAGTGCGCTGCGGCCCCCGTACGTAATGAAAACGGACAATTGATAGGTGTGCTCACACTGACCGCCACGCCTGATAATTTCAACGTCCACACACTTGGCACGGTCCAGGCGGCTGCAGAAGCAGTCGGACAGCAACTGATGCTACGACGCCTGCTGGCTGAACAGCAGTCCATTCTTGAGACGCTGAATGAAGGTGTGATTGTCTGTGATAAACAGGGACGCATTAAAACCCTTAACCGCTATGCGCGCCAGATTTTCAGCGGGCTGAATCCAGGCAATATCCCGATTGATGAACTGCTACAGCCACAAGGCGGATCGCTGCTGACCATGCCTTTTTGTAATGACATCGAGTTGCAGTTCAGGCCGGCCGGCCTGGCCCCCCTCTCCTGCCTGATATCATTGATGCCCGCGCCGGATGGCGGACGCGTGCTGTCGCTGCGTGAAAATCAGCGTATCCGTGCCATTACACGACGTGTCATGGGCGTGAATGCCAGTTACACCTTTGACATGATTCGCGGCCGCTCGTCGCGTCTGCAGCAGGCAATTCATAAGGCCCGGGTCAGCAGCCGAACCGACAGCACAGTGCTGCTCAGCGGTGAAAGTGGCACCGGCAAAGAGTTGTTTGCGCAGGCCATTCATAATGCCAGCCCACGTCAGCAGGAAGCGTTTATCGCTCTTAACTGCGGCGCACTGCCACGCGATCTGGTGCAAAGCGAGCTGTTTGGCTATGCGGATGGCGCCTTCACCGGTTCACGGCGTGGCGGTTCGGCGGGCAAGTTTGAACTGGCTGACGGCGGAACCCTTTTCCTGGATGAGATTGGTGAGATGCCGCTCGAAGCGCAAACCAGCTTGCTACGCGTGCTGCAGGAGAGTGAAGTGCTGCGTATCGGCGCGGCTCAGCCCGTGAAAGTGAATGTCCGCATTATCGTGGCAACGCACTGCAACCTGCTGGATGCCGTGGAGAAAAATGCCTTTCGGCGCGATCTCTATTACCGCCTGAATGTAATTTCATTAGAAATTCCTCCGCTGCGTGACCGTCGTGAAGACATACCGGAGTTGGTGAATATTTTCATTCAGGCGCTCTGCACACGTCTGAAGCGTATTCCGCCTGTGGTCGCGCCGGACGCAATGACCTGTCTGCAAGCCTGGGATTGGCCGGGAAACGTACGTGAACTGGAAAATGTGATTGAGCGTGTCGTCAACCTGAGTGAAGGGTTAGAAATAACCCGCGCCGATTTGCCCGAATCCCTGCAGCAAGTCTCAGCCAGTGATGCGCCCGGAGAGATTCAACCCTCACTGCAAAATCTGGAGCGGATGCATATTTTACAAATTGTCAGTGAACAACAGGGGAATCTGCGTCAGTCGGCGCAACTGCTGGGGATCTCACGAACGGCGTTATATAACAAGCTCAATGCATGGAAAATCGACTACCGTGCTTTCAGGAAAAATGATGCCTGAACGCTGCGACGATTTGGCTGAACAGCACAGTGGCACCAACAATCCATATCGCGATAAAGATCCCTGCCGTTACGCGACTGACCGGATGTGTACTGGCTTGCGCTGCAGTTTCACGATGTTCGCGCATCACCTCGGGGGGAATAAGACGCACCACCAGCATGATCCCCAGCGGTACAATGATCAGGTCGTCGAGATAGCCGATAACGGGAATGAAGTCGGGGATCAGATCGATGGGTGAAACCGCATAGGCCGCGACAATCATCGCCAGCACTTTAGCCACTAACGGTGTACGGGGATCGCGGGCGGCGAGCCATACCGCATGCACATCCCGTTTGATGTTTCGTGCCCACGTTTTGATGTCAGTCATAAGCTTACTTTTCACGAAACGTCTTTTCCTTATTGAGGACAACGGTTATTCCGCTTTCGTACAACGCTCCTCACAAAGACTCACCCGCCGTGTTGAGTCCGGGCACCATTTCAGTCAATCAACACTACGACAATAGGCATCCCAGGTCTTCATGGCAGTTGATACCGCCGCATCAAGTTCTTTACCGGTTGCGCCATCGCGGGCTTCGGTCGACAGGCCGATTTCAAAACTGTGAAAAAACCTGGCCAGTGCCTGCACATCTGTACCGGAAACCAGAAGCCCCACCTCTTTCGCTCTGGTGACACATCGCAAAAATCCCGCTCTGGTCCTATCACGTTGCGCTGCCAGAAGCTCACGAATGTGCGCGTTTGCAGGTGAGCAGGTATTAACGGATAGCGCGATCAGGCAACCGCTGGGATGTCCCTGATCTGTCTGCATCTTTGCGGAGCGACGCAAGGCGAGTTCGATAGCCTGTCGGGGTTCAAGCGAATCGTCCCATAGACAATCGTTCACCTGACCATAAGTCGTCATATAGCATTCGACAACCTCTTCGAACAGCGCCTCTTTAGAACCAAATGCGGCGTAAAAACTGGGGGCAGTGATACCGTTACCGAGATTCGACTTGAGCATGGCAAGCGAAGTGGACTCGTAACCGTGTTGCCAGAAAAGTGTCATCGCCTGACGAATTGCTTCGTCACGGTCAAATGTTCGTGGACGTCCCATCTGAGCCATATCCGTTCCTTTTTGACTTGCCAGACATAAATACTAATCGATACATATATTCTTGACAAGTTGCGCGGGGGCTTATAGTTTCGAATATATATACCGATCGATATGTATATCAGTCAGTCCGTTATCAAGCGGGTTTTCGCAATTTTTAAGCGTTACAAACTTTAAAAAGGATTCAACGTGCACGCCAATAGCGCATTCAGTGAAACCACAACACAACGAGGCCTGCCTCTGGCTTCCCTGCTGGCATTTGCCATGACTGGCTTTATCGCCATTCTGACCGAGACCCTTCCGGCGGGTCTGCTTCCGGAGATCGGAAAAGGTCTGGGGGTTTCTCAGGTAATGGCAGGCCAGCTGGTCAGTATCTATGCGCTGGGATCGCTGCTGGCGGCGATTCCTTTAACGGTTCTGACCAGTGGATGGCGACGTAAAAAAGTGCTGCTGCTTGCCGTCGGGACTTTCCTGATTTTCAACACCGTTACCACCCTTTCATCCAGCTACTGGCTGACGATGGGGGCTCGCTTCATGTCCGGTGTGGCTGCCGGACTTGCATGGGGAATCCTGGCGGGCTATGCGCGCCGCCTCGTTCCTGCTGAATTACAGGGCCGCGCGCTGGCTATTGCGATGGTTGGAATACCGGTTGCCCTGTCGCTGGGAACCCCGGCAGGCGCATGGCTGGGCAGTATGATGGGATGGAGAGTCCCCTTTGGGATCATGGCAGCACTGGCCATTATTCTCTTTATCTGGACATGGGTGGCGGTTCCTGACCTGCCGGGCCAGCAGGCTGACCGTCGACTGCCGGTATGGCAGGTTTTCCGTATGCCCGGCGTCAGGCCCGTTCTGGCGGTTATCTTTCTGTGGATGACGGCTCACAACATTCTTTATACGTTCATCGGACCATTCCTGCAGTTGTCGGGACTGACCGGAAACGTCGGACTTATCCTGCTGATTTTTGGCATCGCGGCATTGGTCGGCATCTGGATCACCGGAATGTTGGTAGATCGTCATTTGCGACATCTGGTTCTGCTCAGCCTTGCAGCACTGGCGGCGGTTTCTGTGGTGCTGGTCGCAGGCATGCGGGAACAGATTGTGGTCTATGTGGCTGTCATCGTATGGGGTTGGTCGTTTGGTGGTGCATCAACCCAGATGCAAACGGCCGCCGCTGATTCGGCTGGCAATCATGTCGACGTTGTTCAGGCGATGGTGACAACCGCATGGAATCTGGCTATCGCCAGCGGCGGCGTTACTGGAGGACTGCTTCTCAATAATGCCGGTGCGGTCTCTTTCCCCTGGGCGCTACTCACCTTTATGGCGGTTGCGTTGATCATCGCCTGGCGGGCGAAAAAGCATGCTTTCAGGCCGGGTGCCAGAGGAGGCCCAGTGAAATAGTGATGTTGAAAGGCGTCCGCAATGGACGCCCGATAAATATCCAATCTGCTTTGCTTTGAGCTTGTGACCGGTAAATCTGTCTGAACGCGTTTTGCCAAACCCATTATGTGTTAATTGTTGGCCTCGTCAGAAACTGACTGCCCGAGCTGGGTGGTGTAATTAGCGGGCACCCAGCGATAAGCATTACCCTCGTGCTGAACATGACCCAGACCCGGGAAAGCGATATGCGCCGCAGCCACCCAGTAGCCCTGATCGGCAGCCTGTTTCAGTACCCTTTCACGTGTATTAATAGCCTGTTTCTGATCGACATCAAAATGGATGGCCACTTCGGGGTCTGGCATTTGCACCGCTTTGGCATGGATGATGTCTCCCCATAACACCAGCGTCTGCCCCTGGCTTTCCACGCGATAAAGTACGCTGCCCGGCGTATGGCCAGCGGTCGACTCAGCACGGATTCCTCCCGGTAATGTAGCGGGTGCCATAAATGTTTTAAGCAGGCCAGCATTCATGACCGGGCGAAGCGTTCGTTCAGAATCCGCAAAGGTGTGAGCCTGACTGGCTTCCACTTTGCTGGCGTTGGCCGGATTAAGCCAGAAATCGACATCCCGTTTATCCACATACACTTCAGCTTCAGGAAAAGCCGGCTTGCCTGCACGCGAGACACCGCCTGAATGATCGGCATGAACATGAGTCAGAAGCACAGCATCGATCGATTCAGCCGGATAGCCAGCAGCGGCCAGGTTGGTCAGCAGATGTCCGCCATCGTGGCCAAAAAGCTCACCGGCGCCAGTATCGACTAAGATGCGCTTTTTGCCATCATCGATAACAAACGCGTTAATCGACGTTTCAGCCTGCGGCGTCATCGCCTCTCTGGCCATTCCCTTGCTGAGTGTATCCGGTGAAATGTTTGTCAGTAGTCTATTAAGGGGAATGGTCACCGTGCCGTCGGAAACGGCGGTAATGCGCAATTTACCTAACATCATCCGGTAATAACCCGGAGCCTGTTGATCCCGTGCAGACGGCTGTTCGGCTGCATAGGCCGGACTGAATGCCATAAGTGACGCCACCAGCATCAGTAAAATTTTCATCAATTATTCTCCAGAATGTTTCATCACAACGTGGTGGGCAGTATCCTCAGACAATCCATATCACTCAAATTGATTAAACTGATGCTCACTATCAGAGAAAATGATTTTCATCGTATCGACCTGAATTTACTGACGGTGCTGTTAGTTCTGAAGCGGGAAGGCAGCGTCTCTCGTGCAGCAGAAAAGCTGCATCTGGGCCAGCCTGCGGTCAGTAATGCACTGGCCCGGTTGCGGGTGATGTTCAGCGATCCGCTCTTTGTGCGTACAGCAACAGGAATGGAGCCTACCCCGCGAGCCGAGGCGCTGATCGCTGAGCTGGGGCCTCTGATGGCGCAGATGCAGAATGTCCTTTTTCAGCCAGCATCCTTCACGCCTTCTGAGGCGACGCATGTTTTTCGGCTGGGGATGAGCGACTGGGTTGAGCGCTCAATCATGCCGGCACTGTATGCGCGCATCACGCGCACCGCGCCGGGCGTGACGCTTCAGGTCACGGCCAGCGATCCCTTCAGGGATGTGGAACTGGTCGCACGTGGCGAGATCGATCTTGCCATATCGGTGGGCGATAACACGCCCGCCACGCTGCAGCGCGAGAAGATCGTTTCACAAAGCTTTTGTACGTTGTGGCATCCGGAGCAGCTTTCGTTATCTGCGCCGCTGACGCTGGAGGATTACGTGGCGCATGATCATCTGCTGGTTTCCTATCGTGGATCAACCTGGAGCGCCATTGATGACCAGCTTGCGACCCTGGGAAAGGCACGTTCGATTCGCTACGTGACGCCGCATTTTTCCTCTCTGCCGCCGCTACTGGTGCGCATGCCCGCGTTAGCTACCGTCCCCGCCGGGCTAGCGGATGACTGGATAACCCATTACGGTTTATGCTCCAGCCCTGTACCGGTGGCGACTCCCGAAATCGCTCTTTCGCTGCTCTGGCATAAACGCTGTGATAACGATATGCCGCTGAGCTGGCTCAGGGAGGAACTGCGTAGTGTGATGACAGAGCGAATCTGAGTAGCTGCTCTTATGGGATGCTAAAACCTGCTTTGCAGTTCAACCGCCCTGAACAACGTCGAAAACCAGACTTTGCAGAAAATGGATGCTGAGAAGAGGATAAAAATTTGTCTGACTACCAGCTTGCTGGAACTGTTCGGTCTGTAGAGAATTTTTGCCGCTTACGTATTATCTCAGGACTGACGCCACGTCCCGCCGAAGCTGCCCGCCAGGGACGTCCTGACAGCTGTTATGGTGTTCATATCCTTTATAGGGAAACCGTCATCGGAATGGGACGTATCGTAGGCGACGCCGCGCTGAATATGGATATTGTCGATGTCGCTGTAGATCCACGCATCAGGGAAAAGGTCTGGGCCGCATGATAATGGAAACGCTGACAAAGTGGCTCGATCAAAATGCCTGTGATGTGCTTATGTCACATTGATGGCAGATGTTCCGGCGCTGTACGAAAAATTTGGTTTTACGCGCGTCAGCCCTGTAAGTGAAGGTATGGCAAGGATCTGGAAAAATACCAAAACGTCATGAAATAGTGATGCTCCCGTTTAATGCAGACCGTAACATCACATCATTAAGCACTGATCCAAATAAAACATTGATGAGCAGGTAGATAAAACGTTATCTGCTCTGCTCTCTATCAGCGTGAACCCGTTAACTTCCACACCTTCACTTTATAAAGCACCGTTTACGTTCTGAATCTCAGTATCTCGCCCGGCTACTGCTTAATCGCGGAAAAAATGCCGGTGGCGGCAGAGCCTGAGGCGCCGCCGGCTCAGCGTTCAGCATGCTTAAGAACGCCCCGGCCCAGTGATGATTGTTGTGCATATGCAGGCCTTTCATCAGACGTGCATGCAGACTTCGCCGTTCGTGTAACGGCATCTGCAGGGCGCGATGCACCGCACTGGCCATTGCGTCAGGATCATAAGGATTGACGATGATGGCTCCCTCCATCTGCTCGGCTGCACCGGCAAACTGCGAGAGGATAAGCACGCCAGGATTTTTCGGGTCCTGCAGGGCGACATACATTTTCGCCATCAGACTCATACCCGCCATTAATGGCGTTACCAGCGCAACGCGTGAGGCTCGATAGATACCAGCCTGCTCTTCCCGGCTATAAGCATGGGTGAGATAGTTCACCGGATACCAGTTCATTGTGCCATGTACGCCATTCAGCTCGCCGCACAGTGCTTCCAGCGCATGACCGAGTTCAGACGCATCATGCGCGTGTCCGGCTGCCGGAGGTGCCAGCTGCAATAGCGTAATATTTTTCTGATAGCAATCATGTCTTCTTAACAGTACCTCCAGGGTACTGATGCGGTAAGGCAGCCCCGAACTCTCATCAAGATGGCCGCCGCTAAGCACGGTATTTTCTGGCAGACTTTCGCGGCACTGCATTTCCATGTAAGCACAGCTGTTGCTCTCGCGCAGACATTGCACATCATCAAGATCAATCCCGACCGGAAATACACCCACTCTTATTATCCGGCCATTAATCCGAAAACGTTGTGCCTCCAGTCGATCCAGTCTGAATTCGCTCTCCAGCCAGACCAGGAAGTTATTCATATCCTGTACCGTCTGGAAGCCAATCAGGTCACAACACAGTAATGAGTCAGTGAACCAGCGCCATTCGGGAATCGTTTCAAACATCCTGCCAGCCGGGAAAGGCTGATGCAGAAAAATACCCACTGAGTTGGTCAGCCCTTCTTCACGAATATAGGAAGCACAGCCAAGCAGATGATAATCCTGAATCCAGATAACATCGTCGGGTGTGGCATTTTCGCAAATGGCGCGCGCATAGGCTTTATTAATATTTTTATATTCCTGATAGCCATTGGTGGAAAATCGGGCCATGTCAGGGCGCTGGTGAAAAACAGGCCAGAGTCCTTTGTGAATATAGTTGTGGTAACCCTCATTCAGCTCGCCCGGCGTATAGGAGAAGGTCACGGTTTCATACTGGCCAGCCTGCTGCACTAAGTAGGGTCTTGACGCGTCGCTGGGTATCACTTTGCTCTCACCATCCCAGCTAATCCACAGCCCGCCCTGACGGGAAAGTATGCCTTCATAAACGGCAGTAAGCGTCGAACGTTGACATTGATTATGAGAAACAAGGATAAGGCCTGACATGGTGTGTTCCTTAAGAACCCGCTGCGAAAAGGCAACATTGCCTGGTAGTGAGCCGCTATTAATCGGAGGTCGGATAATAAACTGGAGAAAACCGCTCATTTGCGTGCACCCGGGCTTAATGCCTGCTGACGCATTTGGCGCAAATCGGGTCGTATCCCCCTTTCTGCAGCGTTGTCACGTAGACACCGGGCAGTGAGGGAAAAGAGATAAATCCGTTACGCTCGAAGAAATCCGGTACAGGCTCACCCATTGCAATGATGCTCCGGCAGCCCCTGGCGCCAGGATGAGACAGACAGCAGTGCAGCAGCCATGAGCCGAGCCCGATAAAACGATATTCCGGCGAGATGAACAGGTTCCGGATTACCCAGGTCTCCGCCATATCGGTCACGACGCGGGCAAAACCGATTTGTCGGCCATTGCGGTAAAGTCCAAAACAGAGGCTATTGTTCAGCGCCAGAATCAGAGAGCGGGTGTCCGTTATCGATTCACCCAGCCACTGAGAGATCAGGCGATAGTTCAGCAGTGCCGGATCGGTACTGGCCTCGATGGCATCTCTGAACCATTTGCGGGGCGAAACAAGGCGAAGGCGCTGTTGCTCAGCAAGTTCAGCGACAGCAGCATCGCTGCACCCCGGTATGGACCAGGGTTTGTTAATGCATTTCATCCACGGCTTCCTTGAACATAGGCGCATCAGCGCCCGGTGCCGTTAATTAAACCGATCGGCCTGTAAAAAAGGCGTAAAAAGAGGCAGATGAAACGTAAAAACGCTGCAAAACATCCGCCGCCCTGGCATCGCCGGACGGGGAAGGTGCAATAAGTCAGCGAGTTGAATACAGAGAATGTACGCAGTGATAAGTCAAGAAGAGTGGCCTGCCCGGGTCCACTCGCTCCCAAAGCGGGTTTACAAAACGCGTGGCAGAGCCATATTTACTGCAGAAATGTAGAAATTAAAAAATCTCTTTTAAATCAAAACCGAGCCATCATTGTCTGGAATGATACGCCGTTGAAAAACTTAACCTCTCCCACTCTCTTAAATCCCAGTTTTTCATAGAAGGGAACGGCGAAGAGTGATGACCGTACACTGATTTCTGATCGCAGCATGGGCGCTACCTGCTGCCAGAGTGCCCTTGCCACCCCTTGACGGTGAAACTTTGGATGCACAAAAAAGTATTTCACTAGATTGCCTTCGAAAAGGGTGAGTACGCCTGTTACCTCACCTCTTTCCACGGCAATCAGCCAGAGATAGTCATCTGCAACGATCAACGGTTTAAGCACATCGGGTTTTATGCTCTCGATAAACCAGTGCTGACAGGGCTCTACCTCTGAAAAGTTACACTTAATCGACACACTGTGTATCAGCTCACTGATGCTTACCGCATCTGACTCAATGGCCGCTCTGATTTCCATTCTTTTGTCCTTCCCCTGATGTTGTGAATGTAAAGAAATGGCGGTTTGCCATTCGGATTGCCACCCACTCACCCTATCTCCTGAATTCCGGCTGAACCTGCGCCATTGACTATCAGAGCAACGTCACTTTGCCCTGGAAAATCACCGGCCCGGATGGCCCGCTGAGTTTAGAACCCCCCACAGGCTCCAGACTCACCGCCAGCACCGTCTGATTGTTTAACTCGCCTGGTGCTAATCGGAAAGCGTTACTGTCGGTGTGATTGATCAGTCCCAACGATTGCGGCGCAGCACTGCCCCTGATCAGCCAGAGTTGCAGGGCTTTATTCTCTGGCAGCGTGATGTTTAGCGCCGAGACCTGAATGCGTGACGCTGACTTATCCAGACTCACCACAAACTGTGCGTTGGGCTGCGCGCCACTGAGTACCGCAATGGGCTGCAGGGAATGCGGGGTATCCGGCTTAATCACCTGGGTGTAAAGGAGGAGGCCCGCCATTGCCGCCGCCAGACTCCAGCCGAGCCAGAAGCCAGGTTGCCTGCGGACTGATATCGTGCCAGAGGCGTCAGCGTTCCGGTTAAGGTCCTGCCTGATCAGCGGCCAGACCGTAGCGGGAGGAATAACGTCGTGGGTGAGCAAATCGATGCCGCTAAACGCTTTCTGCCAGCGCAGCACTTCTGCAGCAAAGAGTGAATCGTCATTGAGACGTTTATCAAGCCGATGGCGTGTCACATCGTCGGTAAGACCCAGCACATATTCCGCCGCAGTGAGATCATTGTGTTCCTGAGCAGTCATAGGCCTATGCACTCCCGAAGATGGATTAACGCGCGACGGATCCAGCTTTTAACCGTACCCTCAGGCTGACTCATGGAGAGCGCAATCTCACTCTGCGACAGGCCACGATAATAAGCGAGCGAAATACTTTGTCGCTGTTCTGAAGGTAAGTGCGCCATACAATGTTGAAGACGACGCGCCTCTGCAGGACTGTCATCCGCGGGAAGTAACGCCTGAAAACCCGCTTCCGCTTCGCTGATTTCTTCCAGTGAACAGCATCGGTTCTCATGTTTTCGCAGGAAATCAATCGCCCGATTTCTGGCTATGTGGCTAAGCCAGATGTGCGGCTCACTGCGCGCATCATCGTAATAGTTTGCCGACTGCCAGATGTGGATAAACGTGTCGTGCAGGATCTCTTCTGCCCAGTCCCGGCGCCTGACCATCCGCAGGATGATCCCATAAAGTTGGGGCGACAGGACGCGGTAAAGCTGCTCAAGAGCAGCTTTATCACCGCCGGCTATCTGGTTCATTAAGTCGGCCTGAATGTGGGGCACATTTTTTGTCATCGGCTTCCCTGTAAAAGGTGTGGCCACGCAATCAGTGGCCACACACAGTATAGGTAACGCTTTATGGCATCAGTACAGTATCGATAACGTCGATGACACCGTTACTCTGGTTCACATCATAGGTGGTGATATTAGCAATATTGCCCTGAGCATCTTTAAGCTGAATGTTATGTGGGCCGTTGGACATCACCCAGAGTGATTCGCCATTAACTGTTTTCAGCTCGGCTTTACCGCCACCAGCTTTGATTTTTTTCTCCAGCGCTTTCATGTCCATTTTTCCTGCGACCACGTGATAGGTCAGCACGCTGGTCAGTTTTTGTTTATTTTCGGGCTTCAGCAGGGAGTCGACGGTACCCTTCGGCAATTTTTCAAACGCCGCATTAGTGGGTGCAAATACGGTAAAAGGCCCCTTGCCTTCAAGCGTCGGAACCAGCCCGGCGGCTTTGACGGCGGCCACCAGCGTGGTGTGATCTTTGGAGTTAATTGCGTTCTCAACAATATTTTTTGACGGGTACATGGCCGCTCCACCGACCATCACCGTGTCGCTGTCCATACTCGCCGCGAAAGTGGCGCCGCTGAAGACTAATGCAGATAAAAGCAGAGTTGGCAGGAATGGCTTCATTTTCACTTCCCTCATTCAGTTTGCGGACAGGGCCGAAGTGCCCTTATCTGTTAATACGAATGAGGGAGGGAAACGGATGCAAAAAATTTTACTTTTTTTGAGCTGCCTGTTCAGGCCCTGCTGCCGGGGCCTGAACAGATGTCACTCACTGTTTGTCATAAGTCCATTCGGACCTGAGTAGTTACCTGTCTGCTCAGATGCGGAAGGCGTTAACGGCTTCACGTAAAGAGTGCGCCTGAACTGAAAGAGACTGCGATGCAGAAGAGGATTCTTCCACCAGCGCCGCATTATTCTGCGTCACACCATCCATCTGGTTTACCGCAATGCTGACCTGAGAAATACCCTGCATCTGTTCAGCCGAGGCGAGCGAGATGTTATCCATTGCCACAGCCAGTTTTCCGACCATAGCGTTGATATCCAGAATACTCTTGCCGGTTCCGGTTGCAACGACAACACCACTTTCGACCTGCGCCACAGCCTCTTCAATCAGATGTTTAATATCCCGGGCAGCCGTCGCGCTGCGCCAGCGTCCTGACTTCACCGGCGACCACAGCAAACCAACAAAGCATTTATCTATGGTGAAAAAGGCTACATTGAAATACCCGACTACTGGAAAGCCAGACGGGCGACCGTGCATTATTCCAGCGGCGAAACAGAAGAGCTGCATTTTCCCTGCGATTTTGAGCTTGTTTATGAAGTTCAGCATATACATGCGTGCCTGGACAGTAACAGGCTGACCAGTCCGGTCATGCGTGCTGACATTACAATAGATACAGTCTCTATGCTGGAATCGATACATAAAGAGTGGTCTTAATGACATAAAATATCGCTGTGGTTTTATACGATGAAAACAGTACGCATCTGCCTCACATTGATGAAAGCTGAGAATTAAGATGCGTCCTGGAATCTATTTCGCCGTTCTGTTCCAGGGCATTTTTTGCAACAACGTTGCCATCCCGCAAAAACCCGTCACGCCAGAGAAAATTAAACCGGCACCTATCACTCCTGAGAGCAAAAATAATCGGCTATCGAGGGTATATCCAGACACCACACCCAGCAGAACCAGTGAACCCGCCGTAATATGAACCTGTCTTATGACAGGCAACGGTTGTTTTTTATCTTCGACTGTCGGGAACGTGGCACTTTTCCACGCATTAATGCCTCCGGACATCAGGAAGACGTTTTCAGAGGTTGCCGCTTTTATAAGTGCATCAGCGTTACTGGTGGTTCTCATCCCTGCCTGACAGTGAAAAATCACAGGACGGGAGCCTGCGTTATCGACGCATTTACCCGCGGTGATGTCGGAAAGTGGCAGTGAGACCGCCTCCGGAATGTGTTCTCTGAGATAATCTGCACGTTCACGGATATCAATCAGCACGGCTCCTTGCGCAATCATCTCATTGGCTTGCAACGGCGATATCGATTCAGACTTCATTTTAAATCCTCCGGGCAATAGATATCTTTTAGTGTGGAGACAACTTTTTTAACCGCATCGTCTTTTATGAAATAGTTCACCCGCTGAGCCACCTTTGAAGACTCAATCAGACCATCTTCTTTCATTTTCGCCAGGTGCTGAGAGGTGGCAGAAGGTGTCAGCCCACTTTGCTGGGCCAACTCCCCTGACGAGGTGCCGGGTTTTTCAATAAGGATGCAGAGGATTAAAAGGCGATTGCTGTTACTCATCGACTTCAGCAACGTTGTCGCCAGCGAAGCGCTTTCCTGCAACCGAACAAGCTGACTGTTTTTCATGTTTACTATTTTAGGGCTCTCTAAATTAAGTAAATACTAAAATACAAGCAGGCGGGATGCAATGACTAATTTTTGCCGATGACTGTTGAAGAGGCCTGACGGTAAGCACACAGCCTGCAACTGAATCGTCCGGCATCAGAAATGCACGGTCAGAAAAAGCCTTTACCGCCAGATCACGGGTAAATTTATCGTTCTGATACCCCAGCATTAATCACATGTGATCTATCACCACTAAAGTAACGTACGACATTATCAAAGGCCGTTTTGAAGTAGAGCGCATAGCTGGCCTTCTCGACATAGCCCAGATGTGGCGTGCACAGCACATTTGGCATCTGCAGGTAAGGATGTTGCGCGTCGTACAACGGTTCATCGTCGTAAACATCCAGTGCCGCAAATCCGGGGCGCCCCAGTTTCAGGGCGTTTAACAATGCGCCTTTCGAAACGAGTTCAGCACGGCTGGTATTCACAAATAACGCATCCGTTTTCATCAGTGCAAGATCGGCCGCCGTGATATTACCTTCCGTCGACGCGACCAACCTTTGATGTACGGTTACCACATCGCTGGTGGCGAAAAACTGCGCCCGACTCTCCGGCACTATCCATCCGTCAGTACGGGCTTCTTCCTGTGCGCGAAGACTTCCCCATACCTGCACTCTCATCCCAAAAACGGCTGCAAAGGAAGCGAGACGTTTTCCTATTTTCCCATAGCCAAGAATGCCGATGAGCTGATTATTGACTGCAGAGCCTATTTCTGTTTGCCATCGTCCTTCGGCCATTGCATTCACCGAAGAGACTAATTTTCTGCGTGATGCCATGATCAGCAGCCAGGTTAATTCTGCAGGCGCGACCGGGGAACCGGTCCCTTCTACAATTGCCACACCCGCCATTGTACAGGCCTCAACATCGACATTCCTCGCCAGCTTACCCGTCTGGCTGATTAATTTAAGACGCGGTGTGCGTCGCAGAAAGGCTGCATCAACCACTGTTCTTTCCCTGATGAGTATCAATGCCTCTGCTGCAGAGAGATGGTGATCAGCCATTGAATCTTTAGTGAGGTCTCCCAGAGCCGAGCAGAGGTATTTGTCGTTGTGCTGAAGAAAGTCACACTGCTGAGTAGCGAGCTGATAATCGTCTGGAATCACTATATGAATGGCCATCAATCATCCTCTTTGTGGAGTATTTTCGAAGAGCATTAACTTTAATCAAATAACGTTATGTCATACTAACGGCTTCCAGACTTTGTGCCATAGCGGATATTTAATTACATGATATGTGAGTTATTTCTGCAGGCAAGCAGATCCGTTTACCCTCATCGCGGGGCTTCCCGCATACCCTCTCAGGAACATTTCAGAACACTCGCTTTTCGAATCCGCGAGGGTTCAATGTTGTGTCCAGAGCTTATTGCATGTGGAGACGAGATTCCGTCAATGGAAGCGAAGTCATTACAGGATGTAAAGGAGGGATTGTGTCAACATCTTACAATCAGAAGGTAATGAAAAGTGAGGCCTAGCCGATAATGACAGGCATCTGGAACGTGAACTTACGTCGTCAGTTATAATTTGAAAATGATAACATCAGAATATCAACCCGTTAATAATGTTAAGCAGGATTGAACATACAACTCTTATTAAACATACATTGTTTGATGTGATCAGGCTGATAATTTAAAAGTTGAAATGGGATGCTCTCATTTTTGTTCAATTTTCATTGTTTAGAATGTATATAGTTTTTTAACCGGCTGAAAATTATGGATTTACAGGAATAAAATGAAACCTGTTGTGAAAAATGACGAGCCGCGTGAAGTTTTGCTACGGCGTATTAACAGCGGTGAGTTTCACCCGTTTTTTCAGCCTATCGTCTCACTGGAAGACCTGCGCGTGATGGGTTTTGAAATGCTCGCACGCCACATTTCCCCGCAAGGAACCGTTACGCCACCAGCAGACTTCATTCCTGCTATGGAACAAAACGGTCTGCTGGACGAGCTGATGCTCAGCCTGATAGCGCAAGGTTTCAAAACGGCAGCTGCATGGCCGGAACAGCAATTTCTGTCGATGAATGTGTCACCCTCTCAGCTCAATGGCAGAGACCTGCCTGAAATGATCAGTCAAACTGCTAATCGATTTCAGTTTGATCTGACAAGATTAAAGATTGAGATAACCGAAACTGCCCTGTTAGATGACATCATAACAGCCCGTGCAGAGGTTGAGGCCTTGTCTGATATGGGCTGTACGATTGCGATGGATGACTTTGGGACAGGCTATTCCAGTCTTTCCTGGTTAATTCAATTACCCGTCAATACTCTTAAAATTGATAGCAGCTTTATTCGCTCCATGCTGGAAAAAAAGGATAGCCGAAAAATTATCTCCAGCGTAGTTGGGCTAGGCCAAAGCCTTGATATGGATGTGATCGCCGAAGGGGTTGAAACGGATGAACAGGCTGAAATGTTACGTGGAATTGGATGCCTGTATGCGCAGGGCTATCTGTTCGGCAAGCCGGTGACCGCGGCAGAAAGCCACCTGATGCTCGCCAGGGCGCCCGAAAAAGGTTTTCTTCGCCGGGTTGTGCGTCTTTCTCTTGACCAGCGGGCGCATCAGATATCATCAATGTACGCAGTTCCTGGTACCTCCATCTGCTTTCTTAACCCGGAGTTGATGATTGTTGATGCAAGCGACACCTTTGCTGAAAGGCTTGGCTGGGCCCCACAGGATGTTATTCACAAATACATTTATGAGGTGATACCCTCTCAGGCGGACAAGTTGCTCTGGCTGCAGGAATTCCGAATAAAAGGGCTACCCTACCCGCCATATGAAGTCGTACTGCCCGACGGTTCATCCGATCTTGTCATGGTTACGCGTGTTGAAGATGAAGCAAAGGACCTGTTAGGCTTCTGCGTTTTCGGTGTCAAACTAACGGGTCGTCACGGCAATGAAGCAAAATAGATTGCTGTCAGAATTACGAATCAGACAGCACTCATCACCTCATTTCACCCTACTGCACTGCAATACAGCATAAAGGGATGTCCCTGGCTGTATCCGCCTCTAATCTTGCCGTTGAACATTTTTTCCACCAGACACTGACTTCACGTTCAACAAAACTGTAGCCTTACGGTTCATTCCTGAACTGACGTTGTTCCTTCCCGCCAGTTTCAGGTAAGTACTTTAACCGCCAGAAAGAAATTTCAGGTCAAAGGAGGCCGGGATTGACGCGGACCATTTCAGTGGTGCCTTATGATGAAAAATGGCCGGAAGCATTCGAGGCTGAGCGTCTGGTGATACAGGCCTTATTAGGGGAAGTTGCAGTGAATATTCATCACATTGGCAGCACTTCTGTTTCGGGTCTGGCAGCAAAGCCCGTGATCGACATACTGCTGGAAGTCTCTGATATTAACCAGCTGGATGAGTGTACCTCTGCCATGAGCAGCATCGGGTACAGTGCCAGAGGTGAAAACGGCATTCCGGGACGCCGATATTTCACTAAAGGTGTCCATCTGCGTAGCCATCAGGTGCATGCATTTTCAAACGGGGATGAGCAAATACTTCGCCACCTGGCTTTTCGGGATTATCTCCGTAAAAACAGTGACATTGCTGAAGCCTATGCGGAGATTAAGTCCACTGCTGCATTGCTCTGCAACAATAATGCGCAACGATATAGCGCGCTCAAAGCCGGGTTTATTGAGCATCATCTGCAACTCGCGCTGATTAACCACACGCGTTAAGTCCAGTATTCAGTGGAGTGTCATCATGGCTGAATCTTTTCAGGGGCGGGTTAAATTCCAGTCATCCCGGCTCAGCGTAAAAAGCATGCTTGCAGCCGCATCTGGCACATCATAGACATCGCGAATATGCCGAAGTCCGGCGTTAATCAAAACCTTTTGTGACGCCAGATGGTTTGCTCTCACCACTGCAGAGATTTCCGTGAGTTTTAACTCACTAAACCCATATCTGACTGCATATCGGGCAAACTCTGTCGCCAGCCCTTTTCCCCAGGATTCCGGCGAGAACCGATACCCCAGATTATTGATCGTGATATCGGCGAAGTTTCGGATGCTCAGCCCTCCGAAGCCTATGATTCTGTCAGGATCATCCCGAAGCGAAATAGCCCAATTGCCGAAACCCTGTGTTTCCCAGTGGCTTATTGAGCGAGACAAGACATCCCGTGCATGTTCAATATTCGGGTAAGGACCGGCTGGATTAAACACGTTCGTCGCAGGGTCACCATAAATCCTGAAAAGGTCGCCTGCATCTGCTTCGCTGACTGGACGAAGGGCTAACCGCATGACGTCTGGCTGCAAAAGAACCTCCTGTGTTCGGTAAATAAACGGGCACAACTGATAATAAACACAGTAAAAGGTGCCGGTCACCCAGTCAATACGTCACCTGAACAACGTTGTGATAACGTGATAGCCGTTATTTCATTGTGCTTACGTCCCGGTAAGTCAAATTAACAGACGCCGCTACTGTTCACTATTAATCCTCTTTTTACCATCCGGACTTGTTTTAAGATCGCCGGCGATTAATGACTTAACTCAATCTAAAAAATATGACTAATCGGGCTGAAGATATCGTGATTTTTGTCGAAAACATAATGAGAAAATAAAAACATAAAGGGAGGAGTAAGAGAAGATATTGCTCCTGAATGTTCATCACGCTCTCTGGCAAGCCAGCCGGGCTTAACGCTCCTGCCTGTTTCCCAGAGCAATGCACTTTAAGTAGTCTGGCAGCACTGGAACAACGATGAACCGATATATTTCAGGAAGCAGAGACGTCCGGAACGTGACCTATAGCATGATGAAGAGCCCACAAAAACGTGACGTCCCGACGGCGTCTGTTTTCACTACTGCGGGAAATGAAAAATGAGCATCGTTTATATACCTGCCCTCATTCCCTTACTGATGAAAAAAGAGAATGAGAAAGGAAGCCCACTGACAGAGGATGAAGTCCGCCACGTCCGGGATAACGCCACGTTTATCGAAGTGCCGCGTGATGTTGCTTTCACGATGGCCGAATGCCGGGGCTATTTTGATATCAATCCTGAGCATTGCTGGTCACAATGGTGCTCCTATCGGCGTGAGAATCTGTTGCCTGCTGCTGGCAACGTGTAACTGCATCGCAGTTCGACATCTGCTTACCGCTTTTAGCAGTCGGTCTCCGGCCGCATAGCGTAATCGTTCAACAGAATGACGCATCCGTCCGAGGCGGACCTGGGCCACGACCGCCAGGCTTTCAGGTTGCTTTGGGTTTCACCCCCCTCGCAAAGGCTTTCCCGTGCAGCGGTCTGGCTGGTCAGTCGTAAACTGAGTGTTGAACACAAGGCGACGTTCGCGTCTGATTCATCGGATGGGCTGCAAGCTGAGAGGGTATAACGTTGTAGTCGTCCTTAAAAGATCAGGCTCATCCGACATACCCTTGTGATATTCTCTGCACTCTGGCGAAACCTGTCCTGTATATTATTCGCTACGGAGGCATGATGACAGACTCAGATTCCATCAAATTAGCTATGCTGTTTCTTATTGCCTTCTGGATATATTACCTGAAAATTACACGCAGCTTTTCAGGACGATTTATCTATTTTGATAAAAGAAAAAAAGATGTCTCATTACGCCTGTCAGTTTTTGGCACACCAGGAGACACGTCCGATCTTAGCGACATTATTATTTCACTTAAAAAGTGTTTACAGGATCTTGAAAATAAAAATTATCATAGCGTGACATTTGAATCACACCTCATTACTGCAGAGATGATAGAATCTATTCAGCGCTTTACACAGGAACAGGGTTATTCATTTCAGAACGTCATGTTCTGCTACACCTCAAAATGGCAACGCGTAGTCATTCCACTTAAAACGGCCCTCTGCCGTTTCAACCTGAAATTTGCTAATCCGACAACCACAACATTCACTGTCGTACTTAATCGAAGCCCAGCTTCCGGCTTTGATAATATTTATATCGGTAAGTGACATTATTCCTGATACAGCATGTGAGAGCGTAGTCTGGGTTTCAGAAGCGTAACACGTAAACAGATCAGCATTGAATCCAGTGCGTTACACTCCGGATAGCTCTCATCGTTCACTGCGGAGCAAAATGGATTGTCATACTGTCCTTCTGGAATGGGCGGCCCACGGGGAAAGTATTGTTATCTACTGCCTGATTAATGGCTTCAGTAGCCGCAACGCACAGATCCGGATCGCCGCCCACAACATTTATCTTTACCGAATGATCACGTTGCGCCAGCTTAATTCTTACGTCACATGTTTTACCGCGATAAGTATCTGCATCGAAGAAGCGATGCTGTATTGATGTTGAGGCCTGGCATATCCAAAGCATCGCCTCGCGTTGTTGCGTTTGCTGAGGTGTCTGAGCTTCACACTGTGATTTAATCTCTGATGCGTCTGGAGACTTAATTCCCTTATGATTGATAGGGTTTGTCCGTGTATTGCATCCGGAAAGGACCAGTGCGAATGTTAAAACAACAATTTTTTTCATCATGGCTTCCCTGTCGATTTTCCTGATTTGTAGCATGAATAGTGCAATTGAGTAGCCACCGCCAATAGACTCTCTTCAAAGCAAATACCACGATCTCCACACCGGCAACCCGACAAAGTCTATAAAACTTGTACGGAAATTCATACAGCCATTCACGCCCTCTTTGCAAATCACATCCGCTACCGTTACTCTATACGAAACGTATACACTTCATATAAGGCTTGTATGGGTATCGTAAAAATTTCCGACCTGATGCATGAGAATCTCCGCATCGCCAGCCAGGCGATGAGCCGCTCGATCAATGCCCAGGCAGAACACTGGCTTAAGCTTGGCATGCTGGCTGAACTCTATCCGCAGCAGACTCAACACCAACTGGCGCAAATGCTGATCCGGCTTGAACTGGAAGGCAGCGCTGATATTCGCAGTATGCTCCCAAAAGAGAGCCTCATCCCACAAGGAGACGTGTCATGAACACCGTTAAAATACATACCGCAGCGGAAATTGAAATGGCGCGCGCAGCCGGACAGGCTGCTGCTCAGGTACTGGCGATGATCACGCCTCATGTGCGTCCCGGTATCACCACGGAAGAACTGGATGATATCTGCCACGACTTCATTGTGAATGAACTTAAGGTCATACCCGCGAACATTGGCTATCACGGCTATACCCGCACCACCTGCACATCGGTTAATCATGTGGTATGCCACGGTATTCCGGCCAGTAAGACGCTTAAGGATGGCGATATTGTGAATATCGATGTGGCGGTCATCAAAGATGGCTGGTACGGCGATACCAGCCGCATGTACTTTGTCGGCACCCCATCAGTCCGGGCCAAACGTCTGGTTGAGATCACCTATCAGTCGATGGTTGCGGGTATTAAAACAGTTCGTCCTGGCGCGACGCTAGGTGATGTGGGTGCAGCAATTCAGCGTGTTGCGGAAGCCGCAGGTTTCTCGGTGGTGCGTGAATATTGCGGTCACGGCGTCGGGGAGATTTACCACACCGATCCGCAGGTGTTGCACTACGGCACACCCGGTGAAGGGATGCCATTGAAAGCTGGCATGATTTTCACCATTGAACCGATGATCAACGCCGGTAAAGCAGGCACCAGCGTGCTGTCAGATGGATGGACGGTGGTCACGAAAGATCGCTCGCTTTCCGCACAATGGGAACACACCGTCGCAGTGACTGAAGAAGGTTTTGATCTGCTGACGCCGTGGCCTGAAGGCACCGGCGACTATCCCGCAATTTAATCCCCCTGCCTGAGACACTGTCTCAGGCAGTGTTCTCTATCTGCTTCTGACTTCATCCAGCGTTTCCAGCGTGCCCGAATGCCAGACCTGTATGTTATTGCGACCGGCGCGCTTAACCTGATAAAGCGCTTCATCAGCGCATCTCAGCCATTGATGGATTGATTCCGCATCACTTGCCGGTGCAATTCCAATACTCACCGAGCACTGAAAAGTGGGAGACGCTGGCAGCCGCAGCAGCGCAATGCCCTGTTTAATCTGCTCTGCCAGCAGCGTAATGCTGGCTTCGTCTGCATCCCGCACAATGACGCATAACTCATCACCCCCGAAACGGGCAGGAATATCTTTCAGTCCGACGCTATTACGAAGCAGTGCCGAGATTTCTGCCAGTAGAAAGTCACCAGCCTCATGCCCAAAGGTGTCATTCACCTGCTTGAAATGATCAACGTCCAGCAGCATTAGCCAGGCTTTACCCTCACCTCGCTGGGTGCGCAAAAACTCACTTTCCAGACGCTGCTCAAACAGACGTCGATTTGGGATTTTCAGCCCGGGATCCATCAGTGCAATACGTTCCAGCTCGCGGTTCTTTTTACGCAGACTCAGGGTCAGATTATGTGACACCACGCTGAGTGCCAGCAGATATCCGCTGGCCAGCGGCAAGGTCAGCCAGACGGTACGGGTACTGAAATTAAGCAGAATGGGCGCCTTTTCCACCAGCCAGGCCAGCATGAAGGTAAACAGAAAAGCCTTTATTGCGGATTTCAGCTGAACCCAGCCCCCAGCCGAATAGCGATCGGAGATCAGCACCGCCATGATAATAATTGAGGGCAACGGGCTTAGCGCCATGTTTGCAACCCAGAATCCGCCAAAGGCGGCATCCAGCGTTAAACTTTTGCGTTCAAATCCAGTGGGGTCGCGGGATCGCAACGCCAGTCGGTACGCTGCATAAGGCCAGACAAACGCATTAGTAAACAACAAGGCGCAGAGTTGCGGGCACATTCCCATCTCCATCAGGACAGAAAGAATGGGCAGAAAACAGAGAAAGGTACCAAGCTGGCGCATCATAAACATTCGCCGGACAAATCGCGTCGAACGTCGCTTCAGTTGTACATCATCGGGGGTGTAATAATTCATACGCGCACTGAAGCAGTTACAGGTCAGGTAAGTTTATCGGTAAATGAAGAAAAATTGTGAATTATTTGCAGATTATTCTTATTGCTTGTACGCGAGTTAATTAAAAGGTGTAATTAACTTACGGGACTGGAAACAGCGGTGAGAGATTGCCACGCGTCGTGAATAACGCGCGGCATCTCTGATGCAGATTATCTGCGGCCTTTAACGATTGAGGCAGACCAGTTGAAATCGCTGACTTCACTGGCGGTCAATGAAGAGGGCTTCTTTTTACGAAGCGGCTTTTTCTGCGCTTTTAGCGCCAGCGCTTTTTCCTTCTCCAGTTTACTGGTCATGACGATCTGACGTGCTTCACTATTAAATTCTTTTTCTTTCTTACTATCAGGCTCTTTACCGGTTCGTTGACGGTACTTCTCTGCCAGTCCGTTGTAGGTTTGCTCGACGGCCAGACGTTCATCAGCGTTGAACTGATCAATGGAAATCATCTTCTTATCGTTCATAGCGGCATGTCCTGTGGCGAGTTATTCAGGCAAGTGTATCGCATTTGCCGTTCGTGAATGCAGGGAATGGCATTAATCCGTCGACGTGATAGTTTCATGAGCCTTCCGGCAGGACAAATACGCCTGATCCTATTTGTAAGCCTGACTCAATCAGGTTTCTTTCTTAATATTAAACTAATGTTCATCAGGTTTAATGGTAGTGACCACGTACCGCCAGAGAGCAGAACCAATGATAAGAGAGACCGATCGCCTGTCACAGGCATTATTACGGCGGCATGGGATTGGCATTAAACAGAAACGCATACACTTCAGAGGCAGAGATCTGCTGTTTCAGTTGCACAACGCCCGCTATGATGTTTTCAATGGTGACCGCTGGATTGCGACTGTAGAAACTAACAATATCAACGAAGCCATTAAGCAGTTTAAAGCGCTGGATAACCCTGATGAGAAATAATCCCGCCTGATTCATGACCTGTTTCAGAGGGATCACGCCGTCAGAACCGTTTGTGTTGTGATGCAGGATAATCAGGATGCTCGAAGTTTCGAGGGTTTGTAAGAAGGTATATGGCGTGCAGCACCCGATAACGCCATTGCAGCCCTGCTGCACGATCAGCCGATGCGGCTTGAAAATGAATGCCGCACAATCGTTTGCAACGGAATCAGTGGAAAGCAGCCTGTTACGCCTGTCTACCTGGTAAGCCGGAGAGTGTTCATCCGGTTCAACGCCAAATTTAGTGTTAATTAAACCGGTGCTGATTAGAATAAAGCAAACTCCCCGAATACAGGTTTCTGATGAAAATCACCATTCACAAAGAAGATGAGCTGTTTATGCAAAACTTCTTTGATGCACCCTGCCACACTCTCGAAACAGAATCGCCGCAGGCTCAAAAAATTCAGCAATCTCTTCAGCTGGCCATTCAGCAAAAAGGTGCAGAGGCCGATGGCGACTGGAAGCGTAGCCTGACGTTTCTGCTGCTGTTTCTCTTTCTGTATGCTGCGCTGGGTGCCTCACTGACGCTTGATCTCAGCGCCCCGGGCACGGGCCATAAAAGTATTGCCTATGCGCTGGAAGCGATTCCGGTACTCATCGCCTTCTCCGGTTTTTTCATCTCTATTCTCTATCTTTTCCTGACTCGCGCCAGTGCGCGTAAACAGCGTAATTGGGAAAAAACGATTCTGGTGCTGGAGAAATACGCCATCGGAAACCTGTTCAAGGTGACACACACCCAGGGTGGCGGAACCAGCAATTACTCCGTGCCTAACCTCTCCATTTCGCTGGCGATGTTTATCTGTGTAACCTGGCTGGTGATTTATAACTATCTTACATTCACCACCAGCGGTGTATTCGGTAGTGTGATTTCGCTGTTCATCAGCACCATGGTGTATGTGATTCTGGATATTCAGTTGCTTAAGCCTTTCATCCATGTGATGGATAAAGAGGAATCAGAAAAGCGTGACGCGGATAAAGAACAGGATTAACCAGGATCTTCTGCGGTGTCAGAATACCCGGCCACTGTGAGCCGGGTATTTTTTTGCCACAAACTGGCCATTGTTACTGGCAGGCCCATTTTTGCAGCGAATTCAATGAAACGCGAAACGAACACAACCTTGGTATGTTGTAACTATATGACGGCCTTATTATACCCCACTTAGCGCTGACGAATCTCCGCCAGAAAGCCCGCTTTGATAGCGGGCCTGCCGTCATTACCAGTGAGTTTTCTGCATATCGATAACGAAACGGTATTTCACGTCACCAATCAGCATACGTTCAAAGGCTTTTTCAACGTCGTCACCGGTGATCATCTCAACGTCAGCCGTGATGTTGTGCTGACCGCAGAAGTCGAGCATCTGCTGCGTCTCCTTAATGCTGCCAATTGAGGTGCCGCTAATACTCAGGCGGCGAAACACCATTGGGGTGACATTCGGTGACTTATGCGGTTGATCGGGGATGCCGACCAGCACCAGCTGACCATTAGTTTTCAGCGCATTGAGGTAAGGATCGAGATCATGAGCCGCAGCCACACAGTCCAGAATGATATCCAGGGAGGCCTGACACGCTGCCATTTGTGCCGCGTCTCGCGAGATGACCACGTTTTTAGCACCCAGACGGCGCGCATCCGCCCCTTTTGCAGGAGAAGTGGTAAACAGAGTGACTTCTGCACCCAATGCGCTGGCGAGCTTAACCGCCATGTGTCCCAGTCCGCCAAGGCCGATAACACCTACGCGGTCGCCTGCTTTAACATTAAAATGCTGCAACGGTGACCAGACAGTCACACCTGCACACAACAGCGGTGCCACAGCGCTCAGCGCCAGATTGTTGGGTACCGTCACCACAAAATGCTGGTCGGCAATGACATGCTGCGCATACCCGCCAAAGGTGGTATTGCCAGTGTATTTGTCGGTGCCGTTATAGGTTGGTGTGAAGCCCGCTTCACAATATTGCTCTTCCTGCTGCTGGCAAAAATGGCATTCACGGCATGAATCGACCATAACACCCACGCCTACGGTATCTCCGACAGAAAAGCGTGTGACATTGTCACCTTTATCCACCACGCGTCCTACAATCTCATGACCGGGAACCAGTGGATAGCGGCTCACGCCCCATTCATTCCGTGCCATATGAAGGTCAGAATGACAGACGCCACAATAAAGGATTTCGATTTTGACATCGTCAGCCTGCACGTCACGTAACTCAATCTGACCCGCCTTTAACGGTTGATCTGACTGGGTGGCTACCAGCGCGTTAATTTTCATCTGTTGCCTCTTCTCATCTGATGGTCGTAAAGAAAGCGGCCCACTATAGACATGCAGGAACCTGTTTGGTAGTAGTTACCTTTTGGTTACCATGAATGTGAGGAGAGACTGTGCCGGTCTGGGTTGAAGGAAAACTTTATTTTTATGCGGACTCACCACCACGTCGCCTGCTTGAGCTCTTTTCCGTGAAATGGAGCACGATGGTGCTGCATGCGCTTTATCACTGGCCGGAAAATCGGGCGCGCACAGGGGAACTGGAGCGCAGCCTGCAGGGAATTTCAAAGAAGATGCTGATTCAGACGCTGCGCGAGCTTGAGCAGCGCGGGCTGGTGTCGCGTCATGTCTGGCAGGTTGTCCCGCCGAAAGTGGAGTACAGCCTTACACCACTCGGCCATACCTTTGCAGAACCGATTGAGCAGATGTATGAATGGGGTCTGGAGAATCAGGCTGCGCTGGATGAAATGGAAAATCATGCGCGCAGCCATCAGGAGAGTGGCGGAGATGACCGCCAGTGATGCACGTTACGGATTAATCGAACGGGAATTCGCGCGCCAGCACGCGCGCAATCACATTTAGCGCGCCTTCGTCGTTGTTGCTCTGTGTCTGATAGTGCGCCACGGCGGCGACAGCCTCAGCAGCATTTGCCATCGAGAAGCTAAAGCAGGCCTGACGCAGCATCTCAATGTCATTGGCGCTGTCACCAATCGCCAGCACTTCACAGTCACTGATGCCCCACTTTTCCTGTAGTAGCGCAATGCCGTGTGCTTTATGGCAACCGGGAATGATGAGATCGATAAAGCCAAAGCCGCTGGAGACCGGATGCATGATGTTTTCCAGCTCGCCAAGTGTGGCGTGCAGTCTTTGCAGCAGTGCATTTACGCCTTCGTGCTCCAGCTTCAGCGAGAACTTGAAAATGGTGTCGTCGATGGCATAAAGGTCATCACGTTTTTCGAGTCGGTGATAATGGTTTGCCAGTTGCGCCATCATCTCGTCTGAAGCGGATGCATGCACATACGCACCATTACGTCCGCAGACCACAACCGCGATGTCGGGTTCATGCGCCAGGATATCGAGGATCTTATGCACTTTCTCCTGCGCTAACTCGCCGCAGAAAATCTCTTCATTGCAGTCCGAAACCCACGCACCATTTTCTGCCACAAACGCGATTTCATCTTTAATGTCGGGAAAATAGCGCTGGAGCTGGTAGTACTGATTCCCGCTCGCCACCACAAAACGAATGCCCTTCTGCTTCAGCAGCGCATACTGACGTGAAAACCGCTGGACGTTGTACTGCTTATTATCGTCCAGAAAGGTGCCGTCCATATCCACCGCAATCATCTTAACCGCCATTTCGCCTGCCCCTTTACGTTCGCCGTTCTGTCCTTTCGGCTGATTGATTTGATTCATAAAGCTTACTCGCTGTGTGGATTAATGAGAATGCAAATAGTGACATTGCTAACGGATTTCAGAGCGTTCCGGTTCATCAGTTGTGTTAGCGCGCACGGTTTATGTCGTTAAAAGAATGTTAAGCTCAACGACAAATTACGAATGAAGATTATTTAAATTACATTCGAAACTCAACCATGACGATAAAGGAGCAGAATATGATCCGTGATGAAACCCTGGCTACCCCATTACCTGACGACGTCAAAACCGCTATCCGCAAAATGAAACAGCAGTTACGTCAACAAATCGGCGATGTTGATGCTCTGTTCAAACAGGTCTGCGACAACATCACCACTGCCATTGCGCAGGCAAAAACAGAGGAAGCGCAAACCGGCACGGCCTGGCCGGTCGTGCCAATGCAGGACATTACTGAAGGAAAGGTTTCAGATGAAACCCGGTTGCTGATTAAACGTCGCGGTTGTGTGGTGATTAAGCAGCATTTTGCACGAAATCAGGCTCTGGCCTGGGATAAGTCGATGCTCGACTATCTGGATCACAATCATTTTGATGAACAGTATCGTGGGCCCGGTGATGACTTTTTTGGCACCCTGGCTGCCTCCCGTCCTGAAATCTATCCCATCTACTGGTCGCAGGCGCAAATGCAGGCGCGGCAGAGCCCGGCAATGGCAGAGGCACAATCTTTTCTTAACCGGCTATGGACGTTTAATTCCCAGGGCAAGCAGTGGTTTGATCCGGATGTCAGCGTTATCTATCCCGACCGCATCCGTCGTCGCTTGCCGGGTACAACCTCTAAAGGCCTGGGTGCCCACACCGATTCAGGAGCACTTGAACGCTGGTTGCTGCCCGCTTATCAGCAGGTTTTCAGTAAGCTGTTCCACGGTGAATTTGCCGCATACGATCCCTGGGACGCGGCTCACCGTACCGACGTAAACGAATATGATCTGCCAGGCACCACCAAATGTTCTGTGTTTCGCACCTTTCAGGGCTGGACCGCGCTCTCCGATATGATCCCCGGCCAGGGCCTGTTGCATGTGGTGCCGGTGCCGCAGGCGATGGCTTACGTTTTGCTGCGTCCGCTGCTTTCGGATGTGCCTGAAGATGAGTTGTGCGGTGTGGCGCCGGGTCGGGTATTGCCCGTGAATGAACAGTGGCATCCGCACCTGATTGCCGGGCTCTGTTCAATACCGGCTCTTGAGGCGGGTGATTCCGTGTGGTGGCACTGTGATTTGATTCACGCTGTTGCACCGGTTGAGAACCAACAAGGCTGGGGCAACGTGATGTATATCCCCGCAGCACCGATGTGTGAGAAAAACCGCGCTTATGCCTGTCGTGTTGCAGAGGCGCTGGAGCAGGGACGTTCACCGGCCGATTTCCCGCCTGAAGACTATGAAGCAGAATGGGAGCAACGTTTCATGCCGGAAGATCTCAACCTCCATGGCCGACGGTCTCTGAATTTAGCCTGACGCAACCCCGCGTCGCGCACCGGCGCGGGATAATCCCTGTTACACTGCCTCTTTTATTTAACGGCGAAGCGCGATTATGAACCCGCGACATCATCAGATCATTCAATTAGTTAATGACAGGGGCAGCGTAACTGTCAGTGAACTGGCGCAGCATACCGGAGTTTCGGAAGTGACGGTGCGCCAGGATCTGACACTGCTGGAACGTGATCGGCTGCTTCGCCGGGTTCATGGCTCTGCGCTGGCACTGGATAGCGATAACGTCGGCACCCGCATGAATACCCGTTATTCTACCAAGCAGGCGCTGGCACGACATGCGGCCAGCCTGGTGCAGGCGGGTGAGTCGGTTTTCATCGAAGGGGGCAGTACCAATGCGCTGCTGGCGCGGGCGCTGGCCGATCGTGCGGACCTTACGCTGATTACCGTCAGCCACTATATTGCCCAGCTTCTGCGTGAGGCTGCCTGTGAAGTGATTGTGCTTGGCGGATTATTGCAGAAAAGCAGTGAATCCGTTGTGGGTCCGCTGACGCGTTATTCCATTCAGCAGGTCCATTTTCACAAAGCGTTTGTTGGTGTGGATGGCTGGCATCCGGAGACGGGTTTCACCGGCCGCAATATGCTGCGCTGTGATGTGGTAGATGCAGTGCTGGCGAAAGGCGCTGAAAGCTATGCGCTGACTGACGCGTCTAAATTTGGTCAGATTCACCCCTATCCGCTCTCATCCGGCTTTCAGGTCGGGCATGTAATTACTGATGAGACACTGGATTCCGCGACGGTCGTGCAACTCAGCGAACAGGGGATCGAGGTGATACAGATCGCGACAGGTTAAGCCGACCAGGGGCCTTTAGTCACGGAGTCCCGCATCATCAGGCTGGCCGTGAAAGGCGCCTGAGTCTGCCAGTCACCCCCGTCCAGCATGGTTACCAGGCGGTTGATCGTCTCGTCGATCATTTCTGTGACCGGTAGCTTCATACTCGATAATGACGGCGTGATATAGGGTGCCAGCGGGATATCATCAAAGCCTATTACCGAGACCTGATCGGGCACTGCAATGTTGCACTCGGTCAGGCGTTTGATTGCACCAATCGCCATCTCATCATTACTCGCCACCAGCGCAGTAAATGACACGTTGCGCTCAAGGAGCGTGTCGACGGCTGCCATACCGCTCTGCGCCGTCCATTTACCCGCCACAATATGGCGGTCGTCAGCGTTAAGGCCCTTTGCCGCCAGCGCAGAACGATAACCGTTAAGGCGCTCAACGCCGGTCGGGGAATCCTGCGAACCGGTAATAAATGCGATATCGCGGTGTCCCTGGTTCAGCAGATAGCCCACGGCCGTGGCACTGCTGGCGTGCTGATCGCTGTAAATGCAGTAGCTGTGGTTGACGCGCAGCCGCCGGTTAATAACCAGAATGGGCTGTTTGTGGCTGGAGATAATCGCATCCAGCGCGTCAATGCTGAGGAAGCGCGGATAGATGATGATGCCGTCACAGCGCAGATCGAGCAGAAACTGAATGGCCGCCTCTTCCTGCCTGGCGGTGTGCTTGCCGTCCGCCAGAATCAGCTGACGGCCCTGCTGCTCCATCATGCGTGCGGAGTGGGCCATTAACTCAGTAAAGTAGCTGCCGCTGTAAAGCGTGTTGGTGATGACCAGTCCGATTGTCTGAGACGTTTTTGTCGCCAGATTGCGGGCCAGCAAATTAGGCCGATACCCGGTTTCTGCAATCGCCTTCAACACCCTTTCACGTTTTTCCTGTCCGACGTAGCCATTACCGGAGAGCACACGTGACACTGTCGCTTTTGAAACGCCCGCCTTAATTGCTACTTCCTGAATCGTTGTCATTGTGATGCTCCTTTGCTACGTCGTCCTGCAGTTTACCTAAGCCTCTCAATATTGGAAATATTTACCCGGTATGTATACGCACATCATCAAATTTAGCAGGTGATGCACTTCACAAAATAGAAATCTGCCCGATTTATACTCTTGTCGCCGAACGTAAAGACCTTCATGATTTTGTGAAACCGGTTTCCTATTTGTCTGCTTGCAGGCATTAAAAACATAAAAATTTTGACCGATTTACCCTACAGAGAAGAGCGATCATGCCCATGAACTATGCCGAGGTGTCACGCGCCATTGTCGATGCGCTTGGCGGCCTCACCAATATCGAAGCCGTCACTCACTGCATGACCCGCCTGCGTTTTGTCCTGAAGGATCAAACACAGGTCGACTATCCACGTCTTAAAGCCATCACAGGTGTCATGGGCGTGGTACACAACGATACCCAGTACCAGGTGATCATCGGGAATAACGTATCGCAGGCTTACCAGGCGGTGCTGGAACTGGGATCGCCCGGCGCAGCTTCGACTGTGCCGGTGAAACGCAAAATTACCCTGAGAAGTATTGGCGCAGGCATTCTGGATGCGCTGGTGGGCACCATGTCGCCATTGATCCCAGCCATTATTGGTGGGTCCATGGTGAAACTGCTGGCGATGATTCTTGATATGGCGGGCGTGTTTGAAAAAGGTTCATCAACGCTGGTGATCCTCAACGTCATTGGCGACGGGGCATTCTTCTTCCTGCCGATCATGGTTGCCGCCTCAGCGGCGCTGAAGTTCAAAACTAATATGTCGCTGGCGATTGCCATTGCCGGCGTTCTGGTCCATCCCAATTTTGTTGAGCTGATGGCAAAAGCGGCGCAGGGCCAGCCGGTCGAGTTCGCTTTCATTCCGGTCACCGCGGTGAAATATACCTATACGGTGATCCCGGCGCTGGTGATGACGTGGATCCTGTCACACATTGAGCGAGGCGTGGATCGCATCACCCCTGCGGTCACTAAAAACTTCCTGAAACCGATGCTGATTGTGCTGATTGCAGCACCCATTGCGATTGTGCTGATTGGCCCGATTGGTATCTGGATCGGCAGCGGCATCTCCGCGCTGGTCTACACCGTGCATGGTTATCTTGGCTGGCTTTCTGTTGCGATTATGGGCGCTATCTGGCCGCTGCTGGTGATGACCGGTATGCACCGGGTTTTCACACCAACCATTATCCAGACCATTGCCGAAACCGGCAAAGAAGGCATGGTGATGCCGTCAGAGATCGGCGCCAATCTGTCGCTGGGCGGATCGTCGCTGGCGGTGGCGTTCCGCACTAAAAACCGTGAACTGCGCCAGACCGCACTGGCGGCAGCGGCATCAGCCATTATCGCAGGGATTTCAGAACCGGCGCTGTATGGCGTTGCAGTGCGCCTGAAACGCCCACTGATCGCCTGTCTGATCAGTGGTTTTATCTGTGGCGCGGTTGCGGGCATTGGCGGGCTGGCCAGCCACTCTATGGCCTCACCCGGCCTCTTTACCAGCGTACAGTTCTTCGATCCCACCAATCCCATGAGTATTGTCTGGGTCGGTGCGGTCATGGTGCTCTCGGTGGTGTTGTCATTCGTGCTGACGCTACTGTTAGGCTTCGAGGATATTCCTGAGACAGAACCCGAAAGCGCTGCGCAACCTGCGCCTGCTACCGAACGCGCTAACGCGATCAATAGCCATTAGGAAAAGGGTCAGGCTGACCCAAAAAAGAGGATTGCATGTCTGATTCAAGGTTCCCGCAAGGGTTTTTATGGGGCGGCGCGCTGGCCGCTAACCAGAGTGAAGGTGGTTTTCGTGAGGGCGGAAAGGGCTTAACCACCGTCGATATGATCCCCCATGGCCCAAACCGGATGCCGGTTAAACTGGGTCTGGAAAAACGTTTTGCCCTGCGTGACGACGAGTTCTACCCCAGTCATGACGCTATCGATTTCTATCACCGCTATCCGGAAGATATTGCGCTGATGGCCGAAATGGGGTTCAGCGTGTTCCGCACCTCAATTGCCTGGAGCCGGCTCTATCCTAACGGTGACGAACTGACGCCTAATCCGGAAGGCATTGCGTTTTATCGTGCGGTCTTCGAAGAGTGCCGGAAATACAATATCGAACCGCTGGTCACGCTTTGCCATTTTGATGTCCCGATGCATCTGGTCACGGAATATGGCTCATGGCGCAATCGCAAAATGGTCGATTTTTTTGCCCGTTACGCACGAAGCTGTTTCGAGGCGTTTGATGGACTGGTGAAATACTGGCTGACCTTCAACGAGATCAATATCCTGCTGCACAGTCCGTTTTCCGGGGCTGGCCTGGTCTTTGAACCCGGCGAGAATAGAGACCAGGTAAAATATCAGGCGGCACATCATGAACTGGTTGCCAGCGCGCTGGTTACGCGAATCGCGCATGAAGTGAATCCGGTCAATCAGGTCGGCTGCATGCTGGCCGGCGGCAATTTCTATCCCTGGTCGAGCAAACCGGAAGATGTCTGGGCTGCACTGGAGAAAGACCGCGAAAACCTCTTTTTTATAGATGTACAGGCGCGCGGTGCCTATCCGGCTTACGCTGCCCGCGTGTTCCGTGAAAAAGGTGTGACGCTGGAGATCGCTGACGGTGATGCCGACATTCTGAAAAACAGCGTCGATTTTGTCTCATTCAGTTACTACGCCTCACGCTGCGCGTCGGCAGAGATGAACGAGCAGAACAGTAGCGCCGCCAACGTGGTGAAATCCCTGACTAATCCCCATGTGCCACGCAGTGACTGGGGCTGGGGCATCGATCCGCTGGGGTTACGTATCACGATGAACATGATGTATGACCGCTATCAGAAGCCTCTCTTCCTGGTGGAGAATGGCCTGGGCGCACGCGATGAAGTCGACGCGAATGGCGAGATTAATGACGATTACCGCATCAGCTATCTGCGTGAACATATCCGCGCGATGGGCGACGCCATTGAAGATGGCGTGCCGGTGATGGGTTATACCAGCTGGGGCTGTATCGATCTGGTTGCCGCCTCGACCGGCGAAATGAGCAAGCGCTACGGTTTCGTCTACGTAGACCGCGACGATCTGGGTAACGGCACGCTGGCGCGTACGCGAAAAAAATCATTCTGGTGGTATAAGAAAGTGATTGCCAGTAATGGCGCAGATCTTGAGTGACACTGTCACTTAAAAAGCACATCTGAATGTACTGTTGCTTAGCAGACGTGCCTGAGCATAACACTGACGCATGCGTTGTACTCAGGCACTAATTATCGTATAACGAATGTCTCCGAGGGGTGTCCTGTCATGGGCTGAGATGGCGAAAGCCGAACCCTTTGAACCTGATCTGGGTCATGCCAGCGAAGGGACGGGTCGGCAGATTTTCTGTCACATTTCCTGCACTATCCCCTGTTCCAGACCGTATGCCCGGATCTCCCTTTTAATGGAGATCCCATGTCACATCCGCTTTTCGAGACCGGTTTCTATGGTCGTCTGCGCCAGCAGGCGGGCACGCAATGGCACGCCTATGTAAGGCACGATTTTGTGCAGCAACTCGGTCAGGGTACGCTGCCTCCTGCCGCCTTCCGTCACTATCTCACCCAGGATTATCTCTTCCTGCTCCACTTCGCCCGTGCCTGGGGTCTGCTGATCAGCAAACTCTCTGAGCCTGACGCTCTACGACGCGCTACGGCATCACTTAACGCGATTATCGGTGAACTGCCGCTGCACCTCGCTTACTGCCAGCAATGGGGCATCAGCGAGGCAACAATGGCACGTGAACCCGAAGCAGCGGAAACGCTCAATTACACCCGTTATGTGCTGGATGCCGGTCACACCGGCGATGCACTGGAGCTCATAACGGCGCTGATGCCCTGTGTTGCCGGTTACGCTGAAATCGGCCTGACTTTGCTGGATGATCCTGCGACGCGCATTGAGGGCAACCCTTACGCCGAATGGATTGAAAATTACGGCGATGAAGCCTATCTGGCCGGGGTAGGCTCGTCACTGATACTTTTTGAAACGCTGGCTCAGCAGCGCGCCGGAGAACAACGTTTTGATCGGCTGGCGGAGATTTTCACCACTGCGACCCGGCTGGAAGCGGCATTCTGGCAGATGGGGATAGATCACGCTGCCTATCTTCGGGTCAGACCATGAGCCAGCTGTGCAATGCCACACCGCCAGGTATTTCAGTTCGCCAGCTCAGCCTTACGCTGGGTCAGCAACAACTTTTCAGTCAGCTTGATCTGGAGATCGCCGGGGGTAAATTTACGGCGTTACTGGGTGCCAGCGGTGCAGGCAAAAGCAGCCTGATGCGTGTCATTGCCGGTCTTACGCCACCCAGTTCGGGACAGATTAGCGGCAGCGATGGCCTTCCGCTGACCGGACGCATCGCCTGGATGGGGCAACAGGATTTGCTCTATCCGTGGCTGACGATTGAGCAAAATGTCTGCCTGGCCAGTCGGCTGAAAGGCGAGAAAGCCGATCGCGACTGGGCGCAGTATCTGCTGGCAAGGGTTGGGCTGAGCCAGAGCGCCCGCGCGCGCCCCGCTATACTCTCCGGCGGGATGCGTCAGCGCGCTGCGCTGGCCCGCACTCTCTACACGCGTCAGCCTGTTGTGTTAATGGATGAGCCATTCTCCGCGCTGGATGCATTGACCCGTCATGAGATTCAGATGCTGGCGGCGGAGGTGCTGGTCGGTCACACGGTGCTGCTGATCACCCACGATGCCGCCGAAGCCTGTCGTCTCAGTCATCACCTGCTGGTGATCGGTGCGGCGGGAATCGAAGCCTCTCCACCACTACAGGGCCTGCCGCCAAGGGCAGCCGATGACGCCGGCTTAATACGAAGTCAGGCCGCACTGTTGAAACAGCTAAGCGGAATAGCCAGATGAGCACACGTTTCGTCCGTTTGCGTCGTGGAATTACGCTGTTTGCCGGTCTGATTGCAGCATGGTGGCTGGCCACGCTGACCTGCATTCCCGCCTTTCTGCTGCCCTCGCCCGCTGCAGTCGCTATTGCGCTGTGGCAGAACGCTGACTATCTCAGCTATCACACTCTGATTACCCTGACCGAGATCCTCAGCGGCATGGCGCTCGGCGTGCTGCTGGGTGGTGTGCTGGCGCTTGGCATGACCTATTCACCGTGGTTACAGCGCTGGATGATGCCGCTGGTGATCACCAGCCAGGCGATTCCGGTATTTGCGCTGGCTCCGCTGCTGGTTCTCTGGTTTGGCTTTGGCATGAGCGCCAAAGTCGCGATGGCCGTGCTGGTGATCTTCTTCCCGGTAACCTCCAGCTTTTTTGATGGCCTGCGCCGCGTTACGCCCGGCTACCTTGACCTGGCTCGCACTATGGGCGCTTCCCCTTCAGCACAACTGCGCCATGTCAGGCTGCCAGCGGCGCTGCCTGCGCTGGGTTCAGGGTTACGGATGGCGGCGGCCGTCGCGCCGATAGGGGCAATTATCGGCGAATGGGTCGGCTCAGCGGAAGGGCTGGGTTTCGTGATGCTGAATGCCAATGCCCGGATGCAGAGCGACCTCTGTTTCGCTGCCCTGTTCATTCTGGTGCTGATGACCCTCGCCCTGTGGCTGACTATCGATCGCCTGCTGCGCCGCCTGATTAGCTGGGCTCCTGAGACAATTTGATGACCCTTAAAATGAGAAATCCCATGACTAAACTGCCCCTGTTAACCCTGCTCTTCAGCGCCACCTTAACCACTCAGGTTCAGGCGATGGAAAAACTGACGCTGGTACTCGACTGGTATATCAATCCCGATCACGCGCCAATTATGGTGGCGCAGCAGACCGGCGCGTTTGCCGCTGAAGGACTGGAGGTAAATATCGTGCCGCCTTCCGATCCGGCCCTGCCGCCACGTCTGGTCGCGGCAAAGCAGGCGGACTTAGCCATTACCTATCAGCCTCAGCTGCATTTCTTCGCCGATCAGGGATTGCCACTGATGCGGGTCGGCACGTTGATTGACACGCCACTGAACACACTGATGACGTTAGACAAAACGGTAAAAAAACCGGCGGATTTAAAAGGTAAACGCATCGGCTATTCAGTGAGTGGTATTGAACAGGCGACGCTGGCGACCATGCTGGCCCATGACGGCGTCAAAGCCGATCAGGTCAAATTGATTAACGTTAATTTTCAGCTCACCAGTGCCCTGATGACCGGCCAGGTAGATGCGGTTATCGGCGGCTATCGCAATATTGAAGCGCTGGAGTTGAAACTTGCCGGCAAAGAACCCGTGGTGCTTAACGTCGAGGATTATGGTGTTCCCGCTTATGACGAGCTGATTATCGTCGCCAACCGTGACGAGGCGCACTCGGAGAAGATTCAGAAGTTTCTGCGGGCATTGAAGAAGGGAAATGCGGAGCTGCAGGCGCATCCTGAGGAGAACTGGCTGATCTTTGCCCGCGAGCATCCTGAGCTGAATACACCGCTAAACCATCAGGCATGGCGTGCCACGCTGCCGCTGTTCGCCGCCGATCCGGCAAAACTGGATCGTGCACGCTATCAGGCTTATGAGCAATTTCTGTTTGATAACAAGCTGATTAAAGGCATCACGCCGGTTCAGCGCTACGCTATCGGCAGTGAGTGATAAGCGCCCGCAGCGAGCGCTGCGGGCAGGTTATTAATGAGACTTCTGAAACAACCAGTGTTCAATGTCACTGGCGGGCAGAGGTTTTGAGAAGAAGTAACCCTGAATCTGATCGCAACCGTAGGTTTTCAGTAATCCCAGCGTCGCTTCCGTTTCGACGCCTTCAGCCAGCACGGTATAATTCAGCTCTTTCAGCATCTGGATAATGCATCTGACGATGATTTTCGATGCGTCATCCTCACCCATACGCGAGATCAGTGACCGGTCAATTTTAATCACATCCAGCGGGATATCCTGCAAATAGCTAATGTTGCTGTAACCGGTGCCGAAATCATCCAGTGAGATCACAAAACCGTGAGATTTCAGCGCTTCCAGCCCTTTTATCGCCACATCACTTTTGGTGATCAGTTCATTCTCCAGACACTCAATGCCCAGGATAGCGTTAGGCAACTGAGCGGCCGCGAGTTTAGCCACCAGCTCATCGGCAAAATCGGGCCTGGCGAAATCGCGCTCACTGACGTTGATTGAGACCGGAATCAGATCATATTCGCGATTCCAGCGCGCCAGTTGTTCAACGGTGTGATCGATAACCCAGTTGGTCAGATCGGAAATCAGGTTGGTTTTACCCGCTAACGGAATAAATTCGGATGGAAAGAGCTCACCTCGCTCAGGATGATTCCAGCGAATCAGCGCCTCCAGCCCGACCGTCTTACCAGTTCTGAGGCACACTTTAGGCTGCCAGGCCAGATAGAGCTCTTCATCTTTATTCAGCGCCTGAGCCAGATCGTTCATGATCATAAAATCATCGGTGCGCCGCGAGTCGTAACTCTCGTCAAACGACATTGCATTGATGTTTTCATCAATGGCCTCATGCAGCGCGCTCACGGCCTGACGTATGGTTTCATTCGCATTCATCTGGCCCGGAACAAACTCTGTTTCGCCAGTAAAGACATTCAGATCGAGCGTAATATTTTCCGCCAGGTCGGCCTTCATGCCTTTAAACAGGTCGGGCATATTGTGTGCTGTAAACCGATCCGAATAGGGCTGAACGATGGCGAAACGGCCAGGTGCAAACGAATAGAGTGTTTCATTCTCCGGCAGATTGAGCCGGTTTGCGACATCCTGCGCCATCTGCTTCAGGAGTTTTTCCATCGGCGCAACGCCTACCGCGCGCGTAAGTTCATAAGCGCGAATGATATCGAGACAGTCGATAAGAATCAGGCGAAAACGGCTATGAGGCGCGGTCAGGGTTAGCTGATGAATATCACGAATCAGGCGGGGACGATTCGGCAGATGCGTAATAACGTCGGCAAAACCCGCGTTATTCCAGGCATCCAGAAAAGAGGAAACCAGCGTAGCCAGTGAGCGCAGCGTGACGAGTTTGTCATCCGCAAAGGGATGTGGCTGCGTATCAGTTACACAGAGTGTGCCCAGCACGGCACCGTCGAGGTTCTGCAGCGAAACGCCGGCATAAAAGCGAATATGCGGGTCGCCTTTAACAAACGGGTGAGTAACAAAGCGCTCATCCAGTAAAGTGTCATACACGACCAGGTGCCCTTCACCATCAATAACATGGCGGCAGAGAGACTCATCGCGGGTCGATTGCTTAAGATCAAAGTTACGTGAGGCTTTAATATACTGATTGTGGTCGTCAACAATCGAAATGAAACTGCCTGAAATACCCAGCACCTGGCTGGCGAGATTAACAAATCTCTCCAGCACTTTGTCCCGTGCTTCATCTGGCGACAAAAGTGCCTTAATTGCACTAAGACGTTTTACGTCGCTGCCGTTTTGCTCGTTATGCACTGAAACCTCTCTTATGCAGGCGCAAAAATCGAAATAATTTAGCTTACAAATGCTCAATTAACGCCCAATTATCAGATAAATAACGGCTCAATCTGACAGTACTTTCACAGCGAAACAGTGTCGCACGATATATGATCGCTGTCGAAACCATTTAACGCTCTTCTTTCACGCGCGCAACCTGTGGCGACTCCGGTCTGAAGCCAAGACCAATCAGGCGTCCCAGCACGAAACGCAAGAATGGCAGGCGACGGATAATCGCAGGAATCTTGCTACTGCCCGAGGGTTTTCTATTTGCTTTGTTGCGACTCATTTTAATCTGAAGAAACTGCGTGGCGACGGTAGGGAACTGACGTCGTTTCTGCACATTTTCCAGATCGCGCAGTTGCAGTTCACCCCGCTTCAGGGATTCCGTCAGGAGGTTGGCCGTCGCAACTGCATCCTGAATCGCCAGATTTACACCCACCCCGCCAATTGGCGACATGGCATGAGCCGCATCACCAATACAGAGCACGCCGGGTCTGGCCCACTTATCCAGCCGGTCAATACGTATCGACAGCAGCTTAAACGCCTCCCAGCTCTCGATTTCTGCCATGCGCGTCGCTTCAAAAGGTGATAGTGCCACAACCTCTGCTTTAAACGCGTCGAGTCCGGCAGCCTGTTTCGCTTCAAACTCTCCTTTCGGAATGGTCAGCCCGCACTGCCAGTAATCACCGCGATCGATAACGATAAAGTTCTGACGGGGTCCTTTATGTCCCATCCCAATGTCGGGATCCTGTGGCTGCTTACTTAAGCGGAACCATATAACATCGCGCGCTGCGCCAAATTCCTGTCCCGTCAGCCCGGCCGCTTCGCGCACACGGGAATGGCGGCCATCGGCACCGACCACCAGTTTACATGTGATATGCAGCTGCTGATTCCCACGAGAAGCCGTCACGCCACTGACCGTGCCATTCTCATATTTCAGCGACTCAAACGACGTTGATTGCAGCAGACTGAAGCCGGGATAGCGGATGCTCTGTTCTGCCATGTAGTTCAGGAAATCCCACTGAGGCATAAAGGCAATAAAGCGACACTGAACCGGCAAACGTGAGAAATCAGCCATTGTAATGCTCTGTCCTGCTATCTCCGCCTCCAGCTTTTCAGCACGCTGATGCGGTAGCCTCAGGAAAGCGTCCAGGAGTTCGAGCTGATGCATAATTTCCAGCGTCGAGGGGTGGATGGTATCACCACGAAAATCGTGCAGAAAATCGGCGTGCTTTTCGATCACTATGACACGCAGTCCCGCGCGGGCAAAAAGATAGCCCAGCATTAATCCCGCAGGACCACCACCCACAATACAGCAGTCAGTGGTGAGAATTTCAGTGGAATGTGGCTGCATATCAGCTCCCTGTTGCGCCAGTATTGCTATGATTATTGCGTCAGCCGTGGCGATATGACCGCCACCGGTTGATGGTGCTGTGCTCAGACTAATCACTCAATGCGATTTATTCCAATCGAAGCTGCTGAACGGCCATTATTGATTCAGCAGTGAGGAGATCATCATGAACGTGATCCGCAATACACTTTTTATTCTGCCGCTGTTAAGCCCACTGGTTGTGGTCGCCGCGCCGTATGACACCCTGAAGTTTGCTCTGCGGCAGCAGCAAATAACGGATGATCTGCGCCAGAAGTGTCAGATATTGCCCGCCGTATCTGATGAAAAATTGCGGCAGACGTTTATCAACGATAAACAGAACATGGAACAGAATCAGGCAACATTAAAAGCAGCGGTGCAGGCCCTGAAAAATCATGACAATCCAGCCTATCGCGAACGCGTGGCACAAGTGGTTTGTCCACCACAAACCGAGTAACACTTTTCCTCAGGCGAAATTGATCCTGGCGTTTGTTTTCACTTTACCACTCAGTAAACTGGCACGCTGGTTTGTTTAAACAAGAATGTCTTAATGAACGAAGAATCACCGCAGCCGGTTTATGTTCCTCGCTCCATTGCAGCGCGTAGCCGGATGTTCCGCGCCCTTCTCTATCGTGATAAAACGCCGCTGGCGATGCTGTTTTGTGCTGCGCTGGTCGGTTCGCTGGTTGGCCTGGCAGGCGTGGCATTTGCACGCGCCGTTGAAACCATCCAGCAGTGGCGTGCCGACACGCTGACTTCAGGGCAGTTACAAGGCTGGATGCTCTACGCCACTGCCTTTGCCATCTCGGCTCTGCTGGCGATGGTCGGCTATTTTCTCGTCAGACGTTATGCTCCCGAAGCGGGTGGCTCGGGCATTCCTGAAATTGAAGGGGCGCTTGAAGAGCTAAGACCTGTGCGGTGGTGGCGGGTCATTCCCGTGAAATTCTTTGGCGGCATGGGCACGCTGGGTGCCGGAATGGTGCTGGGCCGGGAAGGCCCAACGGTACAGCTGGGCGGGAACATAGGACGCATGGTCATTGATATTCTGGGAATGCGCAGTAATGAAGCCCGACATACGCTGCTGGCTACCGGTGCGGCCGCCGGTCTGGCTGCTGCTTTCAATGCACCGCTGGCGGGCATCCTGTTTATCATCGAGGAGATGCGCCCGCAGTTTCGTTATAACCTGATTTCGATTAAAGCTGTGTTTACCGGCGTCATTATGGCGAGCATCGTGTTTCGCTATTTCAACGGCGAACAGGCAGTCATCTCCGTTGGCAAGCTGGCTGATGCGCCAGTGCAGACGCTGTGGCTCTATCTGATACTGGGTATGGTTATCGGTATGGTCGGCGTCTTATTTAACCGTCTGATATTCATCACGCAGGATCTTTTTGCCCGCTTGTACGCGGGTAAAACGGCACGTGTGGTACTGGCAGGCGCATTGCTGGGCGGGGGTTGCGGCATTCTGGCTCTTCTGTTCGCTCCAGGCGCAGGCGGCGGTTCTGAACTGATTCCCCAGGCGGTTCATGGTCTCTTCCCGTTCACCCTGCTGTTGGTTATCTTCCTGGTCAGGCTGATAACGACTCTGCTCTGTTTTGGGTCAGGTGCACCCGGCGGTATCTTTGCCCCGATGCTGGCATTAGGGACACTACTCGGTACAGCATTTGGGGTGGCAATGACGGATCTGTTTCCGTTTTACCATCTTGATGCGGGTACTTTTGCTATCGCAGGGATGGGCGCACTGTTCGCGGCTTCGGTAAGAGCACCACTCACCGGCATTGTGCTGGTACTGGAAATGACAGATAACTATCAGCTGATATTGCCGATGATCATTACCTGTCTGGGCGCTACGCTACTGGCACAGTTCCTGGGAGGAAAACCACTCTACTCATCTATTCTGGCCCGCACGCTGGCGCGTCAGGCAGACGCTACCCAAACGCGATGAGCGGATAGACGGCTTAGTTACTTATTATGAGAATAATCAGACGGCATCTGTCCAGGTGCCGGATTGATCCTGTGATTGATCTCATGCCCATCATTTTTATGCAGTTGATTTTCGCGCTGCCTGTCAGGCAGCCCTGCCACACTCGGCCACAGCAACCAGCCCGGCACTGAGCAGGATATTTATCCCCTCGGGCATCTTTTTAATTCAGGCCGCGGAGTCTGCAGGAGTTATTTAAATGTTACAAATATAAACAACCACAAAAGTATAAATATACTTTGTATATTTCAGGCCCGGATGCGCATCTTAAAATGATAAAAGCCCTGACTGAAATAGCCAGGGCTTTTAAGGTACGACAGATTTAACGTTTACCATTAACTAACTTAATTGAAAGGTACTGCTTCGATACTACTATTTATGAACAGATCCTGCGGATAATAATGATCACGAAACAAAAATGTCATTACCATTAGCGGTTTTCACCACCTGATAGTCTTTCAGGAGACAAAGACAGGTCAGGCCCGTATAAATCTGTACACCCCCATCGCGATATATACTCTTTGATGCGTTGCCTTACTTTCATTACGACGTTTAAACCGCAATCGTATCCTGTCGTAACGTAACGTTCAGAACTACGAGGCCTTACATCATCGCGACGCGATACTGCAAACTACATATTACAACACCTTAAAACTTACTTCGACTCCATTTAACAGGGTTATCATTAACTAATGTTTAGTTTCAAAGAACAATGTTTAACAGAACCGCCGACGATGTTAAACCAATATTCGTCGACACCTTTTACGCTTAACACCGTAGGTTTCTGGTGTATCAGGGCTGCTTCATGCCGCTGATGAGTTCTACTTTACGCATATAAAAAACGATGTCAACACTGTTATTAAAGACATGTTTATATCTGCAGTAGAAGGGTTTACTAATTATTTAATCTCTGCACAAGCCCGCAGATTTCCTCTAAAGGTTAAGAATAATTGAAGCCTAATCTATTCGATATAAATAATTCAGCAGGTCACTATTTATTTTCCACGCACGGCGGTAATAAAAAAGGCGCCCGCAGGCGCCCCTCAACCAGTGTATGCCAAAACCTGCTTTATTTTTTCAGGTTTGCCAGCAACACTTTTGCGGTCTCAGCCGATGAACTCGGATTCTGACCAGTAATCAGCAGGCCATCCTGAACCGTGTAGGACTGCCAGTCATCGCCACGTGAGTAGATACCGCCATTCTGTTTTAATGCATCTTCTACCAGGAACGGTACTACGTCCGTCAGGCCAACGCCCTCTTCTTCACTGTTTGTGAAGCCAGTAACTTTTTTGCCTTTAACCAGAGGCGTGCCATCCGCATTTTTCACATCACGCAGGACACCGGGAGCATGACAAACCAGTGCAACCGGTTTGCCAGCCTGCAGCGTTTGTTCGATCAATGAAATGGAGTGTTTGTCATTTGCCAGATCCCACAACGGTCCATGACCGCCAGGATAGAAGACGGCATCAAATGCATCCTGGTTCACCGTATCAAGTCTGACAGTCGAAGCCAGCGCAGCCTGAGCAGCAGAATCAGCATGGAAGCGACGGGTCTCATCGGTCTGAGAATCGGGCTCATCACTTTTTGGATCAAGTGGCGGCTGTCCGCCTTTTGGCGACGCCAGCGTAATGTCAGCACCCGCATCAAGAAAGGCATAGTAAGGCGCGGCAAGTTCTTCCAGCCAGAAACCGGTCTTCTTGCCGGTGGTACCCAACTCATCATGCGAGGTCAAAACCATTAAAATTTTCATTTACGCTCCATATAACAGTCAGTCGGTTTCAGGTGTAAGAATATTCAAAATCTGCGTGTAAGCCGCCAGTCACGGCGTTGACCCATTAATCATGGCGGGCTTAAGAATATTTATGAAATTTATCTCTTCAATTTCAGCTATTCACATAGCATTATAGCTCAATGAAATACGATTTGAATTTACTGCCAGTTTTGCTGGTCATGATGGAAGAGCGTAACGTTACTCGCGCAGCAGAACGACTGGGTATCACCCAGCCGGCGCTATCTAATGCATTGAACCGGCTTCGTGAGACACTCAACGATCCGCTATTCATTCGTGAACGTTATGGGATGCGCCCGACGCCAAAAGCCGAACAGCTGGCTCAGGTGGTTGGATCGGCGTTGTCATCCATCGATAAAGTGATTCTGGGCCAGCAGGATTTTGATCCCCTGCATGCCACACGGCTATTTACTCTCGCACCGAATAGCTACGTTGAATTCATCATGATGCCTGCCATTGTGGCTCGCCTGCGGACTTCAGCACCTAATGTCAGGCTTCGCCTCACCCCTTTTGGCAATGACGTCACCGAAACCGGCGTAATTTCCGGCAACACCGATATGGTGCTGGGTCGAATCGTTGATCCTCCCGATAATCTGGTGGTGCAGCACCTGATGAATGAGAGTCTGGCCTGTGTATTACGCGCAGATCATCCGTTTGCAGGCGATAGCTTCAGTGCCGAACAGTATGAGCAGCTTAAACACGTCAATGTTCTGCCACCTGGCCGTATGCGTGCAGGATTGTATCAGGCGCTTGAACAGCGCGGTCTGCGTCGTCAGGTTGCCGTATCCGTGACACATTTTCTCGCCGTGCCAGAAATGATTGCAGTCACAGACTATTGCGCCACCCTGCCACGTCTGATCTGTCAGCACCTTTCCCGGGATCCGCGACTCAAAATTGTTCCCGCACCTGTCGATCTCGGCACGTTTCCTGTGGAAATGGGCTGGCATACACGTTATCGCAGCGATCCAGCCCATCGCTGGTTCAGGACGTTAATCATGGAAACGGCACGGGAGCTTTCTGACTCACAGACAAACAATTAGCATGATCACCATTTCCGCACTAATAGTTAATAACGATATGATAACCTGAGTTATTATTATTCCCATCGGAGGCAGACAACCTCCCCATTCATCACTCAGGAATATGACCATGAAAAACGTAAAAGCACTCTCTATCGCCGCTATCGCTGCACTCTCAATGATCTCGTTTGGCAGCTTTGCTGAGACTGTTTCTGTGACCTCATCCACACTGGATGGCGCAGAATCTAAAATCGCTGCTCAGGCTCAGGAACAGGGCGCGCAGTACAAAATTACGGAAGCGAACACCAATAACCGTGTTCACATGACCGCAGAACTGTATAAATAACGGATGGTCGCAAACGGATTTGCCAGGAGAGGCTGCCCAACGGGCAGCCTTTTTTGTGCCCGATCAGGCAAGACGGGTGGCGGGTGAACTGCCGGTACGCCACCATAAAATCAGCGCGGCCAGCGCTATCGCTCCTAGTACCGCAAACGCCGTGCTATAGGAATAACGTGCGGCGATCATGCCGGTCATGGCAGGACTCAACGCAGCACCTACACCCTGCATCAGCATAATGACGCTCTGCCCGGCGTTAACATGCCCCGTGCCGCGCATCAACGTAACAATGTAGCCAGGCACCGCCACACCGAGAATTCCAGCCGCAATACCATCCAGCACCTGAACCGGAATAACAAAAATCGGCTCGGCAAAACCTGCCGCAATTACCGCGCGCAGCGGTAAAATCATCAGCGCAACCATAATGAAAAGACGATAACCCTGCGTTTCAACGCGCTTTGACACCCACAGCGCAACCGGGATCATTACCAGTTGTGAAATCACCACCGTTGCCGCCGCATACAGCCCCGGACTTACTGCCGCCTGGCCCCCAGCCGAAGCAACGCGCATGCTCAGCATTGGCAGCAACGCGGCATTGGCAAGATGAAACAGCAGTAACGTCACGCCAGCTATCATGAGCGCGGGTTTACGTATCAGCATCGATAAGTTGAGCGCAGGCTGTCGCTCTTCCTGTTTTTCATATCCACGCGCCACATCGTTATCGATTTCGTCACCGCGAATCGCCAGCGTTGCGAAGGCTGCGAAAACCGCCATCACGGTCATCAGAATAAAAACCGCCCCCATTCCCCAGTACCACGCTGAGAAACCCGCCAGCAGTGCAGCAATGGTATTACCGCCATGGTTAAAGGCTTCGTTGCGTCCCATCTGATGGTTAAAACCACGCTGACCGGTCAGACCCAGGGTAATTCCCGCAACGGTCGGGCCGATGAAGGCCGCCGCAATACCTGCCACGATTTGTGAGACCATCGCCGTCCATGTCTGATTGCTGTACCACAGCAGCAGCGTGGCAACGGTGATGACAAGGCAGCCAAGCAGCACAATCATTTTTTTATGGCGGGTTGCATCGGCAGCGATGCCCGCAGGCAGGGTGGCAAGTAATCCGGCTATTCCGCCACAGGTCATCACCAGACCAATTTCGTCTGGTCGCCAGTGTCGTTCCGTTAAAAATATCCCCAGAAAGGGCCCCAGACCATCGCGGACATCGGCCAGAAAAAAGCTCATTAAACAGAGCGCATAAAGTGAACGCTGAGACATGTAATTTCCCTGGAAAGTAAGTGTTAAAGGCAGTTGCGCTTCGGTTAACAGGGAAATTATGTGTTACAACCTGGAAAGTCACATTTCGTTATAGTAACAAAATGAAAAAGGCCACCCGCAACGGTGTGCGAGTGGCCCTGCGTTTCACTCAACAAAGAGTAAATTATTTATCTGTGCCGAAACCCTGCTTCAGCAGTGCGGGCAGTACAGCCGGGAAATAGATGTTCTTGTAATAACCGCTGACGCTCTCGCTCCAGCTCTCACCGTCATCACGTCCGATGTTTTTCCAGTGCTGAACCATTTCTTCATTATAAGCCGCAATCTGCTGCTCCAGACCCTGAGTCTGGTAGGTCTCATCGTGGCGGAAAGTGGCCAGCGGCAGACGTGGTTTCTGGTGAGCGGGCTGGTCAACGTGACCGATTACCACGCCGGCAACCGGGAAGGTCATCGGTGGAAGATTGAGCAGTGAGATCATTGCCTGCGGATCGCGACGGATACCACCAATCGGCACAATGCCCAGACCTTCTGCACGTGCCGCGGCCATCACTGACCCCAGCGCAATGCCGATATCGGTTGAACCCGATACGATACTCTCAATACTCTGATGAGCGATCTGCTGCTGATCGACAGCGGCCATGCCGACCGCTGATTTATGCATATCCAGCACAAAGGTGATAAACACGGGTGCTTTGGCGATCCACGGCTGACCGCCCGCGATGGCAGCGATCTCGGCACGACGTCCGGCATCACGGGTAATGACAACAGAAACCTGCTGCGAGTTTACTGATGTGGGTGCGCGGTAAGCGGTACTAATTATACGATCCAGTACCGCTTCATCGACAGGTTGCTCAGTGAAACTGCGTTCACTTTTATGACTTGTAAAAATATCAATCAGTTCGCTCATGGTTCCTCCCATATAAAGCGCAACTATAACAGCACAGCGCATACATGCTTGGTAATTCGAGGGTTTTTGGGCGGGCTTTTGTAACTGATTTTTATCATGTACATGTCTATGTACACTTTTGAAATCTATGGCGAAGTCACCAGATTTAGATTGTAAACCTTACGGATCATTTGCCGTTTCAATCGTGGCAGTAATGTTTCCCGGCAAAATGATCCCCTTACGCCCCGGTCCGTCGACTGTCTCATGATGCGCGATAATTGGACCAGTGAACCAAGCATGACAGAGGGCGAAAGCCACAAACAGATTGAGCCACCCTGTTTTGGCAGTAATAAACTATTGCGTATCTCCATGCCACTACACGTGAAAATGCGAAATAATCATCACACCACCGGCAGGTCCGAAACCCTTGTGATATATGCCGGTGAAAGCATATCCCGCTTCATTGACCAGGATTTCTGGATACCCTGCCCTGCAAAAAAAAGACTGGCCTTGCCGCTCTGGTTGAGCCCATCAATCACCCGCATCAGAGCTTCGCTATTCGCCTGCGGCTGATATTCGTCAAACAGACTTAGCTGAGCCACCCCTGGCTGAAGAAGTCACCAAGCATCACGCCCAGTTTCATATGCCGGTGTCGTGTGTGTCTCTATCCACTTATTCGCAGAGTTAAGTGTGTAATGCCAGTTCATCTGGCCAGGCTCTTTTACAAAGTCGAGTGTGCTGATGGTGAATCGGCCTTCAGCATCGCGCTTAATCGCCTGCCTGAAAGCCATCATGATTTCGTAGTCGCGTGGCATGATAATTCCCCCTTTGATTAATACTGTATGGATAAACAGTAATTGCAGTTGGCAGGTTTGATCAAGGCGAAGCTTACAACAGATTTGTAAAGGGTCTGATGGCGCTGAATTTTTATCTGACGGTCGTTATGAGGCCATCCTAAAGGCATGATATCCGAAGCTGACTTTGCAACCTGAGTCAATCGAAATAAATTGTTGAACGTCTATTTCCTAATAATGGCGTTATGTGTATCCTCCGTGTTATCAGCCAGGGCTGATAGATGGTTTGCCCCAATTGAACAACTTTACGCCCGTGTAACGCGGGTTTTTTTATGCCTTCCGTTAAATTGCCGCTCCAATGATGGCTTACCAACGCAAAACCCACCCCGCAGAATCAATAGATGGCTTGCAGGTTATTTATTCCGTCGCAAATTTTACTACTGCTTTAGTCTGCAAAGAGCGAGAAGCGGACAATTTACCTTACCCATAAATTTTTTCTCTGCGCATCTACAAAATCATTAGAGGTGATTCGGCGGGAGTAATCGTTTTGTATGGCCGCTTTTTGGAAAAGCCGTCATTTGCAGCGAATCCAAAAGTATTCATTCAGCCTGCTGTTGATCGGCTTTGGTATAATCGTTTCAATTAGCCATGTATGACATAAGTCTTTTGAAAGCGCATGATTGCAGTCTGTAAGAGCAACAAAACTTCACTTCGGAAACGCTCGCTTTTGATTTAGAGCGGACATTCATAGTTCCTGAAAGATTCAGTTAATATGAACCGCATTTGATAATCTCCCGTCATCATGATTACAAAAAATATTGTGACACTTTCCAGAAAGACGGGGCCAGCCTGGAATTAAATTTAATAAATAACCATAAAAATCAACGCTGTAAAAGATTTTTCACTAAGCTTTCCAAAAAATACCGTTAACATTTTGTATGCATTTCTTTCAAAACGTCGCCATATTGTCAACTAATTACTCTTTATATGTAATCTTTTTGTTAATACTATTTACGCGAATATGAGGACTTGACTATGAAATCAGTTATCTAAGAGAGATACTTACTTTAATTTTTTGCGTTGCGATTACAGCTGTAATTGTTAAGTTCATTTCGAAAAGTGCTTTTTACGTTTCACATCCTTCTTTATCCATTTCATTAATAGTTGCTGTAGCAGTAATTATCTCAAACGTGATAGTAACAAAATTAGTTTCAAGAAGAGGATAAATGACATGCTTAGAGAACTGACCGAAAATGAAAGTAATATCGTCTCTGGCGGTAATGCTAACTCAGGTTACGAAGGCTCAAACTGCACCAACGCCGCGATTAAAGGGGGGTGTTAACGGTGCAACGGGTGGTGCTGTGGCCGGTGCTATCCGTGGCGGTGTCACGGGCCTCGCTGGCGGCCCTGGAGGGGTAGTAGCAGGCGCGGGTGCCGGGGCTGCTGAAGGGGCTGTTTATGGCGGAGTTCCAGGTGCTATTGGAGGGTATGTAGGTTGCCAGAATAGCGGCTCTGCTAACAATGGTGGAAACAGTAGCAATCTCGGCGTAGATTCCAGCGATAACAGCGTGAACTGACAGTGCCATTGGTAGCAGGTTACGAAAGACTGAACCCTAACAGTCTACTATTGTATTTTCGATACCTCAGCTTTAGCCCATTTAACCGCATCATCAGCAAAGTATTGATTACCAGTTAAATAATCAACTACAAGCCCTCCTGCAAGACTTGCAATACAGGATGCCGTCGCTAAGGCAGAGACCCACTCAAGTTCATATCTGCCTGTTGATAAAACAATTGCTAAATCCGGAACGAAGGTAGCATTTAACTCATTAAGTTCACCATCATTATCCACTACATGTACATAATACTCGAAACCTGAAATTGAACCATTAACAGGGCAAGGTAAGAAGCCGCTGAACGTTAAAGGATCAAATTCATCATCCAGTACGCAGGGAAACCCTGCATGAATGATTGAATCCCTAAGAAGAGAAGTAGGAGGGAAGTTTTTTTTAGCTATGTAAATACCGATATCGCGTGACAAGTCTTACTCCTTCTTAGTCAATTTCTGGCTTATAACAATACATGGAAAACCAGATAATCAGCATCGTTATCCAGCCCCTGTGTGAAGGTGTCCAGCATGCCGCCATCCCTGCCCATCACCAGCTGCAGGTTCTCCCACTTTTTCTGAAAGTCGATTTTCTTACCGTTATAGGTGCCGCCGACCACACCATAAGCGTCATTCAGTCACCGTACGATGCCATAGGCGTCGGTACGGTGATGGATAGTCTCAAGCTGTTTGTCAATAAGGTTAAACATCTTGCCGCCAGTCCGCCCAAATATCAGGGCATTCTCACGCTGCTTCTGTTCTTCTGTGCAATGATTACGGCGATAGATGGGCAGGATGACGTTTTCATAGTATTCAACCGGCGACTGGCTGAAGAGCTGAGCATTGATAAGCGGGTTGCCACGGAAGCGCTTTATGCCTTCCAGGCCGTTGAGCTCAATTTTGCTGGCATCCCATATACCCATTTTCATGAGGTCATGCGTGACCTGATTAGGTAATTTGATAATGCCGTTTAACCGGTTGTAAGCGGTCATCAGCGCATCACCCGCTGAGCTGCCCTTAAGCTCGCCGATAATCGGCTCAAGCTCGGCAAACAACGCTTTATTGCTCAGACCGAACGCAGCAGTGCCGGCTTTGGCCATAAACTGACGGTACTGGGTGAAATCGACATTGCCCCCGGAGGACTGGATTGCGCGGAAGGCAGCGTCAATGAGTCGGTTAATCCGCTCAGGGCTTTTCAGGCCGCCCGCGGTCTCAGTAAAGCGCAGCATATCCATCTGCTTCGCAACCGTGGCTTCGCGCTGGTGCTCATCCAGAACGCGTGAGGCGAATGTGATACGGGCCAGCACGGGGGCAGCCAGTTTCGCCGCGCGCAGCTGCTCCTCCACAGACTTCATGCCGGATTCGCTGAATACGCCCTGCGCCTCCACCAGATACTTCAGCATGTCAGTAGCCGATGAGCCACGGACCCACGTGGTTTCGGCAAAATGCATTGCTTCCTCTGTGGTCGCCTGACTCATGCCGAACTGTCTGAACTTCTTAGTCATGGTCTGGTACCGGGCAGCCTCGTCAACAAAACCCTTCAGCATGCTGAAGCCCAGATAGCCGGTGGCCAGATTGGTCATACCGGCTGAATATGAGCCTCCACCTGGTGGCCGGCCATTACCACCGCCGTGGCCAGAGCCACCCCATCCACCAGGAGGGACGCCGTTATTCCAGCCATGCCACCAGCGACTGTTTCCTGCAGGAGGAGGCAGCGCAGGTCCTCCGCCATGGTTCCCATATCCACTGCTGCCCCCTGCAGCCGCGGCACCAGCAGCAGCCCGAACGGGCAACGTTATGGCTGCACCGTAGCTGCCCGCCAGCAGTGGCACATTACGGGAGGCCCGGTTGATGCGCTGTGTCTGGTCAGCAATCTCGCGGATGGCACCGGCATACTCACGCGCGCCGCGTGACGCACCAGAGAACATATTATTGAGGGAGCGATTGAGTGCCCGCAGCGCAGATGTCGCCTCGCGTGCCGCACTGGTCAGTGCTTTAATGTTCCTGGTGATGGTGAGGAACTTCTTTTTCAGTTCAATCGCATCACGGCTCACCTGCAGCAGGTTGCGCGTAATCTGGTCATCCAGCGCCAGCCGCACGGCTACACGGTAAGCATTAACATCCATAGGAACCTCAATTTACGGGCATAAAAAACCTGCCGGAGCGGGTCGGGTTTTAAGAAAATAACATCAAAATTCGGTGCGACAGGGACTCTATAAGAGCCTCATACCACTCCTTCACTGTTGGATCGAATTGCAAAAACCATAGACTGAAGTAAACCCCTCCAACACCAGCGAGCATATGCAAGCTAAGATTGAACCAGTATGCGTGAGGCCGGTCAGCCCTCTTGATAAGCTCGCATCTGGACGTGCCTTTGAAAGTCTTGGTGTAGACACCAGTTCGGTAATAACTGATTGCTTGCATAACCATTACAAGCCCAGTGACAAAAATTGCAATTACAGTGAACCAATAGCCGTAATCCATGCCAAATAATTCCTTTTATAACTAAGTCTTTAATTGAACCAGCCAGCTATCTGCGTTTAATTATCATACGCATTTTTCGGCTCTGCATTTCCGTTTTATCTGCCAGAACCAGACACTTTACACCATCGATTCCGGCTCATCATTTGAGCATTCACAAATTCCAGTCACTGCGAAAAGACCTGTTTTTTTATCAGGATTCCTATTCCAAAACTTAAGCGTATATTGCCAATGGGGTATTCCCATATGGCAAGGTTTAAAAATCATAAATGAAAAAAACAATCGTGGCTCTAATCTCTCTGGCTCTCCTGGCACCATCTGTCAGTTTTGCACGCGGTGGTCATTATGCAGGCGGACATGGCTCTTCTCATAAATATGGTAAGTATATAAATGCTCGTACCGGCAACCATTATGAGAAGCGACACTGATTAATAGTATGGAATCCGTACTCAAAGCCCACTCCGCTGGGCTTTTTTTATTATGCTGAAAGAGTGAATATGCAAAAGAAAAGTTAAAGTTTGCAGCCAGTATGCCGATAATCAATAACATGCCTGAGTGACTCTTGTGAATGATGATCATGTCAGTTGATACTATTTACCGGCACTTTAAAAAAGCCTGGGCTGAAACGCCACATGGAACACTTAGTGATGCTCAACTCCGTTTAATAGCTGAAAACTGCCGCCGGGACGAAATAGCTGCAATTCACTTTGTCATAAAACTGTGCAATGCCGATCTTGCTACATGCCCTGACTGGGATGTTGAAATGCAATACCTGCTTCACAAAAACATTCACACATTACAGCGCCTGCTTGCTCAGATTGATTTGATGCGCAAGCAATAAGCGGTGTTCATTCCCAGTGAATGATTAGGCCGGCAGTCGATACCATAAGTATGTAACTCAAGGAGAACGCTCAATGGAACAACCAAACCCTCTCGCAGCCCTATCATTGATCATCTGGTTTCTGATGTTTATCCCATGCTTCCGCATGGCTCAGAAAGCTGGTTTCGGATGGAAGATGGCGCTGTTGCTTTCCTTCCCAGGTATCCATTTCATCATGCTCTACGTTTTCGCTTACAAGAAGTGGCCAAGTCTTCCACGCGCATGATAGAAGCACCAATTAATCTAAATGGATTTTAAGTAATGAAAAGATTAACGCCAGCTTTAACTTTTATTTCAATGATGATTACTTCTTTGACTGTTATTGGTGCAGAAAAAAGCACTGATAAAGTTGGTGCTTCAGGTAAATGCCTTGGCTACTTATCTATGTTTAATGAGGAAGATCTCAAGGCTAAATCAACCCTAACTCAAGATCTTCTTGATTTATACAGGTCATCTTTGTCTGAGGCCATGCAGACGTCTTCAATCAACGGGGAGCAGGTCATACCTGCTGATATTTACACACTAAGTATAGATGCATCAGCATTTGTTTCTTAATAAATCCTCTGCCGGTACCATTATGTCCTCAATGGTACCGGACCAATCGTTCATACCAATGTAAACTGCTTAGTCTCATAAGAAAGAAAAACGTTTGCTGCCCCCGTCCGAACTCCTTTTCTGGTTAAATTCTGGCTGGCAAAATCGCACAACTCGGAGCCTGTGGTGGCCTGAGCGTAAGACCTGCAGCAGCTTTTTAATCGCGGGCACGGACAGGTATTTAAACGACATCAGGCCTGATACTGGTCACACTCATGGTGGCGGAAATGATGGACATTTTTAACAGGCAAGGGCGCGGTCGGAATAAGACCGGTTATGACTGATTCAGCTGACAGATGAGCCGGACTTTTTGCTACCTGATATCAGCCAGAATGCATGGCAGGTGCACATTAAGCTTCATGGTTTTATAATGATTTTTTAATGCTACGAATGGGGATATTGCATGCTTAAATCCGCGCTTTTTCTCGCTGCCCTGCTCTCTCCTTTTGCCTCTGTCGCCGGGCCCGGTAGTTTTATATTTGAAGTAAATGGTACAAAGGAAACATACTCACCAGGATGTATAAAATCAATAAGTTACGTGCCGAATGATGAGGTTGATTCTGAAAATGTTGATTTCACACTAAGAAATGAGTGTGGAAAAAAACTCTTTGTCAACACAAAGCAGAACATTGGTAAGAAGTTGTCTATTTATTACAAAGGCAATCTGCTTTCCAGCGCTACTATTGTCTCTGTACTCAGGAATACTTTCAGAATATCCAGTAAAGAGATGCCGCGCATAGTTCTGATGCAGCTTCTTTATGACTATGGGGTTAAGCGTAATTAGTGGAAATGTAGGGGAATGAAGTATAGACGAACGCGACAGGATTAACTTAGATTCAGACGTGTAGTAAGTATTACACGAGTGTTGGGCTGTAGTATCCGGGTGGCACTTGCACAATCTATCAAAGGAGAAAAACAGTGAGATGGCTTTTCTTATCCGGAATGTTACTTTCCATGATGGTAATAGCGGATGACCGGTCGTTCGAAACGCCAGAAGTAAAATGCCTGAATGAACACACTATCCCATTCATTAAGTCGGAAGTTCCGCCAAAAGAAATCGTTGATGAGGCCTATGTTACCTGTAAGCCAGAACTGGATGAGTGGAAGAAGTCGCAGGAGCCATTACCTGATGAAATGAAGCAGCACATGCGCAAAGAGCTTTATGACTTCTACATTAGGATGATTGGAAAAAGACGAAATTACGAAACAGGTAAATCATCAAAGGCTGCTCACTGAGACACTTTTTAACGTCTGCGCGGCTAAATTTTCGGGGTTATCAGAAGATGAACTTCCCTGGAAAACCAGACTCTGTATAACAGAAGGAGTAATGAAAATAGCCTACAAACCGAGAACATGTCCTTTCTGCAACTATCCGGGCCCCCAAAAAGAGCCGGATCGGAAATGGTCCTGCAGAAAGTGCGGCCTTGAATGGAAGCAGGAGCAGGATAATCGCGATAAAGATAAACAATGAATCCCGCCCTGCGGGGTTTTTTATTATCTGAAGACGGGTTCAGATATTCCCGGTACCGGTACGCCGCAGCCGTCTGACGTTTCGCACCTGCGACATCCTGCACTATCACGAAGATTGCGCCCGCATCGAGAGTCACCCTCACCGTAACTCGTATCCACCATAACAAGTCAGTGCGGCGCAGATCATTTAAGTTCCAGTACGTCTGACCACATACTGACTGGCGCATTCTCATGGGGAACACAGCATGGTTGTGGAAAAAGGTGCAGTTCAAATGATCGCAATGCCTGCTGATAATCACTCTTGTTTTCGACGACCTATTTTCCCGCCACGAACTGATCACGTATTCGATGGGCATAGGTGCCGATATCGACACGTTCATCCTGCCCATTCCAGCGATAACGGTATTGAATCATCATTCGGCCTTTACGTGATATCCGGACAGATAATCCGTCGCGATCCGTTTTCACCTGAACTTTTTCATATTCCTTGCCCGGCATTGAACTCAGGGCAGCATCTGAGAGTGCTATAGATTCTTTGGAGGTTGGGAATTATGTACATCATTATGTACACGTAAAAAGAGTAAGTGAAGAGAAACACCTGGAATACTGCGGAATACAAAAACTCATCAATTACCTGTTTTTTATGCGATTCGCCAGCTATCACGTGAATATACGGAATAGCCGGGAATCGAAAGAAAACAGATGGAATAGAAACTGTTATATAGCGCAGGAATAGCAGTCAGTCACAGGGAAAAACATAACCGCACTGGTCATGCTGATGTGGCCTTTTTCAGCCTCCCCAGCGGCTTTTAAGATAGCTCACCGCCTGCTGAGTCTGTGGCTGATTCAGATAGTTCTCTCTGAACAGAATGGTGCCGTTGATATTTGGGTTCGATTCATTGAGATTGAGCTGTTTTTTCAGCTCTGGCACACCACCCTGAAGCGTCCAGTCAGGCTCAATTTTTGAAGGTTCCCCCACTTTGTAGAGCGCCAGACCAATATAGAGCCGGGTTTTAGTGGGTTTCACCACCTCTGCCCACCAGTTTGCCAGCACGTCGTAACGGGCAGCCTGACGGGAAAATGGCCAGTACAGCTGGGGCGCAATGTAATCCAGCAAACCCTGCTGAACCCAGCGGCGGGTATCCGCAAAGGCTTCGTCATAAGCCGCCGCGCCGCGGGTATCGGAACCGGCGGGATCGTGTGAAAGATTGCGCCAGACGCCCGCCGGGCTGACACCAAACTCAACCTCCGGCTTCAGCTGCTTAATGGTGCGAGATACCTGCTCAATCAGCTGCTGCGTATTGTGACGCCGCCAGTCTGCTTTACTGGCAAAACCCTGGCCATAACGGCTGAAAGTCTGATTATCATTGAGCAGCGAACCCGCAGATTCGGAATAGAAGTAGTCATCGAACTGCACACCGTCGATGGGATAGCGCGCGACAACCTCGGCCACAATGCTGGTAATCCAGTCACGCACCTCAGGAATACCCGGATCGAGCACATAGCGATCGCCAGCGGTGCGGATCCAGTCGCGATGCAATACAAAAACACTGGCCGGATTAAGTGACAGTGTGCGGTTCAGTTCGCTCACGGTGGAGGGTTTAGTGTTCACCGATACCCGGTAAGGGTTGAACCAGGCATGGACTTTGATACCGCGCTTATGTGCCTCATCCAGCATAAACTGCAGCGGATCATAGCCAGGATCGTCACCGATTTTGCCGGTCAGCATATCGGACCAGGGCAGGATTTTTGAGGGCCAGAGCGCGGTAGCATCGGGCTTGACCTGGAAAAACACCGTGTTAATCCCCAGGCTTTTCAGCTTATCCAGCTTGTCGGTCAGTGATTGCTGCTGCAGGCGAATACGCTCTGCCGCCGGACGGCTGCCATTCACCGACGCTACCGGTGGCCAGTCAAGACGCGATACCGTGGCTAACCAGACGCCCCGTACCGGTTCATGCACCTCAGGACGGTCTGGCTTGCCTGCAGGTAGCGGCTGTTTTGTTACGGGCGGAAAAGGCGTCACCAGCGATTTCGGCGGCTCAGATGCGCAACTGACCAGCAACAACGCCGCAGCGAGCGCGGCGCCTCGCTTAACAGCGGTTCTGGCCTGTGCAGAAAAGAGATTAAAGACGATGATGAACTCCAGTATTGTCTGGTCGGGACGCAAAGAGATGTATTCTCGGTGAGTCTGATTAAATGTCAATGCGTTAGCACAGCGGCAACGGTAAAATCGCCGCCATTAAAATCAGGCCCTGAACCCGCTAGCGCTGTGGAGTGAATTCAATACCGGCAGACGCCAGACAGGCTTTAAGGGTGCCAAACGCATCCTGACACTGCCGCTCATTAACACAGGCGTAGCCCAGCAGTAATCCACGCTCCTCCTGTGGGTGCATATAATATTGCGAAAGCGGCCTCACCTTGACCCCGCGCTTAAGTGCCTCTGCGGCTATCGCCACGTCATCAGCACCGGCTGGCAGCGGCATCACCAGATGCAAACCTGCTTCATGGTTGAATGCCGGTAAAAAAGCAGGCCCCAGATAGCGCTCGATAAGCCGGCAGAGGAACTGTCGGCGCTGACGATAAAGCAGCCGCATGCGGCGGATATGCTCCATGTAATGACCCAGCCGGATAAACTCCGCCAGCGCCCGCTGAATCAACAGATGCCCACCGCGATAGAGCTCCGCCGCCGCAATGCGCAATGGCTGCGCCAGCGGTTTCGGCACCACCAGATAGCCGATACGCAGCGCGGGATAGAGCGTTTTGCTGAACGTACCCATGTAAATAACCGGTGCATCTGCTTCCAGACCCTGCAGTGAAGGGTGTGGCTGTCCCGAAAATCGAAATTCACTGTCGTAATCATCTTCAACAATCCAGCTCTGATGACGGCGTGCCAGAGAGAGCAATGCCTGACGACGGGCCAGACTGAGATGAACGCCCAGTGGATACTGGTGCGACGGGGTCACAAACACCATTTTGGGTGGCGGCCCGCTGTCCGGCACCAGGCCCTGCTCGTCCACGGGCATCGCGCGAATTTTCAGGCCATTCATACGCAACAGATTCCGTGTTCCCCAGTAGCCCGGCTCCTCCATCCAGACCCGATCGCCCGGATCGCAGAGCACCCGCGTCACCAGATCAACCGCCTGATGAACGCCTTCCGTAATCAGAATCTGATCAGCATCGGCTCGCACTGATCGTGCAACCCTCAGATAATCCACCAGCGCATGGCGCAAATCGGGACAGCCACCGCCGCTGCTGTAAACCAGACGGTGAACGTCAGGTTCGCGGTTCAGTCGCGCCTGAATCTGACTGAATAGCTTGTGGGGGAATTCAGTGACATCCGGTGCGCCAGGAACAAATGCGCCCCATTGATACGGTGATGCGGTTGCATGACCGAGTAGCGTGGCACCCCGCTTTGACAACGTCGCCGGTCGTTGCGCTTTCACAGCATGAAGATCGGCAATCGCATCGCTCTGCAGACAGTTTTCCGGCAGCGTCTCGGCAATCCAGGTGCCGCTGCCGGTTCGCGCCGTGACATAACCCTGCGCCATCAGGCTCTCATAGACATGCATAACGGTATTTCGCGACACACCCAGTTCCCGCGCCAGATCGCGTGTTGGCGGCAAGCGGCTTCCGCGCGGGAATACCTCTTCTATGATCGCGGCCTGCATACAATTCAGCAGCCTCTGATGTAATGAGCCCGTTCTTAGAAACTGTAACCGTGCTAATAGATGATCTGCGTACAACAGTCGCAATTGGCTCCACCTTTCCTCTCACAATTGGCTCTGGCAACTCACCGCGCCTCAGGCATAAATAAACGTGTTTGTCGGGAATTGTAAACACGCATATTAACGAGGTGGAATAAATGAGCGAAAAAAATAACCTGATGCAGCAGCGCAAAGCACAGGCTCTTCCCAAAGGTATCGGTACGCTATGCGACTGGTACGTTGCCCGGGCAGAGAACGCCACCTTATGGGATCAGGACGGTAACAGCTGGATCGACTTTGCGGGCGGCATCGCAGTGCTGAACACCGGCCACCGCCATCCACGCATTGAACAGGCGATTGCCGAACAGTTAACAAAGTTTACTCATACGGCCTTCCAGATCACGCCTTATGAAAGTTACATCGCACTTGCCGAGCGCATTAATCAGCGGGTGCCAATCGCTGGGCCGGCGAAAACCGCCTTCTTCACAACCGGCGCGGAAGCCGTAGAAAATGCGGTGAAAGTGGCGCGTGCCTTTACCCGCCGTCACGGCATCATCACCTTTGGTAACGCGTTCCATGGCCGTACCTTTATGACCATGGCGATGACCGGGAAAGTGGCGCCTTATAAACGCGATTTCGGCCCGATGCCGCCGTCGGTGTTTCATGCACGCTATCCCAGCGCGGTTCAGGGAATCAGCATTGAGGCCGCGCTGACCAGCCTCGACGAAATTTTCTCTCAGGACATTGCACCGCATGACGTCGCCGCAATCGTGCTGGAGCCGGTACAGGGCGAAGGTGGTTTCCATGCGGCACCGGCAGAGTTTATGGTGCAGCTGCGCGAACTGGCTGACCGTCACGGCATTCTGCTGATTGCAGATGAAGTGCAGAGCGGATTTGCCCGCACCGGCAAGCTATTTGCCATGGAACACTATCCGGTGAAGGCCGATATCATCACGATGGCCAAAAGCCTGGCTGGCGGGATGCCGCTCTCTGCCATCGCAGGTCGTGCAGAAGTCATGGATGCGCCTGCGCCTGGTGGGCTGGGCGGAACCTATGCCGGAAACCCGCTGGCTATCGCTTCAGCGCACGCGGTTCTGGATGTGATTGAAGAGGAGCAGCTCTGTCAGCGTGCCGTTGAACTCGGTGCCCGGCTTGAAGCTGAGCTGCAGGAGCACCAGCGCAAGCATCCGGATATTGCTGACGTGCGTGCGCTGGGTTCGATGGTAGCCATGGAGTTTTATCAGGCCAGCACCGCGCAGGCCGTTCAGAAGATGGCAATGGAACAGGGCCTGCTGCTGCTGACCTGTGGAGCCAAAGGCAATGTCATCCGCTTCCTTTACCCGCTCACCATTCCGGATGCCCAGTTCAGCCAGGCGCTGACCATTCTCTCCACGGTGATCAATCACTGTGTCGCATCTGCCGGACATCCCGTCGTCCCAGCCTGATTTCGCTGGCGCGTTAACGCAAGTTTATCCCCGTTCGTCCGGTCTCACAGGCCGGACGCCGTCTGGAGACGTTTACATGACGATGACTCAGAATGCGAATGAAGATTCGCTCGCCCAAAACCTGAAACCGCGCCACGTGCGTATGCTCTCAATTGCTGGTGTGATTGGCGCAGGACTGTTTGTTGGCTCCGGCCACGCAATTTCTGAAGCGGGCCCGGCGGTCCTGATCTCTTACGCAGCGGCGGGTGCCCTGGTCGTATTGATCATGCGGATGCTGGCTGAGATGGCTGTTGCCTCGCCCGACTCCGGCTCGTTCTCAACCTATGCGGATAAAGCTCTCGGACGCTGGGCCGGTTTTACCATCGGCTGGCTTTACTGGTGGTTCTGGGTGCTGGTGATTCCGCTGGAGGCTAATGCGGCAGGCACCATTCTGCATGCCTGGTTCCCCGATATCGCCATCTGGCAGTTCACTTTCGCCATTACATTACTGCTGACTATCACCAACCTGCTCAGTGTGAAAAATTATGGCGAGTTCGAATTCTGGTTTGCCCTGATCAAGGTCGTTGCCATCATCCTGTTCCTGGGCGTGGCGGGTGCGGCAGTATTTGGTCTGCTGCCGGACAGTAACACCAGTGGCCTGTCGCATCTTTATGACACACATGGTTTTATGCCGAATGGTATCGGCGCCGTTGTCGCGGCCATTCTGACCACCATGTTCTCATTTATGGGCACAGAAATTGTCACGATAGCGGCTGCCGAGTCGAAGAATCCTGGCAAGCAGATCACCCAGGCAACCAATTCGGTTATCTGGCGTATCGCGCTGTTCTACCTGCTCTCCATTTTCTTTGTGGTGGCGCTGGTACCGTGGAACACGCCAGGACTGGTTGAACAGGGTTCATGGCAGACGGCATTACAGGCGATGAACATTCCGCACGCACGATTGATTGTCGATCTGGTGGTGCTGATGGCGGTGTGCAGCTGTCTCAACTCCGCACTCTATACCTCTTCACGTATGCTTTACTCGCTGTCACGCCGTAAAGATGCGCCTGCCGCTGCTTCACGCACCAATCGCAGTGGCACACCCTGGGTTGCCGTACTGCTCTCTACGGCGGCTGCGTTTCTGGCGGTCATCGCGAATTATCTGGCGCCCAGCGCCGTGTTTGAATTTTTGCTGGCGACATCAGGCGCGATTGCACTGCTGGTCTATCTGGTGATTGCTGCGTCACATCTGGTGTTGCGCAAAAAACGTGAGAAAGCGGGAGAAGTCCTGAGCTACCGCATGTGGCTATTCCCGGGCCTGACCTGGGTCACTATTCTCTTTATTGTGACAGTGCTGATTATTATGTTGTGTGATCCGAAACATCAGTCTGAGCTTCTGGCAACCGGCGGGTTAACGCTGGTGATTATCGCCACCAGCCTGGTTCTGCGTCGTAAAAAAGAGGTTCGCCAGCGAACGAAATACTTTACTCAGCGTTCTTCCGACCCCTCATAATCTCTGGTAATTCTTTAACAGTAAATGATGCCCACCTTTCACAGCAAAGGTGGGCATTTCTGCTTTTATATGCAGAATAAAATCTGAAAGCTTATTCCAGATACTGGCTGAAGCGCAGCAGATACCCATCCGGATCCTGTACCAAAAACTCCCTCTGACAGGCGATCGTCTCGCCAGTGTCATAATGGTTATCCCGCATCTCACGAAACAGTGGCACGGCATGCTGCTGCAAACGCGTTAATACAGCGTCAATGTCGTCCACCTCGATCTGGAAATTAATGCCCCGGCCAAGCGGCCAGTGCAGCCCGGCGGTGTTCCAGCCCTGCGGATGGAACTGCTCAATCATCAATTGTGCTTCTCCATAGCAAAGGTATGCGAAGTCAGGCTGCTGACGCTGAATCCTTACCTCAAAGCCCAGCACCACAGTGTAAAAGTGCATCGAAGCGGCGAAGTCAGTGACGGTGAGTTCTGGCACCATGCGATTCCAGTACATATTGTTGTTATCACTCATAAAGGCATCCGTTTTTGTCTGTTACGATCGCTGTTCATTCTCACCGCCAATACTTCTTTGCAGTTCATCCAGCATCAGCCGCAGGGCGGCAGACTGATGCTCGCGCGACAGATACAGTCCCCAGATGCCAATGCGCCGGGGCTCATAATCGGGCAGTAAGCTCACCAGCTTACCCGCTTCCAGTGCGCGCCGGGCTTCCTGCTCAGGTACCATTGCTATCCCACAATGTGCAATGGCTGCATCACACAACAGTAGTGAGATGCCAGCACTGAAGTTTCCCTTAACAGCAGCCGTGATTTTCTCTCCATCCGCCGCCGTGAAATGCCAGCTTTGTCCGGCGAACTGGCTGTAGTAAAGACAGTTGTGCTGTGTCAGATCATCCGGGGTTTGCGGTATGCCATGCTTCTGCAGATATTCCGGTGAGGCGCAGAGCACAGAGCGACATTCCCCGAGGCGGCGCGCGATAGCACCCGGCTCTGGCGCATCCGTAATACGAATCGCGAGATCGATACGCTCACTGATCAGACTCACGGGCTGATTATTAATGTCCAGCTCAATGCGCAGTGCAGGATAGCGTGCCAGAAAGTCAGGGATCACCGGCCCGACAAGATGCAGCGCCGTGAAGTGGGCGCAGGCGATGCGAAGCGTTCCCGCCGGCACGCCCTGCGTGGTCTCCTGCTGGATCGCTTCTGAGAGCAGGGCCAGCTGACGGGTCTTTTGCAGGGTCGCCTCACCGGCAGGCGTCAGGGTCAGCCGACGCGAAGAGCGATGCAGCAGACGTGTTCCCGCCCACCTTTCCATCTCCTCCAGATATCGGCTGACCATCGGACGAGAGATCCCCAGCGCACGTGAGGCGGCACTCAGGCTACCCAGTTCACAGATTCGGTTGAAAACAGCGGCTGCCGTCACTCTGTCCATCTCGTTCACCTGTCCGGATTATGAAACTCAGCATCTCTGATTGCGGGAATTCTATCAGATGGCGAGAGGCGTAGAATAGCGCCATCGACACTGAACAACGCCCGATGCAGATGCCTGAAGCGGGCCTTTACTTCTGAGGATTCACAATGAAAACCACACTGTTACCTGTGATGTTAATTCTGGCTTCGGCTTCCGCTAGCGCCGCCACTCTGCAACTGGAAACCTATAATCCGCAGGAGAAAGGCATTTTCCCTGTCTCTTCCACACTGGTTTCCGGGCCAACCGAAGCAATTCTTTTTGATGCACAGTTCAGCACCCAGGACGGTGAGAAACTGGTGGAGATGATTAAAAAGAGCGGTAAAAAGCTGAAGGAAGTGGTGATCACCTCTGGCGATCCTGATTTTTACTTTGGTCTGGAACCGATTGTTAAGGCCTGGCCGGATGTGAAAGTGGTTGCCGCGCCTGCGGTCGTGAAGCATATCCAGCAGACGCATGATGCCAAACTGAAATACTGGGTTCCTCAGATGAAGCAGGGCGCGCCGGATAAAGTGTTTGTTCCTGAAGTGACTCAACAGACACGCTTTAGCGTCGACGGCGAGGTGCTGGAACTGCGTCATCCTGAGCAGTACGCTGCCTACGTATGGATCCCTTCTGTGCGCACCATTCTGGGCGGTACGGGCCTTGCTTCCGGTATTCATGTCTGGACCGCTGACACCCAGAACGTTAAGAGCCGTGCAGAATGGCGTCATATCCTGACAGAAATGAAGACGCTGAACGCAACGAATGTCATTCCTGGTCACTACCTCGGGGCACGTCCTGAGGGCTCCCAGGCTGTGGATTTCACACTGAATTACCTGAAGAGTTTTGAAACGGCATTGTCACAGCACAAAACCTCAGCTGGCGTGATTGCCGCCATGAATACGGCCTGGCCGAAACTGGCTGAGCCGGCATCACTGGAACTCAGCGCCAAAGTGAATACTGGCGAAATGAAGTGGTAAATCTGTGACAGGTCAGTTAACCGCAGCGTGCGCAGCCGTCTAGCGGTTAACGCCCTGGAATAAAGCAGAGAGGTCCAGGCGCTATTTCTTTGTGAGATAGCGCCTGTCATCACGCGCCTGCAACCGCGCTTCCGCCGGAGTCGGGAAGATATAGTGAAACAGATCGCGGTAAAAACTCAGATGCTTCAGTAATCCTTCCTGAATAGCCCGGCTGATGTCCTTAATCAGGAACGCCTGGGTAGTATTGAAGTTAGCGATACTGAAAAAGGTTTTGTCATAGACGTTCACCACCCCTTCCCATTTCATCACCTTCTCATCCGGAGATATCCCTTCTGAGGCAACAAACATGCCTTTATGGGATTTCACGCCCTGTTTACTGATATAGGTAGTTAACGCGTCATAGCCACGCTTATTGCGCCAGCGACAGAATTCATACGGCACATCGTAATGCGGCAGCACAAAGTCAGGCGTGCGAAAATGTTCATCCCCAATCAATCCATCCAGCGTGACAGTGAAATGCAGAAAATCCTGCAGGAAATCGAACTGGCGGGTTTTGGTCAGAGTAACATTGATGGTGAAGTGACCCGCCTGTACAAACCAGTAATTGGTGAAGCCGGTGACCAGAATACAGAATGCCTGCCAGTCACTGAGTTTTCGATCTCCCGCCAGTCCCCTGAAACGGCTGATCATCATCCGCGATTTTGGGTGCTGATACGCTTTCAGCAGCGGATCGTTCATACCCTTCAGTAACATCAGGCACACTCCTTGATAGATTGCGCTTATCCTGCCACGCCCTGATCAGGGTGAAAAGTGTCGTTGTTCTGAAACAGTCTGAACTGATCGTCACTATGATAGGGAGCCCGGTGCTTCTGGTAGCCGGAAGGCTCAACAAATAATCAGTCCATGTCTATCACCATCCCACTCAGGTGACAGGCTATCCTTAGGTTGAGGGCAGAACTTATTCCTTTTCTTAATGCTGTTAACTGATGCTCTGGCCTGCTGTACGTATCAGCTCACTCACTTCCGCCACCAGCTTACGAACCTTATCAGGGATAAAACGGGCGTCCGGGAAAACGGCATAAAGATAGCGGTCGGGAAGCCGCCAGTCCGGTAAAACCCGTACCAGCCTGCCGGAGGCCAGCGCATCTGCGCCAATCAGCAGCTGTAACCCGCCAATCCCCAGCCCCGCCTCAAGGGCCTGCATTAACGCCTCACTGTTGTTAGAACGAAACACGCTTTTCACGGGAACAGACACACCTGTCATCCCGGACACCAGCTGCAGCGGCGCATCAGGCGAAATACCGCTAAAACGTATGTGAGGATGCCGCTGTAAGTCATCGGGCGTTTCCGGCATACCGTTTTGCGCTATCCACTCAGGGGAAGCCACCAGTACGGTTTCAACCGTGATCAGCGAACGGGCCGCCAGCGTGGCAGGCGGTGACTCGCTAAGGCGGATCGCCACATCAACGCCCTCCGCAATGAGGTCTGAAAGACGATCCTCAAGCGCGATATTCAGATGCAGCGCAGGATGCGCCTGCTGAAAGGCGATCAGATGCGGCATCAACCGGTGCCCTATGCCGCTCGGCAGCTGAATATGCAGTTTGCCGTGAAGCGGCTGCGTGCCAGGCCGCAATTGCTGTTCAAGTTCCTCCATCGCACTGAGCAGTTGCCTGACCTGCTGCAGATAGTGCTGACCCTGCTCCGTGAGCGCCATTTTTCTCGTCGTTCGGTGTAGCAGCACTACGCCCAAGGCCTCCTCAAGTGCAGCGATCTGCTGGCTCACCGCCGACTGCTTCATGCCATTTTGCCGTGCCGCCGCTGAGAAGGATCCCGCTTCCGCTACACGGACGAAGGTCTGAATCGCAGTCAGTTTGTTCTGCATTTATTGATTTTCCTGATAAGTGATATCCGGTTCAGGGGATTTAATCAGAATAACGCGCAGGTGAGAATGCGGCTTCTCTCTTAACAGGGTAATGATCATGAAAATGACGCAGGATAAAAAGGTTGCGCTGGTAGCAGGGGCCAGCGGGATTATCGGCCAGCAACTCAGCCAGGCGCTGGTGGCCGATCAATGGCAGGTGACCGCGCTGACGCATCAGTCAGACCTGGCGATAAGCGGAACCGAGGTTATCGCGGTGGATTTGCGCGACGTGCAGCAGAGCCATGAACGGCTGGCCTCACTGACTGATGTGACCCATATCTTTTACAGCGCATGGCTGAATGCCGCCGACTGGGAGTCGATGGTCGGTCCAAATCTCGCCATGCTGCAAAATCTGGTGCAAACCCTTGAAAATATCGCTCCGCTTGAGCATGTCAGCCTGATGCAGGGATACAAAGTGTATGGCGCCCATCTCGGACGATTTAAGACGCCGGCGCGGGAAAGCGATCCCGGCGTGCCCGGTGCCGAATTCAACGCCGCTCAGTTGAACTGGCTGAGCGCACAACAGCAGGGTAAAGCCTGGCACTGGAGCGCACCACGGCCCGGCGTGGTCGGCAGTGACCGGTCAGGCAACGTCATGAATCTGGCGCTGAGTCTGGCAATCTATGCTTCAATCTGTCGTGCAGCTCAGCTGCCTTTACGCTTCCCGGGTTCGCTGGAAACCTGGAACAGTATGGTGGATTTTACCGATGCGGCATTGCTGGCTGACGCCACGATCTGGGCAGCGCGCAACGCTGACGCACGCAATCAGGCGTTTAATATTAACAACGGCGATCTCTGGCGCTGGAGCGAGCTGTGGCCTGTCATTGCAGAATGGTTTGCGCTGGATATCGCGCCGCCCGTTTCACTCTCTTTCCGCCAGATGTTCAGGGACTATCGTACGCTGTGGCGAGACATCGCTGCAGATAACACACTCGTCGAGGCCGATATTCTGGCGCTGAGTGACGGGACTTTCGCTGATTTTGTCTTTGGCTGGAATTACGACATGTTTGGCGACGGCAGCAAGCTGCGTCGGGCAGGTTTTAACGGTTATCGTGCAACGGATGAGATGTTCTGCGATCTGTTTGCCCACTTCCGGTCATCGCGAATGATTCCGTGATAAAACGGTAAAGCGCAGAGAGCGGGAATATCGCTCTCTGCCTCAGGAAGATTTTAGCGCCCTTTCTTCTTACGTCCCGGCTGCACAAAGCGCTTGCGTGAAGCACCATTCGCATCGGCTTTTTCAGCCGGTTTAGCGGCACGCTTCTGTGGCTTACTCGCGGCGGCAGCTTTCGCCGGGGCTTTGGCTTTCTTCGCCGGTTTGTCTTCTGACGAGGAGTTCTCCAGCAGTTTAAACAGCTCTACGAGTTCGTCGTCGGTGAGATCGCGCCATTCACCCAGCGGTAACCCTTTGAGATTGACGTTCATGATGCGGGTACGCTCAAGCTTCATCACTTCAAAGCCGAAATGCTTACACATACGACGGATCTGGCGATTCAGCCCCTGAACCAGGGTAATGCGGAAGACAAACGGGGCTTCCTTTTTCACTTTGCATTTTTTGGTCACCGTGCCCAGCATCGGCACGCCTGCGCTCATCCCGGCAATAAATTCATCGGTGATCGGCTTGTCGACAGTCACGACATACTCTTTTTCGTGATTGTTACCGGCCCGCAGTATCTTGTTGACCAGATCGCCATGATTGGTGAGGAAAATCAGGCCCTGAGAATCTTTATCGAGTCGGCCAATCGGGAAGACGCGCTTGCTGTGATTGACGAAGTCGCTGATGTTATCGCGCTCGCCTTCTTCCATCGTGGTGATGATCCCGACGGGCTTGTTCAGGGCAATCAGCACCAAATCGTCTTCGTCGCGCGGCTCGATCAGCTGACCATTCACTTTCACCACATCGCCTGCAAATACCTGCGCGCCCACAGAGGCGCGTTTGCCGTTAATGAAAACGTTGCCCTGCTCGATATAACGATCGGCGTCACGACGAGAGCAGATGCCGCTCTCGCTGATGTATTTATTGAGACGAGTTGATGAGTCAGTCAGCATGATTCCTCCAAAAAACGCGGACTATACCTTACCGGCGGGGGGTTGCGAAGCCTTTGTACGGGAAACTTTTGCCACTTTTTGCCCGCCTGGCCGTGGTCCGCATTTACAGGTCAATCGACATCTCCATACAACGCAACGCGCAGCCCGCCAGCTTTGACGGATAAAGACTTTCTCCCAGCGGCCGGAAACCATGCTGCTCATAAAAGCTCACGGCGTTTGGCGTCGACTCAAGCGTTAAGCGGCGATATCCACGCTGCAGCGCCTCCGCTTTGATAGTGTCAATGATCCGGCCCGCCATTCCCTGTCCGGCGAAGCCTGGCAGCGTAAAAATGGCTTCGACGCTGGCGGCAGCGAGATCAAGCGATCCTGTCGCCACCGGCACGCCGTCCGGGCCATCAATCACGAAGAAGGGATTCACGCGAATCATCGCAGTAAAGCTGGCGGGCATGCGGTCCGGCGTCCAGGCGGCAAGGACATCGGGAGGATAAACGTGCTGGCAGCCGTGGCGAATAGCCAGATTACGGATATTCCATAACGTGTGCGCCTCTTCGGGCGATGCCTGTCTGACAATCATGATGCCCTCCGGCTCCTGAACAGAGCCGTTACGTTAGCACACCGCGATGCGGGGATCTCCAATCCCTGACAGGTTCAGATGTCGTCAGCCATTACCTCTTTGCGTAATGACAGACGACAGAGTTTAAAGCAGAGCAGTTAAAAGCGGGCGTTAAGTCCGACGTTCCATGTCACCTGATGCGTGTCGCTGTTGCCTGCCACTGCTGAGACGCCCGCAAAGGCATTGACCGATGCGCCAATCGGCACACTCGCCCCGACCGCCATATCGATCCAGTTATCGTCACGCGAGCCGCTGTTGCGGGTAAAGGCGGTGCGTGTCGATTTCAGTCCGGCGGTGACGGCAGAGTCGGTATCACCAAACTGGTGGTTATAGCTGACCTGCGCCCAGGGATTGATTAACAAATCCTTACTGTCGATACGCCAGCCGACGGAGCCGATTTGGGAATGCAGTGTCTGGTCGCCAAAGCGCATAGAAGTACTGCTGTTCCCCTCTTCTTTATACCCATCGACCTGGGTGTAATCCAGCGCATAGCTTGCCATCGGGCCGGTGGAGACATAGCGACCCAGCGGCAAATCCCAGCCGGTCTGTACCCGCATTCCCAGCACTTTGCCATCACTGCTGCCCTTTTCAGTACGTGTCGCGGGTCCCAGCCTGATCTGACGCTCAATATCATCAAAGTTGAGATCGGCATAATGGGCATCCGCATTAATCCATCCGCCATCGAGATAATTGAACTGACTCCAGAGCGCCACCAGATTGCCGCGTAAACGGTAATCAAAGCGCGACGAAGGATCCTGGCGTTGCGAGGTGGCGGAAAGCATCGCGCCGGCCTGCCAGTGATCGGTCAGCTGATAGCCCACACCTACGGTGCCAGTGGCGCTGGTGGCATCGCCATCAGGCAGGCTGTCACCGCGAAAATCTCGCTGTTGCCCGGCATAACCGCCGAACACAGTAAACTCGCCAGCGCTGGCGGGCTGCTGACGCTGCTGCTGCAGATGACCGTCGAGCGTGTTATGCGCATCGCCCACCAGCATCGACGGTGCCTGAGCTAGCGCCGCCACCTGCAGCGGCGCATTCAGCACCGACTCAATATAATCAGCGATCAGCGCATGCACTGCCGGGCTGGGATGCAGCCGGTCGGCGAACAGATATTGCTGTGACTGAGAAAATCCAGGCGTCGAGGAGGTGCAGTCCATTGATGAGACACCTGGCGGGCAAGCCATGCCCGCCGTATTGCTGAGTCCATACAGACGCGGATTATCAATCACCTCATTAAACAGGCCATTGATATCCACCCGCGCGATGTTCCCGCGTGCTGTCAGCAGACCCTGCTCTTCAGCCTGATTGTAACGATCGGTCAGTGTCGCAGCCTCCTGACTCAGTAATTGCCAGGCAGCAATCAGCTGTTGCGCAAGAGCATCCCGGATAAGTGGAATCGAAGAGACCTGTCCTGCCGCCTCGTTTAGCGCGGTTTCAATCGCCTGCTCTCTTGCGGCCCGATCAGGCGTGGTGGTGGTGCTCAGCGACTGAAACAGCGCCGCCGTCGCGGGTTGCGCAGCCGGGCCAAGTACCTGCAATATCGCCTGCAACAAAGCAGGCGTTGCTCCCACATTCGGCACCGTCGGCACAATCACCGTTCCGGCCCCGGCATTCAGCAACCGGCTGACCTGAGAGGCCGCTGCACTGGCACTGTTATCCACGATCTGCTGTGCAGCCAGCGGCGCCAGGGCTGCCGCCGCCAGATCATTACCACCAATCCAGTGAATGTAGAGACCGTTCGGGTCAGCCCGTCCCCCACGCGCCGCAAGATAGCTATCAAGTTGATCCTGAGTATTAAACAGCGGATTAATCGCCGGCACTGCAACCGCGCCACCCTCGGCATAGTTGTTACCACCCAGGGATGAGGGACGCAGGGTATCGCCCAGCGACTGCGCCAGAATCTCGTCATAAAGCGGATGAGTCGCGCCATCGTAGGTAAAGCGGCCTACGTTGCCGCCATCACTCAGGCTATCGCCAAACACGGTGAGATCGCTCCATGCCGCAGCAGGTAACGGGGACAACAGGCTCAGGGTCGCACAGCAGAAAAGGTATTGCGCGTGAAGGGGTTTCATCAGCAGCTCCGCACAAATCAAAATTTTGAGAAAAAAAGCGTCGTAACCGCACCCACTGGCGCAGCAAGCTGTAAGCGTAGTCGTCTCAGAAAATGGGCGGCAGAAAAGACGCGATCGCGGTCGCAAAGCCGAAAAATTTGGCTTAAAGATGAGCCGGAAAATCGGGTTAACCTGAAAGGCATACCGCTTCGGCTCAGTAATGATGACTACTTTTTGCTGACGGGTTTCAACCCGCGATTGAGATCCTGTAAACGCTTCATAGTTTTCACCGTGCGCTGCGGCAGCGTGGAAGCCACCGACAGGATTAGCATCTCCAGGCAAACCATAATCGTGCCGTGCAGGGGAATGCGTCCCTTCTCACCGCCACGGGGCACATTGATCACCACATCCGCTTCTCTCGCAAAAAAGGAGTCGGTGGCATTAGTCAGCAGAATAACCGGGATGTCGAGCCGCTTTGCTTCTCGCACCACGGCCGTGCCTTCGCGGTGTGCAGACTGCTGGGCCATCATCACCAGCACATCGCCGCGCTGAAGCGCCAGCATTTGTTCTGCCAGTGCAATACCGGCGCGATTCAGGGAGAAGGCGGGGAGACCAATACGGTTTAGCAGCCGCACGCTGTAGTCCGCAAGAATCCCCGAGGCATTAATGCCAAAGATAGCGACTTCCCGCGCTTCGCCCAGCAGCGCGACGGCATCCGCTACCGCCACCCGATTATGCGGTTGCGACAGCACCTCACAGGCATAACGATGACCATCCAGCACAAAGTCGATGGCGCTGTTCACATCGCTGGTCACCTCACTGACGGTGGTGATCATCTTATCTTCTGAAGTCAGCGAGGGACCAAACCAGGCCTTAAGCGTCTGTTTGAGGTCGCGCAGACCGCTAAAACCCAGAGCCTGAATAGTGCGGATCACAGTGGCATCAGAGGTGTGATTCGCTACGGCGATCTCAAGCGCGGTGCTCTCCAGTACCGTTTCCCGCTGTTGATCGATATAGCGCGCTACGGCCAGCAGACGCGGAGAAAGCTGTTTTTCGCGGGCACGAAGGCGTTCAGCGACCACATCCACTCTGTTTTTAACGGGTCTGTTCTGTTTCATGCTGCTCCTGCTGCTGACCTTACAAATCTGTAATGCTCACTCCCGGTCTGATCCAGGCGTGACAATTTCAGGCCTCAAAAATGTAGTGAATGCCTCATTACGCTTTACATTTCACCTGAAAAAGCCAGGGATTAAACGCTATTTTCACATCCCATAACAAATAAATAATCATTATTATCAACAATATAAAATCATATCTGAACTGTTTTTTTATAAAAAGTGACGCGATAAAAATGTAGTAAAAACTCTTCAAATTTTGTTTACTACTACATTACCTGATGTTTGAATGATTCTCAATTACAGATGAGAAGTGTTGTCGTCCGGGCAACGTCATGATGTCTGAACGCTGATGTGCTTCTCCTCTGCTTAAAGCGCTGCATATTGCAGACCACCTCCAGGGAAGCCCTGCATGACCGACAGCCATCAGGGCGTATTAGCTTCAGAAACTGCCAGTAACAGACACGAAAAAAAAATGAAAAACAAAGACACACGATATCCGGCCCGACACCCTGCTCTGGTCATGGCGATTTTCGGCAGCATGATGCTGCCACAGGTCAGTGCAGCAACCGACAGCGCACCGGATATGACCGTGACCGCGGATGCCAGTCCAGAGGGAAATTACAGCGCCAGCGAGACCAGCGTTGCCAGCAAAATGCCCACCGCGCGACTTGATGAGGTGCAGTCGGTCAGCGTGGTCACGCAGCAGCAACTGGAAGATTTTCAGGCCAGCTCACTGGCGGATGCGATGCGCTTTGTCAGTGGCGTCTCGGAGGCGAACACGCTGGCAGGCACCGAAGATGGCTTTGTACGGCGCGGTTTTGGCAGCAACGCCGATGGGTCGGTTTACCGGGATGGTATCCGCAGCAGCCAGGGTCTCAATTTTGATGCGACGACTGAAAGGGTTGAGGTGCTGAAAGGTTCCTCTTCCCTGCTGTATGGCATTCAGAATCCGGGTGGCGTTATCAATGTGGTCAGTAAAAAGCCGCAGTATAACTGGCACTCCAGCGTCACCGGACGGTATGCCAGTGAGGGTGGCGGTGCTGGCACGGTGGATGTCACCGGTCCGTTGGGCAACGGTTTTGCCTTCCGGCTAATCGCCGAAAAGCAGAATCAGGATTACTGGCGCAACTTTGGCATTGAAGAGCACACACTACTTGCGCCATCGCTGCAGTGGTTCGGCGAGCAGGCCAGCTTTCTGATCAGCTATGCGGACTATCGCTATGATATTCCCTACGATCGTGGCACCGCGTTTATCGACGGCAAGCCGATTGATATTGGCTACAAAGATCGTCTGGATGATAAAGCTAACCATGCCTGGGGCCATAACAGAACCCTGAATGCCCATTATGACTGGCAGTTTAATGATGAGTGGCGCACCCGGTTAACGCTTGGCTGGAACCAGCGGCAATATGATAATAATGAAGTGCGCGTAACGGCGGTGAATGCCACCAGCGGCGTGGTGACACGTCGGGCCGATGCCAATCGCGGGTTTAACCACAAAACCAAATATGTAAGCTGGGATCTGATGGGCAACCCGGAAATCCTGGGGATGCAGCACGCGCTGGTGGCGGGCACCGACTATGAGATGAACCAGACTTATCGTGCTCATCAGTATCAGGGCAAGGTCAATCGCCAGTTCAATTACTTCAATCCCGACTATGACATGCTGTCGCCGGTCACAGACGCCAGCACAGAGAACACCGCTGCGGCTAATAACCTGAACCGTATCCATAGCCGGTCGCTTTACGCTAAAGACAGCATTTCACTGACACAGGACTGGATTGTGGTACTGGGTGGTCGTTATCAGCATTATGAGCAGCGTGCCTCTCGTGGCTTCAATCCGCAGATTGAAACCCTGAACGATGAGGGCAATAAGTTTCTGCCGCAGGCGGGAGTCATCTACAAACTTACCCCTGACCTCTCTTTCTACACCAGCGTCAGCAAATCTTTCACGCCTTCAACGGATGTGGATGATGAGGGTAACGTCGGCAAACCTGAGCAGGGAACCAGCTGGGAAGTGGGCAGCAAATGGCAGCTGTCGCCGAAACTCCTCGCCACCGTGGCGCTCTACCGTATCGATGAAAGGTTGATGTCGCTGAATATTAATGGCAGCACGCGAGCCATTGATAAAGCCCGTTCGACCGGTGCTGAGTTTGAGCTGAATGGCGAAATTGCGCCTGGCTGGGATTTGAGTGCGAACTACAGCTATGATCAGGCAGAAATTGTCAGTGACCGGGTTAATCCGGATAACAACGGTAACCGTCTGCAGAATGCCCCGCGTCATGCCGGTGCGCTTTACCTGAGTCATGAAATGCAGGTCAGCGGCCTGCCCGGCTCGCTGCGGCTCGGCGGCGGTGCGCGATATGTCGGCAGTCGTGCAGGCGATCCCGACAACAGCTTCACCCTGCCCGACTACGTAGTGGCTGACAGCTTCGTCGCATGGAAAAACCGCCTGTTCGGCGAAAAAACGGAGCTGCGTCTGAACATTAATAACCTGTTTAACCAGCACTATTACACCTCAAGCGGCGGCAATCTGCGCGTCCGTGAAGGCGAAACCCGCAATCTGATGGTACAGGCCCGTGTTGAATTTTAAATCACTTCGTTCTGCATTGCTGATGCTCGGCGTGATGCTGGTCAGCGCGGGCGTACACGCCCGCACGCTGACCGATATTACCGGTCGCCAGGTCACCATTCCTGACCATCCGCAGCGTATTGTGCTGGGTGAAAGCCGGATGCTATACAGCGTTGCGCTGCTGACACCCGGCAATCCTCTGCAAAATATCGCTGGCTGGCCGCAGGATCTGAAAAAGTATGATCCTCAGACCTGGCAGATTTTTGCCCGCCAGTTCCCGCAGATGGACGCTATTCCGGTACTGGGCCTGGATGGCGTTAATGACATGAATCCCGAACAGGTTATCGCGCTAAAGCCTGACGTGGTCATCCTGCCACAGCTGGCACGCGGCAGTGAAAGCGGCCTGGTACTGGAGAAAATGCTCGCGGCGGCGAATATCCCGGTGGTGAAGATCGATCTGCGGGTTGATTTGCTAAAAAATACTGAGCGCAGCATCATGCTACTGGGCGAAGTACTGAATCAACCCCAGCGTGCGGCTGACTTTAATCGCTTCTACCGCAGCCACATGCAGCGCATTGCGAGTCGTCTGGCGGGTTATCACGGCCCGAAGCCATCCGTGCTGTTGCAGTTGCACCTGGGACGGCGCAGTGAATGTTGTGTCACCTCGGTAAACGGCAATCTGGGTGAGCTTCTGACGTTTGCGGGTGGCAAAAATATAGCCAGTGAGCAGATCAAAGGTGTGTTCGGGCGGCTGAGTGAGGAAAGTGTGATCGCTGCTCAGCCGGATTACTACTTTGCTACCGGCACTGGCAGCGCAGATGAAGTGGGTGCGTTAAAACTTGGCCCCGCTGTCACCGCAGCGCAGACCCGACAGAGCCTGCTGGCACTGACAGGTAAGCAGAATGCCCTGAAGCAGCTCACCGCACTGCGCGACGGTCATGCCGGTGCTATCTGGCACAACTTTTACCTCAGTCCCTGGCACGTAGTAGCAACCGAATTCTTTGCGACCACGCTCTACCCGCAGCTGTTTCATGACGTCGATCCTGAACAGACTCTACGGCAGCTGTTCCGTGATTTCCTGCCAATCCCCTATTCGGGCAGCTACCTCTACAGACTGGCACCCGAAGTGAAACCGGAATCAGGCCGCTGACAGTCCGCGATTTTTTACCCGAACGATATCTGCCATCACCGACAACGCAATTTCCGCCGGCGTTTTGCTGCCGATGGGCAGACCAATGGGCGCATGGATGCGGTCCAGTTCCGTCCGATCCAGACCGGCGATCTGCTGGAGTCGCGCGCGCCGTTTCTCGCTGTTTTTCACCGAGCCCATAATACCGATATAGAACGCGGGTGTGGCAATCGCTTCCATCATCGTCAGGTCATCAATGCGCGGATCGTGGGTCAGTGCCACAATCGCCACCGCAGCGTGCGCCCCGTTCAGCTCCAGCCAGCGCGCCGGATGCTGTGACACCAGCGTCACGTTGTCCGCGCCGCTGAAGTGGCTCTCCAGCTCTGAGAGCATCTCCGGGCGGTGCTCACAGACCCGCACATGAAAACCCAGGATCTGCCCAAGCCGGATGCACTCATAGGCTACGGTTGAGTAGCCCGCGATCAGCAATTCCGGTATCGCGCCAACAGGCAGCAACATCTGCGCCTCGCTGGCATCCAGCTCAGGCAGCACACGATCGCTGGCGATAACTTCCCATTGTGCGCGTTCACCAGGCCGTATCATTTTCACCATCGGCTGTTGCCCGCTCAATGCGCGTTGCATTGCCTTCAGCAATGCCAGCGTCGCGTCATCAGGCGGCAAATATTCAATGGCGATCTCCAGACTACCGCCGCACGGCAAATTAACGTCAGGCCGAATTCCGCCCTCACCATAGCGCACACGCTGACTGCTGGCTCGATAAGCACCCGCCGCCAGTTGCGCCAGAAAATCCTCTTCTATGCAGCCGCCCGACAGTGAGCCGCAGTACGCTCCGGCTTCATTGACTGCCATCAGCGTGCCCGGCGCGCGCGGCGAAGAGCCATAGGTACGCAGCACCGTACAGAGCCAGACATTCTGACCTGCCTGGCAACTACTCAATGCCGCATTAATCACGCGTTGATCCAGCGTTATCATGAAAATTCCTTTATTAACTGCAGATCAGCGGGGAGATCGATATCGCACAGGCAACCGCGATCCTGAAGTGGCAGCCTGACCGCCTGTGACTTCACCATCGCCTGCGGACCGGCATCGCCCTGCAACACGCTCAGCATGGGATAGCATTGCTGCTGAAAACCGACCGGATGGCCTGGCCTGCCGTCAATCCACGGCCTGACGATAGGCGCATCCGCCAGCGCGGCGCTGACGGCGCGATAGCTTTCCGCCGTGACAAATGGCATGTCGCCCAGCGCAATCAGCCAGCCGTCGTAGTCGCGGCTGGCGTGAACACCGGCAGCGATCGATTCGCCCAGTCCGCCGCTGTTACACAGCACTAAAGTTGCCTGCGTGCAGAGCGTGTGAATTGCCGATGCGTCGGGGCGCGTGACGACGAACAGGTCAAGCCCGCTGGCAGCGGCATGCTCCAGTGTATGTTGCAACACCGGTTTGCCTTCCAGATCAGCCAGAAGCTTATGCTCGCCTGCCTGCTGGCGAAAACGGCGACTCAGCCCGGCGGCCAGTACGACCAGCGCTATCCTCACTCTCTTTCTCCGCTCAGCGTGCAAAACGGGCGCAGGCTCCAGCCCACGCCCGTAAAATGACAATTCGACCGGCTGTCAGCCGGTCAGAATCAGGCTCAGATAATTTTGTCGAGCGTAATCGGCAGGTCGCGAACGCGCTTGCCCGTAGCATGGAACACCGCATTGCTGATCGCTGCTGCCACGCCGACGATACCCAGTTCACCCACGGGTTTACCGCCCATCGTAGTCGCCTCGAAATCGGGCTCGCCCACATTGATGGTGGTAATGTCAGGAATATCGCCATTGACCGGCACCAGATAATCCGCCAGGTTGTTATTGATTACCCGGCCATTACGCGGATCGACAATGCCCTCTTCCATCAGCGCCTGGCCGACACCCATGATCATGCCGCCAATCCACTGACTGCGCGCCAGTTTAGGGTTGTAGAGACGACCGCTGTCGAGTGCCGCGACCATCCGTTTTACCCGAATCGTGCCAAAGTCTTCATCAACCCGCACTTCAACAAAATGCGCGCTCCAGCTGTGAGCAGAGAATTTTTCAGGACGGGTACCATCATTGAGGTTGCGGACCATCTTATCGCGCTCACTTTCTGGCATATCATCCGGGAAGGTCCCGCCTTTCACCGTGAGACTCTCCGACGGTGCCAGGCTCGCCAGCTGCGCGAATGAGACGGCCAGGTTGCTGTGCTGAGTATGCTGCACGCCGTCGCCTTTCAGGGTGAGCTGAGAAGCCGGTGTCCCTTTCAGCGGCGACTGAGCCAGCTCGCTTGCCAGCTTCAGTAACTGGTCGCGCATGCGTTTAGCGGTGTCGTCCACTGCGGCAGTCACGTTGCCGGCCAGCTGCGAACCGCCCGCTACGCCTGTACGCGGCAACTCGGTATCTCCCAGTTGCACCTCAATGGTACTGGAGGCCACGCCCAGAATGTCGGCAGCAGTCTGCGCCAGAATGGTATAGGTTCCGGTGCCGATATCCGCACCACCGCACTGCACCACAAATTTGCCCTGCGGCGTCAGGATGATTTTCGCTTCTGCGGGCAGCTTATTGACCGGATAGGTGCCGGAGGCCATACCCCAGCCAATCAGCTCACGCCCCTCACGCATTGAACGCGGCGTCATAATCCGCTGGTCCCAGCCAAAGGCTTCAGCCCCTTTCTGATAGGCTTCTTTCAGTCGGCGTGAACTCCACGGCAGATCGAGCTGATAATCTTTGTCTGCCCAGTTGCGCAGACGCAGTTCCAGCGGATCGATGTTCAGGGCATAAGCCATCTCATCCATCGCCACTTCCAGTCCAAAGGCGCTGGGGTTTTCGCCTGGCGCGCGCATCCATCCCGGTGTAACGGTGTTGATCGGCCTGATCTGATGTTGAGTGGAGACGTTCTCCACCGCATACATACGCGCTGTAACTTTGCTGCAGTTCTCGGCAAATTCGTCGATCAGTGACGTTTCACTGAAGCTGCGCTGGATAATCGCCTGGATTTTGCCGTCACGCGAGGCACCCAGCTCCAGCTGCTGAGAGGTAGCAGCACGTCCGCCGAGACCCGTAAAGGTCTGCGGACGGGTCAGCGACACCTTGATCGGGCGGTTAAGCGCCCGCGACGCCACACTCGCCAGCGCGACGTGGGTATAGGGCACTGGCTTTGAACCAAATCCGCCGCCGACATAAGGCGAGATGATGCGCACGTCTTCAACCTCAATGCCCAGCCACTCGGCGATCTCCACCTGTGCGCCCGCGACCCACTGGCTTGGCTCCCAGACAGTGATGCGTCCATCCTGCCACTGCGCCACACAGGCGTGCGGTTCCATTGGCATATTGTATTCGCGCGGCGTGGTGTAGCGCTGACTCAGACGCACCTCAGCCTGTTGCATCGCTGCCTGCGCATCGCCCATGTTGATATCCTGCTTCGAGACCGGTTTCGGCTCAACGCCCTCATCAGTTGCAAAAATCAGCGCGGGCGAGGTTTCATACTCAATTTCAACCAGCGAGGCGGCATAGGTCGCCTGCTCAAAGGTCTCTGCCACTACCAGACCGATATTCTGCCCGTTGTGAATAATCACATCGTCCTGAATCGGGGTGTAGGTTGACTGCGCCGCGCCCCCATCTGCAATGGCAGTAGGTTTGTTGATCTTCAGGCTGTTCAGATGGGTATAAACCGCCACCACACCCGACGCCTGCTGCGCCTTGTCGGTTGACATGCGGCTGATACGACCGCTGGCAACGGTAGACTGGATCACCACACCATAAAGCGGATTTTCCGGCTGATGTTCAACCGCATAACGCGCTTCACCAGTGACTTTCACTTTGCCGTCGCCCCGCGTGCGAGCGGCGCCCAGCCCTTCAATCGGGTTGTCTGCAGCTGAGTTCGTCTTCACTGCATCCTGAGGCGCGTGGTCGTTTACGTCACTCATGCGATTTCTCCTGCTGCCATCAGCGCGCGTGCAATGACACGCGGCGCCAGTTTTGCTTTATAGGCGTTATGTGCCAGCGCCTGCGCTTCCTGGGTAATCAGTTCTGCGGCCCGGAACACTGTCTCTTCATTAAACGGCTGGCCTTCCAGTGCCTGCTCCACGGACCTGACGCGCCAGGGTTTGGTCGCCACGCCGCCCAGTGCGATATGCACCTGACGCATCACGCCGTTCTCCAGCGTAAAGCCTGCGGCGGCACTGGCTGCAGCAAACTCATAGGAGCTGCGGTCGCGGACTTTAAGGTAGTGAGAGTGCCGGAGAGAGTCGGTTTGCGGCACTTCAATCGCCACAATAATTTCGTCATCACGCAGATCGTGCTCACGATCAGGCGTGTCACCTGGCAGCAGGAAGAAATCATCCATTGCGATGCGGCGGGTTTCGCCCTGCTGATTCTGCAGGACCACAATGGCGTCAAATGCCACCAATGCGACCGCCAGATCGCCGGGATAAACCGCAATGCAACTGTCGCTGGCACCCAGAATGGCATGATTGCTGTTAACGCCATCCAGTGCGGCACAGCCAGAACCCGGATTGCGTTTGTTACAGGCAGTAAAGGTCGCCGGATCGCGGTAATAGGCGCAACGGGTACGCTGACGTAAATTGCCGCCCAGCGTCGCCATATTACGAATCTGAGGAGACGCAGCCTGCCACAGGCTGCCGTAGATTGCCGGTGCATTCTGCTCGCAGTCGTGATGATCGGCCAACTGACTCATCGTGACCAGCGCACCGGCCGTAATTTTATCGTCGTCAAACTGCAGATTTTTAAGCTCGCTTAATCCGCTGATACCAATTAACTGGGGTGGCGTGAAGACGCCACACTTCATCAGATCGAGCTGCGTGGTGCCGCCCGCCAGCAACTGACTGCCTGACTGCTGTTTAAGGGATGCGGCGTCCTGAGGCGTCTGCGCGATTTTCCAGCTGAATTCATTCATGCGGACTCCTTCGCCATCTCAGCAGCGGCCTGTTTAATCGCATCGACGATGTGCGGATAAGCCCCGCAACGGCAGAGATTGCCGCTCATATATTCACGGATCTCATCATCTGAACCGGCGTGGCCCTCTTTGATACAGGCGACAGCGGACATAATCTGGCCCGGCGTGCAGTAGCCACACTGGAAGGCATCATTTTCCATAAAGCAGCGCTGAACCGGATGCAATTCACCTTCGGTGGAGGCCAGGCCTTCAATGCTGGTGACTTCAGCGCCGTTTGCCTGCACCGCCAGCGTCAGGCAACTCAGCACCCGCTGACCATTAATCAGCACCGTGCAGGCACCGCATTGTCCCTGGTCGCACCCTTTTTTAGTACCGGTCAGGTTAAGATGCTCGCGCAGTGCATCGAGCAGGGTGACTCGCGGATCGACCTGCATCTGCTGCGACTGGCCATTGACCTGCATTGTTAGCGATATTTGTTCCGACATTGTCTGCTTCCCATTGTTGTGGGCTAAAAGATGGTTTTTATTGGTATTTTTATGACGGGAGTGAAATCGGGGAAATGGTGATAACCCTAATCTTTACACGCGTATCTCTGCTTTTAGGTTTAGCAGCTTTTTGGCGATTCGGGGAAGATCAGGGTAAAAGACAGCGTTATCTGAGGTGAAAAGAAGATCAAAGCGTTATAAAAGTTAAAACATAACGATTTCATCTCTATGATTTTATGGGCTTTAAAGTCTAACTTGTTGCTATGTGTCGTTCAGAAGACTTCTGGAACTGCCTTGTTAACTTTCCCAAAAAGTTAAACACTCAGGAATTGCCTGAATCCTCAATCCTGTTTAAGCCAGAATCCGCTGACGGAATATGCAACGTTGAGTCTGCTACGAGATGGCCATTTTCTCGGTTCAGTGAGGCAATGAGGTGCCTGAACGCCTGGCACACACATCAGGCTCCTCTTCTGGCCCCCTGGTGGCTTAGAGTATTTGTGGTGGGATAAAATGGGTCATTACCAGTATGAAAAACGAAATGTACACGCGTCATCTCAAGGTTATCCATATTATCTGTTAAGCGTGCAGAAATGCTCTATCCTTTCGGATAGTAATACTACAGGCTGATTACTCACCATTTCGTTGACGTAAAAGAATCACAGACTTTTTTCTGATTAGCTTCCACCGATAAGATGTTGACAACGATTTCTGGCGTCCCAGTTATATTGAGGATTTTTTATAAAATCAGAAGCAATTTTGGCACGATCTGAATTAACCGTGATGACATAATCAGCCGAAATTTCCCGGACACCATATTCAGTATCAATAAAGTAGTGTTTTCCTGGCTGCGGAATAAATGGCACCCATTGAGAGAGTAAATACGTTTCCTGATGCTTAGTTTTTTTTCCTTTTTCGTCATAATCGCTTTTAATCGTATTGAGTTGCTGAAGAGCCATAAGCCTGCCCGGTTTTACCTTGCCAGTCATAACGTGACCTGCAGAGGGTATTAAATTTGACTCCAGTTGATAGCGCTCAGTTCTGTCATAACAACTGCCTTTCTTCTCATAGACAGAAAGATAAAATGTGCCCACAAATCCTTTAGGATTTATGGCCACTACGGTCGCTGCATCTTTACCTTCGTAATTTTTATAATCGAGGGGAAGAAGCGTAGAACAACCCACCAGGATTATAGCAGGGCATATTAACACTATTCTCTTAAATTTCTTGATGGCATGCATTTATTTTATCTTCCTGATATTCAGATACTGGACGCCTGCCGCGAATAAAAAACTAAAGGTATTTATAAAAAAATCTACTAATCGCGCAATTAAACGTAATCGCAGACTGAGTGAGTTTAAATTTTACTCAGCCAGCTATTTTTAGCCATAAAAGCCATGCAGACAGTCTCTATATGATGGCCTTATTATCAGGACGATTAAAAAGCCCGAAAGAGCTTTTTAATCGTTTTATGGCGTGTAAAGCCGAATCAGAATCGGTATTGCAGACCCGCGGTGATTGTGTAGTTTTTATTCGAGATACCCGCGGCATCTCCACCAATTGATGCTGAATCACCGGAGAATCGGTCAATAATCTCTGTGCTGCCTATGCCTTCTTCATATTTGCTGTAAGTAAATTCGGCAAAAATTTTGGCGTCAGGTGTCACATAATATCCTGCGTCGACTGATGCGCCGTAGTACCGGGAATCAGTCGCTTTCTCGCGAAAGGTGAGATCGCGCATGTAGTGCTCGTCGTTATCGTGTGCACGGACCCAGTCACTGAATTTAAACAATGCGTTAAATTCGAAGTCGTTAATACGATACTGTCCCGCAAGACCAACGTAAGGCATTGAAAAACGCTGGCTATACCCAATGCCACGTTCACCTCTCGGGAAATCACCCGTCGATGCGCCATTATCGTAATTGTATGAGCCACCAAAGGCGGTCCAGCTGAAGCGGGTTTCCTGATAACCAGCCGTCAGCCCGGCCTTGTAGTTATCGCCTTGCAACACCCAGCCCTTAACATTGAGATCGTATTCGTTGGCGTAATTAACATCCGTGCGGGGATGAGATGAATGGTCTGTCCAGGCTGACTGATTGTCATCAAGCCAGTCATAGTCATCCATATGACCGGAACCGGACGCCAGGGAAGTCCAGCCTCGCGCATTCAGCGTCAGAAATGAGTATGCATCCCAGGATAGTTCGCCTTTCAGAATAGCCACATTCTTTATTTTCCAGTCCAGTTTGCTGACTTTGCGGCCTGTTTCTGTGTCGTAAACCAACTCATGAGATTTGCCACTCAGCATCCCGGCTGACGTCGAGACAGTAAAACTTTCCGGAGAAAAATTCGGTGAAAACCGATCTGAATCTGCGCAGGCTCCGCCTGACAGCGTCGCCATCATCATCACTGCAACGGTACTTTTTTTCATTTTAATCCCATCTCCTTGAAGGTAATCCTTGTACAGCAGCGCCATTCTTCTCATTCAATGGCAGCTGCACTTCTATACTCACCTGTGGGGCAGAAGCCCCGAAAAAACGAAATCCTGCGCGATGGTGCATGTGAAGTCGGAGATTTGTTAACAACTCACATTATCGCTCGCAGGTTTGAACAGTTAAGGCAAATTCCTTAATCGGCATGTCATCAGGAAACATTAATTATTTTTGCCATTTCGCACTTTTCTGGCGGCCTGGGTTATGGCCAAGCTGCGGAAGCCAGGTTCATCAGGCGTTCATGCCGAAAGATGTCATTCACAATGCTGTCTCCTGACCTCCCGCCAAAAGAGTGATTAATGATCGGCCAGGCGGCTTGATTCTCAGCGTTACCGTTCAGGTTGGGACACTGCTGAAGAGCGAATCTTGATATAAAGCGCAATAAGGATTCCCTGTTTCCATGCTTCTCTTACGGCAGACTATTAAATTGCAGTAGCCTCTGAAAGCCACGTATTCCCGGCGCCCTGCTCGCCTTCTATCAGGCATCCTTAAGGCGCGCGAGCATGCGGTTTCTGTAAGCGTAGATGATTGCGCAGAGTAAAAGGCTGAGCAACGCAGTACAGATAAAAACGCCCGCCCCGGTCATCGCCAGCATTATCCCACCGATCAAGGGTCCGACAGCGATCCCTAGCGTCGACAACATTGAGGCGCCAAGATATGCACCGCGATGCTCTGGTGGTGCCAGCTGATCAAGTAAAATGTTCACATTTGGCATCAGAATCGCTTCGCCCACACTAAAGACACTGGTCACAGTAAGCCAAAGCCATATCTCCGTTGAGCGTGTACTAAAAAAGCAGATCTGAGATAGCGCGAAAATAAACCCACCAAGAAGAATGCGCTTCGGCAGGGAAACGGTAGCCAGAAACCGCATGATGAACGTCTGGAAGACCAGAACGGTGCAGGCATTTGTCACCAGTATCAGGGTAATCAGCTTAATGGCGGCGTCGCTATTCAGTAACAGGAGATACTGCGGCAGAATAGCTTCGTAATGGATAAAAACAACACTGCATAAAATGCTGCACAGCAGCCCCGCAATATAAATGTTATCCCTCGCGATGATACCGATAACCTGATGCAGTTTAACCGTTACCCCGTCTCCATCCTGCTCCTTCACAAGTTTTCCTGCGGGGATAAACAGCAGCACATAAATGAAAAAGGGAATATAGGTAAGCCCGGTTATTAAAAAGGTGCCCTTTTGCGATGTCAGGCCAAATGCAATTCCGACCAGCGGGCCGAATACCGCTGCGACGTTGATAAGGTAATAGCGCATTTGCAGGGCAAGCGCACGACGACGACGATCCACCAGCAAATCACTCATCAGTGCGCGCAGCGGCGGATCAACCCACGCAAAGGAGACGCCGATAATCATCAGGCCAATAATAAACAGCCCCATCCCGGCGGCCTGCGCCAGAAGGCTATACCCCAGTGCTGAAAACCCGCAGCCCAGCAGCAGAATAACGCGTCGCCCCAGCCTGTCTGAAATCTGCCCACCGTACATGCCGAGCACCACCGAGAACAGCGCACTGCTGGTCATTGCCACACCAATGGCGATCGGCGACATATGATAATTCTGCGTCATGATGACGGCGATAAACGGCCATGCCATGAAATAGCTAAAGCGTATAACCAGCGTAAAAAAGAGAAGCGCATGAACTGTCGCCGGAAAAGATTTCAGCGTCCGGAATAATCCTTTTTCCGTACATTCCTCAGCCGCAGGTCTGGTCGTCATAAAATATCCTTATTTTGTTTCTGTAAGTGCTACGCAACGCAGTGTGCATAAAGCCTTAATATTAATAAGATTATTCTCCAGGACACGCAATCCAAATGTTAACTGATTGTTTATTTCCCCAGCTTATAGGGTAAAGGCTCCTGTTCGGAGAGCAATGTAAGGAAAAAAGTAATGCAGGGAATTAAATGCGGACATTACTGCTGGTCATGAAGGTGACCCGTTACCGAAGCCGTTCCGGTGAGCGCGTTGGCTGGCTTTAAGCGTTTAAATGTGGAGAAGAAATGAAAAACAGGGTGGCCAAAAATAGCCTGGGCAGGATTCAAAACTCATATTGCGGATAGCATTAAACGATTCGCGCAGTAAGCGCAACGCGGCGCTGATATCCACTGAATTGCGTTACTGCGCATCAACATGTTTATTTGTAAATATCAGCGGTGCCAAACAGGACGTTATTGCCTCCCGCCGCCACGATACGGTAGCTGCTTGCTCCCGCCGCCTGCGCTTTTGCTGCCAGATTGTCTTTTAATTCGGAAAGCGAAGTTGAGCCGCTGCTGTCAGAGACGCTACCGATAAGGGTCTTACCTTGTGGCATGGTGGTTTCCATTGCAGCAAAGCTGGATACAGAAACAGAGCCCAGAATTACAGCGGCCAGAATCATTTTTACGTTTTTCATATGTCACCTCAGAAAGTGGAATTCGCCAGGGGAAGCAAACGCTAAACTGTTGCTGCCCGATGTGAGAATTACACCATCGCAATGTATCGGTAACATATCGACCAGGGGTGAAAAGTGTACCGGAATTTCGCTCTTTGCCGTTATTACACACTGCGATACAAATCAGTGAAGGGTATCCGGCAATGTCACCGTCACCCGCAAACCGCCGTGTCGGCGGTTCGTCAGTGTCAGCTCACCGCTTAATGACGCCACCAGCTGCTGGGCAATGGCTAAACCCAGCCCGGTTCCACCGGTGGCCCGGTTACGCGAGTGCTCGATGCGATAAAAAGGCTGCATCACCGCATACATCTCTTCCGGTGGGATGCCGGGTCCGCGATCCAGCACCGCTATAGTGATCTGACCTGCATCCTGTTCCACCACCACTTCTGCGCTGCCCGCGAACTTCAGCGCATTATCGATCAGATTACTGAGCGTTCTGCGCAGCGCGTGCGGTCTGGTACTAATCGAACCGTGGAGTGTTCCCTTCAGCGTTACCTGCTGCCCCGTGTCCTGATAATCGCAGACCAGGCTGTCTATAAAAGCATGCGGCTGTATGCGGCACGGTTTTTCATCGCTGCTTTCACTGGTGCGCGCATAGGCCACGCCTTCGCGAATCAGCCGGGTCATCTCCTCAAGATCCTGCAGCAGTTTGCTCCTGACGTCTGTCTCATTCATCATTTCCGAACGTAGCCGGATACGGGTTATCGGCGTTTGCAGATCGTGGGAGATCGCCGCAAGAATTTGCATGCGCTCTTTGAGATAGGCACTTATTCGTTGCTGCATGGCATTAAAAGCCCGTGCCGCATTGCGCACTTCAACCGGCCCCTCTTCCGACAGGCGCACCGTTTTATTTGAATCGGGATGCAACTGTTCTGCAGCCCGTGTCAGATCTGCCAGAGGCCTGACCGCGCTGCGCACCGCAAACCAGGCGGAGCCAAACAGCAGCACAAACTGCGCAACGAGTACAATCGGTAACCAGCGGGCAAACGGCATATTACACGGGGCCAGATCAATGCTGAGCGGGCTGCCATCACGTAAACGCAGATGCGCCATCATCTGAGCACTGTTATCAGGATTAACGCTGAAGCTCAGGGGATAGCGCGGGCCAAGCGCCCGCGTCAATGCCCTGGCCGTGTCCTGCAGGCGTTTTGTCTTTGGCGGCTGGCCCAATGGCGTAGCGTGCAACAGATAGTGATGATTACTGCGATCGAGACGTGTTGCCCATGCAGCGCGTTCACTGGCAGGAAGGCGATCAAGAATCGCAACGCTGGTGGCCACGTCATATTCCAGATTGCCCATCATCATGGCTTTGGCACTTTGCGCCCGCTCCAGCAGCAGCAGTCCCAGAGTTAATCCATTCGCCAGCAGTAACCCAAGCAGCAGAATCAGCATCAGCCGTGAGGCGAGGTGTTTAGGCCACCATTGCATCAGACGTTTCACGCGTTGGCCTCACGCAGTTCCACCGGCATCGCAAATACATAGCCTTCGCTGCGCACCGTTTTGATATAAAAAGGTTCGCGGGCGTCATCGTTTAAGCGTTGACGTAAACGGCTGACCAGCAAATCAATGGAGCGTTCGAATAACTCGGCGTCTCGCCCCTGCGTCAGATTCAGCAACTGATCGCGATTAAGCACACGTTGTGGATGATCAACAAATACCCGCAGCAGGCGATACTCCGCGCCGCTGAGTGCCACCATCACGCCCTCTTTGTCCACCAGGTTACGCGACGTGGTATCCAGCACCCATTCGCCAAATGCCACAATTCGCGCCGCTTCTGAAATAACAAGATTGGGCGGCATCATGCGCGTACGGCGTAAGACCGCTTTTATTCTGGCAAGCAGTTCACGCGGCACGAACGGTTTGACCAGATAATCATCGGCGCCCATTTCAAGCCCGATGATGCGGTCAGTCTCTTCGCTTCGCGCTGTTAACATCAGCACTGGCGTGCCTTTATGTTTTCCACTGCGCAGTTCACGACAAAGCGTAAGGCCGTCATCGCCCGGCATCATCACATCCAGCACAATCAAATCAACCGGCATGTTATCGAGAAAGCTACGCATTTGCCGCCCGTCGACGACCTCTGTCGTACGCAGACCGTTCTTTTTCAGGTATTCCGCAATCAGGCTACGAATTTCACGATCGTCATCCACGATCAAAATGTGATCGACATGTTCCACAGCGCAATCCTTATTTTCAGAGGGTGTGCAAACCGCTGTCAGCTTATCGCAGTTATATCGTTAGCGTTGCGGGCTTTGTACCGGAGTGTATCTCCCTTCCTCATCGATCCTGCGTCACCATCATGACGGGCGCGGCATTTGGCCAGAAACATTCCGTCATCCTGCTACATATAAATACAAATCTCTTTCTCCGGGAAACAGTACCGATACAGGGCTTTGCTTTTATAGGCCAATGAAAGGCCAGTCCGGCCTTTGCTATCCGGTAAAGGGCTTGCTATGAACCGTACTCTTCGCTGTTTCCTGATTGCTAACAGCCTGCTGGTTTTGAGCCAGAGTGCAGGCGCACATGATCACCCCAGTGCCAATGCCAATGCACCTGCCGTTCTCCAGGAGCAAGGCTTCTGGAAAGAAAATGAACAGGCTATGGACACCATGATGTCTCGCATGGCTATCGAACCTACCGGCAATGTTGATGAAGACTTTGTTGCCATGATGACACCGCACCATCAGGGCGCCATGGATATGGCCGTGGCTGAGTTGCGATACGGCAAAAACGAGCAGCTCAGGCGTATTGCGCAGGAGATCATTGTGACCCAGCAACAGGAGATCGTCGCGATGTATCAGGCGCTGGGTAAACCTCTGCCTCCGGCCGCCCCCGCTCCCGATCAAGTCCAGCCAGATTCTGCGCCTGCGGCTCCGCAGGGAAACTAAGCCACACCCTGTGGCCTTTGAAACAACCGACAGTAAAAAGGGATACACCATGACAAGACCATTTGTATGCTCAATCCTTGCGGCAACAGTGGCGCTGGCGTCGTCGTTCACCTGGGCGGGACAAGCGCCTTATGCTGCCTCTGCAGCGGACATCAGCGTGAGTCATCATGACCGCGTTTACGCAGCAGAGCAGTTCTCCAACACCGTTTCTGTTACCGACCCCGCCAGCAATACCCTGCTCGGGGTGATTAAACTGGGTGATGCGCAACCCGCCAACCTTAGTCCACTCTATAAAGGCCAGGTGCTGGTACATGGACTAGGTTTTTCGCCAGATGGCAAAACCCTTGCTGTTGTTTCAATTGGTTCCAACTCTGTCAGCCTGATTGATACCGCGACCAACGCAGTGAAGCATGTGACTTATGTGGGTCGATCACCGCATGAAGCGTTCTTTACTCCCGATGGCAAAGAAATCTGGGTCACCGTACGCGGTGAAAATTATATTGCGGTACTGGATGGCAACAGCGGGGAAGAGAAAACGCGTATTACCGTGCCTGGCGGTCCGGGCATGCAGATTTTCTCACCGGACGGTCAATACGGTTACGTTTGCTCCTCCTTCAACCCCGAAACCGTGGTGGTGGACGCAAAAGCGCATAAAATTATCGGCAGCATTAAACAGGTCAGTCCGTTCTGTCCCAATATAGCCGCCACGCCTGATGGCCGGCAGGTCTGGTTCACGCTCAAAGATGTCGGTAAAGTGCAGGTGTTCGATGCGCGCCCACCGTTTAAACTGCTGAAAACCATCGACAGCGGTCCGATTACTAACCACGTCAATATCGTGCATAACGCTAAAGGCACCTTTGCTTACGTCACTATTGGTGGCCTGAACAAAGTAAACGTTTACCGTACCGATGATTTCCGTCAGGTCGCAACCATTCCGGTAGGCAATCTGCCACACGGCGTCTGGCCATCGGGTGACGGAAGTCGTGTTTATGTCGGTCTGGAAAACGCTGACGCCCTGACGGCGATTGATACCCTGAGCAATAAAGTGATCGCGACCATTCCAATTGGTCAGGCACCGCAGGCGGTGGTCTATGTGCCCAATGCCGTGCCGCAGGGCGATGGTAAGCAGAACCTGGTGCCGTTGGGCCTGGCAGGTAAGGCAGCACACATGACACTGAAAGAGGTAAATGCTGCGCAAGGGGCGCAGCCTGCAACCACGCTGACCCTGTTCGATCAGGGGTTGACCCAGGTGTTGCAGGCGTCTGCAACCGGGCTGGAACCAAAGCAGGCCTATCTGCTGACGCTGTCGTCTGATGCTGAAGGAAAAGGTGAGCTGGAGCCACTGGCACAATTTATGACCAACCCGGCCGGTGCAGCGATCGTTAATGCCGTCGGTCCGATTCGTCAGGTGGTGAATAGCCATCATGCAGATGAACGACGTTATCTGGTGATTGTAAAAGGCACCGCCGATCAGCACGGTAAGCCTGTGCAGATTCAGGTGCGTTAATCCCCTCTTTGCTGCTGTCAGCCAGGTCTCCATGGGGATCTGGCTTTTTTATTGTTGCGGCAGTCAACAGACCAGCTCTGGTTCAGCGCTTCAGGTGTGGTCAGCGGCGATGGGCTACGTACCGGCAGACGCTGTTTGCCTTTACGACGAAAATTCAGTTTCAGCAGGCTGTAAATGCGATGGATCCGCTTATGGTTCCACTGATATCCCTGCCGCTTCAGAACCTGAAAAAGCTTGGGGAAGCCGTATCGTGGATATCTTTCAGCCGCCGTCTGCAACGCGAAATAACGGGATCGTCAGCGTGCTGTCAGGACGGTAGTAGTAAACCGTTCTGCTCAGGTTCAGAGTCCTGCAGGCCTGACGGGTACTCCGTCCGAATGTCGTTATCAGATGCGTCACCCGCTCACGCTTAAAGGCTGGCTTCAGAGCTTTTTTTCGATAACGTCTTTCAGTGCCCGATTTTCAAGACTGAGGTCGGCAAACAGCTGCTTAAGCCGTCGGTTCTCGTCCTCAGGATCTTTTATCTTTTTAATATCAGATGCTTCCATGCCACCCTATTTAGACTTCCAGTTATAGTATGTGGCTTCAGAGATCCCGGCCTCCCGGCAGACGTCTTTCACTGTTCGTGCGGCTTCAACCGACTTAATTACCGTGATGATCTGATGCTCAGTAAAACGGGCTTTACGCATAGCGATCTCTTTCGCTGGCGAAATGAGTATGCCGGAAGGTCTTTAAATGTGAATGGCACGATTATGCGGGATACTTACACTATCTAATACTGGAGGCAGAGCAGAATATTTGATTGCAGAATGTAAATAGCATAATGCTCGATTTTGGGTTGTTGAGTAGAGAATCGCAGAAAAAACACCACGATTAAGGACGGATTTTCAGTTTACATGCCTGAATAGAAAAGAATTGCAAAAAATATATATTATTATATTACAAGCACATATATCAATTTATAAAGCATTAAGACACTCTAAATCTATTCTGTTTATATTCAGTTTATAAGATCTGAGCAAAATATATACCGTGCCGCGCTCAAGCAAAAGAAGAGACTTCATAATTATCAAGACCCATTCAGACAAATCAGATAAGTAGAACGATCATGATACAGAGTGGTCTTTGATAAGGATTTGCGGCTTGCGTCACGATATTTCTCTCAACTCAGAAATGCTGGAGTGTTGACCGATATGAACCCTGCGCTGAAACAACTTCACCCCTACCCATTTGAAAAACTTCGAGCCTTACTTGCTGGAATTCAACCTGATAAAAATCTTACGCCTATATCACTGTCGATCGGAGAGCCTAAACATTCGGCCCCGGAAATGGTCAAACAAATGCTTATTTCCAGTCTCGATAAAATGTCGGTGTATCCCGCAACTCTGGGTATCCCTGAATTGCGCGAGGCAATCATAAACTGGTGTGAAAGGAGGTTTGGCGTCCCAAAGGGATGGCTTGATGCCAGTCGTCATGTTCTACCGGTAAACGGAACACGAGAAGCATTATTTGCCTTTACCCAGGCAGTTGTTGAACCTAATGTCGAAGGTTTGGTGGTCAGCCCAAACCCTTTCTATCAGATATATGAAGGTGCTGCGATCCTGGCGGGGGCGGCTCCGCATTACCTGCCATGCCTTGAGAGTAACGGTTTCATTCCTGACTTTGAGGCTGTTTCAGCGGATATCTGGACACGTTGTCAAATTGTATTCCTGTGTTCCCCAGGCAATCCTACCGGTGCACTTATCCCTCTTGAAACGCTAAAATCACTCATTAGCCTTGCGGATAAATACGATTTTATTATTGCAGCCGATGAATGTTACAGCGAATTGTACTTTGACGAGTTGTCGCCCCCTCCGGGTTTACTGACCGCATGCGCAGAGATGGGCCGTATCGATTTTAAGCGCTGTGTTGTTTTCCACAGTCTTTCAAAACGATCGAACCTGCCAGGCCTTCGGTCTGGATTTGTGGCTGGTGATGCAGAGATTCTCAAATCATTTTTGCTCTATCGCACATATCATGGCTGCGCAATGCCGGTGCATAGCCAGCTCGCAAGCGCCACGGCCTGGCGGGATGAGGCACATGTTCGCGACAACCGTTCTCTTTATCGGGAAAAGTTTGATGCGGTTCTTGAAATTCTGACCCCTGTTCTTAAGGTGAAGAAGCCTGACGGAGGCTTTTATCTTTGGGCCGAAGTCCCTGGTGACGATACCGACTTTTGCCGGCAACTCTTTAGTCATACAAATGTTACAGTCATCCCAGGCTCATATCTTTCCCGGGAGGTTGACGGCATCAATCCGGGCGCAGGCTGGATTCGAATGGCATTAGTTGCACCTGTTGCAGAGTGTGTGGAGGCGGCCACACGAATAAGGGATTTTCTGTCTACCTATCGTAGGTAAACGGTTACAGCATTTATGATAAACGCTAACCAGCCGGTGGTCTCAGATCATCTTCGACTTTGTTAACACCGGCTATTCTTAATTTTATCTGGTCAGGTTTTCATGCATACGGCGATCCATGCCAGCTGCAAGCTTTACTCCGCTTCACCGCGTGCCGTCGCATTAATCTGACTAAAAAGCCCTTTCGTCCAGGATGCATGACGTGCTTCGCATCCGATGAGAGTTGCTTTGACCCGCCCCAAATCAAGAAAATTGCAGGCAGTAAGGAAAGATGTTTTTCAGTTAAGACTTTTTTGCTAAACGATCTTTTTTGGGCGCTGCGCTTTCAGCGCAAAAATAACTGATTATTTTTGTCTTAAAGGCAGGGTCTGTCCTGTCGCCATATGCCTCACTTTTAATGCGCTCACGAAACTTACCTGCTAATTTCTCTGCGTTGATACCGCTTGCCGGGGCTCTCTCAGTGACATCAGGCAGAGCGTTGTGATCGCTGATAGAGAGTTCGCTTAATGATGGAAAGACTGAAGTGACCTCCTCAGGCGTTGAGGACGCCTGAAACGCACAGGTAACCCTGGCCGCAGACAGCCCTTCTACAGCAGCAAAATTTGACTGATTCATATCCGCAGGATGCATCAGCTTTAATCGTTAACCGGGTTCACGCAGCGTATGCTCTATGGCCGTCTGAATGTCAGTGGCTAGCCACATATTTGGCATGAGGGGCCATCCAGGTGCCGGTACCGGCCCACTCCCCGGTCAGCCGGGCAGGAAGTGCCGGAAGGTATTCGATACCGGCGGCGAGAGCAGGAGGCAAGGCCAGCAGAACGGCCTGCGCCGTAAACATACGACCGCGTTGGTCAGACGAAACGGTATGTACCTGAACCTTACCGACGGTCCGTTCAATGCGTATGACGCGGGCGTCGGTGACAACCTGTTCAGCTGCTATCCGCGCCTCCAGGCGCTCCGTGAGCTGGCGCATCCCGCCGGCGATCCGCATAGACGGAGGAGACGAAACATAGCCGGGATGACGGGAGGGGGACTGATGGTGAGCGCGTTCATAGAGCATGTCGCCGTCTTCAGCCTGTGGTATCAGCGCAATATCCAGCTCGGCCGTCAGGGCTGCCAGTTGGGGCTGAAAAGAGGGCCAGATCCAGGTTGCGCCAAGGTCAACCCGCCCTTCCGCTTCCGCCCCGCTTAGGGAGGGAGCCGGTCCGCCTGCGCAGGAAATGATCCTGCCTCCGGTCTGCGCCCGTGCTTCCAGTACCACATAGCTGATACCGGCCTTTTCAAGCTGGTAAGCGGCATAAAGTCCGCTGAGACCCGCGCCGATAATGGCGACCTGCACATGTTCATTCATGCCGGGAACCCGTAAGCGCCGCCTGACCCAGATGGCCGGTTTTAAGATAAATTAAGGTACTGGTGTCTCCGGAAGTCAGGCAGGGAATGTCACCCGCGGGAAACCGTAGCCAGCTGCCGGCAGGCCATGCCTCTCCGTTTTCATAAAGGGTGCCGCTGAGCACGAGAATTTCCGCTCCCCTGTTCAGGGCATCCGGCAGGATCGGGCTGTGAGGGTGGAACCGGCGGAGCGTCGCCTTTTCATACGCATTGCTGAAAAGCGGGCATTCCTCGCCGTTAACCGCGTTATGCCAGTTATCACGGTCGTTCGTGTCCAGCCTTAAACGGGCATGCTCGCCCTGCTGCATCTGCCGCAGTTTCACAAAGATCGTGGCGCCACTGACACTTGACGGCCTGTGCGCAGAGTCAGGCGGATTCCGCATATACCAGCCAGCAGGATAGTGATCCTCACCCTCTGAAAATACGCCGGAAAGCACCAGAATTTCTTCTCCGTCCGGATGATGATGTTCAGGAAAATGAGAATCAGGCAGGTATTTAACGATGCTGGTTGCGCGCGCTTTTTCTGCGCCGGTCCGATCAAGCATGACACGATCGACTCCCGTCCGGGGGGAAGAGACCCAGTCATAATCTGCGGGCCTGACAGAGGCCCGGCGGGCGAAATCGTGATTAACTAACATTGTTTTATCCATTTCAGCACGACGGCGCTCAGCACGCGGGTGCGAGGCGCCGTCGTCAGTTGCTTACGGTTTTGGTAATGCATCAAACGCATCAAGCGCGTGTGCCGTATAGGTAAGAGCCGCACCGGTATTCAGTGAAATTGCGACGGCGAGGGCTTCGGCGATTTCTTCCCGGGTAGCGCCATGTTTCGCCGCCGCTTTAACATGAACGGACAGACATCCGTCACAGCGGGTAGTGATAGCCACGGCCAGCGCAATCAGCTCGTGCGTTTTCTTATCCAGATGCCCCATCGCCGACGCACCGGCATCCATTTTCATCAGGCCTTTCATGAACTCTGGCTGCAGTTTTGCATACTCGCCCACTACGCCAAGCAGTTCATCGCGATGGCCATTCCAGTCTAAAAGCATAATAATCTCCGGTAGTTATTGCAGAGTTAAGGCGAAGCGTTCGCCAACACGTCAGGCAACGGTGTAAATACGGACGTCCGGTGCGCTGTTAAGATAGGGTTTCAGCGCGGCTACCACGTCCTGTGTGAACAGCGGGGATGTCAGGTAGGCTTCCGCCTGAACTGCAGACGTAAAGCCATGTAAAACCTGAACATCTTTATCCCGCACGAGCAGTTCTTTGGACTCAGCACCGTCAATATTTTTCAGAAAAGACGCTTTATATTTCTGATAAATACCGGCGGCGGCTTCACGATGTTCTTCACTGATATTCAGCGTAATTTGCAGATAAGCCATACGGTACTCCTTGTCGGAAGTTGTGGCGGATCCGGTCTCCGTAACCTGGAGCCGGAATAAATTGATGCGACTTAACATTTTCAGGGAGGGATTTGTTCTGCCTCATCATGCATTACCCTGTCTCTGTTGCGCATTATGGGAAGGTTACCTAAGGTGGACAACCCAGATAATCTTGACTGCCGGAAAAGAATTTCTTTCTCATATCAAAATCTCTGTCCATCTCAATGCATTGCGTGCATACGAAGACAGCGCGCGCCACCAGAGTTTTTCAATGGCGGCTGAAGAATTACATGTCACGCCTGCAGAGCCGTCGGACAACTGGTCAGAACGCTCGAGGATACGGTGGGCTACCTTCTCTTTCAGAGGCACGGTAACCAGCCCCATGACCAGCATGGCAACGGTAAGGCCAGAGAAAGTCACCACCGGAGACCAGCCCGTCTCTGCCAAGATGGCGGTTCCGAAAACGCCGGGCATGTAGAACGTAATTCCCCAGTTGATAAGCTGTGCCATACCAACGCAGAAAATATTGCGCCCGGTCAGATGTCCGTCTGTCATCAATTGCTCTCCGCAAGCGTGGCCTCGCCCTGTCCGAGCGCGCGCTGCAGAATGACCGTATCGAGCCAGCGCCCATGCTTAAATCCTACCGACCGGAGTGTGCCGGTGATGCTGAAGCCTGCGGCACTATGCAGAGCAAGAGAGCCCCTGTTTTCGCTATTACCCACCACGGCTACGAGCTGGCGAAAGCCACGGGCTTCTGCCCAGGCTATCGCATGGGATAACAACATTTTGCCGGTGCCTCGTCCCTGATAATTGACATCCATATAGACGGAATCTTCCAGGGTAAAACGGTAGGCGCGACGTTCCCTGTAAAAGGAGAGGTAGCAATACCCCCGGACCTGTCCGTCCTCAACCGCCACAAACCAGGGCAGTCCTGCTGAACGCACCTTTTCCAGTCGGGCTGCTATTTCAGCTGCATCCGGCGGTTCGGTTTCAAAAGTAGCGGTGCCCTGTAATACGTGGTAAGCATAAATCTGCTGGATAGCAGGAATATGTCTTTTATCTGCTTCTGTTATTTCCATCGGTAAGGCTCTTTTTCTTCTGAGAAACAAAGACTAACCCGGGTAAATAATTTCAGTCAGACTGCGGGACTTATCAGCGGTATAAGGAAAACTTTGACATGGCAAACCTGAACCTGGATCACCTTGCGACTTTCAGGATGGTCATCAGCCGGGGCAGTTTCTCCGGCGCAGCAGACGCTCTCGGACTCTCACAACCTGCTGTCAGCCTGCAGATAAGACAGCTGGAGCAGACACTCCAGGTCCGCCTGATTGAGCGAACCAGCCGGGGAATAAGACCCACTCCAGCGGGGCTGACTTTTTCTGAGCACTGTATAAAAATTGATTCAGTAATCAATACAGCCATTGAGTCAGTGTCTCTGCACTCAGACGACATAACCGGCACCGTTACTGTCGGCATGGGGGCAACGGCCTGTATTCATCTTCTGCCTCCCGTACTGCAGCAGCTGCGACAGGCACATCCTCTGCTAAAAGTAGACGTCCGCACGGGCAATACTTCCGATATTGTCCGGAGCGTGGAGGAGAATCGTATAGATATTGGGCTTGTAACACTTCCAGCTAACGGCAAATGCCTGAGCGTAAGCCCGCTGGGCACTGATGAGTTTGTTGTGATCATGGAAAAGGATGCACCAGATCAGAGCGTGAAACCGCTGTCTCCCGATGCCCTTTTGTCACTGCCGCTGATTGTTTTTGAACCTGGGAGCGGGACACGCGCCTTGATCGACGAATGGTTTCATAATGCCGGGCTAACTGTCAGCCCCATGATGGAGCTTGGCAGTATTGAAGCCATTAAAAAGATGGTACGTTGCGGCCTGGGCTACAGCATCGTTCCCCGTATGTCTGTTGCAAATATTGATGAAAGGCAGGGTCTGAGTCTTTACTCTGTGACGCCCTCGCTTCATCGAACTCTGGGGACAGTAATGCGAGAGGATCGGATTGTCAGCAGGGGCATGAGTGTCATACTGAAAAGACTACAGGCTGGTTTTGCAAAAGATGAAATCAGCTAAGTATTTCCGGATAAAGTTGTCTGGCAGCGGCGGCTGGTTTGCTCCAGACAATATCCCTGCAGCTTAAGCCACCGGTGGCCTCTTCCGGCACACCGCGGCGGTCAGAATAGATCTCCCGCCACCTTAAGTTCTCCGGCATACCGGGACGTTGGCCTGATTACGCTAACTGGCAGACAGCTTAACTTCGCCGAACCGCCAGAAGCGGCGTTTCGGGTCTTATGGCCTGGGTCTGTTAGAAAGTAAGTAGTGACATTCGATATGTAACGAAGGATGGCGTTTGCATCACGTGCGGGAACAATGTCGGGTAAGGGCGAAATGCAGTCTTTTGCTAATTACTCAGCAACAGAGTTGGTATGCTTTGGCTTTCCTCTAAATGAAACTCTCACAGCGGGACGGATATCATGAAGCAGGTCAGAATCTATACACTCAAAGACAGACAGTCAGCAGAAATTTATTTTCACAGACACTGGCCCCGACACATGGTCTCTCTTCCGGCCTTTGGTATATATGTCAATCATGTTTATCTGGGGAAAGAATGTCAGGTCATTGCAACAGTGACGTATCAGGAAGGGGCCGAAATAGAAGCCTTAAATCAGAAATATATGACCAGCAAGGAGTTCATGTCTGACATGGACGGCTTTGATATGTCTTCAATCCTTCGCGTGGATGAAATCAGCATTAAAGAATCGCTTTTCTGACTTCGTAACGTTCTGAAGCAGCACGAGTGTTCCGGTCTCAGTCATTTAAATTAATACGCAGCCACCAACCAGCCCTTAAGGCGTGGCTCAGATACAAAGCATTTTACCGGTCCGCTTACGGTATCAAGCGGACTGACGTCAGGCTAACGTCTGCTATTAACGATGATCAGGCATCACCGATGTAAGGGCCTTACCTGTCGGTAACACGTTTATACAAAAATCTGGCGACCCGGCCTGGAATGCGTCCAGCCAGGCTTGCCCCAGTCTTGTGCGTTTCTCAATCTTATCCCACTGGCGTGAAGTGATGTCAGCCATACGCTTTTGAGTGGCGTTAGCCTTTCCATTACCCGAAGCGTTATATTGCGCAATGCAAGTTCAGTATCAAGGTTGGAAAACGCTTTCAAGTCAGTTGGGATAACATTATTTTGAGATACCCACATACCGACCTCTCCTGTTGGTTCAAAGCCATCTACTGGCAATTCATATCTGTAAATTTTCCCGCTTTGAAAACGTGATAGCCATGCATGTTCAATACAGGCAATCGCCGTAGCCTGGGAGTCACTGCCCATCCATTTTTCAATGTCCACTCTGCTTGTGTCAGGTCGTGGCCAGTAAATGATACGTGGGCACTCACGAGGAAAAAGATAAAGTAATTCATGCGCTTCATCCGTAGCCCATATCAGTGAGCCGTTTAACCACTCCAGCCCGGCAGGTCGATCAACATGAACCCTTAACTGGCGGGGTTTAAATATAGTAATATCAGAATTATCACTGAAATGAAAAAGACGCATTAAGACTCCGTTTAAAATGAATCGAGCACGCCAAACAACTAATATTGAATAAATAAAGTTTCGTCTTTATGAATGATTTCTTAAATTAATTTTTCAGGCAGGCAGATATTGATCATCTTTGAAACTGGATGTGTGAAGCGTCCATTTCTGGCACATAACTGCTGATGCAAAATGAGGTTTGTAAAAAAAATGCCCCTCTGTACATAAAGTCACCCTGGATGGGGGCTGGTCAGATGAGAATGAGCAGCACGTCAGGAGATTGTCATGTAAAAATTTCAAGGCGTCAGGAGAGACGATTATAGTTATCCGAGACGAGGAAAAACATGAGTTAGCCTCATGACGATCAGGCAATTCTGCCCTTTAAAAGATAACTACTCATGTTTGTAATCCGTCATTGAAGACAGCCGTCTGAAGTGTTCTCTCAGGATATCTGTTAACTCAAAAATACACTCGAGATGTGTGCTGCCCTCAACAATTCGCCTGGTTAAATGCGGATTGCCGCAGCTCCTGAAAAACTCATCCATTCTGCTTACATCAAACAGTTCGTCATGCTCAGCAAGCAGGATTGTTAGTGGAATCGAAATCGCTTTGAGTTGCCTTGCTGGATTACGAGGGGTAAGGGCATTAGCCATATTAACGCTATAAGTCTGAACGAAGTCCGGCCTCGAATTGATCACCTCACAGGGAAATTTAAGCCTTACTCCCGTAGAATGACCACAAAGAAAACCCCCACTCATTGCATTGATTATGAAGCTCCAACGGTTTATCGATGCAAAGGGAATGGAAGAATCCCGGTTCAGATTCGGGGGTAAAAAAGGGCCTAACGCTGGGGCTAGCAAAATCAGGCTTTCAACTTTCCGCGATAGAGAATATTGCGTAAAGTAGTTGATCAGCATGCCACCGCCACTGGAATGACCAAGCAAATGAACCCTGGCATCGCTAAAAGAAGCGCGAGCATAATCGATGACTTTATCAACATCCTGCCAGATTTGCTCAGGGCTTGAAGCATCCCCTCGGATTCCCGTTGAGCGACCGTGCCCACGGATATCAATGAGATAAACACAGACGGGTAGAGCGGAGCTCAACTGTCTTGCAAGAATGTCGTAACCAGCATCAGAGTTAACACCACCACCGTGATATACGATGAGAACCTCATCCACGATCGTTTTTGGCTCATATCTCCTTATATACAACCCATTGAGTTGTCTTTCGATGACTTTAGCAGGAGGAAGTAACTGAGCATTGAGCTGTTCAAAGCGCTCGATAAAACGGGTGAAATCAATCACGTTTGAATTCCTTATTAACAAGATTCACTGCCTGTGAAGTTCTAACATCAAGCATGCACATTGTACTGTATGTGAGGGAAAGCTTTTATCATAAGCGTTCTTTGACGCTCCCCTACTGAGACTCATGGAGCATTTCTGCGGACTGACGTCTGCGAGGAGCGAGCATTGTTTATACGTATGCCTTAGAATCAGAGGCTCGGCTACATTACGTGCATAATTGATATGCTATCGGAACAGGCAAATCACGGAAAAACTCATGGACAACACTTCGCTGGTTACACTCTTAAAATTTAAACGCTGGATTGATGCTGAAACGCTAAAGGTGATTAAAGGCATCAGTGAATCTGCCTATGCAGAAAAGCGTCATCTGATGCTTAGACTGATGAACCATATTTATGTGGTTGATATGATCTTTAGAGCAAATATTTCGGGGCATAAGCATGGCTACACTGCCCTCAACACCCCTGAAACACCCTCAGCAGATGAACTTGAAGTTAAAATGAACGACTGTATAAACTGGTATATCCAGCGCGTAAGTTCGATGTCTCCTGCCGATTTAAAAGAAACAATTAAGTTCAGCTTTGTCGATGGTAGTGAAGGAGAAATGACTGCTGCAGATATGATAAATCACATGCTCTTTCATGGTTCTTACCATCGCGGGGCGGTGGGCTGGTTAATTTCTGAGTGCAAGGGTACTCCGCCAAAAGATGTGCTGACAGTTTTCCTGAGAGATCATAATCACTGACAGATATTTTCTTCAGCTCTTTAACGATCTGGCGATTTCGATGGCCGCTTTGGCAGGAAGCCAGCCTTAATAACAATAATTTTTGGGTAAAGACGTTAGAAACAATGCTTAGAGTTTTCTCAACATTATGGCGGAATTGCCAGCATACAATCTGTTCAACAGCACAGACTTTATACCCACACTGCCTGTGCGAATCGCCGTCCCACAGCAAATGTTGATTATTAGATCGTTGATCTGGTACTCACATAACGTCTTCGCTGAGACCGGAGATCCAAACTGAGCGGGAAGCGGACATCACCAAATTTTTGTGTTACTTGTGTGCGTATTCATTTCAGCCAGCAACCAGCGCTCAAAACTGTTTAGAGCTGGCTCACTTATATGCGTGTCCGTGGGTTTTATTAAACAGAATCTTTTGCTCAGGCTATCTGATGCAGGCCACGGTGAAACAAGTGTGCCGCAACTTAATTCATTCTCAATATACATACGAGGAACTAATGCGACTCCCTGCCCCGCCATTACGGCCGCGATGGCCATTTCATGCAGATCGTACCGCGCCCCCTGCGCCGGGTTATCAAGCTCTATTCCACTCTCCTGCGCATAGCGATGCCATGCATCAGGATTCTGCCGCCGATGAATGCGCGGAAGTTTATTTAATTGCTGATTGACGTCATCATCAGTTAACAAAGCAGGATGGCAGACAGGCAGCAGATTTTCCTGAAACAGAAATTGCACACGCATACCTGCCCACGCGGAATGCTCAAAATGAATCACCGCATCATAACCACTGCCAGGCAAAATAAAAGGATCCGTTCTGGCGGCAATATTTAACGTTATTGCCGGAAACAATGCGTTGAAGCTGTTCAAACGGGGAATAAGCCAGCGGCTGGCAAAGGTCGGCAGGACGGCGATATCAAGGCTTTGACTGCCTTGTGGCAGGCCCAATATGTATTGCGTATCTCTTTCAAGGCGCTCAAGGATTTCACGCACGTGATGCGCGTAGCGCGCGCCGACCGGATTAAGTTTTACCCGGCTTCCCACACGGTCAAACAGTTTACAGTTCAGCAACGCTTCCAGGCGCGCAATCTGACGGCTAATCGCCCCTTCTGTTAAGGATAACTCTTCTGACGCCCGGGCAAAGTTTCCGTGTCGCGCTGCAGCATCAAAAGCCTGAAGCGACGCACTACTGGGTATTTTTCTGCGCATATAAAAGCTCTTTGCTCTTGCCTTTAGTGACTAAATATCACTGACACATGACATATTATCGATTTTAAGCGATTAAACCAGCTTGTAGCATGATGAAAAATCATTGAGCAAACCTGTTTGCTTGCGTTGATAACTCATGTGGAGATGGGCTGATGTTCTATACCGTAGAGTGTTCATATAACGATGCTGAAAGCGAGGCTGACTGGAATGCGTTTTACAGCCAACAAAAGTTACCCGCATTAATCTCTGTTACTGGCTTTACTACCTCTCAACGTTTTCGTGCTCTCAAATCTGGCTGCCCTGCTTATCTTGCTATTCACACCGTCAATGATGCGGAGGTGCTCAGCAGTGAGGAGTACCGTTTAAAAGGAGGCGGTAATTTCTCCCGCTGGCAGGCCTTCATTACTGACTGGCATCGTAACCTGTATGCCGGCGAAGGCCTGATCCCAGGGCTCTCTGCCGATGAGATTCTGCTTATCAGCACTAAGACAATTGACGTCCTGGAGACCGAACTGGGCTATCACGGACTTGAAATGGATGCGGTGGCGCTGGATAAATCACCTGTACATCGCGTTATCTATGCCCTGCCTTATGAAATTGCTTCGCCCTTCATGGATATGCCCGGAGTGTACCTCTACGAGTCCCTTATTCCGCAATTACAGAGCACTGAAAAAGGGATGCGATAACATCATGCCTAATCTGACTTTTTATTTTTCTGAAAACCACGCTGACCGGTTCAAAAATCTCTGCGATTTTACCGACGCATGCAGCGCCCTCTGCTGTGACATCCTCGGCGCAGACCGCGAAAATGTGCATATCATTTTTATTGATGTAAAACCGGGCTGTGGGCAGCCGGTATACGCCGAGCTCTTTTATCGGCTGACAACATTGAGAACCCCTGAAGTGATGGAGAATTTTATGCGAGAACTGGATGTTGTCACCCAACACACCTCTGGTCTGACGGCCCGAATACGCTGCTTTGGCTCACAAGCAGAACACCTTTTCGCCCGCAACTGACCCCGAGGTCGTGATGATCAATCCTTTTCCGTTCCGCCAGGTTGGCGATTTTCAGATAACCGCGCTAAGTGACGGCACGATAAATGCCAGTCTGGAGCTGCTATCAGGTATTGAAAACGCTGATGCGGGCGCTATTCAGTACCGTGCCGGAATCGATAAACCCGGTGATATCCATATTAACTGTTACCTTATTCGCGGCCGTGGACGGGTGATGCTGGTTGATGCTGGCCCCGGCGCGCCGGGACACCTTATGGCAAATCTTGCTGCATTGGGCGTCCGCCCTGATGACGTGGATACCGTTTTATTAACGCACTGCCATCCGGATCATATTGGAGGCCTGCTCGATGCTGAAAAAGAGCCGGTTTTTAAATGCGCTGAAATTATTCTGCACCCTCTCGAAGCGCAGTACTGGCGGGATGATAAAAAACGCGAAATGGCGAATGAGCGCGGGCAGCGTAATTTTTTGCTGGTACGGCAAACCTTAAATGTTTATGCCCCAAACATCCGCTTTTTCAACGGTGGGAAAATAGCTGAAGAGATTCTTCCAGTATTTTTACCAGGCCACACGCCTGGGCATACCGGTTTTCGCATCGATTCCGGGAATGAGAGATTATTAATATGGGGTGATATTGTCCACTACCCGCATATTCAGTCAGCACAACCGGCTGTTTCAATTTTATTCGACGTCGATCCTGCTCAGGCCGGGGAGACACGTAAAAAAATAATGGAACAAGCGGTCAGCGAGAAACTGCTCATTGCAGGCATGCATTTAAATCAGGCAGGATTTGCCCGTGTTCACAGGGATGGGAGTACATACCGCATCTTCTATTCCGATGAATAAGCAGATATGCCTGAGGAGCACACCCATGTTTGAGACCGTTCAATATCATCAATGTCCGCTTCTGGCACAGGGTAGGTCGCCCCCAAAAGTTTCTCCAAAATAAAAAGTGACCTTATTCACATAAAGTCACTTCAGATAGATTTTAGCCTGATGAGAACGGGAAGCCTGCACTCAAATCAGTGCCTTACTCCTTTCTTCGTGGTCAGCATCTTACCCAGCCCGGCCGCCTTCGCGAAGTGTAAGACGTGCCAGCTGCCGGGATTTTCGCCCCGCTACCACCATCGCCACAACAAACACCAGCGCAAACAACACAACGATGGTTGGCGCTGGGGCGCTGTCGATAAAGAACGAGAGGTAAACCCCACTCAGCGACACCAACACCGAAACCACGACCGCCACCAGTAACGCATGCGAAAAACGACGGGTGAGAAGCACCGCAATAGCGCCAGGTGCTATCAGCAGAGAAATTGACAGGATAATCCCCACCGCTTTCAGCGTCGCCACAATGGTCAATGAAACCATGCAGAGCAGCCCGTAATGCAGCCAGCGCGCCGGTAAGCCAGAGACCTGAGCCTGCTGCGGGTCGAAGCTGAACAACATGAAGTCACGCCACTTCACCGCAATCACCATTACGATGACCGCTGCGATAACAAATGTCTGAAAAATATCTGCGCCAGTAATGCCCAGCATGTCACCAAACAGAATGTGATCGAGATGCACTTCAGGTTTCACGGCGATATACAGGATCAGCCCCACGGCGAACATGCCAGAAAAGACGATGCCCAGCACCGTATCCTGTTTGATGCGGCTGTTGTCCTGCAAAAAACCACTGGCAACAGCGCAGAAGAGACCCGCGACGAACGCGCCCACCCCCAGCGGCAGCCCCACCATCCAGGCGAGCACAATGCCGGGAAACACCGCATGGCTCATGGCATCGCCCATCAACGCCCAGCCTTTCAGCACCAGAAATACTGACAGCAACGAACAGGGGATGGCTACCACCAGCGCGATGAGTAACGCACTGTTCATAAAAGCGAACTGGAAAGGTTCTAAAATCCACATCAGCCAGGCTCCTTATCAGGTTGCTGGCAACTGCGACGCCGGTTAGCCAGCAAGCCATGTTTCGGCGCAAACACAAACGCCAGCAGGAACAGCAACGTCTGCGCCACCACAATGATGCCGCCCGTTGCGCCATCTAAGTAGTAACTCACCCAGGCACCGAGGAAACTGGTGATGCTGCCAATCGCGACGGCAATCATCAGCAGACGCGGAAAGCGATCGGTGAGCAGCCACGCCGTTGCGCCCGGTGTTACCACCAGACAGATCACCAGGAACGCGCCGACCGTTTGCAGCGCCGCCACGGTTGAGACTGCCAGCAGCGTAAAAAACAGAACTTTCAGGCGTTCAGGCCGTAATCCGATGGCGCGTGCATGATTTTCATCAAAAAAGGTGACCATCAGGTCTTTCCACTTAAACAGCAGTATGATGATCGACAGTCCGCCAATCAGCGCCAGCTGAAGAATATCCGCGGGCGCAATCGCCAGAATATTGCCCAGCACAATTGTCTGAATGTTCACGGCTGTCGGATTGAGCGACACCATAAACAGCCCGAGACCAAAGAATGAAGAGAAGATGAGACCGATGATCGCATCTTCTTTTAATCGGGTGCGCTGATTAAGCAGCAGCATGCTGCCCGCCGCCAGACCACCTGAGAGAAATGCCCCCAGCGCAAACGGCAGCCCCAGCATGTAAGCGCCTGCAACACCCGGCACGATAGAGTGAGAAAGGGCATCACCAATCAGCGACCAGCCTTTCAGCATGAGGTAGCAGGAGAGAAATGCGCAGAGTCCGCCAACCATAGCGGAGACCCACATCGCGTTGAGCATGTAGTGATAGCCAAAAGGCTCCAGTAGCAGTTCCATGGTCAGTTCCCATCTTCACGTGTCGTGCGAGGCGCAATAAAAGGCCGTTCGTCATCAGTGATGATCTGATCGTCCAGCCCTTTCACCATGACATGACGCAGTACGCCGCTGAATGCGCGCTCAAGGTTTGCGGCAGTAAAGGTGGTCCGGGTCGGGCCGCTGGCCAGAACAGTGCCTTTAACCATGACGGTGTAATCGCAGAACTCGGTAACGGACCCCAGATTATGTGTGGAAACCAGCATGGTCTTGCCTTCATCGCGCAACTCACCCAGCAGACTGATGATTCTGGCCTCTGTCTGAACGTCCACGCCGGTAAACGGCTCATCCAGCAGGATAACGCTGCCCTGCTGGGCAATGGCGCGTGCCAGGAATACCCTTTTCTTTTGCCCGCCAGAAAGCTCACCGATCTGACGATGGCGGTAGTCAAGCATATCGACCCGCGCCAGCGCCTCGCTGACAATCTGCTGGTCGTGCGGTTTAGGCCGGCGTAGCAGGCCCATATGACCGTAGCGCCCCATCATGACGACATCCTCAACCAGCACCGGAAAAGACCAATCCACGTCTTCCGACTGTGGCACATAGGCTACAAGACTTTTGCGCAGTGCCTGGCGCGTCGGCATACCCAGCACCGAGATGCTGCCGCTGGCAAGCCGGACAAAACCCATCAGCGCTTTAAACAACGTTGACTTACCTGAGCCATTCACGCCTACCAATGCCGCAATCGATCCGCCGGGTACGCGGAAACTGGCGCCATGCAATGCGGTGTGACCGTTACGATAGGTCACGGTGACATCAGAAACCACGATGGTATCGGTCATTTTGCTCTCTCCCCCGCTTTAATGCCCTTGACCAGTGTCTCTGTGGTGACGCTAAGCAGATCAAGATAAGTCGGCACCGGTCCCTGAGCGGTGCTCAGTGAGTCAACGTAGAGCACGCCACCGTAATACGCACCGGTTTCCCTGGCGACCTGTCGGGCGGGCTTATCCGATACCGTGCTTTCGCTGAACACCGCCGGAATTGCATTTTTTTTCACCTGATCAATGACGTTTCTTACCTGTTGCGGCGTGCCTTGCTGGTCAGCATTAACAGGCCAGAGATAGAGTTCTTTCATACCCAGATCACGTGCCAGATAGGAAAAAGCGCCTTCGCTGGTGACCATCCAGCGCTTATCCGCTGGAATCCCGGCAATCTGTTGCCGTAATGGATCCAGCGCTGCGGTGATTTTTTGCTTATAGGCTGCTGCGTTCTGACGATAGATATCCCCATTAGCGGGGTCATATTTCATCAGTGCGTCGCGAATGTTATCGACATAGATCAGTGCATTGTCCGGGGACATCCACGCGTGAGGATTTGGTTTTCCGTTGTAGGGCCCCTCGCTAATTCCCATTGGTTTTACACCAGCAGAGACCACGACTTCCGGAACACCATCCAGATGCTGGTAGAAGCGCTGAAACCAGCGTTCGAGATTCAGCCCATTTGCCATGATGAGCTGCGCACCCTGGGCACGCTTAATATCGCCGGGCGTAGGCTGATATTCATGTATCTCAGCACCCGGTTTAGTAATGGAAGTGACTTCAGCAGCCTCGCCCGCCACGTTTTTCGCCATGTCAGCAATGACCGTAAACGTTGTCACAACCTTAAATTTTTCTGCTGCATTACAACTGGCAGCCGTCACCAGAGTCAGCAAAGCACTCAGTAACAAGGTGGCTATTGGTTTTATTGTCGTCATCAGAGCGGTCTCCAGAGTTGATTAAGAAAAGAGCATAATTAGCATAGGCTATTCTTTATAGCACAGGCTATACCGTTGATGTAGCGCGTGGATGTGAAGTTTCTTCAGTTGTGAAGCCTGAATGTCAATTTCTGTAAGAAGTTGCTTTATTTTATTGATATACAATAATTTTTTTATTTCATGAACGCGTGCACAGTGAATTTATCTGGCGACTCTCTGCTTTTTCACGCCAGCAAAAATAAATGCAGAAGCGATTAACGTGTCAGGATAAAAGCAATCACCCTGCGCATTTAACAGAGGCAGGTGTATTAGCGAATTGCACAGGCATGACACATGCAACCCTCAACGATTAAAATAATATTATTGATAGGTAGAATTGATTAAGTTACGTGAATTTTTTTGCTACAGTTAATGTTACTCACCGCAATCACACAGGAGGATATTTTGTATTTTTCCAGCGACGAAAAAGCGAATGTCATCATTGGCGAAGCTGCAATGAACCTGTTTAATGCCGGTCAGGAAGTGAACGTTGAACTTTTGATTAATGAGCTAAAAGTGATGGCTGGATCTGAAGTTAATGATAATCGTCTTGAGCAGATACAGCATGCGCGTCAATGGCTGATGGGGTTCAAAACTATCGGTTCCCGCAGCACCAGCCCCGCGAACTGGTTATCAACAACATTTGGTAAAGAACCTGCTGACCCGCTCTCCGCGGATGACATTTTCCTGAAGCATTAACCTTACCCACGCCTGTTTACCGACCTGCCTGTACAGGTCGGAGCACTTTAGCAGTGAAAATCGTACAGGTATTTGGTACAATTTTCCCCTCACCACACACTCTCTTAACTTATTGATTTAAATCAATTAGCACTTTTTGCACAAAAAAACTAACCTCAAAAACCCAAAATTCTGTACAAGAATTCTAAAGATGTATAATTTGCACAACCTGTGTGCGATACATTTTAACCACCTGAGGACACCCACATGCGCCAGAACGGACAAGCCCCTGAAGCAATTGAAGCAATTAGCGATATTGCCCATTACTTCAATCAGGCTAACTCCCCTTCGCAACAGGAGACGCTGGGCTCAGTTGTTGTGGAAATTCTGCGTGCAGGGCATAGCCTGAGTCGTAAAGCGATTTGCAGTAAACTGTTGCGACGCCTTGAACTTGCCCCAACACCTGAAGAAGAGCGTCATCTGCACGAGCTCATTGCATTGCTTTTCCGTCGTGAAAGCTAATGCAAACACGGATTGATAGTCGCCAGTGATAGTCATTACAGTTTTTCAGGATGCCCGATTTAGTCACGCCGCCAGGATGGTTTACCCTAGTTAAAAAGCCCAGTACTGCCTTCCCGTATCAGGTGCATCTCTTCGCACCTGCAGAGAGATACGGACCCGCAGCATGGCCATTGATTCGCAATCAGAGAAGCCAGTATGTACAGAAGTGAAGATGAGAAACTGACAGATGTCATGATAGGTGAAGCCGTCCTGACATTACTCAAGTCAGACAAATCGGTATCCAGTAATGCCCTGATAGAACAGCTTGAACTCATGGCTGCGGATGCTGATGACAATGAAAAAGTGACCGTTATTCGCAAAGCCATCACTGAAGTCCGTAATGGCATGGTTGCTGCGCGCAAACGCGTTAAGGGTGACAGCGCTGAGCGTGATAATAAGTCACATCGCATGAACAGCGATGGCCCGCCCGATGGTTCGAAAAAACACTGATTGAAGGGTTAGATACCTGAATTACGCGGCTAGTTTAACCGAAGCGGCAGCCTGAAAAAGAAATGTTTTACGGCTGGTTGGGCAAAACGAAAACAGCGTCTACACTCGTTTTGACTATTCACATTGCTTCTGACTAATTTTCTTCAGAGAATGAAAAATCATGCAACACTCTTCATCAGATTCAACCATCATTGATTATTTTCGTAGCGAAGGCGATTTACTTGCTCCCGAAACAGAACTGCTGGGCGGTGTCATTCGTGACATTGTGGCCGACCAGGGGCGCGTAACGAATAAAGCGATTATCCTTTATTTGATTGCTGAACTTGAATGCACCTCCGATGTGGTCAGAATGGATGTGCTGCGTAAAACGCTGGAAATCGTTGTTGGCCGAACACCTGACGATACCGGCTTCTGATTCTCTGACCTGCGGTAACGCAGGTCAGGTTAACTGCTTGTCGAACCGCTAATTCTCATTCATTTCCCTGCGTCATTCTCCTTCTCCCTTCTCACGATTTTATTTCCCATAATCGATCTGTAAAAAGAGTGCGTCCAGTGATGTTGCAGGAACTTCATATTAATGATTACCGTTAAACCTATTTCCTGACGAAAATAAGCATTCCGAAAATAATAACGATAACAGAGCAGATTACCGCTTCAGTAATTAAACCCTTGCCATTTTCTCTGGCCAGCAATCTCAATAGCCTTTTTGATTTATATTTTTCAGAAGGTGAGAAAGCGTTTTATATGATCCTGAAGATCAAAACCAGGGGCAGCCATAATCATCAGAAAACGGATTTCGGGCACCTTATTCTCGCTGAAGTGAATCGATGCCGGTGAATGAACAGGACAGGCGTCAGGGATGGCGCCAAAAACCGGCGCCATCAACCTCAATGCATCTTGCGGGTGAAAAAGGCTATCGCTTCCTGACACAGTGATTTAAGCCTGCTGTCACGGGTTTCTTCGCTCAGTCTGAACAGAGCGTCCGTAATATCGTGAAAATGAACTGGCTCTCCCGCCTTGATCAAATCACTAACTACCGCGCCAACCAGCGCACGGATTTCATTATCGTTGTCGTACTTCACACGACCTCCCGACGGTGTATGCATATACAGTCTATCACTAGCAGGAGGTAAAAAACAAAAAAGTGGTTTTTGTAAAAATATAAGCGAAGCGGCAAAGAGGTTACTATTTATACACTCACGGGATATTATCTTGCTTTATATTTGCCCGCTGTAACCCTTAACTTATAAATTGCTAAAATGGGGTTATGATCGCCGTAATCTAATTTCACTGTGACTGACCTTAACCAAAGCGCCCTATCCCGAAAACAGAATCCTGGCAGAATCTGATTATAAAAAATGTTCTCTCGAATCGCCGCAGGCTTGAGGGTCTGGAATATCCTGAACTGCGATTGTCAAATCACCATCCGAAAACAGCCCGCAGTGTGATAAAACTACTTTCATTCGCCGGCATCCCGAGTAGCACATGGCTAAATTTACCCTGAAACAGATTGCTGCCCAGTCGGGACTTAGCCTCGCAACTCTTGACCGTGCTCTCCATCAGCGCGGTAACGTTCATGCCCGAACGCTGCACCGAATTCAACAGGCAATAGCGGACCTGGAGTTGATGCAAAAGGCGGGGCTGGCAAAAGGCAGAACACTCTTTTTCGACGTGATCATGCATACGCCTGATCGCTTTCAGCCATTGATACGAGAAGCGCTCAGCAGTCAGATCGCCAGCTTTGCTGCCTTTAAAATTCAGCTGCGCTTCCACTTTGGTGCGAATCTTACGGCACAAGCGATTAACGCGCTGCTAAATAAAAAAGCGCTTTACAGCCACGGTGTCATTCTGAAAGCGGCCTGCTCTGGCGAGCTTAATCCCACTATTGAATTGATGCTGAAGCAGCGTATTCCGGTAGTCACCATGATGAGTGACTTACCCGACAGCGCGCGTCTGCGTTACATCGGCATGGACAACTTTGATGCTGGCAAGGTGGCAGCTTTTCTGATGTCAAAATGGTTGCGAGTCAGTCGCTCGCATATCGTGGCAGTGACCGGTAGTCACGATTTCATTGGTGAACAGGAAAGAATTCTGGGTTTTCAGCGAGCGATGCAACAGTTTGCGCCTCAGCATCAGGTGAGCGTGCTGGCTGGCGGGTATGGTATTGATGACAGGATGCATCAGTCAGTAACGGCGTTTTTGCGGAGCCATGCGGACGCGGATGCCGTTTACACCGTGGGCGGCGGCAATCCCGGCATACTGCGCGCGTTTGAAGAACAGAAGCGCCCTGTAAATGCGTTTATCGGTCACGATCTCGATCAGGAAAATTGCGACCTGCTTCAGGCAGGTAAAATTGATGCGCTGATTGAGCATAATTTACAGCTCGATGCGCTGCACGCCTTCCGAACCCTGCTGGCCTTTCATGGCTTTATACCCGAAACCGAACCGCCTGCACCCTACTCAAAAATCAATATTATCACCCGATATAACATGACAACCTGACATCTGCTCTGGCTATTAATAACGTCTGCTTATAGCCACATACGTGCTGAACAGGGTAATCAGGCACCGGCCAGGCGGTTACACTTAAGCTTTCCCTTAATAGCAGGAGTCAGTTATGAAAATTATTGCCAACGGATCGCAGCCTTCACGGAAAGGACCTGCAGAATATTTTACCGGCAGCGTTCGTATTGATGCCCCTTTCCAGGCAACCGAACCGGCCCGTGTGGGCGGTGCGACGGTGACCTTTGAGCCGGGCGCCCGCACTGCATGGCATACTCATCCACTGGGGCAGACCCTGATTATCACGCATGGACAAGGCTGGATTCAGTGTGAAGGTGAAGATATTCAGGTGATGAACGCCGGAGATATCGTCTGGATCCCGGAAAATGTGAAGCACTGGCATGGCGCAACGCCGGTCAATGCCATGACGCATATTGCTATCGCCGAGTCACTGAATGGCTCGCCGGTTGACTGGCTGGAGCAGGTCAGCGACCAGCAATACCAGCGCGACTAAACATAGCCGCTCACCCTGTTCAGAGCCTGACGTGATCGATTAGCGCCCTCATCTTGGGGGCCAGATTTTTGCGGCTGGGGAAATAAAGATAGAACCCGGCAAAACCGGGCAACCATTCATCCAGGATAGTAATGAGTTCGCCACGCGCGATGTAAGGCTGGAAAGTCTCTTCCATGCCAAAGCTGATGCCGCCTCCGGCGCAGGCGGTGCGAATCATCACCCCCATGTCGTTGGTGGTGAGCTGCGGATTGACGGCAACATCAAAATTACGCCCCTGCTCAGCGAACTCCCAACGATAAGGGGCTAATCCTGGGCCTTTTCGCCAGCCTATGCAGCGATGATTGACCAGTTCCTCGGGGTGTTGTGGTGTGCCTTCACGCGCGAGATAAGTGGGTGATGCCACCGCAACCTGACGTTGTGCGGTGGAGACAGGCACGGCAATCATATCCTGAGCAATCACCTCCCCCAGCCGTACACCCGCGTCATAGCCCTGCCCGACAATATCGAACTCCTCATCAGTAACGGTGATATCCAGCTCAACCTGCGGGTAAGCGGTGATAAAGCTCGCCAGCAGCTCTCCTCCCAGCATCCGCTCCGCAATTGATGAGATCGCCAGCCGAAGCTGACCGCGCGGCTCCGTGGCCAGTTCGGTGAGATCAGTGACGGCACGGTTAAGCTGGTTGATCGCCGGAGCCACCTCGGCATAGAGCCGTTGGCCAGCTTCGGTCAGCTGAACCGAACGCGTGGTGCGTTGCATCAGCGTGATATTAAGCCTGTCTTCCAGCCGTCGCAGACTCTGACTGATTGCCGGACGCGTGACGCCAAGCTTTTCTGCTGCGAGTCGAAAATTTCGGGTCTGCGCCACAATCACAAAGACTTCGAGAGCATTTTTATCGGCATTCATAGGTTAGATTGCGTTACCAGAGTGTGAAGTGTTTGGTGGATTATCTTTATAATCCAGCCACCGTATGATCGCCAGTGACAACCTTACTGGAGAAATACGATGACTCAGAAAGTGATTTTAATTACCGGCGCTTCAAGCGGTATCGGTGCCGGCATCGCACGAGAACTGGCGAAAACGAATGCGATTCTGTTGCTGGGTGCACGACGAGAAAACCGTCTGGCCGCGCTGGCTGAAGAGCTAAGGTTCAATGGTGCCGAGGTGGCGATCAAAGCGCTTGATGTGACACGCCGTGAAGACGTTACGCAGTTTGTTGATTATGCACTGGAGAAATGGGGCCGCGTTGATGTGATGATCAATAACGCCGGTATTATGCCTCTCTCACCGATTGCATCGCTGAAGGTGGAAGAGTGGGATCAGATGATCGATGTGAACATCAAAGGGGTGCTGTATGGCATCGCGGCGGTGCTGCCGACCATGTTGACCCAACAGCGGGGTCACATCATCAATATCGCTTCAATTGGCGCTCTGGCGGTGTCACCCACTGCGGCGGTCTACTGCGCCACTAAGTTTGCGGTACGGGCGATTTCCGATGGATTACGGCAGGAGAACAGCCAGCTGCGGGTGACCTGTGTTCATCCCGGCGTGGTCGAGAGTGAGCTGGCATCAACGATTACCGATCCAGAAGCCGCTGAGGCGATGCGACACTATCGTGCTATCGCGTTGCAGCCGGACGCCATTGGTCGCGCCGTGCGCTATGCCATTGAGCAGCCTGAAGAGGTAGATGTGAATGAAATTGTGGTGCGGCCAACCCAAACCCAGCATTAAGCCATTGGCCCGATGCGCTGAGTGCATCGGGCCGTATTATCAGTAAAGGCTTCGACGGGTACGCTGGACAGTAACGGCGATCGCCGTTAAGGCCACCAGCATCAGAAAGATCCCCAGACCCACCATTGCATTAAAGCCATAAGCTTTGAACAGCAGCAGACCGGCGATACAACCGCTCAGGAAGGAGAACACCGTCGTCAGATGAGTATGCAGCACCTTCTGGAAGAATCGACGGTCGTCGGTTTCGAGATGCACCGCGTGTGACGTATGAGCAAAAATCCAGGAACCCAGTGCAATACCGGCATCAGTCAGCGTGCCGGTAATGTGAGTCGATCTGACGCGGCCATTGGAAAGCTGCGTCGAGGTGGCATTATGAATCCCCATTAAAAAGCCCAGCATCACCAGCACTTCCCCGTTAAAACTTGGCCGGTAGAACACGATCTCAAAGAACGATGCCGCTGTCAGTGCTGCCCCTTCCGCCAGAATAATCAAACAGAAAATGGTGCGTAACTTATGTCTGATACCTACCACCACTGCCAGCCGGGCGACGGTACAGCCCAGCACAAAGGCCACAATCAGTGCCATTAAAAATAGCATGGTGTGCAGGTCGCTGGTCGTTACCTCCTGGGAGATCTGCGAGGTGTTGCCAGTCATATGTGACGGGAAAAATCCAAAGGCGCCCAGCGCCATGGCATTAAGGATACCGGCAGTGGTGGCCAGCACCAGCGCCAGTAAGCGGTCTTCGGTATGCGAACGAACTTTCTTCTTTTTTATCAGCACAGGCTTCCCCACATCAGGTGAATGCAAAAAACGTTCTAATACGGTTTCAAGCATACAACCTGATAAAAATTATTCCCGTCAGAACCAGATAACTCTGAAGAAATAAGCCATTAATTTTGCTGATTTTTATAAAGCAGATTCAGTTTACTTTTAAAAGTGTCAACGACGCGATGATTCACCAGTTGATGACCACAAAAGAGGCAGATAGCCAACTCAGTCAACGATAAAGAGCTTCGCGCCGGTGGAGGTAAACGAACGATGCGGTTCAGCATCGTCTGCTACCTGATAACTGACGCCCGGTGTCAGTACGAAACGGCGTCCATCGGACAGTTCTGTGTGAAGCTCGCCCGCCATACAGAGTAAAATATGGCCCTTGGTGCACCAGTGATCGGCCACATAGCCCGGCGAATAATCGACCATGCGAACCCGGATATCGTTAAACGTCACAGTTCGCCATCTCGCCTCTCCCTGGTCGCCGGGATGAACCGTCTCTTCAACCTGATCCCATTCCGTCAGCCCAAACGGCAAATTATCTATTTTCATGCGATGTCCCTGAGACTGCGTTGAAGATGAGCGTTAAGAGAGAGCCTGGAAAACGGCCTCTTCAGCATGGATGAGCGTGGTATCAAATAGCGGCACGCTGGCATCGGTAGCGTCAACCAGCAAGGTAATTTCGGTGCAGCCCAGAATAATGGCCTCGGCCCCTTGTGCCACCAGCTGCTGCATGATCTCCCTGTAACGACGACGCGAGGCGGGATTGATTTCACCCAGGCAAAGCTCATGGTAAATCACCTCGTGCACAAACAGGCGATCCGCTTCATCAGGCGTGATCACTTCAAGACCGAACTGCTCATGCAGTCGCCCGCGATAGAAATCCTGTTCCATGGTGAATCGCGTTGCCAGTAACCCGACCTTATGCACGCCAGCCTGCTGAATACGCCGTCCGGTGGCGTCAGCAATATGCAGTAGCGGGATGTCTGTGGCGGCGCTGATTTGCGCGGCCACTTTATGCATGGTGTTGGTACAGAGTACGATGAATTGCGCACCCGCCCTTTCCAGATTACGTGCTGCATCAGCCAGTATCTCGCCCGCCTGCTGCCACTCGCCCGCAGCCTGAAGTTGCTCGATATGCTGGAAATCAACACTATAAAGTACCAGCTCCGCCGAGTGCAGACCGCCCAGCCGCTGTTTAACCTGCTGATTGAGTATGCGGTAATAGAGTGCAGTTGACTCCCATGACATACCGCCTAACAAACCAATAACTTTCATGCTGCACTCCTGATTCAACGTTTTACTCTCAGCATGCCAGATTGCCATTGTTCGGCAACGGATTTAATCAGGCTGAGCTGTTCTGCGGCCTGAATCGCCGGGCAATCAGCATTAACACCACCACGCCAGCACTCATGATCACCCAGGCCTGCGTCAGTGATGCACCACTGTCACGCACCCAGCCGGCCACCAGCGGCATCAGTGCTGCAATCAGGTATCCGCCACCCTGAACGCGTGACAGCAGAATGCCTGCCTCTCTGGCGTTGCGCGCATGATCCAGTGTGACAATCAGTGACAGCGGAAAGAGTGCGCCGATTCCTGTACCCAGCAGCAACACAGAGAGTACCGGCATCGTGTTCGGGTAGAACACCAGACTCAGCAGCCCCGCCAGTAACAATGTCAGCACGCCAAGCAGCAAAGGACGGCGGTCGGAAAAGCGATGTAACGTCGCTGAGACAATAAATCCTGCCACCACTTCGGTTAAGGTCAGCGCGGCGAGCAGATATCCGCTATGACGCGCACTCCAGCCCAGCTGTATATAGAATGGCGGCAGCCAGGCCAGTACCAGCGTGTAGGCCCCGGTGCCAATGCCAAAAAAGAGCATCAGTAGCAGTGTGCGCCGCACAGGCAGTATCGCTTCATCAACCGCTACACTCACCGGCGACGACCGCCTGACCGAGGACAGCCAGATTAGCAGCGTCACCAGCGCTAATCCTCCGGAGAGTGCCAGCGCGGGTTGCAGGCCCAGCAGGGTAAAAAGCGGCTCAGCACTCGCCGCAGTCAGTGCCGCACCCGCCATAATGCCTGTGCTGAACAGCGCCATCAGCGTCGCCGCGGCTGCTGTAAAGCGTTGCCGAATCAGGGCAGGCATCAGCGCCTGAATGACACCAATTCCTGCGCCACCCGCCAGCGCAGTGAGCATCAGCTGAGCAGAGGTCAGGTTAACCCCGCGCCACAGACAGGCCGCCGTCAGAAGAAGCAAACCCGAGGCGATGCCCATCACCGGCCCAATACGGACGATCAGCCACGGCCCGGAAAGTGCCGCCAGACCCATCATCGCCACCGGCAACGTGGTCAGAAGACTGAACGAGGTAGCTGACAGTCCAGCCTGCTGTTGCAACACCGGAAACAGCGGGCCGATAATAGCCAGCATCGGACGCAGGTTTAGCCCGATAAGAAAGACGATCACAGCAAACAGAATGGGGAAGAGATTATTTTTCATCGTTGACACTCTGACAGAGGATGGACGATGACAGCATTGGGCTGCCACCATTTATCTTAACGTTAAGATAAATATCCCGCCTTGTTAAGAGGTGCAGCACAACCCGACAACATAACCCCAGCATTTACAGGTGATTTATGCATGACCATATTGATTTCGTTGTCAGCCAATGGGACAACGCGATGCCTGATCTTGATGCTTCTTCCATGCGCATCTTCGGCAGAGTGTTGCGTCTGATGAAACATCTGGCGAAAGCGCGCAGTCAGGCACTGGAGCCGTTTAGTTTTCAGGAGGGGGAGTTTGATGTACTGGCAACGCTGCGGCGGGCGGGCTCGCCTTATCGCCTGTCGCCCACGCAACTTTATCAGGCGCTGCTGGTAACCTCCGGCGCGATGACAAATCGGCTGAACCGGCTGGAACAGCAGCATCTGATTGAACGTGTGGCTGCACCGGATGATAAGCGCAGCATGCTGGTTGGGCTGACCCCGCACGGGCAGCAGCAGATTGAGGATGCACTTCGTGTCCACACCGCCACGCAGGCGGCGGTGCTGGCGCCGCTGGACGCATCAGAGCGTGCCGAACTGGAGAGGCTGCTGAAAACGCTGCTGCTGGCGTTTCCCGGCGAAGCTATCACTACAGACGAGCGTTTTTAGCGCTGCAGTTCGGCCACCGTCATGGTGAAAATAACCGGCTGCTGATCGGCACTGGCATAAGAATGCGGCATATCTGTACGCGCCACCGCCGCACACCCCTGTTGCACGACCATTGTCTGCTCACCCACGGTTAATGCCAGTTTGCCCTGTTCAACGTGCAGCAGTTCAAGCGTGCCCGACGAGTGACCCGTGGAGCTGAAAACCTCGCCCGCAAACATTTTCCAGCGCCATAGCTCGATCATATCGGGTCCGCGTGTCCCCGCCAGCAGCTGCGCAGTTCCGCCCTGCTCACCCTGCCACAGCACGGGCATTTCGCTGTTCTCAATCAGCCAGGCGTCAGGTGCATGCGAGACATTGACGATATCCGCCACCGAGACACCCAGTGCGGCAGCCACTTTGCAGAGGATGGCAATGCTGGGATTGGCGGCGCCTTTTTCAATTTCAACCAGCATCCCTTTACTGATCCCTGCACGATGGGATAACGCATCCAGTGAGAGTTTCTGGCTTTTACGCCATCTTTTGATGCTCTCTGAGACAGCCTGATTAACACTGGCAACATCAGCGCCCGCATCGGTCGTTATATTGACTTTTTTGGTCATCGGTCATTACTATGGAATAAATTAGTCAATGAGAGAGTATCCGATGTTATCTGTTCATCCGTCAATCGATCCCGCGGTTCTCGCGCTCGCCCCCGGCTTTCGTGCCATGAGCATTGTGGTAGACGCTACGCCGATAACACGACCTGAGGTCGCCAGCGAAGCATTGAAGAGTGCCTGCCAGCAGGTGTTGCAGGAGGATGTGGCCTGGGCAGATGCGCATCTGGCAGCCTGGGCCGAGGTTTTCAAAGCCTTTGGTGCTAAAGCGAAACGCACACCCTGTTCTGCTGAAGCATTGCGCAAGCGCGTGCTGCGGGATGGCGCATTGCCTGCTATCGATCCGGTTGTCGATCTCTACAATGCCATCAGCATTCGCTACGCCCTGCCAGTTGGAGGCGAAAATATTGCGGCTTATATTGGTGTGCCACGTCTGGTGATTGCTGACGGCAGTGAACGGTTCGATACCGTCAAAGAGGGCGAGGTGGTTGATGAGTCACCAGAACCCGGCGAAGTGATCTGGCGAGACGATCAGGGCGTAACCTGCCGCCGCTGGAACTGGCGTCAGGGTGTGCGGACCAGACTGGATGCCAGTGCACGCCAGATGTGGTTTATCCTGGAAAGTCTTCCGGCTATGCCGCTCATTGCGCTGCAACAGGCCAGTGACGATCTGATCTCGGGATTAGAGCAGATGATGCCAGGGGCACAGGTCAGTGCAACGCTGATCGACGCGCCAGCCATCTGAACATTGCCCCAACACCGGTGATGCAGGGTTAACGTTGGCCAGAATCTGTGGCAGGATACGCGCCCTGCGTCTGGCCATACCCGGCTGACTGAACTGCATACAACCGGTGACTCTAATGGCTAAAGTAAAATATATTCTCCCGCTGCTGCTGATCCTGGCTCTGGCTGGCTGGTGGTTGATCCCGCACGACAGTGAGGAGGATAAAGCGTATTACGTCGCGGTATTCTGCGCGATTGATCATCACAGTGCACAGCCGCTCGATACGCAGATGCGCAACGTGATAGAAGGCGGCAATTCTGACTATGCGCTGCAAAAAGTGACTTATAAGCCCTCGCTGGGAAATCGTGTGATTGGCCGCTGGCAGCAACTGACGACGGATGATCAACAGCGCGCCGCCCAGGATAATGCAGCGTGCCAGCAACTGCTGACGCGCTGATTTCCGGCGGGTGTAATTATGTGATGATCGAATCATTGAGGAAAAAGATGAGTCTGCCAGAACGCAAAAATTACGCAGAACTGGGCGAAGTAAAAGCACCTTATGTGCATGTCGTTAAGCATGGCAACACGCTTTATGTTTCAGGGCTCACTGCGGCTGGCACACCCGCTCAGCAGGGCGATATGGCTGAACAGGCAGAAGCTATTTTTGATCAGCTCAGGCATATTACCGCCGCAGAGCATACCTCGCTTGCCGCACTGCTCAAGGTCACAATATTTATCACCTCTTTCACTGAGATCACCGCGCTGAGGGAAGTACTTTATCGTAATTATGGTGGACATCTGCCTGCCAGTTCGCTGGTCCAGGTCAACGGCCTTTTCTCCGCTGACCTGCGCATTGAGATCGAGGCCATTTTTGCCCTCTGAGCTCAGGCATCAGGCACCCGAGTTTTACAGCTGAAGATCAGCAGCAGCGGAACCCCGCGCCAGATAACCGATGCGGTAGACCTCCTGTTGGTCTGCGGAACGCTGCTGTGACGCGTCAATGCTTAATCCCTGCCAGCGGGTCACATCCCAGGCACTTAATCCTGCCGTCAGTGGCACTGTAGTCAGGTCCGAATGCCGGGGGATCGTCCAGCGATTCAGCGTCATAAACCGGGCGTCGGCCAGATTCGGAAGATGGTTCTGTCCTTCCAGTGCCAGCCAGCTTTCGATGATCGGCCAGCCAAAATCTCTGACCAGCGTCGCGAAGCCAGGACTTTGCAGGAAACGCTGCATACCACTCGCCTCCCGCCAGAAATAGATGGGTGCATAACGGTTTTCATTCAGTCCGCCATCATCACGGCAGGCCCAGAGATACGCCTTCGCCACCAGCCCCGGAAAGCCATCCAGCCGGGCACCGTTTAGCCTGATGCGCTGTTCAATGATGCCCATATCGTAGTCCGCAGGCAGGGTAAAACGGTAGTGCATGATAATCATAACGCCTCCTGTGCCAGCATCCGGCCACCGCTGAAGCTCCACTCTTCGGTGCTGTTGAACTGAATAATGATCATGACATCATCGGGATCGATCGCCATTTCCACCTGCAGCGCCGCACAAAGGGCATGATAAAACCGTTGCTTCTGATCCCGGGATCGCGGTCGGCCTGCTGTCACCTGAAACAGCACGAAATTGTCGCTGCGCCCGCCACTGAGATAGTGAATATCAAATACCCGCTGACAGGCTGGCAACATCTCAATCACCTGAAAGCAATCATGCTCAGGCACGTCAAACTCCGTCACCAGTGCTTTCTGGAGTAATGTTGAAATCGTATTCAGTGCCGCATCGCTGTAGCCCTGACGCAACGTGATTCGGGTGAATGGCATCAGCAGTTATCCTCCAGATAGCCCAGCGCGGTGACGGCGGCGGGCCAGCCAGCGTAAAACGCCAGATGTGTAAAGCTCTCCACCAGCTCATCCTGTGTCAGCCCGTTCTGACGGGCAAAATCGATATGCCACGGCAGCTGCTGAACGCGCCCCATCGCGGTTAACGTTGCCAGCGTCAGCAGGCTGCGCTCACGTGGTGACAACAGATGACGTTGCCAGATATCACCAAACAGCAGCTGCTGTGTCAGTTCGGCCAGTTTTGGCGCGCGTTGCGCCAGTGTTTCCCGATCCAGTGAATTTTTCATTGCACACTCCTCAGTGGTCAGAGAGAGTGTTATTCATAGTCTCAATCCTGAAAATCAAATTAATCAGCATTCACCATCCGCATTTACAGGACGATAATGAATAAACTACCAGAGTCACTGGATATGGATGCGCTGCGCAGTTTCGTTGCTGGAATCGATGCTGGCAGCTTCGCGCTGGCAGCACAGCATCTCTGTCGATCAACGTCGGCTGTCAGTGCGCAACTCAAGAAACTGGAGCAGCAATGCGGCACGGCACTGGTGCTGAAAAAAGGGCGGCATCTCCAACTGACACGAAGTGGTGAACAGCTTATGAGTTACGCCAGACGGCTGCTGTCACTGAACGATGAGGCATTGCGGGCGGTGAAGGGCGAGGCGTTACAGGGTGAAATACGTATTGGCATGCAGGAGGATTTTGGCGAGGCGTTGATGCCTGCCATTCTCGGCGCATTTAATCGCCAGCATCCGGAAGTGAGGCTGACCTCTCGCGTCGACAGAAATCAGCCGCTACACACGGCGCTGGCGCGTCATGAGCTGGATTTGGCGCTGCTCTGGCAGGCGGAGCAGCAGACTGGCACACAGTTAATTGGTCAATGTCCGTTAGCCTGGATTCAGCATCCGGCATTTGATCTGGCAGGGTTTCTGTGGCGCGGCGAAGCGCTGCCGCTGGTGGCATTTGATGCGCCCTGTGTGATGCGAACGCGCGCCACCCAGGCACTGGATAAGGCAGGCATTCCTTGGCGGATCGTGTTCACCAGTCACAGTCTTAGCGGGATCTGGGCGGCAGTTCAGGCCGGGCTGGGTATAACCCTGCGCACCCGCGCAGGTATGCCAGAAAAGCTGGTAACGGAGTCACACCGGTTGCCACAACCCGGCTATCTGGGAATCGCGCTGGCCCGCTCAGATCAGGGCAACGATCCGGCGCGTATGCTGCTGGAGCATCTCATCACGGAAGCTGCCCTGCCCTTTGTTCAGCGCCAGAGGCCTGACTAAATGCCTGCTGAATCAGCGAAGAACAGTAGGCTGATGAAATATCGCGATCACCGAACAGAATGTGGAACATAACGGGAGCCACGGCCACATCAACCATGCGATCAACATCAAAGCCGGGTTCGCCACGTTCACGTGCGCGGATGTTCAAAGTTTCCAGATGCTGATAGGTGAATCCACAGCACTTCTGGCTGGCTTCTTCAGCATGACTGCCGATCACATCGGCTAATAGTTCACGACCGACTTTAGACGACATCTCTTCAGCGTATTGCTGGAGGAACAGAGTAAGGTCGCTGATCATCGATCCGGTATCTTCCGGTTCGGCGATTGGCCGCATCCGCGCTACTGCGACATCTGCCAGCAACTGGGCCAGATCACCCCAGCGTCGATAAATTGTAGAGGGCGTTACGCCTGCCTGTTCGGCGATCATCGGAACGGTAATAGCCGAACGGTCAACGGTTTCCAGTAATCGATTGACGGTGTTATGCACCTCAGCCTGAATACGTGCGCTGCGCCCACCCTGACGAATCATTTCCCGTGCCATCTTTCTCCCGCTTTTGTCAGTGATAACGTCACAGTTAAAGCAACAAAATTGCGTTAACGGAATTTGACAGTGTACCGCATCTCAGGCTGAACAGGCGTTAAAGTATGCTATCAGGCGAGGTCTTATCAGGGCTGAATTTTACTCAGGACTGAACTGACCGGCTCTGTAGTGAGATGGGACGATGAATTATCCGATGCTCCTATCCATAAAAGACCGACTGCCATTACCGCTGAAATAAAAATTGTTCGAATATCCATAAATCCTCCCCGGAATAAGGTGAATAAAATAATTCATGCTGCGGAGAGTCAATCGCGGGATTAGCGGTGCTTTAAAGACGCCAGATACGAAAAGATGGCGCAGATTTGACCACGCCCGGTGATATAAAGAAGAATCAGACAGGTTTGGCGACAGTGTTGCCCGCCGCAATCCAGTCGGATCGGCTGAGGGTATACATCAGGCTGGCAGGCAAGCCCTCTGCATCCTCGACTCTTTTCAAAAAGGTTAAGCCCGCTTTCTCCAACACCCGCTGTGAAGCCAGGTGGTTTTCGCGCGTTACACCGGTGATAATGCTGAGTCCGGCTTCCTCGAAGCCATAACGAATAGCTCTGCGGGAAAGCTCTGTGGCATACCCTTTTCCCCAGGCCGCGGGCTCAAACCGGTATCCGAGATTATTGGTCTGACGGCCATCGAACTGGCTTCGGAATACCCCACCAAAACCAATGATTTTTTCCGGATGCGCTTTTTCGAATATCGTCCAGTCGCCAAAACCCTGGTCCCGATAACTCTCCTGTATGCGCTCCATAGCCTGCACAGCATATTCCCTGTCAGGCCAGGGACCTCGTGGATTAAACTTATGCGTTTCAGGGTCACCATAGATTCTGAAGAGGTCGTCAAGATCCTCACGAAGGGTAAATCTGTAAAGCAATCGCTCTGATTCCCAGACCATCCTGCGCTCCTTTTGGGTACTGATCAGATACCCTTTTATAGCAGCAGCCCTTTCTGACACCAACTTTTACGACGCTTCTGTGCCCGATAAAAACGTTGAGTTGTGGCCCGACTGAGGCGAGCACGCTGGATCGAGGCCGTTAATCTGCGATAAAAAAAAGGACGCGCCTGTTGCTCGCGTCCGTTTATTTGTTACGCCTGACAATTAAGCTGCACTGTGAACACGAAACGAATCGACCATGCCACGCAGCGCATGGGCCTGTTCAGAGAGCGATTGAGACGCTGACGAAGACTCTTCCACCAGCGCGGCGTTATTTTGCGTCACGCCATCCATCTGACTCACGGCGATGCTGACCTGAGAAATGCCCTGCATTTGCTCAGATGAGGAGAGGGAAATATTATCCATCGCTTCAGCCAGTTCACTTACCATGCCGACAATCTTCAGAATGCTCTGGCCGGTTCCGGCTGCCACCGAGACGCCCTGCTCTACCTGACCAACAGTCTGCTCAATCAGTGATTTGATATCCCGTGCTGCGGTCGCGCTTCGCTGCGCAAGGGAACGGACTTCACCCGCCACAACCGCAAATCCACGTCCATCTTCTCCCGCCCTTGCGGCTTCAACGGCCGCGTTCAGTGCCAGGATGTTAGTCTGGAAAGCGATACCTTCGATTACGCTGGTGATATCGCGAATTTTTGCAGCACTGAGTGAGATACCATTCATGGTCTCGGACATCTGATGAACATCATTTTCACCGCTGCGTGCCAGTGATGCGGTTTCACGGGCCGAGCCTGCTGTCTGCTGTGCACCCAGCGTATTACTCTTCACCGTGGCGGTAAGCTGCTCCATGCTGGCAGCCGTTTCCTGCAATGCCGCCGCCTGCTCTTCAGTGCGCGAAGACAACTCGCTATTGCCACGGGAAATCTCATCCGCCGCCAGCGCAACAGAGCCTGCAGATTCTTTGATGCGGGAGACCAGTTCACGCAGATTGGTCTGCATACTATCCAGTGAAGCCAGCAGGCTTTGGGTATCACCGCGACGCAATGCCACCGTCGTCGTAAGATCGCCAGAGGCGATAGCGGCAGCAAGCACCTGAGCCTGAGCGGGTTCACCGCCCAGTTGACGCATGAGCGTGCGGACAGTGAACAGACAGGTCGCCAGAGCCAGCAGGATGGAAATGCCCGCCAGAACCATCAGCGTGAAGCCGGTACGCGCCGAGGAGTCGCTGCTCATTACCACCGCTTTCTGCCCCTCCTCACTCTGGATCGTTGAAAGGGTATTAAGTGCATCAAGCAGAGTACGCTGTGCGGGGCGTGTCACCGTCAGAAGATAGGCAGTAGCTTCCTGCGACTTATTCTCCAGCCCCAACCGGCCAGCATGCTCAAGTGAGTCGAGTGTCGCTTTTTCGGCAGAGAGACTTTTATCGAAAGCCTGGCGCGCAGCGGGAGTCGCATCATCCATCATGCGGGCCAGCTTCTCACGGTTAGTGATATAAATTTCCTTTTGGGCCAGTAACCGTTTCCATTCCGGCTCCATTGCTTTGGTATCGTTCAGTAGCGCCATGTTGCGCACCGCAATGCCCATGTCACGCAAGCTGCCGCGCATGTCGAGTACCATCTGATAGCGTTTCATCTTTACATTGACCACATCATTCATGCCATTACGGGCACTGCTGAGGGCATGTAACGCAATTCCGCTGCAAAGAATAAACAGCAAAATGAGCAGGCCAAAGCCGGTATACAGTCGAGTTGAAATTTTCACTGGCGAGTCTCATGAACGGTTGTAATAAGGTTGTAATGTATTCCTGGTATCGGCAGAGAAGGGAAAACATGTAGACACGACCGGTATTAAATTATTTCGTCGCTGACACTACGGCACGTATCGGTTTATTATTCCTCGGCGATAACCGGACTCTGTGACGCGTTTCAGACGTTAGCTTCATGCTTAAGATCTGTGTCGTATCGTCGTGAGTATTCTGGAAATTTATCAATGAAAGGACGATGAAAATGGCTGAGCAGCACAACATCATCACTGAACTGACTGAACTTGAGCATCTTTATGGGTCGGTTGCCAGGCCCTCAATTGCTAAGGTGACCGATCATATTCACCCCGCCTATCGGCCTTTTATTGCTGCCTCGCCTTTTGTCGCGCTGGCAACGTCCGGGCCGGAGGGTCTGGATGTTTCTCCACGCGGCGATCCGGCAGGATTTATTGAAATCGACGATGAAAAAACCCTGCTGTTACCCGACAGGCGCGGCAACAACCGCATCGACAGCCTGCGTAATATTCTGCATGACCCTCGGGTCGCGCTGCTTTTTCTGATTCCTGGTATTGGTGAGACATTACGTATTAACGGCACTGCGGTGATCAGCACCGATCCGGCGCTACTTGAGCGCTTCGCCGTCAACAACCAGCGCCCCAAAACGGTGTTACGCATTAGCGTGCAGAGTGTTTTCTTTCAGTGTAGCCGGGCGATTATCCGCTCCGGATTATGGGATGCCGAAACGCAAATATCCCGCCAGTCACTGCCCAGCACCGGCTCAATTCTTAAACAGATTGCAGAAATTGATGGCGATGCCTATGACAAAGCACTGCCTGAACGCCTGAAGAACACACTTTATTGAATGCTGTTCAGGATCAGTAGATCCTGTCAGTAAGCCAGGCAGCGATGGCGTCATACCAGGTCCTCAAGGATCTGCTTTGCATCAACGTAGTCGTATGAGGTGATTTCAATTTTATTATCACTGGGATCGCTAAAATAGACGGACATCGACACAGCGTGGTCACTGACGGTGAATGGGATCTTATTGTCTCTGAGAACAGGGATGAGTTCGCTAAATGAGGATGCTGCCACGCCAAAGGCCACGGTGTGACCGGGTAGCTGAGTGCTTCTGAGAAAAAGAGAGAGTGATGCCCGGTTATTCCTTATAACCAGCGGTCCACCCTGTTCGAACCAGAAATAAAGTGCATTGTCGCGGGAAAAGCCCAGGATCTTGTTATACCACGTCTCTGCCTGCTCAATATTTTCAACGTAAAGATGAATATGGTCGATCTCAGCTATTTTCATTACTCTGACTCCCTGATTATTATTCACAGAGAGACTCACCGAAATGTTGTTGTAAAACAACCCGCAAAACAAAAAATGACTCATTGATGAGCGTCATGAAACTGGATTTTTCGACTCTATATTGCTGCTGGCAATACAATGTGCGCTCTCAACACGTCCTCTTCCTCAAAAGCACACAGGCACACCCTGGTAACGATCGCAGGAATCGTTAAAGCAAAGATATTGCATTAAGACGCGGGTAGTCGTATACCTTAGCAAAAGCTAATATTTTGCATTAAGGTGATTTCCATGAATCCTGCATTGACACCTCAGGCCGCAACCCGGACCACGCTTTTTAGTTTTACCGGTGCGGCATTGATTTCAGCCACCAGCAGTGCGACAACGCCACTTTACCCGCTTTATCGCAGCCTGTTTGACCTCACGCCGACCATGCTGACGCTGATATTTGGCGCTTATGCTTTCGCGTTGCTGGCAGCGCTACTGACGGTGGGTAAAGTGTCAGACTTTACCGGCCGCCGTCCGCTAATGCTGATGGCGCTGGGGATCAATGCGGTTGCGCTAGTGATCTTCATGACTGCCAGCTCTGCCACAACCTTAATTGCTGCCCGGCTGGTGCAGGGCTTTGCTACCGGTATCGCCTTGCCGACCTTTGGAGCCAGCCTGATTGATGCCAGTAAAACCCGCGGTCCACTTCTGAACTCAATTACCGCCTTTCTGGGAATGACGCTGGGCACGCTTGCAGGGGGAATCCTGGTCACTTTTGCGCCCTATCCTACCGTGACGCTCTATGCGCTGCTGCTATTACTGATGCTGGCCGCAATTGCACTGTTACCGCTGATACCTGAAACGATTGCACCCCAGCCTGGCGTCCTGGCCGCACTGCGCCCTCAGGTCAGCATTCCGCGACGCGCGCTGGGGCCGTTGCTAAAAGTGACGCCGGTTAACATTGCGACCTGGATGCTGGGCGGATTTTATCTGTCACTGATGCCCACGATGGTCGCGAACGCAACAGGCCTGACATCGCCGTTTATTGGTGGCTCGATTGTGGCGACATTGATGCTGAGCGCGACGGCTGCGGTGTTCATTTTTCGTCTTTTACCCGCCGCACGAGCTTTAGTCATTGGTACAGTGATGCTGATGGCGGGTGTCAGCGTAACCCTGACGGGCCTTTCTCTGCATAGCGTGGTCTGGCTTTATGCGGGCACCGCCATTGCGGGTCAGGGTTTTGGATCGATTTTCGCCAGTGTGCTGAAGATCATTTTGCCGTTAGCCGAAAGCCATGAGCGTGCCGGGCTGTTCGCCGCCTTTTTAATAAAAAGCTATCTTGCCTTTGCCCTGCCTGCTATTGCCGCAGGCATTGCTGCACCCCATATCGGCTTGAATCAGACCGCATGGTGCTATGGCATGACGATTATTGTGCTGGCGCTGGTGTCGCTGCTGGCTGTCAGAGGTCGCGATCCGGCCGGCGCGGCCAGTTCCTGACGCCCGCGGCGGTAAGATGTCTGCCTTGTCGTCCTGAAACCGTGATTTTCACTTACACTCAACGGATAAATTTCAGGCGCAGTGGTTGCGTAATACCGTGAGTATGATGTCGAAATCCCAATCAGATACCGTTTTAGCCAGGTTTTCTCCCGCCACCCGACGCTGGTTTTCAGGAGCGTTTGCTGCGCCGACACCGGTACAGCAGGCGGCCTGGCAGGCGATTGCCCGTGGTGAACATGCACTGGTCATCGCGCCTACCGGCTCAGGAAAAACACTGGCGGCTTTCCTCACCGCCATCGACACGCTGTTTCAGGTCAGAACCAGCCAGCCAGGACCCACGCGTGAAACCACTACCCGCATACTCTATATCTCTCCGGTTAAAGCGCTGGCCGCCGACGTGCAGCGCAATCTGAATCTGCCGCTGGCAGGCGTTTACGCCGAGCGGCAGGCACTGAATGAGCCCGAAATCACACTGAATATTGGCATGCGGTCGGGCGATACGCCAAGCACTGAGCGCGCCAGATTATTGCGTCGCCCGCCTGATATCCTGATCACCACACCTGAATCACTGTTTCTGATGCTGACGTCAAAAGCGCGCACGACACTGAAGGGCGTGACCACGGTGATAGTCGATGAAGTGCATGCAGTCGCGGGATCAAAGCGCGGTTCTCAGCTGGCACTGAGCCTGGAACGGCTGGATGCGCTGTTGCCGAAGCCCGCCCAGCGCATTGGCCTGTCCGCCACTGTGCAGCCGGTAGAACGGATCGCGGCCTTCCTGGGCGGCTGTCAGCCGGTGCAGGTGGTGAACCCAGCGGCCAATCGCACGCTGCATCTGACGATTGAGGTGCCGGTTGAGGATATGACTGATATTGCCAGCGCTGATAATCTGACAGATGACGTCACCTCTGCCAGCGGATCGATCTGGCCGCACATTGAAGCGCGCATTCTGCAGCAGGTCATGGTCCATCGCGCTACGCTGGTGTTCGTGAATTCACGAGGACTGGCAGAGAAACTGACTGCACGGCTCAATGCGCGCTATCTGGCGCAGCAGGCAACTGCTGAGGTTCAGGATGCAGAGCGCACAGTTGACGACGATCTTATTGCCCGCTCGCACCATGGTTCTGTCTCGAAAGAACAGCGAGGCGAGATTGAAGCCGCGCTGAAACAGGGAAGACTGCGCTGCGTGGTGGCGACGTCTAGCCTGGAACTTGGCATTGATATGGGGCCGGTGGATCTGGTAGTCCAGGTGGGCTCACCTTTGTCAGTGGCCAGTGCACTGCAGCGTGTGGGTCGCGCCGGACATCAGGTAGGCGGCGTATCAACCGGCATTCTGTTTCCGCGCACACGACGCGATCTGCTGGATTCCGCCGTCATAATAGAGTCGATGCGGGCGGGTCAGCTTGATGCGCTGGCGCCGCCGCGTAACCCGCTCGATATCCTGGCGCAGCAGACGCTGGCCGCTGTCGCTATGGATCCCCTGCAGGCCGACGAATGGTATGCGCAGGTCTGCCGTGCTGATCCGTTCCGCACGCTGTCACGACGTCTCTTTGATGCCACTCTCGATATGCTGGCGGGCAAATTTCCATCAGATGCCTTTGCTCAGCTGCGCCCGCAACTGGTATGGGATCGCCTGAGTGGAATGCTCACGGCACGACCTGGCGCGCAGCATCTGGCCGTAACCAGCGGCGGCACCATTCCCGATCGCGGGATGTTCAGCGTCATTCTGCCAGAAGGTGAAGAACAGGCGGGATCCCGCCGGGTTGGCGAACTGGATGAAGAGATGGTTTATGAGTCGCGGGTCAACGACATCATTACCCTGGGCGCGACGTCATGGCGAATCCAGAAGATTACTCATGATCAGGTGCAGGTAGTGCCCGCACCTGGTCGTCCCGCTCGTCTGCCCTTCTGGAGAGGAGAAGGCGTGGGTCGCTCGGCGGATTCGGGGGCAAGTCTGGGAATGTTTTTGCGTCAGCTAAACGCGGCATCACCGGACGATGCACAGCAACAGCTTCACGCGCTGGGACTCGATGCCCGTGCAGTAACGAATCTGCTGACTTTACTGGCTGAACAGCGCGCAGCTACCGGTGTCGTGCCGGATGATCGCACGTTGCTGATAGAACGCTGCCGTGATGAAATCGGCGACTGGCGGGTCATCCTGCATTCGCCGTGGGGAAAACGGGTTAATGCGCCCTGGGCGCTGGCGATTGCTGCTCGTATCCAGCAACGTATGGGTATCGATGCCTCTGTTGCGGCCAGCGATGACGGCATTGTAGCCCGCTTTCCTGCCAGTGAGGGGCATTTACCCGCCGCTGACCTGTTCCGGTTCGATGCCGACTCGCTTACTCAGGAGGTCACTCAGAGTGTCGGCCAGTCGGCGCTGTTTGCCGCCCGCTTCCGGGAATGTGCCTCACGCGCGCTGTTGCTGCCGAGGCGTAATCCGGGCAAGCGTTCGCCGCTCTGGCAGCAGCGGTTGCGTGCAGGTCAGTTGCTGGAAGTCGCCCGTCAGTTTGACGACTTCCCGATCCTGATCGAAACCGCCCGCGAATGCCTGCAGGATGTCTACGATCTGCCTGCATTGCACCAGCTCATGGAAAAGCTGGCTCTGGACCAGATAAAAATGGTAGAGGTGACGACCGAACACCCCTCCCCTTTCGCTGCGCCACTGCTTTTCGGCTATGTCGCCGAGTTTATCTATGCCAGCGATGCACCTCAGGCAGAACGGCGCGCGTCATTGCTGGCGCTGGACAGTAATCTACTGGGTGAACTGCTTGGCCAGACCAGCAAGCGTGATTTACTGGCACCAGACGTTGTTGAACAGGTTGAAAAGGAATTGCAGCGTCTTGACACCCGCTATCACGCACAGCATGCCGAAAGCCTCATCGACCTGCTCCGCGACCTCGGTCCTCTCTCCCTTGCTGATATCGCGGCACGTTTTAGCGGCAACGATACGCAGATCAAAGAAGCACTGGCGCAGTTTTCTGCGGCCCGGCGAATCATTCCGGTTATCCTCGCGGGTGAACTGCGCTGGGCGGTGATTGAAGATGCGGCTCGCCTGCGTGATGCGCTTTCCGTGGTATTGCCTGATGACCTGCCCGCGACATTTCTGGTGCCACAAGCTGCTCCACTACCCGATCTGATTAACCGCTACGCACGGACCCATACGCTCTTTAACGCTCAACAGCTGGCTACACATTTTGGACTGGGAGTGGCCGTAGTGAATGAGGTGCTGTTTACCCTGCTTCAGCAGGGCAGCCTGCTGAATATGGGCACAGTAGCGGACAAATCGGAAACAGAGTGGGTCTCCTCAGACATCTTCAAACGGCTGCGCTTACGTTCATTGCAGTCAGCACGCGAAGCAACCCGACCTGTTTCACCCACCGCCTGGGGCAGTCTGCTGCTGGAGCGTCACGGCTTGCTTAGCGCGCAGCGTGAAGAGCTATCGGGCACCAACGGGCTATTACGGGTGATCGAGCAACTGGCGGGTGTGCCGTTGCCTGCCTCGTTGTGGGAGTCACAAATTTTGCGCGCCCGGATAGTCGACTATCAGCCTGCGATGCTCGACGAACTGTTAGCCAATGGCGAAGTAATCTGGTGCGGACATAAAGCGCTGGGCCAGAGTGATGGTCTGATCTCGTTTCACCTGACTGAATTTGCTGATGAAACGCTGCCGGTCATTGACACAACCCAGCCCCTTACATCGATACAACAAGCAACTATCGACGCATTAAGCCGCGGTGGCTCGTGGTTTGTTCATGAGATCATGGCGCAGATGGAAAATGAGGAGACCCATCCCACTGAAATCAATGATGCCCTGTGGCAGTTGGTGTGGCAGGGCTACGTCAGTTCCGACAGCTGGATTGCGGTACGTGGATTACTGACCACACCAGTCATGACCCGTTCGCGCCCAACGCGTTCTCTGCGCACCCGATTTGGACAGCGCTTATCTCCAGGCGCGCTTCCCGCCCGCCGGCCTGCGGTTAATATGCTGGCGGGTCGCTGGTCGCGGATTCGCAGACAGGAAATTACGCCTGCCCGGCTTGGCCTGTCACTGGCAGAAAACCTGCTCGACCGTTACGGGGTGATCACCCGTGGCTGCGCGGTATCGGAACAGATCCCCGGGGGATTTCCGGCTTTGCAGCCGGTTTTACGTGGCATGGAAGATGCCGGTCGGCTGCTGCGCGGTCAGTTTGTCGCCGGGGCAGGCGGTGCGCAGTTTGCCGACCAACCGACCATTGAGCGGCTTCGGGTGCTGGCCGATAACCCGGAAACGCTGACAGAGGCTGTAGCACTCAGCGCACTCGACCCGGCTAATCCGTTTGGGGCAATGCTGAGCTGGCCGGTCCATGCCAGCGGTATTCGCCCGACCCGTCGTCAGGGTGGCCGGGTTGTGATCGCAGGCGGTGCGCTGATACTTTATCTGACCCCAGCAGGTAAAGAGTTACTGACGTTCAGTGAAGAGCCCGCGCGGCTTCAGACGGCGGTGGCGGTGCTGGGCATGGCGCTGAAACGGGATAAGTCGGCGAGTTTTACCCTGGAAACGGTAGATGGGGAACCGGTGATGCAGTCATCGCTGCTTAACGCACTGCGTCACGCCGGATTTTCACGCGTGCCGCAAGGCTTCAGCTGGTATAGCTGAGTTTTTTCGCGCTCGTTTGTTTCGCGTACAAAGTCGATGAAAGCCTTAAGCGGCGCCGGAATCAGACGCCGATCGCTGTAGTAGAGCCACGGGCCGGAAAAGGTCAGCCACCAGGACTGCAGCAGCGGTTCCAGTTTGCCGCTGTCCAGGGTTGGACGGAGCCACTCATCAAACAGATAAATTATGCCGCTTCCGGCAATGGCCGCGTCTACCGCCAGATCCATAGCACCCCCGACGGTGACCACCAGCGGCCCGCTGGTTTCAACACTGATTTCCTCACCCTCGCGGCTGAAGGTCCACTCCGCCATGATGCCGCTGGCGTAGCGACCCCGCAGACAGCGATGATGGATAAGATCGCGTGGATGTTCCGGGCGGCCATATTCAGCAAGATAGGCCGGTGAGGCTGCCAGCGCGAAACGCTGCAGACGCGGGCCTATGGGTATCACCACCGTATCCTGCTCCAGCCGCTCATCGTAGCGAATCCCGGCGTCACAGCCGTCACGAAAAACATCCTGTACATTGCTTTCCGCAACGATTTCCAGCCGGATATCAGGATAACGCTGCAGAAATTCCGGTACCAGCGCGGGCAGTATCAGCCGGGTGGCACTAACCGGGACATTCAGACGCAGCGTCCCACCAGGCGTATTACGGTAGCGATTGACCGCATCCAGTGCAGCATTAACTTCGTTCATCGCAGGCAGCAGACGTTCCATCAGCGCCCTGCCCGCTTCGGTTAACACGACGGTGCGGGTGGTGCGGTGAAACAGTCGGATACCCAGTTGCTGTTCTGCCCGGCGCACCGCATCGCTGAGCCGTGAGGCATTGCTTCCGGTCACGCGCGCCGCTTCCCGAAATCCTCCTGCTTTTGCTACCGCGACTACAGCATCAAGCAGCGCCATATCGATCGCCATTGTGCACCACCCCGTACAGTCCGTCCTGATTTCACCCGATAGTTGCACAGCTAAATCACCGTTACAATTGATCTACATTCACGCAGGAGGTTTTCATGTCAAATACCACCATGACTTATCCGTTAGGCGATCGTGAAGTCAACCGTCTTGGTTACGGCGCGATGCAATTAGCCGGGCCAGGTGTCTTCGGCCCAGTGAAAGATGAAGCCAGGGCAATACAGGTTCTGCGCGACGCTATCGCGGCTGGTGTCAATCATATCGACACCAGCGACTTTTACGGGCCGCATGAAACCAATCAGTTAATCAAAAAGGCGCTCTATCCTTATCCTCAGGATCTCTGCATTGTCACCAAAGTAGGCGCCCGTCGCGATGCGAAAGGTGGCTGGCAGGCGGCGATGGAACCCGAGGCGCTGACGCAGGCAGTGGAAGATAACCTGCGCAACCTTGGGCTGGACGTGATTGAGGTCGTGAACCTGCGCAGTATGTTGCATCCGGCTAAACCTAAAGAGGGCTCCCTGATGCCACAGCTGGAGGCGTTGCTGGCGTTACAGGCTCGGGGACTGATTCGGCACATTGGCCTGAGCAACGTCACTGCCACACAAATTGCAGAAGCGCAGGCCATCACACCGATTGTCTGCGTGCAGAATATGTATAACCTCGCGCATCGACAGGATGATGAACTGGTGGATCAGCTGGCGCAACAGGGCATCGCTTACGTGCCGTTTTTTCCACTGGGCGGTTTCTCCCCGCTGCAATCGGATCGGCTTAATGAGGTCGCAGTATCCCTGAAGGCTACGCCGATGCAGGTCGCACTCGCGTGGCTACTGCGGCGCTCGCCCAATATTCTGCTGATTCCGGGTACGTCATCGCCGGAACACCTTAAAGAAAACCTCGCCAGTGCCAGTCTGCAACTGTCAGATGAGGTGATGGAAAAGCTGAACGCGATATAACGTCTGGCCCGCAATTTGCGGGCCTGATTCTCTGGTGGTTCAGAAATGGCTCAGGCAGGCTGCCAGTGGCGGCTTGTCGCTGCAACTGATGTGGTGATCAATTTGTTCAATCATGTAAGGGTAAAACGGGTTGGAGGTAGCACGCATGATCGAGTCCAGCCCGACAATCAGCACGGCACTCTCTCCGCGTAGTGACAGCGTCCCAAAACTAATACCAAACTCATTCTTCTTAGCGGGTGCACTGCCATATAAACCATCCTCAGCAGGGAATGGAATGGCAACATGTGACAGCGAGTAGAGACCTGCCGGATAATCAATTGCCAGCGGTTTAATCTGTTCCTGAATCTCACCGGCAGGCACGCTTTTCGTTACCATTTCCAGCGACGTCGCTGAGGCATTAGTGATAACTGTTGAGGCATAACGGCGACGGGCAGCGGGCAAAAGCTGATTTACCGCGGTGTATGAGGAGTGACGAAATAGCGGACTGACGCTGACCGCCTGATTGATATCGAATAGCACCAGCTCACTGCCATTCTCCGGCAGGAAATTGTACAACGAGCGGATCACCGAGGATGTGCTGACAGTAGAATCCATAACCGACTGGAAAGTGAGTACCGGCGGGAAGGCAGACAGCTGTTTATTCCGTGCGTAATGCTGGATCTCTTTCTGCAGCGCCTGCGTCAGCAAATAGGTCTGACGGGCAGCGTGAACCGGGAAAGAGTTATATTTAAAGGGATTAAACTCCGGCACGATGTTCAGCCACGCGGTTTTTGAAAACGCCGGAAATACAGCGGGCAGCCCGGCAATACCGGCAAAGCGGGCAAAACGCGTTACACCAATCATCGGCGATAACAGTATGAGCTGCTGCGGACGACGCAGTGTGTGATCATCCAGGCTGTCGAGCGCGTATTTTACCGCCAGCGCCCCACCGTTAGAGAAACCGACCAGATGCAGCGGCGTCTGCGTGCCTGCCAGACGGGTCGCTTCTCTCACTGCGAGACGTGTGGCGGCCATCCAGTCCTGCCAGTCTACATCCGTCAAACCGGCAGGCACCGTACCGTGACCCGGTAACCTTATCGCGACGACCGCATAACCCTGTTGATAATAAACGTCTGCCACATGACGCAGGCTATAGGGACTGTCGGTCAGACCATGTAACAGGACAACGGCACCACGCGGGGTGCCTGTTGGTCGCAGGATATAAGAACGATTCCAGTCCTGCACGAAACGGCCAGGATAGATCATGCTGCCGGCGTAATATCGATTAAGTGGCGTTTTGTCTTCAGCTTCAAGTTTGTTGCTGACCTGCTGCTTCATCTCATTAAAAAGATGGTCTTCGGCATTGAGATAATCAGCATAAGTTGCGTTATCCAGCTGGCTCGCGGTCAGCTCATGGGGAATCCAGGTGTGCCAGCGCTTTAACTCCGGTCCGCGCTCGGCTTCATAAATGCGGATAATCAGAAGTAGCAGTAATACCAGCCCGGTCACTATCCCCAGCCGCCAGAGTCTGCGTTTAGCCGTTTTCCACTTCCGGTTCATACATCCTTTCCTGAAAAATTAAAACACATAATGACACCACGCGAATAAAAAGCTGCGATTATAGCGGAGAGTGGGATGCGATCATTGTCAGTAGTCATGCTAGCTTAATCCGGATTTACAGAAAGACTTAGCGGAAAAATGCAGAGAGAGACGCTGGCGATTTCAGCCTGAAATCGCCAGCGCTGTATAAAAATAGAACAGAATATTTGCTGATTACAGTGAATGCTTTGGCGGCCTGGAGATGAAGGAAAGCGATTAGGGATGAATTAGCGGGGAATGGTAACGGCGTAAAACCGGATCCGACCGTCAGGCCGAATCCGTTGAGGGCTTATAACGCTTCAGCCTCTCTGCGCTTTTCACCGAACTTCTCTTTCATGTGGGACTCAATCTCTTCAAGGCTCTTGCCGCGCGTCTCGGGAACCATCGCCATCACAAAGAATAGCGACCCGACATTAATTGCAGCAAAGATAAAGAAGGTTGTGCTGCCTGCATATTCCATAACAGGTGGGAAACCAAATGCCACCACAGCATTAAATATCCACTGTAGTGAGACGGCACCACCGGTTAATACGCCACGCAGTTGCATCGGGAACAGCTCCGACATCATCAGCCAGTAAACCGGCGAGATGCACATCTGCATACAGAACAGGAACATCAGAATGCATGCCAGGGCGAGATAGCTCTGCATCACACTGGAGCTCATAAAGGTCAGCACGCTGCCCAGCATGATCTGTGCCGTGATGACCAGACATAAACCCGTAATCAGCATGGTGCGACGCGGGAAGCGACTAATGGCCCAGATACCGACAAACGTGGCCAGAACAGAAACCACGCCATTACCGATGGTGGCGGCGATTGAGGCACTGGTCCCCAGACCAGTCGACTTCAGAATGATCGGTGTGTAGTACATGAAGCCGTTGACGCCAGTAAACTGCGCGACAAAGCCCAGTCCGACACCAATAATCATCAGACGGATAACCCACTTCTCACGGATCAGTGTTTTCGCATCCGGCCCGCGTTCTGCCGCCCTCGCCTGCTTCTTCATCTGCGCCATCTCATGACGCACTTCGCGCGGCGTTTCACGCAGATACTTCAGAATCTTTTTCGCCTCTTTTAAGCGCCCTTCCGCCACCAGCCAGTGTGGGGACGCAGGAACGAAGAACGTGCCGATGAACAGCAGGAATCCCGGTACCATCGCAATCGCCAGCATGTAACGCCACAGATGTTCATCATGCAGCAGATAACTCAGAAGCGTACTGGCGACATAGGCAATAAGCTGTCCGGTCACGATCATCAGCTCATTGCGGCTTACCAGAGGTGCACGCAGGCGCGGTCCGGCAATCTCGGCAATAAACACCGGTACAGTTGAAGAGCCACCGCCGACAGCAATCCCCAGCAGGAAGCGCATCGCCACCATAATATTCACCGAGGGCGCCAGCGCCGTTCCCAGTGAACCCAGAACAAAAATGACTGCAAGGCTGCGTAACGTAATACGGCGGCCAAAACGATCAGAAAAGAAACCACTCAGGAAAGAACCGATGGCCGCGCCGAACACAAGCGAAGAAGCTACCAGGCCCTCAGTGAATGAATTCAGTCCCAGGCCGCCCTGACCGGGTGGTGAGCTCATATAAGGTAACGCACCCGAAATAATCCCGGTGTCATAGCCAAAAGCCAGCGCGCCCATAGTGGCGACCAGCACCACGAGAAAAATGCGCTGGCGTACCGTATCCGCAGGCGCATGATCGCCTGCTTCACCAGAGTCTGGTGTATTCGTACTCATAATATTCCTGCCATTAATAAGTTAAACATCCGTTTGATTACATTTCATACGGAATAGAAATGGAACATATTTACCGATTGGGCAACGAAGTGTAGACGGTATTTGAAAGTTAGCTTTAGCAATACGCCTTTCAGGGGGAGATAAATAATTAAAGAAAGAGACTGGAGTAACCGTGACCACCTGAACGTCTTTTCTGACTTCGAATCCCTGACGTACCGACTGGAATGCGCCACAGACTCGCCATGCTGTGAAGCAGTACAGGTCTGTGTTCACAGCTCTATTGAATGTGCTGACCATACCGTTTCTTGTTTGCTGAGTGCCGGTGCGCAGCTCATTCTCAGGCAACCATCCACTACTGAAGACGTGACGGTTGTCTGGTTCGCTGCTTAATCAGTGGTGAAGTCCCTAGCGACAAGCGAATCAAATCAACAATCCTGATTGCTGATTGCTGATTGCTGATTACTGCTTGCTGACTGGGATAAGGTCGCGAGGTGAGCTCAAAGCGGGTAAAGGAATAGACATATTGGTGGGATATGGACGTCAGATGTTTTTGAGATGCCGGGCATTAAGATCTATTCGCCACTTCAAAGCCTGCTTTATGAAATATCACAGGATGATAAAAAGCGCTGTGGTGCAACGCTGCATAACACTCTGTTTACTGATTGCAGTGGTCAGCGGGTTTATCTGCCGCCTGATTCTGATAGTGCGGGTAAACTGGCACTGATAAAGGGGATGGTTACGTTGAGAACGGCGTAATGCCAGATTCACTGTAAACAGCGATTGTTTATAGTTTTTGTCTTCATGCTGCTTAATGACATCTGCATAGGGTTTAGCTGGCGACGCTCAGTGAGTCTACACAACATAGTGAATCTGATGCTTAACGGGTTTCAGGTTGTGATTCAACACTGACACTTTCGTTACTCTAACCCCATTCCTGATACCTTTACGCTGAGATCCACACCGTGAACATGCTATTGCTCAGAAAATAAGTTTGTTACGAGAAAAAAAGTTATCCACTTTTTCTGTGGATAAGTGAGGGATATTTTATGAGTATCTTTTTTCATGCACTATCCATGACCTCTCTGACCGTAATGTGAGATTCATAGAGGCTCTCATTTTTCCAGGCATGTGCAGTTTCAACAAAGAATAGCCATTAACCAAGTGGCGATTTCAGGCTGAAATTAACTGCAATTTACATTTAAAAACAATGATTTAATAGAACATTATACTGGCGGAGGCTTTTGCAGACAAAAGTTTCGCAGAGGGAGCTACGCATTATCCTCAGGGAGCGAGTTATGGAGAAGTTAAATCTCAGGTTACTGGTTACTAATGAACCAGCAGAAAAATACGTGCTTGCATTAACACTATTTTTTCAGTGAAGGCTGACATCGATGCAAGTTGATTATTGTTGTATCAGATTAAATTCGCTTTTGTTATTCATTGTATTCCAGCCGGCTAACTCATAATTTTCAGCTCTGACTACATGACAACATAATATGGCGATTTCAGGCGCCAGCAAGACTGGGAAAACTCTATAAAACCAATAATAATCATAAGCTTAAACAAGAACCACCTTGCTCCGGGCTGGCGATTTCAGCCTGAAATTCATGATTCTGCATCCCCTTTAGTTGCTCTCAGGCCCAATAAAAAAGCCAGCGTTAAGCGCTGGCTGATTGGTGTGAGGTTGATTCAACGGTTAAGGTATTTCTTGAGCGTTTCAGCGATGACTTTATCAAGCTCTTCCTGCAACTCTTTTGATTGCCGGTTAAATTCATAACTAAACATACGACCGCGTACCTTTTTACGGGCAAAGCGATCTTTATCAGCAAATGACCATAGCGCAGTCGCCTGCGTTTTGTCTTTTTCCGGTTCTTTCATCAGCGTCTGACTTCCCTGTCGAATCAAACGCAGAATGTGATTTTTAAGCTCATCCTCAGCCAGCCCGTCACGGGCGCAGACGACATCAATTTCTCGCGAGATCGATTTAATCAGGGCTTCTGTGCTTTGTCCGGACTCACTCAATTTGTCAGCAGCCTGAAGCAGTGCTTTGTAGTCGGGATAGGTAAGCTCAGCCTGATTAGGAAAGAGTGCAATTAAATCTGACGGCACACTGGCGGCCTGAAGCGCACGTGTGACTTTCGCTTGTGATAAGCCCTGGTTTTCAGCGATTTCTTTCTGCGACAGACCGCCATCTTTAAGCGTTAACAGTCGCATTCCCACTTCACGCAAATTGTGTTCGCGAGCAGTCTGAATATCCTGTGCCAGTCTGCGTGCTTCATCCGGTGTAATTGCAGCATCAGTAACCAGCACGTCCAGCCCGGTTTTACAGATAAGCGCGGCTGCACGTCTGCGAGAGCCATCCAGGATTTCTATGCGCTCATCACGCATTACGCCAATAGCCGGGAAAAACTGCTGCAGCTTGATGGTACGAATAATGTCGCGCAGTGAGTCAGGTGTCAGTCCTGTTTGATCGCGGCCATTCGTTTCCATCGTGACGAATGTCTTACTTTCAACATCACTTGCCGCAATACGTTCAAAACGAAACTGGGCGCGCTTGCCCGTTGCCAGTACAAATGTCTGGTTATGCTGGCTGTCATTCGTGTCATTTTCCAGTGGAGTCTGGCTGAAGGTTCTGCCAATCGTAATTCTTTTTGCGCTCATACAAACCTCAGTTCAGGCGAATAAATTCGATACGGTCGAAGACGGCTTTTGCAAAATCCTCTGCCGCGGAACGTGCATTCTTCAACGCTTCGCTGCTACCGACATAGGTTGACGGATTGGCTGAGATAACCGTATCAAACGATTCACCGCAACGTTCGAACCCATCCAGGCGGGGTAGGGCGGCATCGAGCATATCCCCGCCAAAAATCTCTTTTGCCAGGCTATGGCAGAGTTTGTGGTCAGCTTTATTAGAGAGCTTTGACATAAAGCCAATGTTGCCCTGCAGGCGACAGGTGGCGCCGGAGTCTTCGATAATCGCAATCAGTTCCGGCAAACGTGTCAGGTATTTTAATGTTGAATGGAAGTCAACCTGAGCGGGTGGCACCGGCGTCATCAGGAGATCTGAAGCGGCAATCGCATTTTTCAGAAAAGCATCAAGATGTGGGCCGCTGTCGATAAAGATGAAGTCATAATCTTTTTTAAGTTTGGCAATCACATTGTCGTACAGCACGGCATGGACGTTCTGTTCTGGCAGATGCTCAGCACAAAGCTGGTCCCAGCTTGAGGCGATGAAAGCATCATCAATTGACGCGGGCAGCACATCCACGCCAGGGATGATCGACGGAACAATAAATTCATTAACCAGTTCATCACGGGAGACGTTTTGCAACATCGCCTGTGCGGCAGTGGCTTCTACCAGCCCAACGGAACGCTCGTGATTCAAAAACATGGTTGCCGATGACTGCGGGTCGAGGTCAATAACCAGAATGCGTAAATCTTCATATAAGAGATGAGGATGGGCACGAAGCGCATGGGCCAGTGAAACCGTAGAGACGGTTTTGGAAACGCCGCCCTTGAGATTACCCACAAAAATAGTGAAAGCATCACTATGACGATCCCGGTATTTCGGCACGCCACGATGATGGTAGATATCGATAATATTCTGAATCGACATGGCATATTTAACAGAAGAACCGGCAGCCCGTTTATCAAACTGATAACCGCTCTCTTCCATCTCATTCACCGCGTAATCGACGCTGGCACGGGTCAGTTTGGGCAACTTTGCTAACGCCGCTTTGGCATAGACCTGATAGTACGTATTTTCATGCAGTTCCTGCTTCTGCGCCTGAATCTGGTCGGTAAGGCTAAGAAGCATGCGTTCTGAACGCTGTGCAACTTTCATCACCTGTTTGTCATCGTTAGCCATGGTTGCTCCAAACATGTAGGATTTATGACTTTATACAGAAATCCTGCACGTGAGGCAATAAATTATCATCTCAACATGATATGCGTTTTTATGTGAGTACACGGATTTTGGTGAGCTTCATCACATTATTGATACTGTATGAATAGCCTTTGCAGATAAAATTTGCAGAGCATTCACTGTAATCAGCAGATCATTCACTGTAGTGAGCAGATAAACAGGGAGTGGAATACGAAAACCTGATGCAAAACGAGAGCAGACGAGTTCAGGGTATCTCTCAATACTCATTAAGCGTTCACTGTAATCAGCAAATCCACGTCATATCAGATGATTTGTGAGTCAGTCATGAGCTGTATTTTAAAGAGATTAGTGGGTACGTAGTCAGTTGCTCCACCCACTATGCTGAATTTGAACGTTGTCTGTATAAACGTTCACTGTAATCAGTAGAATTGCTCCGGGTGGCGTCTTGCCAGGAAGAACGTTCACTGTAGTCAGTAGATGCGTCCTTCAGGTGTCAGCGTGAAAGAGTAGGGCGACATAAACGTTCACTGTAGTCAGCAATATCCGGCTATTTAAATGTGAGTGAGTCATAAAAGCATTGGGACCAAATGAAAGGCCAGACATCGCCAAATTCCAGGCCAGAGTAGGTCGGTGGTGAAGAGGATAAGGGTTCGTCTGCGTTCACTGTAATCAGTAAATCCTGACTGAAGCGAACGACATTCACTATAGTCAGTAGACACAGGAAGGACTTCACAAACATTCACTGTAGTCAGTCGAGAGTGCGCGTTCTTACAGCGCCAACCGGTGCCCAGCCGTGACAAACAAACTATGACTTTCAACGTGTACGCTATGACTGACAAGCCTGGAGCAGGCGGTCCTCTGCTTTTGTACATCAATAAGGGCATGACTCTTGTGACGTAACATTCACTGTTATCAGTAGCCGACGCAACAACTCGTCTATTCTCTCAACAAAGATTCACTGTATTCAGTAGAACGTTCACTGTAATCAGCAGGACGTCGCTGCTCAATCATAGCAACCTGGACTGCCCTGAATGGGGCTTCAGGTATAAACGTTCACTGCAATCAGTAGACCAGATGGCAAACGGGATGGCAGCAATGCGCAGGAAAGAGGACGATGTCAGCCTGCATACATTCACTGTAATCAGTAACAGTGTCACGTTGATCAACAGCCTGGCCTGTCCGTCATCACTGACTGGGAGGCACGATCCCGCGATGAGCCTGAGTGGCACAACAGAGTACTAACATTCACTGTAATCAGTAGCGTTCACTGTAATCGGTAAAAGAGAGACGTGCCCTTAGCCTGAATCCATACATTCACTGTAATCAGTAAACAGGGCAGAGACAGATACTAGCAATAAAGTATGTAAGTACATACTTACTCTAAAAGCCTTATAAATAACCGAGTAGAGAGTTGCAGGCTAACATCGGGGCGCGGGTCATCACATAGCCTTTACTGATTACAGTGAACAATACTGATTACAGTGAATGCCTGAGGAGTACTGATTACAGTGAAGGGTGAAGTCATGGAAGCAATGTCATCCTGCTCAGAGGAAGTGACACTGCCACGCAGGAATGCTGATTACAGTGAACGTCAGGCGTTAATCTTCAAACTCGATCTCATCCAGCGAATCAATGCTCTCCAGATTACCGATACCATCAAGCTTAGGCGTGCGACTGTGAATAATGAAAAACACAGAGCGGCCGCGCTTCACTTCTGAATAATCCAGATAACCGATCTCTTTTAGCTGCTCCATCGCGCGCCTTACCACGTGGTTCTGCGTAGTGGTCTTTGAACCGAGGTTAAGACGCATGCGCAAACGTGCAAGGGAGATGGGTGCCGGATTGGTCGGCAGACTCTCCAGGAAGGTGTAGAGCGCCTGCGCAGACTCTTTACGCTTGAGGCGGGAGATGGCCCGGAGCTGAAGCAGTACTTTGTGGTCGAAATTATAAAGTTCGAACAGCTTAGGATCAGCCTGAATGCGGACGATATCTTTTTCACGGTCGTAATAAGCAGACTGCACCAGGTGGGTATGATACGCCTTGCCATTGCCTTCAAAGGAGAGGGTATTGGTCGCAATACGTCGTAGCGAGGCATCAAGGCGTTTTCGTAGCGCAGCAGAAGAGTTAGCAGAGGGAATGCCGCACATCTTCACAAAATCAATAAACGGCAGGGTGACCGTGTCGCCTTTGGTCGGATAACGCGAGAATGACTGAATAATACCTGCCCAGGTTTTGAAATCGTTATCCATATCCAGCCGCGCGCCGGTAATGGTAATCTTTTCGTAACCCTCCGCTTTCACCAGCGTCAGGTTCTTTAGCTCTTTCGTCGCATCTGTTGAGGCCATCGCCCCGGATTTCCCGCGAGCGGTCGATTTCAGCGTTGGCACAAAGAGCCCGAGACGCATTAATGCGACGGGCTGAACGGTATTATTCTTGTTGGGATGAAGCTGGATAACTTCACCACTGTTTTTTGTCACAGACAGATAAGGTTCTAGTAACGCTTTGTTTTCGTTGTCTTTATCTGCCAT
>NZ_CP077747.1:0-131248 GCF_019104105.1 Pantoea jilinensis | reverse complement strand
AGGAAGATCCGTGATGTGAACAGGCGAAAGCCGCTGTTACTCGATACAGTGGATACTATCACTCACTACAGCGGTTAATCTACTCACCATAGTGGTTATTTCTCTCGATACAGTGGTTGTTCTACTCGCTATAGTGGTTAGTCACCTTACCCCAGCTCAGGCGTACCGTGGCCTGGAGCGCGTTGGGGATCTTTAAGGAACTTATTAGGATCTTATGATGATCTGTTATTGGATCTATTCAGTGGATAACCCGGTAAAAAGAGGTTAACAGAACGGATAATTTGCCCTGCCCTCGACATGCAGCACTCGCTCTCATCGCACAGTGTCAGTGAAGCGACAGTAATGCCCTCTCAAAAGGGTTATACACACAATAAAAAGTCATTTACTCGCTACAGTGGTTGTTAAGTACTCGCCAGCGCGGTTGCTTTCCTCGCTACAGTGGTTATTCCACTCTCTATAGTGGTTATTCTTCTCGCTATAGTGGTTACTGACACCCTTCAAAGCCTTGTGCCACAAGCCCTCAGACGTTATGGGGATCTGTTTAGGATCTCAATTTGATCTATTAAGGATCGACCAATTGGATCTGGCCTGTGAATAATGAGGATAAAACAGAGAAAACATGGCAGAAGCAGCATGTCAGATAGATCTGATGTTTAAGACAGGCATTGAATTGTGATCAGCCGTCAGGTTTGGTTTAGCAGAGGATTTAACATGAAAGCCCTTTGAACAAAGCATAAGCAGCAAGACCGTGAAAGAAACTCTGATAACCACATTTTAAATAGGGCTTTGATGTAGATTGAGCATTTGTCGTGCTCTTCATACTTTAAAGAGTTACCACGCTAAAAATAATCTATCATTATGATAAATAAGGAATTGTTATGATTTTTTCATGATGAAAACACCATAATCAAATTCCCCTTGTAATTTTCTGATTCAATATCTTATGTTGATTAACTGAGAAAGCGAAGTCTGGTTTACAGCAGCGTTCAAAAAAGGAGCTGAACAGAAATTCAGACTACTAAAAGCAACCGGAAACTCATTTTTTTAAAAGTTGAAGATTGTCAGACATGGAAGAAATGTTGTGCTGCCTCGTTTTCGAGTAAGTGAAGGTTCTCCTCAGAAAGAGAAACTGAGAGATAGGTAAATATTTGCGGAGTTGAATACAATATTGAAAGGGCGATGATACATATTCGCAATCACTTAATCGTCAAAATGTCCGGTTAAGATTTGATACCTGCTTTATAAGTATGAGCCCTGCCCCCGGTCTGAAACGGGTACGGAAAGATCAGTGAATTCACAAAATTTATCAACCGGCATAACGACTGGATATGTTGTTCAAACGCAACCTGAGTAAGTAATAGAGTGTTTGTCAGACTTGAAATACTATAAAGCTTCGATGAAGCCCGGCAATCAAGAGTATGAAAAAGTCATGACACATGATGACTTAAGGAGAGTAAAAATTTCAAATTTAAGCGATGGAAATTGAAAGGACACCGCCATTAATCGACTTACCAGACTTGCAAGCCCTGTTGATAAAATTAATAAGCTGAAGCAATCATAAAAAGACTAAAAATCAAAGTTAGAGCTTATCTTCAACACGTTGCAACGCATTTTTTCACCATTCAATTTCTCTTTTATGTTGATGATTAATATGAAATTTATTTAAATTTTCATGCTGAAAATACCATGGAAAACATATGAACTTTATAACTCTTTGCACAATAAACAGAATGGTATGCTGTAATATAAAGGGGTGAAACGACAGTTGAAAACGCCCTTAAGCCTCTTTAAGGAGGTAATCCTGAAACATCGAATTCATTCATTTCAGCGAGAGAAACCGTCAATTTGACCCACCCTCTTCATAACTCTCCCATCCATCTCATCGTCATCTTAATGTCACTAATAAAAAATCCAGGTTTTTGTCATTTTTCTAAAAAATTGGCAGGTTTAGCCTTTTTGTGTAGTATGCAAAAAACAGTAAAGCAGAGGGGCTTATGAAGCGCGATTATGGTGGAGTGCTGGAAATGGCGACCAGAGCCAATTCCATGTTACATGGACTGAGTAGCCACATTGAACAACAACGTCAGGAGTTCAATCAGACCGGTTTTTACCAGACTTTCTCACGTAATGCCGTCGCCAATATGCCATTACTGAGTAAGCACGCTGTTGTTGCTGCCATTGGTGATATGGAAGAAGCAGGTTATCAGTTTGGTAAGAAACAAACCGGCAGTACCTCACAATACGCACTGACCATTCAGAACGTAGTCGACATCTATGAGCACCGTAAAGTCCCAAAATATCGCGATCGCCATGATGGACCCTTCGTCGTCTTTGTTGTAAGTCTTAAGGGCGGTGTTTCTAAAACAGTCAGTACTGTCACACTGGCCCACGGTATGCGCGCTCATCCCTCTATGTTGCATAATGACCTGCGCATTCTGGTTATTGACCTGGATCCACAGGCATCAAGCACAATGTTCCTGAGTCACACTAATAGCGTAGGCTCCGTTCTTGAGACCGCAGCGCAGGCCATGCTGAACGACCTGGATGCCGACCAGCTTCGCGAACAGTTTATTAAGCCAACTGTCATGCCGGGAGTGGATGTAATTCCCGCCTCAATAGACGATGGTTTCGTTGCCAGTGACTGGGAAGAGTTGGTTGCTGAACATCTGCCTGGCGTTGCACCGTCCGAAGTATTGCGCCGCAACGTGATTGATCGTCTGGCCGGTGATTATGATTTCATCTTTCTCGATACCGGTCCTCACCTTGATTCGTTCATGTTGAATGCTATTGCGGCCAGTGATGTGCTGCTGACACCGACGCCGCCGGCACAGGTCGATTTCCATTCAACTATGAAGTATCTGACTCGCCTGCCAGAAATGCTCGAACGTATTGAGTCAGAAGGCATTGAACCGCGTCTTAAAGCAAATATTGGCTTTATGTCGAAAATGACCTCTAAACACGATCACCTGACCTCTCAAAGTTATGCTCGTGAAGTGTTTACCAAATCAATGCTGGACTGCAGCCTGCCAAGACTGGACGGGTTTGAACGCTGCGGTGAATCCTTTGATACCGTCATCAGTGCCAATCCCTCATCTTATCCAGGCAGTGCGGACGCTTTGCGCAAAGCTAAATATGAAGCCGAACAGTTCTCCAGGGCTGTGTTTGACCGCATCGAATATATCAGGAGCACCTTGTGAGCAAACCTATACAGCGCATTGGCCGCAAATTTGGTGATTCAGCTATCGCGAACATGATTGACAGTAGCAGTCAGTCACGCACCTTTACGCTGAAATCGGGTGCGAAGGCAACTTTCGTTCGCCAGCTCATCCTGCATGATGATATTGAGACCAGAACAACGGTTGATCCCCAAATCAACGGTCGTGACCAGAGCACACTGACACCGGAATCGCTGCAGGAGATCACCCGTACCATTACGTTGCAGCAGTTTTTCCCGGCGATTGGTCGCATCAACGGTGATCAGATTGAGATCATGGATGGTTCACGCCGCCGCGCTGCATGTATTCTTTCGGGGGCAAGCCTGGAGGTACTGGTCACCGCTGATGAACTGAGCATCAGTGATGCGCGTCAACTGGCCGCTGATATACAGACCGCTAAAGAGCATAACCTGCGCGAATTAGGGTTACGCTTTATGCTGATGAACGAAAATGGCATGAGCAAATCCGAGATTGCCAAAGCAGAAGGTATCTCTAATGCCAAGGTCACTCGTGCGTTCCAGGCAGCAGCTGTGCCTGCTGAGTTCATTGAACTCTTCCCGGTTGTCTCTGAGCTGACGCTTCAGGATTACCAGTTGCTGCTTGATGTCTGGGAGGAGGCTAAAGCGGAAGCGGTTGAGGTCTCTGCGCTGGTCAGCGAGATTCAGCAAAAGCTGAATGAAGATGATCTCCTGCGAATCACCAACCCGGATGATAAGAAGAACGCTATCCTGAATGGCTTCAAAAGCGCGCGTCGTCAGTTAAAGAAACCGACACCCGTCAGCAAAACTGTGACGGAGAAACTGGCAACATTTACCACGGCTAATACCTATGCACGACGCAAAACCAATGATGAGAAGCGGACCGTGCAATATGAATTCAGTCGTCTGCCAAAAGAGATCGCTGAGCAGATTGACGCATCAATAAGACAGATTCTTTCTACAATGAATTAATCGTCACCCTGTATCGCCTTCGAAACCGGCCACTGGCCGGTTTTTTTATCTGCTATCCACCCAGAGGCATACCTGCCTTATCCGCATTTTCTTCTTCGCCTGAAGAGATGTTCTGTACGACGCGCCTCATTTCAGCAGTATTACGCTTGATCCTGGTACAGTTTAACGCTATAGCTAAAACGGTTTAGCTTTTAAATTCAATCACAGGAGTTGTCTATGTCTGTTCGCGTATGGTGTCTCGGGGATGCCGTGGTCGATTTGCTACCCGAAAAGCCGGGCCACCTGATGCAGTGTCCGGGCGGAGCACCGGCTAATGTCGCCGTTGGCATTGCACGTCTGCAGGGAAACAGTGCTTTTATTGGCCGGATAGGCGCTGATCCTTTTGGTGAATTTATGCGGCAGACGCTCAGAGAGGAGAACGTTGATACTCGCTACATGATCGCTGATTCACAGCACCGCACGTCAACGGTGGTGGTCGGGCTGGATGTGCAGGGCGAACGCTCCTTTACCTTTATGGTGCGCCCAAGCGCCGATCTGTTTCTTGAACCGTCGGATCTGCCTGAGTTCCAGCGCGGTGAATGGTTGCACTGCTGTTCGATCGCCTTAGCAGCTGAGCCATCACGCACCGCCACGCTTACCGCCATGAAGCAGATTCGTGCTGCAGGCGGCCATGTCAGCTTTGATTTAAATCTGCGTGAAGACCTCTGGTCCGATCCGGCACTGCTGCATTTGGTGGTGAACGAGGCGCTGAGTCATACCGACGTGGTTAAATTCTCAGACGAGGAACTGGATTTCCTCTGTCCGGGACAGGAACCAGCTGTCAGCTTGCCGCAGCTGGCCAAACGATTTGGTATTCGCTTATTACTGGTGACGCGGGGCAGGGAAGGGGTAATCGCCTGCTATCAGGGCGAGATCACTCACCATGCGACGACGCCCGTGGACAGCGTCGACACCACAGGTGCAGGTGATGCCTTCGTGGCCGGATTACTCTGGGTTCTGGCGACGTCAGGTCTGCCTGCCGATGAATCAAAGCTGTCCATTTGTCTTGCCACAGCACAACGCTGTGGCGCCCTGGCAACCACCGCGAAAGGTGCCATGACAGCACTTCCCTGGCTCCATCAGCTGGACAATCTGGCCGGCTAATCATCCCTGACGCCCCTGTTTTGGGAGCTATCTCACAATCACTAAACCGGTTTAGCTATTTTCATTGCAGAGGGAAATTACCCGTGGCTATGATTTGCGCCTAAACCGGTTTAGCAAAAAAGCCGGTGATGATAGCCTCTCCTCAGGGAATAAAAAATGAAAAAAAGCACGTTAGCAGTCGCCCTCTCTTTAATATTCTTTTCTACATCAGTCTGGGCCGATTCCAGCATGAGCAGCATTGAGGCACGCCTTGCGGCGATGGAGCGACGACTTCAGGCAGCCGAGCAGCGAGCAAATGTTGCTGAAACCCGCGCTCAGGTCGCCGAAAAGCAGGCACAGGTGGCTGAGAAGCAGGCTCAACAGTTGGCAGCCGTACAGCAGCAGACCCAGACTTCTACCGCCGAGGTTGCTCAGCGCACCGCGAAGCTGGAACAAAAATCTGCCGATGAAGGTGGCTTTGAGTTCCACGGTTACGCCCGTTCCGGATTGCTGATGAACAGCTCAGCCACTAAAACGCAGGGTGGTCCGACACTCACTCCTGCTGGCGAAACCGGCGGTCACGTTGGACGTCTCGGTAATGAGCCGGATACGTATGTTGAGCTCAACCTCGAACATAAGCAGACGCTGGATAATGGTGCTACCACCCGTTTCAAAGCCATGCTGGCTGACGGGCAGCGCACCTATAACGACTGGACCGCATCCAGCAGCGATCTCAACCTGCGTCAGGCATTTGTCGAGCTTGGGCAACTTCCCACTTTCAGCGGTGCATTTGATAACTCTACCGTGTGGGCCGGTAAGCGTTTTGACCGTGATAACTTTGATATCCATTGGATCGACTCTGATGTTGTGTTTCTTGCAGGTACCGGTGCCGGCATTTACGACATGAAGTGGAGCGATCAGACGCGTAGTAACATTTCGCTGTACGGTCGTACCTTTGGCGACATCGAAAACAATGAAAATACGGCGCAAAACTACATCCTGACGCTGAATAACTTTGTCGGCCCGGTGCAGATGATGCTCAGTGGTATGCGGGCGAAAGATAACGACGATCGCCGGGATATCGACGGACTCAGAGTCAAAGACGATGCGGCCGAAACCGGCGTACATGCTTTGCTAGGCCTGCATAACGACAGCTTCTATGGGCTGACAGAGGGCACTTCCAAAACGGCACTGCTCTATGGCCATGGCCTGGGCGCAGAGGTGAAGTCAATTGGGTCTGACGGCGCACTGTTGCCAGAAGCGAACACCTGGCGGCTGGCGAGTTACGGCATCACCCCGCTGGGCGGTGGCTGGCACATTGCGCCTGCCGTACTGGCACAGCGCAGTGACGATCGGTACGTCAAAGGTGACAGCTATGACTGGGCGACAGTTAACCTGCGTCTGATTCAGGAAATCACCCAGAATTTTGAGATGCAGTATGAAGGCTCTTATCAGTACATGGATCTGCGTCCGGAAGGTTACAACAACCGTAACGCGGTCAGCGGCAGCTTTACCAAATTCACTATTGCGCCAACCCTGAAAGCCGGTGATGTCGGTGACTTCCTTAAGCGTCCGGAAATTCGTCTGTTTGCAACCTGGATGAACTGGGATCATCGGCTCAATAACTATGCCAGTGACGACGCGTTCGGCAGCAAGGGCTTTGATGCCGGTGGCGAATGGAACTTCGGTGTACAGATGGAAACCTGGTTCTGACCGGATGGCCCCGGAGACCGGGGCCTCAACGCCACACGGATAAAAACAAAACAAGACTGAGGTGTATATGGACTATGTAAAAATATCGCGGGCCTTACTGCCGCTGCTGGGTGGTAAAGAGAACATCGCCAGCGCAGCACACTGTGCGACCCGGCTGCGTCTGGTGCTGGCGGATGATGAAAAGGCGGACACTACCGCGATCGGCCGGATTGAAGGGGTTAAAGGCTGCTTCCGTAATGCGGGACAGCTTCAGGTTATCTTTGGGACTGGCGTGGTAAACAAGGTTTACGCTGCCTTTATCGCCGAGGCGGGTATTAGCGAATCGAGCAAGTCTGAGGCTGCTGATATTGCCGCACGCAAGCTTAACCCTTTCCAGCGCATCGCCCGACTGCTGTCGAACATCTTTGTGCCGATCATTCCGGCGATTGTGGCGTCAGGTCTGCTGATGGGCCTGCTGGGGATGGTCAAAACCTACGGCTGGGTCAATCCGGAAAATGCACTCTACATCATGCTGGATATGTGCAGCTCGGCGGCCTTTATTATTCTGCCGATACTGATTGGCTTTACGGCAGCGCGTGAGTTTGGCGGTAACCCATTTCTGGGCGCAACGCTGGGTGGCATTCTGACCCACCCGGCGCTGACCAACGCCTGGGGCGTGGCAGCCGGTTTCCACACGATGAACTTCTTCGGCATTGAAGTCGCGATGATTGGCTATCAGGGCACGGTATTCCCGGTACTGCTGGCGGTGTGGTTCATGAGCATGCTCGAAAAACAGCTACGTCGGGTAATACCGGATGCGCTGGATTTGATCCTGACCCCGTTTCTGACGGTGATTATCTCCGGATTCATTGCGCTACTGATTATTGGTCCTGCGGGCCGTATGCTGGGTGATGGCATCTCCTTTGTCCTCAGCACGCTGATTGCGCACGCCGGATGGCTGGCCGGGCTGGTATTTGGTGGGCTTTACTCGGTGATTGTCATCACCGGCGTCCATCATAGCTTCCACGCCATTGAAGCGGGACTACTGGGCAATCCTTCAATCGGCGTGAATTTCCTGCTGCCCATCTGGGCGATGGCGAACGTGGCTCAGGGCGGTGCCTGTCTGGCAGTGTGGTTCAAAACCCGTGATGCGAAGATCAAGGCGATTTCGTTGCCCTCCGCGTTTTCTGCATTACTGGGGATCACCGAAGCGGCCATTTTTGGTATCAACCTGCGGTTTATGAAGCCCTTTATCGCCGGACTGGTGGGCGGTGCGCTGGGCGGTGCCTGGGTCGTGTCGGTTCACGTTTATATGACAGCGGTCGGGCTGACCGGACTACCGGGCATGGCGATTGTCCAGGCTGGTTCTCTGCTGAATTATGTCATCGGCATCGCAATCGCCTTTACCACCGCGTTTGTGATTTCATATCTTCTCAAATACAAAACGGATTCTGAATAATGGCCTCATCAACACGTCTTGCCACCATTCTGCAGGCGGTGATGCAGGGTATGCCAAAGGCGCTGGGCGACAGCCATTATCCAGGCTGGCATCTGGCTCCGGTCACCGGGTTACTGAACGATCCTAATGGATTTATCCATTTCAACGGTGACTACCATCTTTTCTACCAGTGGAACGCGCTCGGCTGTGCGCATCAGCACAAATGCTGGGGACACTGGCGTTCAGCCGATCTGCTGCATTGGGAGCATCAGCCCATTGCCCTGATGCCGGATGAGGAGTATGACCGCAGCGGCTGCTACTCCGGCAGCGCGGTAGACGATAACGGTCAGCTGACGCTGATCTATACCGGCAACGTCAAGTTTGATGATGGTTCGCGTACGGCGTGGCAGTGTCTGGCGCAGCAGAACAGTGCGGGGGGTTTTGACAAGCTCGGCCCGGTTATTGCTGTACCGGAAGGGTATACCGGTCACGTTCGCGATCCCAAAGTATGGCGCCATGAAGATTACTGGTACATGGTGCTGGCCGCGCAGACGACGCAGTTACAGGGCAGGGTATTGCTGTTGCGTTCTGACAATCTGCGGGAGTGGCAGAATCTCGGCGAGATTGCGGGAAGCGAACGGGGGGGGCTGGACGCGGCAGGCTATATGTGGGAGTGCCCGGATATGTTCACGCTCGGCGACAGCACCTATCTGATTTGCTGTCCTCAGGGCGTAGTACCCGAAGAGAAGCGCTATCTGAACAGTCACGCCTGCGCCTGGCTGAGTGGTTCGCTTGATTATCAGCAACCTCTATATCAACACGGTCCGCTTAACGAAATGGATGCAGGGTTTGAATTTTATGCCCCGCAAACTACGTTGACCGCTGACGGGAGACGTCTGCTGGTGGGCTGGATGGGGACGCCGGACGGTGAAGAGATGGCTCAGCCAACCGTGGCACAGGGCTGGATCCACCAGATGACCTGTGTGCGCGAACTGAGCTCACGCAATGGGCGGCTCTGTCAGCAGCCGGTGGTGGAACTGCAGGCGTTGCGGGAGAAAGAGCAGCACTATAAGGGGCGTGCAGATGATGCGCCACCTATGGACGCAGAGCGGCTGGAGCTTGAGCTGGAGAGTCGGGGCGACGTTGAACTCAATTTTGCGAATACGCTGATCCTGACATGGCAACAGAATGAACTGCGGCTTGCCCGTCGCAGCCTGGTAACGGGTGAGTGGACATATCGCTACTGGACCGGAGTCGCTAGTCGGTTACAGATCCTGTGTGATCACTCCAGTGTTGAGATTTTCATTAACGATGGGGAAGGGGTGATGAGTAGCCGCTATTTTCCAGACCATCCTGCGTTGCTAACCCTGCACGGGCACGCAGAACTGCAGGTCCGCTACTGGTCGTTACGCCGCTGCATGGTAGAATAAGTACTTGTTTCACTAAACGATGCCTTGCCGTGAGAAAAACAAAACGCGTTACTATCAGTGACATTGCCGGGCTTGCCGGGGTTTCAAAAGCCACGGCCAGCCTGGTGCTTAACGGCCGTGGCGAAGAGTTACGGGTCGCGAAGGAGACGCGTGAGCGGGTTCTTACGCTTGCCCGCGAACACCATTATCAGCCCAGCATCCACGCCCGGATGCTGCATGATGCCCGCAGTCATACACTGGGGCTGGTGGTGCCAGAAATCACTAACCACGGCTTCGCTGCCTTTTCTCATGCACTGGAGAATCTTTGCCGCGCGTCCGGGCTGCAGCTGCTGATTTCCTGCACCGACGAAAATGCCGGTCAGGAGATGGTGGTGGTCAACAACCTGGTCGCGCGGCAGGTCGACGGACTCATTGTTGCCTCCAGTATGCTGACCGACAGTGACTATGTCAGTCTCAGCGAACAGTTGCCGGTACTGCTGTTTGACAGGACCATGAACAATACTAAGCTGCCCTGGGTCATCACCGACTCGATAACGCCTACAGCTGAACTGGTTGAAAAGCTGGCACGCGCCTGCCCGGAGGAGATCTACTTTATGGGTGGACAGTCTGATCTATCCCCGACCCAGAATCGTCTGGCGGGATTCAGGGAGGGGCTGGCTCGGGCGGGTGTGACGCTGCAGCCTGAGTGGATTATTCAGGGTAACTACCACCCTGGCAGTGGCTATGAAATGTTTGCAGCGCTCTGTAACCGGCTGGGCCGACCGCCCAAAGCGATGTTTACCGCCGCCTGCGGTCTGCTGGAGGGGGTTCTGCGTTACATGAGCGAGCATAGTCTGCTGACCAGCGACATCCGTATCGCCAGTTTCGATGATCACTATCTCTATGATTCACTTTCCATTCCGATCGATACGGTAGAGCAGAACGTTCCGGCACTCGCGCAGGCCTGCTTCACTATGCTGACGACCATGATTGCCGGAGAGGATCCCGTTAACAGCCAGCTTATCCTGCCAGCTACTCTGCGGCTGCGTGTCTGATCGTCGGTTCTTCTGGCCCGACAATACAATACCTCACCATTCGACCGGCAGAGCGTTGACGCCGCGTAAATTGGCCCTGTGATTGCGGCGAACGCCAGCGGTTATGGGGCGCAACTCTGGTAACCGGGTCAGTAATACATGAAGGGCTACTTCCATTTCTGCAAGGGCCAGCCGGTAGCCCATGCAGTGATGAATTCCGCCACCAAATGCCAGACAGCGTCCTTCATGCCGTCGGATATTCACTCGTTCTGGCGAGGTAAATACCCGCGGATCGTGATTAGCTGCGCCCAGACTCAAAAAGAAGCGGGTTCCGGTCGGGATCAACTGACCTGCCAGCTCTATCTCTTCCAGAGTCGTCCGGTAGAGCATCTGAACCGAACTATCGTAACGCAGACACTCCTCTATGGCATTGGGTATCAGCGCAGGGTTCCGTTTCAGGCATGCCAGTTCCTGTGGATGGTCATGCAGGGCCAGAATGGTGTTGCAGATCATATTTGATGTGGTCTCATGGCCGGCAAGAAACAGGAGTACTACATTGGCGATGATCTCATCGTGACTTAGTCGGTCGTCTTCACTGCCACTGCGCAGAAACAGCGACACCAGATCATTCGCCGTGCTGTCACGGCGGGAGACGATCAATGCGCTGAAGTATCTTTCCAGCACAGCAAAAGCGTCAGCGGCTTCGAGCAGGTCTGCCTGACTGATTTGAGGATCGAAAACTTTCACCAGCACAGAGGTAAGGCGCCCCAGTTCCGGCGCGTCGGACTCTGAGATATCCAGCATCCTGCAGATGATGCGCACCGGCAGTGGAAAAGCGAATGCCTGAGCCAGATCGCAGGCGCGACGGTCTGCCAGCGCATCAACCAATTCATTCGCTACAGTCAGTGCCATCTCCCTGAGAGGTTTGATCTCCCGGGCGCTAAACGACTTCATCACCAGTCCTTTCAGCCGGGAATGCTCTGGTGGATTAAGCACCAGAAACATTCTGCTGATCCCCTGAAACAGCGGCATGTCGGCGGCATCATCACCAAATCTCAGCCTGACACTTTCCATATAATTTTTACCAACCCGACGATCGTTCAGCAGCGCTTCTACGACTGCATGACTGCCGCTGATGATGATCTTATCTCCGGCAGGAATGAGCGGTCCCTGCTGATGCAGTTTGCGGTAAAGCGGAAAAGGATTGTCTGAGTAGTCGGGATTCATGAGTTCCTGTAGTTGCATAGCTCACTCCGCTGCCTGAGGATTAACGCAAACGCTTAATGCGGCCGAGGGAAGCGAAAAGGCTGTTTTTATCCTGCTGACTGAGGTGGGGTGCCGTCAGTTGTGACATCAGGAACGCTTTATCTTCTTGTGAGAAGATACCGGTCATCAGACGCTGGCTGATTGCGGTAAGGAGCTGAGTATCCAGCTTCTCTATTTGCTGCCTGGTCTCGGCCAGATCCGGAATGGGGCGATCACTGTCCGGGACTGAGAGCCAGTCTGCGCGATAGCGATACTGAACTGCTTTGCTGGCATTCATTAGCGCGTGAACAAACGGCTCCACGGAGTGGGGTTCAAGCCCGGCCTGCTCAGCGTTCTGCAGCATGTGATCCAGCACCACCTGCTCACGTGGCAGATCCTCAATAGGTAAATGATGCTGTGCTTTATAACCTGCCACCACTTTCATTACCTGCATACGTTCATTCAATGCGCCAGAAAGAGCGCTCATAGAAACAGAGGAAACCGAACCTGCAAAAACGTTACTGCACATAAAGAGGGAAGAGAAAAAAATAGCCACAAAGTGAGTCATTTGCCTGCTCCGTTGATAAAAGCTGGCACTAATTTAGGCACGAAAAGATAACTCCGTGTGATTATTTTATTGTCAAAATGTGAATGGTGTGAAATGTCAGCTAAATACAAGCAGGTTATTAATTTTAATGTGTTTTTTTAAATTTTTAGTCATGAAAGCTTCACATTCATTTGGCACGCTGACAGGTTGTTCGATTGAGCGGGTGTTGAGGGTGAGATCAAATAATGACCCGGTCGGGACCTAAATCGGCAGGGGCAAAAAACTGATATTTCAGCACGCAGCGTCGTCCGGCACTTTGTGCGCTTCGAACAGAAGGAAAATTGCCTGGAAGGATGGTGCCAGTCAGCAGCTCCTGCACACCAGGGTGATGACAAAGTTGTTGCAGTAAACGCTGCTGTGCACATGCGGCGAGTCCGCGTCCTTGATAAGCGGGTATAATCACTTCATCCATAATCTGAACGCCCTCAATAAAGGCCAGTCGCCGGCGTTCGCAAATCATCAGCCCTGCCAGCATGCCCTGCCAGACAATCATAAGTACATGACCCGCGGCAATATCCTCACGTAATTCCTGTTTGCTCGAAGCCATCAGCTGATCACGCAGATGCGGCAGCGTGTGCCAGCTGGCACGATAGGCGTTGTTAATCATCTGAAGACAGGCGGGATAATCTCTCCGGGCAGCCTTCACCAGTGAAATGTTTTTATCGGGAGGCTTTGTAACGGCAGCCGGATCGCTGAGGAATATCAGTTGATCGGTAAAACCAATGTCGGGATGGGTCGCAGGCAACAGGACACGCAACTTTAGCGGTTTCAGCGGCTGCCACGCCTTTATGATAGCGTCAGCCACCGCGTAATCAATGACGCTGTCACGGGCCACAATTTCAATAAAAGGCTGAGCAGGATCACCACCCAGATAGCGCGGCCCGGTGAGATAACGCTGGCCATTAATCCTCAGTTCACGCTGCAAAAAAGTGTGCTGGGGCAACCCGGTTTCTCGCCAGGGAAAGGCGGCGGAAAAATGATGGTCGTGGCATCGGGTCTGCTGTTGTGCCAGCCAGCGGGCAAGCCAGTCGCTGAGACAGTCCGATGAAACAGGAACAGCACGGTAGAGCGACATCATATAATCCAGCATAAGATTCCTTATTGCCCGCCGTGAGTGATCTCCTGCCTCTTCAGCGATCTGTCTAAACCGTTGCCGGGTTAAAATGAGACTGCTGAGAGTGTAAACGATGTGCTCTGTTTATGACCATCTCAACCTGTCAGCACGAAGCATTCCTTTTCTGCAGTATGGCTGCCCTGCACTGGCGGACGGCGGAGTGCTGAAAAGCGACGCGATAAACGTCCTGTTCTGCGAACAGCTATTTCGCCGTTGTCTGAATGGAAGGAAAGCCTTAGATATAAATTTAATCAGGTCTGACTCACCTATGCTGACATGGTCAAATTAATTGACTGAATATGGCTGAGTTGCCCAAAAAAATAATGAAAAATTATAAACGAAATTTTTACGTAAATATGACGAAATCAGATAATCGGCAGCTAATAAATGGATTATGCTAAACAGGCAGTTCAATAATTATAAAGTTCCGATTTTTTAAACACCCGGGGGTTATATGGTTCATATTGATTTATGTACCAAAGATGGCGTGATGAAAGCTTATGCGTTTCAGACGCCTATGCAGGCAATGACCTTGTTAGAAAAAATTAAAAATGATGAATTTCAATGGTTTAATCTTGAGTGGGATGGGGTTCGCTTTAACTGTCCGCATCATTTTATTAAAAGACTCAGCAGCCGTTCTTATATTAAAGCGTTCTGGCGTTAAATTCTATTAAATGATTAAATTCGTGCAAATCTGTCTGTTTTTGATACTGGTCTGATTTAACTGTTTTCAGCTTATTTTATTCATGATCATAACCGGGGCAACCTCTGCCCCGTTATTCAATGCTATTGAAGGGCTTTATCATCGTGATCAGCGATAATTTTAAACATCAGGTGCATCGTGCCAGGCTTAACAGATATCATTATTACGGCTTAATCATTCGCTGCTGTTGCTTATCATAACCCTCTACACGCTAAACAATGCGTGAGTAATACAGAGCCATTTCGTGCTCAACCCCGCAATAGGTCGTGATCCCGTCTTAATCTTCTTCTGTTCTTCCCTTGACCTGTAGTGACAACTGTTACACTCAGATGACGTTTATCCTGGATCCTGACTGTAATGCGTCGTGAAAAAATGCGCCTGCGTTCGCTACTGACTTTGCTTTCCATTGGGGGCGTCATTCTGACCTCCGGTCTTCTGCTGAGCGCGTTACTGCTGTTTCAGAAAGCCAATATCGAAAACAGCCTGCTGGAAGGGAACATTGCTTATGCGCGTAAACTGGCCGATACCACCGATCGTTACCTGGCGATAGCGCAGCGTGAACTGGCCTGGAGTGCAACACAGATCAAGACGCTCGGTGATGTTCAACAACTGGAAGAAGAGACCGAGCGCTTAAGAATGCAGTCGGGCTTTTTCAATTCAGTCGTGGTCGTTAATCATGACGCCATCATTGCGGCCACCTCACCGGATAGTCTGAATCTGATTGGCGTTAAGCTGCACTCTGCGGCCAGCCTGAAGGCTATTTCGACACAGAAGCCTTTTATTTCCCCTCCCTTTACCTCTGCTGCGGGTAACTATGTGGTTTTTTTATCACAGCCTCTGTTCAGCGAGGAGGGCCATTATCTGGGATACATAGGTGGCACCATCTATCTCAAAAAACAGAGCATGCTGAGCGAAATCCTGAGCCAGCATTTTTACACCAAAGGGTCGATGGTCAGCGTGGTCAGCAATGAAGGGCTGATTATTTTCAGTCACGATCCGGCGCGTGTCGGAACAAAGATGCTGCTTAGCCTGGCATTGCAGAAGCAACTTGCCATCTCAGAAAGTGGGCACTTCACGCTGGAGAGTGATGGACAGAACTACCTCACCGGTTACGGCACGCTGCACAAAACCGGCTGGAATGTATTTATTACCGGCACGTCTGAAACGGTCAGGCATATTCTGATGCGCACGGCGGAGAGCGCAGTCTGGTTTGTTCTGGGCATTATCATCGTGACCGCGGGCGTTATTGCGTTTATGGCAGGTCGCATTGCTTCTCCACTGGAAAAACTGGCGGACAGAGTGCGTGATGGCGGCAGCGAAGCGCAGGCCGAATCACTCGCCACGGTTAAAACCTGGTATTACGAGGCTGATCGACTTAAAGAAGCGGTACAGGCTCATCGTCACGCCGTGGCGGGTCATCTGGCCGCGCTGAACGATGAAGTGATGACCGATCCCCTGACCAGTCTTTGTAACCGGCGTGGATTCTCTGTACTGGCAGCGCGGTCAGACAGTGAGCATGAACAGAGTGTCATCGCCATTGATATCGACCATTTTAAGAAGATAAACGACTGGTATGGGCATGACGCAGGTGATGCGGTGCTGGTGAATCTGGCGGCGTTGCTGCGTCAGCTCAGTCGGATCGGCGATATCGTTAGCCGGTTTGGCGGAGAGGAGTTTATCCTGCTGCTGCCCCACACTACGCTGGAGGATGCGGCCCGCACCGCAGAACGAATTCGTGAGGTCGTCAGCATCACCACCTTCCCGTTTGCCGGAACAGTGACAATATCAGCAGGCGTGGCTTCAGGCGCTGAACTGGCTGGCAATCGCGAGGCTGTGCTACGGCGTGCTGATGAAGCGCTCTACGAGGCAAAAGCCGCCGGGCGTAACACTGTCAGGATTGCCGGGCCAGGCGGCTTCAGCGCATTTGGGTCGGAAAAATAAGAGGGTGGGGCGGGTGAGTCAGGCTTAGCACTGACTGCGTAATCGCCAGCCCAGCCACTCATCCAGTGCCGCTTCCGGCAGTGGTCTGGAGTAGAAAAATCCCTGAGCCTGATCACAACCAAATTCGGTCAGCGCCGTAACAGTTTCCGCATTCTCCACACCTTCAGCCAGCACCCTGTAATCGAGATCCTTAAGCATGGCAATAATACTGCGAGCGATGACACGCGATGCGGTATCAGACGCAATTTCGCTGATCAGTGAACGGTCAAGTTTGATTACGTCCAGAGGCATGCGTCGGAGATAGCTGATGTTGCTGTAGCCGGTGCCAAAGTCATCCAGTGAAATATCAAATCCACGAAGTTTAAGCATCTCCAGACCCTGTATTGCGGCCGGGCTTTCCAGAATCCGTTCTGTTTCCAGACACTCAACGCCCAGCAGCGAAACCGGCAGCTTTGCGCTGATCATCCGTTCTTCCAGCTCGTCTGCAAATCCTACACGGGAAAAATCGCTACTGCTGACATTAATTGTGATCGGCAACTGTATATAGCTGTTACGAAGCCGCGATAGCCGGGCGATCACGTGCTCTGTGACCCACGTCGTTAACTCGCTGAGCAGCTCGGTTTGCCCGGCAAAAGGTAAAAACTGTGCAGGCGACAGTTCGCCGCGCTGCGGATGCTGCCAGCGGATCAGGGCTTCCAGTCCAATCGGTTTGCCGCTGTGCAGACAGATTTTAGGCTGATAAGCGAGCCATAATCCTTTGTCCTGGCGTATTGCCGTAGCCAGATCATGCATCAGGGTGAAATCCTGCGTGTGGCGCGTATCGGTGGCCTCACTAAAAGGCATCGAAGCAATGTCTCGGGTAATGGCTTCGTGCAGCGCACTGAGTGCGCGCCGCAGGATCTCCTTAGCGGGCAACTCTCCGGTTTTGAAACTCGCTTCCCCGGTGTGGGTCATTAATGCAACCGATAGCCCATCACCGATATCGGCACTGATCCCAGCCAGCTTCGTTGCCACCCAGTTAGCTGTGAGCCTGCTCTCCTGACGAGTCAGCAGGGCAAAGCGCCCGGTTGCTATGGTATAGAGCATTTCACAAGGTGCAGGACGCAGGCGCAGCGGCAATAGCGTGGCCACATCCTTCAGCAGGCTTTCAACTGGTCCCATTCCCATTGAACGCGCAAGTTCATAAGCGCGTGGCATATCGATACAGTCAATCAGTACCAGCCGCCGTGGGGTGGTGTCTCCAGAAGCAGCCAGGAATTGCAGATCACGAATCAAACGCTGACGGTTGGGCAATCCTGTGACGGGGTCGGAAAAGCCAGCCGAGTACCAGGCATCAAGAAAAGAGATCACCAGTGCTGCCAGCATTTTAAGCATCGCCGCCTGATCGCGACTAAAGGGGTGAGGTGCGGTATCGGTCACACACATCGTGCCCAGTATCAGACCGGTGCTGCTTTTCAGTGGCACACCTGCATAGAAACGAATAAAAGGCGCACCGGTAATCAGTGGATGTTCAGCAAAGCGGACATCAAGCAGCGTATCGGGCACCACGACAATACTGTCATTATCCACTACGTGTCTGCAGAGTGAGTCCTGTCTGGAGGATTGTGTAAGGGTGAAATTATGCGCTGCTTTAACATACTGCATCTCATCATCCAGCACCGAGATAAAGCTGCCGGGAATACCGAGTGCCTGGCTCGACAGCCGAACGAATTGTCGCAGCACATCGTCACGGCTTTCATCGTTACTGCGCAACGCGTGCAGGGTCTGCGTACGGCATTCATCGCCGCCGCTTAGGCTCATAAGCATGGATTCCTCTGCATCGGCTGGTTACGGAGTGGAATTAAACAGAAAAACTAAAGGTTTTGACGACATGAATATAGGCTATTTCTGTAAAAAAAGAAGAAGTTTAATGATTTATTTTTTATCGCACCGCACGCCATCACTGGCCAGGTAAGCAAATATTTTTTCTTTAACGAAATATTTTCGTATTGCTGATTCTATTATTTCGTCGTCAAAAACTATTAATTTCTTAAATATCCTGCCAGTATACCCACTATAAACATAGCGCGCTATATAATAACGCGATAAATCAAATGGCATAATTTACTTTTACTTTCTTTATCTACACCAATGACAACATCGGGGAAAACTCATGAATTCACTCAGGCATTTCACTATTCGCCGCGTAGTACTGTGGATGATGATCGTCTCACTGGGCGTGGTGGCATTAGCTGGCGGCTTCAGCAGCCATTTCGTGCGCGACATCTATCGACAAACTGATCGTTCTGAGGAACTGACGCAACAACTACGTTTTCTGACGAACAGCGCTATTATTATGCAAAGCGGTACGGCAGCCGAGAAGAGTGCTCTCGTCGCTTTAACCCCAGCCGATGCTGGCTGGGATAACTTCCGTAATGCACTCACAGCCACACCTTCTGAATTCGCATCTGTTGCCCGCGCCCAGCTGGATAAAATCACGCAACAGTTAGCCCGGAATCAGGCCCCACTGAAAACTGATCGACATCGGCTGGAGAGCGTATTACTGGCAGCGCTGGTGGCTGTTCTGGCCTTGCTGTTGTTTTGTGACCGTTATCTGGTTGTTCATCTGGTACGTCCTGTCGGTAAAATTCGCGCTCATTTAAACATCATTGCTGGCGGTGATCTTACGCGTGAGCCGGACGATCTGGGGCGTAACTGTGTCGGGCAACTGGTGCCGCTGATCAAAGAGATGCAATACAGTCTGTTGCAGACGGTCAGTGCTATCCGCGACAACGCCGCCATTCTTCATCGTGAAGCGGGTGACATTGCCGCGGGTAACGCCGACCTTTCCGATCGGACATCGACACAGGCCGCTGCACTGGAGCAGACCGCAGCCAGCATGGAGGAGATCACGGTCACCGTGCGTCATAATGCACAAAATGCGCGTGAAGCACGTGAACTGGCTGCCACGACCACGAATACCACTCATCAGGGCGTGGAACTGGTTCAGTTAGTATCGGCAGCCATCACCAGCATCGCGCAGGGGTCTGAAAAAATCCGGCAGTTCACTACAACCATTAATGGCATTGCGTTTCAGACCAACATTCTGGCGCTCAATGCCGCCGTAGAGGCCGCCCGTGCGGGCGAGCAGGGCAGGGGTTTTGCGGTGGTCGCTAGTGAAGTTCGTTCACTGGCACAGCGAAGCGCAGCTGCCTCAAAAGAGATTGAAGAACTGATTGCCGATACCGTGACGCGCGTTGAGGATGGCCGCCGGGCAGCCGAGAGTGCGGGAACCACCATGGGAGCCGTGCTGCGTGGCGTCGATGGGGTCAATGAACTGATTGGACAGATTGCGCTGGCATCGGATGAGCAGAGCAAAGGTATTGCCCAGGTCACCGTGGCCGTTGCTGAACTTGACCGCGTTACTCAGCAGAATGCGACACTGGTTCAGCAGGTTTCCGTGACGGCAGGCAGTCTCAGTGGACAGACCCAGACGCTGGGCAGTGTGATTACGCGTTTCACTTTGCCGAATCAAGCTGTTGCCACGGTTAATTAGTATGTTACGGCCGTTGAAAAGCTGGCTGGGCGAGTGCCGATCAGGTATCGCCCGGCCAGATAACAATCAGACCGGTAAACAATGGCTTTAGGTGTCGAAATAAAAATTCACGATGATTTTTATTTAATAATTGAATGAATGCCTCACTTTACGGAGCGCGTGATCGACGTTAATCATCACCTGGTCAACATCACCCTTAGTAATGGCGATTGTTATTCTCAGTCGCGTAATCTTTATGCGGCAGGAAAATAAGATAAAACTTCAGTTAATTTATTCAGTTTTATGCATGTCTGACGCTTTCTGACAGCTGCGGATTGCCTGGCACTCTAAACTTAACTCAAATTCATATTTCCGCTGCCACCCTTTCATCCCCAGTGGTTTCGTCACCGGGGCACTGAACAGGGAGTCACTCATCCGGGAAATCAGCGTTTAAGACCGCCTGTGTCCGTACAGCGTAATGGGTATGAACTGCGCGAGGCTGCTGATTTTTTCTCAGGAAAGGGTAACAGAACAATTTTGACGTTAGTCAGCGCATCTGGCAGGGCATGAAAGCATCACAAAGCCGGCGCAGGTTTGCCAGGAAAAGTATGAAGTGCTGATGTTGCTGGCCGAAGGACATCTGCATTATGAGCACCTGTCAAAGCTGGTAAAGTCAGGTTTTCAGCCTGTATTAACACTTAAGTAAAGCTATTCCAGGCCGATATAGTGAGTCAAGCGAAGCGCTTTTAGCGCTCGTCTGATAAGCCCTGGCCAGAGTTTCCTGGCGTGGTCCGCCATAAGCTGCTGATCCACTGCAATTCCTCTGCCAGGCATAACGTATTAACTGGCGTCCCTTTATCTGCGGTGCCAGCTTCATCGGGCTCATCGCGGCGATCTTTTGTTGCAGAGTTCACTGGTGGGCCTTTCTTCTGGCAACGGGTCGATAGCAAATTCTGCGTGTCCTGTCTGATTGAACGAGTCCTCTTTACGCTGTGTCGTGCCGACTGCAGCAGATAACATCAGAGGAGAGTTACGCTGAAACGTCCAGTTTATCATGATGCCGAGGCGGCTCGCCTCAACGCACTTAAGCAGTACAACCTGATGGATTCACCGCCGACCGATGCGCTGGATCGTCTGACCACGCTTGCTGCCAGGCTGTTCCGGGTGCCGGTCGCTTTTGTGTCGCTTATCGACGAGAAGCGGCAGTTTTTTGCCTCCCGCTACGGTTTAAATATCTCAGGTACATCGCGAAACGTTGCTTTCTGCCATCATACCCTGGCGCAGGGCGAGATTCTCTGCGTGCCCGATACGTTGAAAGATCCGCGCTTTCGCGGCAGTCCGCTGGTTCACGGTTACCCCTTTATCCGCTTTTATGCGGGGATTCCGCTCTCGACTCCGGATGGTCACCACATTGGTACGGTCTGCCTGACCGACACTCATCCTCGTGAGCCGCTGACTGCAGAGGATCGAAAGCATCTGGCTGACATTGCCGCGCTGGTCATGGATCGCATGGAAATGCATCGTCTGGAATTATTGCGCTATACCAGTCAGCAGCGGCTTCAGGCGATCTCTTCCACCTCTCCCGACGCCATTGTCTGTACAGACCTGCGTCGCGGCATTACCTTCTGGAATCCGGCTGCTACCGCGCTGTTCGGTTACAGCGCAGAGGAGATGCGTGGTCAGTACGTCAGCGAGTTGATTCCGGCCCGCTGCCAGACTGACTACCGAAACGAACTGGCCAGGATTACCTCTGACGAAGCCGCTATTTCGCATCCTCGTTCGTTGCAGATATGGGGTGTGACGCGCGACGGTCGTGAATTCCCGGCAGAGGTCTCTTTTTCTGGCTGGCGTGAAGAAGGCGATCGGCTGGTAGGCATGATTATCCGTGATGTGACGGCTCGCTATGAGAGTGAAGCGCGGCTTTGTGAGCTGGCCTCAATAGATATGCTAACGCGTCTCGCCAGCCGTAGCGCGTTTATGGACCAGGTCGGGCAACTGACTAAAGCAGCCGTGCCTTATACATTACTGATGACCGATCTTGATGGTTTCAAAGAAGTTAACGATACGCTGGGGCATGCTGCCGGGGATGCGTTGCTGTGCCATGTGGCGGAACAGATTCGTGCGGTCTGCGCCAGTGCGGTGACGGCTGCCCGGCTGGGCGGTGACGAATTTGTGATCCTGCTAGCTGGCGGCAGCGCAGAAGCGGCAATCACGGCGGAAAGGCTGATTGCAGCCGTACAGACGCCGTTCCGCTATCACGACTCGCCGGTAGTCGTGGGTGCCAGCACCGGCATCGCCTCTTATCCGGAGCATGGGCGTGATCCCTCATCTGTCATGTCCGCGGCTGACCTTGCACTTTATCGCGCCAAAGCATCTGGGAAAGGCTGCAGTATGCTATTTATGCCCGCGTTTCGCGAAGCGGAACAGCAACGCCGCCGCTTTGAGCGCGAGCTGGAAACGGCGGTGCGGCAGCAGCAGTTTACGCTTTATTACCAGCCCCGCTACGACGTTGAAAGCGGAAAGCTTGTTGGCTGCGAGACACTGGTACGCTGGCAGCATCCGACTCGCGGGCTGCTGTTGCCCGCCGAATTTATCGGCATGCTGGTAAAGAGTCCGCTTTCCGTGACACTGGGAGAGTGGATCATTCGCAGTGCGCTGGCACAGGTCCGGCAGTGGCAGGTTCGCGCGCCTCAGCTTCGTGTCAGTATCAACCTTTTTCCGCGTCAGTTAGCCGGTAATAGCCTGGAGGCGGTGATACGCGAGAGTGCGGGCGGTGATGCCGGTTTTGTTGAGCTGGAGGTGGATGAGCCATTGCTTGCTGTACTGGTGCAGGATTTGCCTGTTCAGGTTGAGGCGGTACGCCGGACAGGCGCTTCATTCATTATCGATCATTACGGACGTACGCTAGGGGCGATTAACCTGCTTCGTTATAGCTTTGTAGCAGGCTTTAAAATTGATAAGTCGCTGACGCACGAGCTGAGTTCAAGCATGCGGGTGCGGATGATGTTCCGATCGATTACCGCGCTCGGCAAAAGCCTGGGGATTCGTGTGGCGGCAGAAGGCGTGGAAGACAAAGAGCAGGTCGCTTTTGTGACTACTGCCGGATGCGACATTATGCAGGGCAATGGCCTTTGCCGGCCAATGACGCCAGCGGACTTTGAGACGATGCTGTGCGGTGAAGAACACTATCCGCCAGTTGTCGCCAGCGGACACGACGTCATGCCCCATTAGTTGATGCGCCCGTGACAGGCAAAGTGCAGGATGAGCGACGCCAGTCCGTTACCGTGTCAGGTCAGCCTGCTGGCCGGTATTCCTGTTTCAGCAGGCCAAATAGCCAGTCATCCTGCCACTTGCCGTCGAGAAAGAAATTCTGCCGTATTGTCCCTTCATGAACAAAGCCCGCAGAAAGCAAAGTCCGGCATGAGGCCTCATTGCCTGCGGTCACCGTGGCGGTCAGCTTGCGATAGTCCAGTTGCTCAAAGCAAAAGGCGATAGTGGCATGCAGTGACTCGCTGCCATAGCCTTTGCCCTGCGCGTTGGCCGCAAGAATAAATCCAAACTCGGCAATGCCTTCTCCGCGATCGATGAACCCGCAGAAGCCAGCCATTGAACCGGTTGTTTTTTCCTCAATTACCAGACACAGCCAGTGATTACAGCCCGGATACCAGGCGGGCAGGCGGACATCAAAAGAGAGACTTCTGATCGCGTCTGCGCTGCGCGGATCGCTAATGTACTTCATTACCGTTCGATCCTGACTGACCGCCAGATAGAATGGCCAGTCTTCCTCGCGCAGCGGGCGATAGGTCAGGCGTGGCGACGTGATTTGCGGTGGCATTTCTGACGTGAATTCACCAGACATGATACAACTCCCTGCATGTCGAATCTGCAATCAATGGTGCAAAATAGCACAGCATCGCTGACCGATGGCATTCACTTTTTGCTGCTCTTCACGCGTTCTCGTCATTCTGAATTTAGTTCATTCTCTGCACAATCCTGAGTGTTGACCGCCTGTCTTCGCTGGGCGCATTTGCCGATATCGCTGCGATGAACGTTCATCTGCCCACTTCGTTGCTACGCTTTTAGCCAGATGGCTGAAAGCCGACACTGATGAGAATAATATCCAATGGATCTGAAAACGTTTGAAGCAACCGCCTGGGCGGAACTGGTGGCTGGCGCAGCCGATCCACAGAGCGGGTTTCGTTATCTGACGCTCTGTACCGTAGATAGTGCGCAGCAACCACAGGCGCGCATCGTGGTGCTGCGCCAGTGTGATGACAGCCACCGGATGCTGACATTTCATACCGATGTCCGCAGCCCGAAGTGGCAGGAGATGGCGGCTAACCCGCAGGTTAGCGTGCTGGGATATTGTCATCAGCGGCGCCTGCAGTTGCGGATGGTGGGTCGGGTTGAGTGCTATGCGGCAGGGAGTGATGTTGCCCGGTCAGCGTGGCGTGAGTTACCGCAGCATACGCAGCAGACTTACACCGGTGGACCACCGGGTGAAGTACGGGTAGCCGCTGATGAGAGACGTGAAGCGACAGCCGTGGAGTCGGGAGCGTCTCGCTTTGGCGTGGTGATCGTGCGGGTCAGCGTACTGGACGCTTATCAGCTTCAGCGAAATGATAATCAGCGTGCCCTGTTTCATTACTCTCCTCATGGAAGCTTGCAGGAAAGCGAATGGCTCAACCCGTGATGTGAGGTAGCTGATTTACGTCATACCCGGTTAATCCCTGATCCTATCTCTTTATTCTCCCCGGGAAGCAGCAAAACAGATTTGACTGTTTCCCGCTGCGATTAGTGATTTAATCTGCCGCATCGCTTAGCGTCTTTTAGCGACACTTTTACTTAAATTGCCTGCATTTTTCTGTGTTTTTCTATCTTTTGTAGTTCTTTGTGCCAGGCTTTAATCAGCCGGAAAGCAGTCACTTATGCTCAAGGTCAGGAAAAGTACAAATGATCGCTCTGTATCACAGGCAGGTTAACCATGAACAATCAACCTCCTGAAGAACCAGGGTCAGAGGGTAACGACCAGGTAATAAGACTGGCGGAAGAAGTCATTGAGATTTCCAGACAGCGGGTCACTGATGGCCATGTCAGAGTTACCCGACAGGTCACCGAACATCAGCAAAAAATTGCGCTGATGCTCCGGCATCAGACAGCGGAGATTGACCGCATTACTAAGTCGGAGCGGCTGACGGCGATGCCGGAGATCCGTGAAGAGAATGGTGTGCTGATCATTCCAATCGTCGAAGAGGAAATCGAGATTGTTCGTCATCTGGTGCTGAAAGAGGAGTGGCATATCCGCAAGGTTGTCAGCATGGAAGAGACAGAAGAGATCGTCACCCTGCGTAAACAGCACGCTTATCTGACCCGAACATCCCACTCAGAGCCGTCCAAATCCATCATCGAGGAACACAACATGGCACGTGAAACAATCGTCACAATGTTCAGCAGTCTCTCACTGGCTGAGGGTGCAAAGCGTAACCTTATTAAGGCCGGTTTCCTGGATGATGACATTGACATCATTTCCGGCGATCGCTTGCGTACTGAAGGACACGAAGCCCGTCACCCTGGTTTCTGGCAGCGCCTGTTTGGCAATACGCTGGAAGAAGATCAGGCCGAAGTCTATGAAGACGCGATGCGTACTGGCGGTGTAGTGCTGTCGCTTCGGGCGGATGAAGATGAGCTACCGCGAGCGTTAGGTATCCTTGATGCGCATGAAGAACTGACAGAACGTCGTGCTGCGTTACCTGACGACGACGTAACAAATGATGGCCTGACTGCACCCGCTAGCGGAACGTTTCAGGATAGCGCAGCAGTCGAACTACTTCATACTGAACCGGCTCATCGTGTCGCGGGTCGTACTCCATTAACCGGTGATGAAAGTAACGAAGACGTGCTGCGGCTGGCAGAAGAACGTCTGGAAGTAGGCAAACGTCTGGTCAGTGAAGGCTCAACCCGCGTTCGTCGCTACACTGTCACGGAACCCGTATCAGAAAATATTTCGCTGCGTGAGCAACATGCCGAAATCTTCCGTCGTCCGGTCAGCGGAACAGGCTCACCGGGCAATGTCGATTGGTCTGAAAAAACGGTTGAAGTGGAAGAGTCGCATGAGCAGCCTGTCATTAATAAGACTGCGGAAATTATTGAAGAAGTGGTGCTGCGTAAAGAGGCCAGCGATCGTGTCGAAACCATTAATGATTCTGTACGCCGTCAGGAAGTAGATATTGACCATGCCAGCAGAGATCCGTTAAGTGCAGACCCGGTGACCGGCAATCACACTGCGACCGATCCGCTGGTTGAGAGCACGGGTCAGGCTCGCGCTGACCATGGCTACAACACCCGTCCGGTAACACCAGGAAGTGGGCCAGCTCATAAAGACAGCTTTACAGAAAAAACTGGGGAGAAAATCGCGGAAGCGAAAGAGAAGGTTGAAGACAAATTCAAAAAACCGTAATGCCATGACGGTGGATGCAACATTTTGAGTAAATACGATTACAGCGGTTTATCGGGTCGGGCATTGCCAGCCCGGTTTGCCGCAGCTGAAGCGTAAAAGATAGGTGATGTCATGGTTTTAAGAATTCATCTTTAAAAGACGCACCCTCTCAAGACACGAATACAGTGATTCATATTGCAGTTTGATCTTGTTATTAACTGCCATCCCCTAAGCCTGGATTAAAGGTTTTTTTCTACATGATAATCACGACACAATTTTTTCTTTTAAAGGTTGTGGATATGAAAAATAGATTAGTGCTGTATTGTTATTCACATAAGTAGCATACGAGCCAGCAAGTTAAAATCTTGTGAAGTTTACGAAATCAGGGCGTGACTAAAAACAAATCAGTCATATATACAAGCGTATGCATTTGAGACTATTTTTATTTCCAGCTTATACATAAGCTGAATTATTTTTAAATACTATCTTCATTCGTTAAGGAGCAATAAAAAGGAAGTTTTTTATGTCCAGGCATGTTGCGGAAAGTCATCTTAATATCATCCATAATATGGAGCCTTACATTAAACCGGCAAGATTCGATCGACTTTCACGGGGGAAGCAGTTCTTCGATTTTTTCACTGGTCAGGAGAGAAAGGTATACCTGATTAAGGAAGGGGATTTTATTATCCGTTCAAAAAATGGAAATAAAATCATCAATATCATTACGGGGCCGTTTGTCATCGGCGCCATGCCGGCACTGGAAGCACCGCCGATATTCATTGAGAAAGTCGACTACGGAAAAATCTACAGCATTGAATATAACCAGTTCTGGAGCCTCGTAAACCATAAAGGGCTGTTTCCGGACGTTATGAAAATCATGTCAGGCTATCACACCGATCTGCTGAACTGCCTTCAGTCACATTATGCCAATTCGGAAGTGCAGGTCACTAATGCAATCAGCCGGTGGAGTTCGTTTCCGTGTCATATAAAAAAGCGATTTTCAGTACTTTACTTTCTGACCAATAGCACTTTTTTATCCAAAAGCACGGCATCACGGGTATTGAAGAAGCTCCGGGAAACGGGCGCGGTTCAACTGGACAAAGGCAAACTGATTGATTAGTAAAGCGCACTTTCGTTTCGCAAAAGGCTGACCAGTGCGCTGAGCATCACCTTTTATCCTCGTCAGTCACTAAGACATTCCCTGCGTCACTTGCCCGGTGCCTTTACCTGAATGAGAAAGGGCACCGGGCAGGGTCACTGAACATCCAGCCTGACTGGCTGTAATAAGAAGCCATTACCGCTTTAGTTATCTCTCAGGCCGGCCTGAGCATCAGCAAAGATTCAGCCTTCCGGCATTGCGGAGGAGTGATGCGACGAGATTTTCCACGCTTTCCCATCCCAGACATAGGTAAAGGTGTAGCGCGCTTTTACTGAAGACTTATCTGCAAAGGTAAAGGTATAGACCCCGCTGTCGGTTGCCTTGTTGCAACCGGTGCGAATGGTCCGGCTCTCAATTTTACCGACAGGTTTTTTCTCCAGAAAATGCTCAAAATAATCCACACGCTCCGCATCACTCTTTCTTACTTTGTTTGAGAGGGTGGGCAGAAGAACCGCATCGCTTAGATAGTTTTCAGCTACTTTGTGGGCATCGCCGGTCTGCAGAGAGTTGTTCCAGCGGTCAAATAATCCTGCAATCTCTTGTTGATCCGTTTTTACACAATCCTGCGTAGTCTGTGCAAAAGCATTGACTGAGAAGGCAGTCAGTAAAAGCAACATACTTTTTTTCATAATCTATCCTTTTATGAAGTGTGTTAAGAAACAGGCACTGAAATATCAATTTTATATACTTCACAGCCGGTAAGTCGTTTTAGCTATTAACCATTACTGAAAATTACGGCTCCGTTTTGGCAATCAGATACACATAATTACCATAGTGTGCGCCGATTATTTTATAGTTAACCCCTTTTGCTTCCGCTTTTTTCGCGAGGGATTTTTCCGCTTCATGAATGCTCAGTCCGGTGGCTGAGCATTCATGAAGCCATCGCACCGGCTGATACGTTAAATAAAACTAAAAACGTTGATAATAAAAGAATGTTTTTACGCATAGTGAACACCTCACATTTTGAGTTTAGATAAGCTCAGAGATATAGTCTCTGTTTAATGAAAATTAAAAAATCTGATAATGACGCTATCTATTACCTGGTATATATAATTAAAATTTCATTCTGATTTTGATAAGTGCGTTTTTATTCAATTTCTGGCTATTTTGCTGCTGAGGCTCATAGGTGTAAGCGATAATTTTAATCAGCATGAACTGGTGCTCAAATTTTTTGCAAAATTTAAGTTTGGTCATTGGCAATAAGCGTTACTGAAGTAGCCAGTAATATAGTAAGCGCCACCGCTGTCGGTGAATTTTTCAGCGATAATTAAGCGCTGTTATGTAATTGAATATTCATAATATAACATCTGCTGATTAATGGTTTAATATTCCTGTATCATCAAGCAATGCACCTTCAACATCGGTCATCAGGCGCTCAGATCTGTAAAAGTAACCATTTTCATTTCCATTATCATTTGATCCGATGCGCTGATTAACTTTCCCATACATCCAGATAAGATCGATTTCATCAGGATATTCATCGCAGACATTTTCAGAAATGATAAGGTCTGTCCGCATTCAATGAATCCTTAATGCTGAATAATACTGACGAGATAAACTTTTCTTAATTTAATATTGATATCCGTCTTGCCCGATGTGAAACATCTTTATATTTCGGGGAGTGATAGTCAACGGAGGTCGGCTAACGCGATTGATAGGTAAAGTGATTTTAAATCAAATCATCCATAGTTATCACCAATGGAAAACCAGATAATTACCTTTTAACTAATTGAATATATTGATCTATTTAATTTTTGGCATTTGATTGAATGATTATTTTGGTTTGCGGGAAATAATGAGTTCTGAATAGGTAAAATAAACCAGTGGTGCTCAGCTAAAGTCTGCCGTTAAATTATCGAGGGAAATGCTAACAAGATGTATGGGGTTCATATTTAAATAACGATTGTTTTTTAAATCACGGTTCCATTAAAGACCTGCATCAGCACCTGATCAGCAAAATTATGTTTACTTCTCTTTACTTCTATTTACCAAAGTCATGCACTATTTCGCCTCTGGTTCAGACTATTAGGTTCAGGTAGTAAATGGTCGGGATGTACTGATTCAGGAGTGCGTAGCAGAATTTATCAGGAGTCATTCAACGACCTGTTGCGTTGTGAAGATAGAAATCCGTGACTACCCTTGCTGTTGCTTCAATTCTCAAACGGGCCGGATAGCCTGAAGACCCGATGAGCATCTGAAATGTTTCAATCATTAATGGCAGGCGAATGTCAGGCTGCCATGCATTTTTAAACAGGGAAATCATGACAGACCAACGCAATGCTGAACGTAACCGCGCTGATGAGCATATCGACCCTTATGTTTCGGTACAGGGTGCAAGAACGCATAATCTTAAAGATGTCTCGTTTCGGTTTCCCCGCAACGCCATGGTGGTGTTTACCGGCGTGTCAGGTTCCGGTAAATCGTCACTTGCCTTTGATACGCTTTACGCAGAAGCCCAGCGCCGGTTTATTGAGTCGGTTTCGCCCCATGCCCGCAGACTGATCGATCAGGCCGCGGCACCGGATGTAGATAATATTGATGGACTTCCGCCTGCGGTGGCTCTGCAACAGAGCCGGGCGGGTGCTCAGGAGCGCTCAACGGTGGGCAGCCTCACCCGAATTTCCGTTACGCTGCGTCTGCTGTTTTCCCGGGCAGGTGCACGACCCGACGGTGTACCTTTTATGACCGCCGATTATTTCTCGCCTAACAATCCAGAAGGAGCCTGTCCGCATTGCCAGGGACTGGGAAGCGTACACACCGTCAAAACCGACTCAATGGTGCCGGATGACTCACTGAGTATCCGCCAGGGCGCCATCGCGTCATGGCCCCGAGGCTGGCATAACAAAAATCTGCGAAGCATCCTTGAGACACTCGGTTACGATGTCGATGCGCCCTGGCATACGCTTTCATCCCGTGACCAGCAGTGGATATTGCTGACGGACGAACAGCCTTCGGTGCCGATTTTTATCGGTCTGAATGCTGAACAACGTGAAGAAGCGTTGGCTGCGGGTGAAGAGCCCGCTTATACCGGGACCTACACCAGTGCCGCAAAAATCGTACTACAGAGTTATTCGGGTGGCAGTGAGACGACGAAGAAACGGCTTGCCCGTTATGTCACGGTCACGCCCTGTTCAGCGTGCCACGGTAAAAGACTGAATCGGGATGCCTTATCCGTCACCTTTGCGGGTTATGACATTGCCAGCCTGAGTGAGCTTTCTGTCTCGGCGCTCGCAGAACTGCTGAAGCCTTATGCTGATGGCACCTCATCCAACCTGCCTGTAGAGGCTGCCCTGCGGGAGGCGGTTATCCGGATGACGTCTGATATCAGTATGCGGCTTCAGCAACTGGACACGCTGGGGCTGGGCCATCTGGCACCGGGCCGCCGGACCACCCAGCTCTCATCCGGCGAGTTGCAGCGCGTGCGTCTGGCAACCCAGTTGATATCACGATTGTTTGGCGTGCTTTACGTACTGGATGAGCCTTCTGCCGGCCTGCATCCCGATGATGTTAAAGCGCTGCTCACTTCCCTGAAAAACCTGGTGCGCGCCGGTAATTCGCTGGTGGTTGTCGAACATAATATGGACCTCATCGCCGAGGCTGACTGGCTCATTGAGGTTGGCCCGGGTCCGGGAACGCATGGCGGTGAGATCGTTTATAACGGCGAACCCGCAGGACTTAAAAACATCGCTTCACCCACGTCTGACTATCTCTTCTCGCGGAGCTATACCGGACTGCGCCAGCGCCGGCCTGCAGAGAGCTGGCTCAGGTTTGAGCAGGTCCATTGCAACAATATTTCCGCAATGGATATCGCTATTCCGCTGGCAAGAATGACAGCTGTCACCGGGGTTTCTGGTTCCGGTAAATCAACACTGTTGAATCGCGTGCTCCCGGAAATGCTCGGACGTTTTGATAAAATCGCTGACAGCGACGAGGGCGAGGAAGAGGATCTGGTGGCAGACGTCAGAGGACAGGTGGTGAGCGGAAGTGACGCCATCGGCCGACTGGTGAGAATCGATCAGCGTCCTATTGGCAGAACGCCTCGATCAAATCTGGCCACTTACACCGGATTTTTCGACATTATCCGCAGGTTGTTTGCAGAAACCCCTGCAGCGAAAGCCAAAGGCTTCAGCGCCAGCCGTTTCTCATTCAATTTACCCGCCGGACGCTGTCCTGCATGTGAAGGGCAGGGGCAGATTTCAATTGAGCTGCTGTTTATGCCCAGCGCCACCGCAACCTGCTCAGTCTGTGCGGGAGGCCGTTATAATCCCGACACGCTGGAAGTGAAGTGGAACAACCTGACGATTGCGGATGTGCTTGCTCTGACCGTGGACGACGCCACTGCGCTCTTTCACGCGTATGACGGTATTCAGCGTTCGTTAAAAGCTTTGACGTCACTGGGACTGGGATATCTGACGCTGGGTCAACCCGCCACTGAGTTGTCTGGCGGCGAGTGCCAGCGCATCAAACTCGCCTGGGAACTGCAGCGTTTACAGCGTACGCCTACACTCTATCTGCTTGATGAACCCTCAACTGGTTTGCACCCGTCTGATATGGATAAGCTGCTGATTGTGCTCGATGAACTGGTAAAGCGCGGCCACACGGTGATTATGGCGGAACATACTATGCGCATTGTGGCTGAAGCGGACTGGGTGATTGATCTGGGGCCCGGCTCGGGGCTCAGGGGAGGAAAGATTGTTTCATCCGGCTTACCGGAAGAGGTGAGTCTCTCTGCAGAAAGTCTGACAGCTCCCTGGCTTTCGGCGCAGCTGAAAAAGAGGGCAGGCGATCCGGATTAATCGGGTGGCATAGCGATCTGTTGCGGGATGGGGGCCGTGTCTGGGTGCAGGAACCGTGTGATGCTTCCTGTACCGAATCACTCGGTTGATCGTCAATGTCAGGAAGGCGACTTCTGGTCAGTAGTGATAACGGCATGAGGCGATTAATAATGCCTCCTCAGTGACGGCGTAGACCAGTCGATGTTCCGCCGTAATCCTGCGGGACCAGAATCCCGCAAGATTATGCTTCAGGGGCTCGGGTTTTCCCTTGCCTTCAAAAGGCGTCCTGCTGGCATCTTTAAGGAGTTCGTTAATCTTTTTGACGGTTTTTTTATCAGTATCCTGCCAGTACAGATAATCTTCCCAGGCTTCTGCGGACCAGGTCAGTTTCACTCAATAATATCCCTGTCAGTCCCTTTACCGCTTTGCAGGCTTTCGATAGCATCCATCAATCTGCGAGCATTCTTAGGCGAACGCAGCAGATAGGCCGTCTCTTCCAGTGAGTTATATTCATCAAGCGACATCAGCACGCAGGATTCGCCGTTCTGGCGAGTGATTAACACCGGTGCCTTATCTTCAACTGTCTGAACCATCGTGGCAGAAAGATTCTGTCTGGCTTCGCTGTAACTGATTGCTCTCATAAAACCTCCGTAATGAACAATACAAGTCATTGTACAATGACTGTTGTAGTTCGGGAAGCGAATAACCGGGAACATTGCCGGCTATCCACCCGAAAGCAGAGGATTAACGGTGGAACAACGGGAAAGCACCGGTCAGCAGACCGCCAGCCATCAATACCAGACTCACCAGAATTCCCCACTTGATTGCAAAGCGCTGATGGTCGCCGATGTCGACCTTCGCCAGACCCACCAGCAGGTAGACTGACGGTACCAGCGGGCTCAGCAGGTGGAATGGCTGGCCGACAATGGAAGCGCGAGCAATCTCTTCAGCGGTAATGCCATAGCTGGCCGCTGTCTGAGCAATAACGGGCAGAATGCCAAAGTAAAACGCATCATTCGACATAAAGAAGGTGAACGGCAGGCTGACAAGCGCGGTAAATACCGCCAGGTAAGGGCCAAAGCTGTGCGGGATGACCGCCAGCAAACTTTTCGCCATTGCATCAACCATACCGGTGCCGGAAAGGATACCGGTGAAAATACCGGCGGCAAAAATCAGCGCGGTTACCGCCAGAACGTTACCGGCATGGGAGCTGATGCGTGCTTTCTGCTCTTCCAGCGTGGGATAGTTGAGCATCACCGCTATCGCAAATGCCAGCATAAACAGGATCTGAATCGGCATTAACCCAACCACCAGCAGCACCAGTAGCACAGTGGTCAGGATGAAGTTAGGCCAGAACATTTTTGGCCGGCGATTGGCGGCGCACTCTTCGGCATCCCCCAGACCCAGTTCAATATTGTCGAGATGGTGATCTTTCATGGTCATCACGCCTAAACGCTTACGTTCACGAAGACCAAACAGCACTGCCATGGCCACAAGGCTAACGCAGGCCAGCAACATGGCCGGAAGCATCGGAATAAAGATGTCGAGGGCATCAATGCGCAGTGCCGCTGCGGCACGGGCTGTCGGGCCACCCCATGGCGAGAGGTTCATGATACCGCTGGCGAGGTTGACCAGACAGGTCATCATCAGCACATTCATACCCAGCCGGTGATAGAGCGGCAGGAACGCGGCGATAGCGATCATATACGTCGTGGAGCTGTCACCATCCAGTGAAACCAGCAGGGTCAGCACCGCCGTGCCGACCAGCACTTTCAGGGGATCGCCGCGCACCATCCGGAGAATAAAGCGCACCAGCGGATCAAACAGTCCGGCATCAATCATCAGACCAAAATAGAGAATGGAGAAAGTCAGCATGACGCCGGTAGGGGCCAGCTTCTTGACGCCGTCCAGCATCATGTCACCCAGGCCCGCGTAAAAACCGCCAATCAGCGCAAATACGGTTGGTATCAGAATCAGCGCAATCAAGGCTGACATGCGTTTGGTCATGATCAGATACATGAAGCAAACAACCATGGTAAAACCCAGTATTGTCAGCAAAATAACAGCCCTCGCAATGGCGTAAAAGTAATGAAAAGTGCTTATGACCGCAGGAAAATTCAGGTAATTACTTAGTCTGGTAATGATTAACCTGTTGTTTTAGTTAATCCTGCGCAGGATGGTGATATTAAATTGTTATCAGCATTTAGCATTTATTTAACAAAAAAAGGTGATGACGACCATTCTTAAACGAATCTTAAACGAGTTTGTGTGACTGGGATCAAAGCGTGACGAGGGGTAACCGGGGATTTCGGGCCAGCAGAGGGCCGAATCAGGCGATGTTAATGGAGAAGAAACAGGGAAAACGGCTGAGGCAGGACGCCCTGCCGGTTAAAAGTATTAGCTGCCTAACAGCTGAATAATCATTTCAGGTGTTTTGTTCGCCATTTTACTGACGGCAGTCTGGCCCTGCTGAATAATCTGGTTACGAGCCAGCTGACTGGCTTCTTCTGCATAGTCCGCATCCTGTATGCGGCTGCGAGCTGCTGAGGTATCCACGCCCTGCTGCGCCAGCACATTACGGTTTGATTCGTAACGGTTAATCTTCGCGCCATAAGTCGACTGATAGCCGCTGATCTTCGCCAGCGCGCGCTCCAGCGCTTTCATGGTGCTGGAGATGTCCTGACTGTTCAGCAGTGTTGTGTTGTTCAGCCCCAGGGTTTTGGTATCTGACGGTGTAGACGGGATGGTATCCGATTGCACTGGCTGACCATAATCTGCGCTGGTGACCACTTCCAGAGGACGACTCTCATGTGGCGGCGTTTCAGGCACGCCTTTAGGTTCGGGCAGTTTTCCCCAGGTCAGATTACCCGTGAAAGAGCCATTGCCCACCACCACCACAATCAAATCTTCGTTTACAGTATCCAGCGTGATGCGCTCAAGCCGGTTACTGGTGATGGTCCCGTTATTGAAATCGCCGCTGGCGACATCTTCATAACGATCGCCATCACCGCTATATGTGATGTTCATGCCGTTATAAGTGCTGCTGTTGCTGCCCGCCAGCGCCCAGCTTGTACCGCCCTCGAGCAGTTGCGAACTGTCATATGCCGCACCGCTGCCAAAACCGTTTTTGCTGGTCAGCAGGCGGGTATCTGCGGTAGCCGCATTGGTGATGCCTTTGCTGGCCCAGGTGTAATCGGGCGCACTGCCATCCAGCGGTGTACCGACCAGATGCTTACCGTCGCGGGTAAAGAGCTGGAGATCGTCATCCATACCCAGCGAGTCGATGGTGATGCTTATCGCTGTCGAGCCTGCCGGAATATAGGCCAGCGGGATCACGCCGGAGGTAAAAGAGTAATTCTTGCCTGGAACCGGGAACTTCGTGTTGATAGGGTCAACGTTACCCAGTTTCGCAGGAGGCAGATCGGGATTATTGGTCGCCAGCGGATAACGCCCGAAAATCTCGGTGTGATCCGCGATGTCATTGATGCCTGCCAGAATCTGCTGATATGCACCGTTGACGCTCTGCCTGTCCGCATCCGATAGCGTGCCGTTGGCTGCCTGAACCGAAAGCGTGCGGGCCTGGATCAGCAGATCGACAATGCTGCCCAGGCCGCCGCTGGCGGTCTGGGAATAGCTGATAGCGTCATTGAGGCCGCGCGCTACCACCGCATCGGCGTTGATATTGGCCGTCATGCGGTTGGCAATCGCCTGACCTGCCGCATCGTCTTTCGCACTGTTAATCCGCATCCCTGATGATAACCTTTCAACCGTTCGTCCCAGAACAGAGTCAGTGCTGTACCGCATTTTGTTCGTGATGGCGGCGGGCTCGTTATGGTTGATCGTTAACATGGTCGCTTTGAACAGGGAGAGGAGTCTCTGTTTTATCGGCAGGATAATAAGCAGCTTTAATCTCTCAGGCGACAAAAACGCAGGTCTGGCGCGATTAAACGGTCAACAGGCTGATGGCTAACCGTTTTTGAGATAAAAGAAACTAATGTTTTAATGGGTGCAGAAGCAGAGCCTGCTGCGCCGGAACGAAGCAGGCGAGGGCAGATCAGTTAAACACCATGCCGCCATCAATCAAAAGTGACTGGCCAGTCATGTAATCGGAGTCGGGACTGGCGAGGTAGGCGACGCAGGCGGCAACATCTTCCGGTTCAGAAAGACGTCCCAGCGTAATACGTTTCGCAAATTCCTCCGTGCCGTAACCGGCGGGCTTTCCAGCTGCTTCGGAAATCTGTCTGTCGATCTCTTGCCACATTGGCGTTCTGACAATACCCGGGCAAAAGGCATTTACCGTGATCCCGGCAGGCGCCAGATCACGCGCGGCGGTCTGTGTCAGGCCGCGCACGGCGAACTTGCTTGAGCTGTAAACCGCCAGCTCCGGATTACCAACGTGACCCGCCTGGGAGCAGGCGTTGATGATTTTGCCACCGTGACCTTCTGCAGCAAACGCTTTAATCGCGGCCTGCATACCCCAGATCACCCCTTTGACATTGACGTTGTAGACCTTGTCGACCACCGCTTCGGTAATCTCCGCAATTGGCGTGGAGGGCGCAATACCTGCGTTGTTAACGATGACGTCAAAACCACCCAGTGCGAGACGAGCCTCTTCGACTGCGGCCAACACCTGATCGCGCTGCGAGACATCGACCTTCAGGGCTATCGCTTTTCCGCCCAACTGGTTGATCTTGTCTGCGACCTGGCGGGCGGTCTCCTGATTGAAATCGGCCACCGCGACCGCCAGTCCATCTTTCGCCAGACGCAGGGCGATCGCTTCACCAATGCCCTGGCCTGCGCCAGTCACAAATGCCACTCTGTTTTTCATCATGATTTCCTTTTTACATGAACTTAAAGAAGCTGACTCAGATGCAGCTGGCCCATCAGTAACGGGTTGTCAGCGTAATCAACAGGCACAGCCACAACTGCAGGTCCCTGAACATCCATCGCTTTTCGCAGCGTAGGCTCCAGTTCTGCTGCACTAGTCACCGCAAAGCCCGCAGCCCCAAATGCTTCTGCGTAGGCTTTAAAATCAATCGGGCCAAAATGAACACCAGAGACACGGTGATATTTCTTCTCTTCCTGCATCGCCACCATGTTGTAGGCGTTATCAACCCAGACGATGTGCAGAATATTTGCTTTTAACCGGACGGCGGTTTCCAGCTCCATGCTGGACTGCAGGAAGCCGCCATCACCTGAAACCGACACCACTTTGCGTTGCGGATCGACCAGCCAGGCGCCAATCGCCCACGGCAGGGCCACGCCCATGGTCTGCTGACCATTGGAGATCATGATCTGGCGGGCGCGGAAGCTGTAGAGATAGCGGGCGATCCAGATGTGGAAGCTACCCATATCAACGGTGAGGCTGACATCGCTGTTAATAATGTCCTGCATGGCGCGCACGATGCGCAGCGGATGCAGGGCAAACTGATTGAGGCTGGCACCCTGCATTGCCAGTAATTTTCGTTGCTGCTGGCGATCGTCAAGAATAGAGGCAGTTTCTGCAGTCAGTTGCCGTGGCGCAGTAATACGCGCAGCCAGTTTACGCACCGTGGCCGCGATATCCCCCACCAGCTCCGCATCGGGCAGATAGCGGTTGTCGGTCTCTGCGGGTATCACGTCGATATGAATCAACGTGGCATTGCCGCTGTTCCACATCGCAGGTTCATATTCTACCGGGCTGTAGCCGATGGTAATGATCAGGTCAGCCTGTTGCAGCAGCCGGTCGCCTGCCTGGTTATTAAACAGCCCGACACGCCCGGCAAAACGTGAGAAGTGATCCTGTCTGACGGCCCCGGCTGCCTGATAGGTGCTGGTGACCGGAATATGACTACGGGTCAGCAGCTCGTCGATGGCTTCGCTGTTCTCCGTCTGGCTCGCCATCAATCCCAGCAGGATAACCGGATTTTTAGCCCCGGCAATCGCCCTGCTGACTGCCTCAATCATCGCGTCTGGCGCGGCACCTAACACCGGACGGCCTTTACTGCTCAGCGCTTTGCCGGTCACCGGCTGATCGACAATATCCTGTGGCAGGCTGATAAAGGCACCGCCGCCGCGGCCATGTTCCGCATGGCGAAACGCATTTGACAGGCATTCAGAAAGCGCAGAGGGATCGGTCACTTCAACCGCATATTTGGTGATCGGGCGAAACATCGAAACGGTGTCCATGCTCTGATGAACCTGCTTTGCACTGTCGGAACGTTTCACCTGGCCGCCGATAGCGACCACCGGATCACCTTCGCTGGTGGCGGTAGCCATACCGGTGATCAGGTTAGAGCAGCCCGGCCCTGAGGTAACCAGCGCCACACCCGCGTTGCCGGTGAGACGGCCAACTGCGGCGGCCATAAACGCGGCGTTAGCTTCGTGGCGAACCGGTATGGTCTGAATGGATGAGTCCAGCAGCGAGTCAAAAACCTTATCGATCTTTGCGCCAGGGATGCCAAAGACATGCTGGACACCCTGTGCCTCAAGTTGCGCGACCACCAGGTCAGCGCCACAGGTCCAGAGCGTGGTATCGGTTGAAGTTTTCATCGTCATTCCTCTGATTAGCTTTCTACCGCTCGGATCGCGGCGTCAAGATTGGCGGGGTTCAGGTCGGCATTGAGAAAGTCACTGTCCTGCGGCAGATCCACGACCAGCTTGCTGATGGCACCAAAGGTCAGGGTGCCCTGTTCCAGCGCGTAATCGAGAATGTGGCCGCCGCCTTCGCGGTCGTCGGTAATAAAATGTTCGTGATAGCCCGCAACGTTAATGCCCTGCATATATTGCGGCGTGCGGAATCCAATCAGTTCCCCCGCACGCTGGCTAAAGGAAAAGGTAGGCTGATCGCCCAGCACTTCCGGCATGGATCGATACGGGCGGCACTGGCACGGCACGGTGCGGGTATCGACGCGGCTGAAACGACCGCTGATGCGTAGCGCACAGAACTGGTTATCGGAGGTGATTTCGCTGTCGATCACCCGATGGATGTCCTCGCGTGACATCGGCCGGTCAAACTCAAACAGGTGCTGCGGCTTGAAAAAGGTCATGACCGCAAACGGAGTTTTCTGCGCCGGATCGGCTGGATGCGCGCTGCCGTCGGCGTGCAACTGATAGACTTTGCTGTCAAACGCGATCATCTCGCCATCCAGCCGGTTGAAGGTGCCCAGGCCGAAATCCCCTTTGCGCAGCAGGTCGGCAATGCGGACATTACCGTCATAGACGCCGCTCAGCAGCGCACTCATTAAAGAGGTCTGATAGATAACACTTTCTGGCGCATCCTGGGAAAGCGTTAAGACAGTATGTTTTAGTTGATCCTCGCAGGAACAATCAGTTACACAATTGCTCATTTGATGCCTCGTCGATTAACCGTTAAGCCGTGTTAACCTAATGGTGAACCGATTCAGTCGGTGGGTCCAATAGCGAAACCTGTTAACTTTGAGACGTTTTTGATATGGAACTTCGCCATCTGCGTTATTTTGTTGCCGTAGCCGAGACGCTTCACTTTACCCGAGCCGCTGAATTGCTGGGGATATCGCAGCCGCCACTGAGTCAGCAGATATTGCGGCTGGAGCAGGAGATCGGCACGCCATTGTTGAAGCGGCTGACGCGCGGGGTTGAACTCACTGAAGCGGGAGAAGCGTTTCTGGCGGATGCCCGACAGATTGTGCAGCTGGCCGATCAGGCGCTGGAAAACGCGCGTGGCATTGCGCGCGGGATCAGCGGTCAGTTGTCGCTGGGATTTGCCAGTTCGGTGGCGTTTAATTCGCGCATCTTCACGCTAATCCATAAGTTTAAGGAACGTTATCCCGCGATGACGTTTCTGACGCGTGAAGAGAATATGGCGTTGCTGATGCAGGATTTACAGGAGGGATTACTGGATGCGGCCTTTATCCGGCTGCCGTGCGAAAGCAGCAAAGCGTTTAATCTGCGTGTCATTTCCACCGAAAAAATGCTGATTGCGCTGCCGCGTTCTCATCCCTTAAGCGGTACACCCACTGTGCCGCTCTCCGCGCTGGCGGATGAAACCCTGATCATTTTCCCGCGTGACGTCTCGCCGAGCCTGTATGAGCTGATTGTCACTGCCTGTCTGCGGGCGGGCTTTTCGCGCCACACCTTCCAGCAGGCGCCGCAAATCACCACGTCGTTGGGTATGGTTGCGGCCGGCTGCGGGATTGCGCTGGTGCCGGAGTCGATGCGCTGCGTCGATAACCCCGACGTGAGTTTCTGCGATATCGAAAACAACACGCTGTTTACCGACGTGGCCTTTGCCTGGCGTCGGCTTCATCCGTCAAAAGCGGTGCTGCATCTGCTGGCAATGCTGGCAGAACTGCCTGCGCCACACTAAGAGATGGGTTGATAAGCGCCAGCTATTGTAATGAAAACAATAACCAACTGGCGGCACGAAGCCGGGATGCCAATAATCGGTGCATGACTATATATCGCGTAAGAGTCGGGTTTCATAACCCGTCAGCCCTGACATTCAGGCAACTGGATGAAATTCTGGAGCCGCAGCGATTCTGGAGAACAGATTCGGCAGGCGGCCAGTTCCGCTATTTCATGGAGTATGAGTACCAGTCTGACGTGCGTGACCTTTGTTCGGTCTGCTCGCTGGCCTACAGTCAGGCCTGCAAAGTCAGAAAGTGCCCACTGATTCTGGTCGAGGTGATGAACTGAGGACGTCCGGCGATTCTGCTGTTCCTGGTACAGAATCGCCGGACTTTTTTTGAACGGATTTAACGTGAACGGCGTTCCATCATCAGACTTAACGCAGCGGGCAATACCGTAAGTGTCACCAGCGTACCGCTCACCAGACCACCAATAATCGCCAGTGCCATCGGCCCCCAGAAAACCTGATGAGAAATAGGGATCATGCCCAGGATTGCGGCACACGCGGTCAGCACGATTGGACGCGCCCGGTGATGGGCGGCCTGCCGGATAGCTTCCCCAGCGGCAAGTCCGGCGCGGCTGTTCGTATCCACTTCACTGATCATAATCACGGCGTTGCGGATGATGATTCCCGCCAGTGCAATAATTCCCAGCAGCGCCACAAACCCCAGCGGAGTACCCGCCGGCAGCATTGCGGATATGATGCCTGGCAAACCAAACGGTGCCATGCTTAGCGCCAGCAGCATGCCTGAGAAACGTTGCAGCTGAATCATCAGCAGGATCAGCATGGCGCAGATCGTCACCGGCAACAGAGCAAACACAGAACCGTTGCCTTTGTCTGATTCTGCCGCCACGCCACCTTCTTCAATACCATATCCGGCAGGCAGTGAAGCACGCAGAGCAGCGACACCTGGTGCGAGCTGTTGCGAAACCTGTTCAGCCCGCTGACCGGGTGCGATATCAGTCTGTACGGTGATGTAAGCCAGCCGCTGACGGCGCCAGATCACCGGGTCGTCCACCCCCCAGTTCAGCGTCGCGACCTGCCGCAGCGGAATTTTTTGTCCGCTGGCATTGGTAATCATCAATCCTGCCAGCAAGTCAGTGTCCTGGCGCGCCTTGTCATCGCCGCGCAGCACCACATCGATCAGGCGGTTGCGATCGCGCAGCGTGGTCACCACGCTGCCGGACATCAGCGTATTCAGCGCGGTGGCTATCGTGTCTGATGAGAGTCCAGCCGCGCGGGCCGCTGTCTGGTTTACTGCCAGCCTGATAACGCGTTCTGGCTCTCCGGCGGTGAGATTGACACCCCGGGTCAGCGGTGAGCGAGCAAGCTGTGCCGCCAGCCGATCGGCGACCTGCCGAACCTGTGCATTGTCCGGACCGGTGATGCGATATTTCAGTGGCCAGCCAACCGGCGGCCCCAGCTCAAGCGGTGAGACGCGAGTACTGATATCGTTAAAATCTGCTGCCAGTTTTCGTTCCAGCCGGCTGCGCAGCCGATCGCGCACGGTGAGATGTTTTGCCACCACCACCACCTGCGCGATGTTTTCATTATCCAGCAGCACATCCATCGGTAGATAGAAGCGGATTGCACCTGAGCCAACGTAGCTGGTGAAGTTCGCCACATCCCGATCATTCTGGAGCATTTTTTCAAGTTGTACGGTACGACGCAGGGTTTCGGCCTGCGCGGCATTGGCGGGCAGCGTCAGGCTGACCAGCAATTCGGGGCGGTCTGACGCCGGGAAAAACTCACCCTGCATAAAGGTGGTGGCATAAAGGCTGACTAACAGCACTGCCATTGCCACGCCCATTGTCACCAGTCGGTTACGCAGAATCACGTCCAGAAGTCGGTGATAAGTGCGTGCAAGCACGCCCGGCGACGGGTGGGCTGTTATGTGCTTTACAGACAGCAGCCAGCAGCCGGTGAGTGGAGAAAAGATTACTGCGACCACCCACGAGCAAAGCAATGCAAGCGCAATCACCACAAACAGCGAATAGCAGTACTCTCCGGCACTGGAGGCAGCGAACCCGACCGGAATAAAACCCGCAATCATCACCAGCGTGCCGGTCAGCATTGGGAATGCGGTGGTTTTGAACGCATACGTCGCGGCCTGCCACTTACTGTCGCCTGCTTCCAGCCGCGCCACCATCGCTTCGACAGTGATCATCGCGTCATCCACCAGCAGCCCCAGCGCAATGATCAGCGCACCCAGTGAAATTCGTTGCAGGCCGATACCCGCCAGCAACATGCCGGTAAAGGTCATGGCCAGCACCAGCGGAATGGCCGCTGCCACCACCAGACCAGCACGCAGTCCCAGCGAGACGAAAGAGACGGCTAACACGATGACGACCGCTTCGCCCAGTATCCGGACAAAGCCGCTGACCGCATTTTTCACCACGGATGACTGGTCAGCCACGCGGGTCAGGGTGATGCCGTGCGGTAACTGACTGGCCAGTGTCTGCATGCGCTGGTTAAGCTGCTTGCCGAAATCGAGCATGTTGCCGCCTGGGGCCATGGAAATCGCCAGCCCGATAGCCGGAACGCCGTTAACCCGAAACGTGGGTGCCGGGGGATCGGCAGGTTGAAGAGTGATGGTAGCCAGTTCAGTCAGCGGGATGAAACGCTCTCCGATATGCAGGGTAATTGCCCGCAGGTTTTCGACCGAGGTCAGGGTGCCACTGACCCGCAGCGCAATGTTCTCGCGGTCGGTTCGCAGGCTGCCCGCGGGTACCACGTCGTTCTGCGCTTTGATGGCGTCGCTGACCTGCTGTAAATCGAGTCCCATGCCATTTAGCTTGCGCGGGGAAAAGGCGATAACCACCTGCTGCTCCTGCACACCCAGCAGGGTGGTTTTTCCGATGTCGGGCAGACTCGTCAGACTTCGCCGCAGGTTATCGACCCGATCGCGCAACTCTCTGGCGGTAAAACCATCAGCCGTAAACCCATAAATTGTGCCGAAGGTGTCATCAAACTCATCGTTCACTGCCGGACCCTGCACGCCCTGAGGCAGTGAAGCGGCAACGTCTTTCATCTTTTTACGTAACTGATACCAGGTGCCAGCCACCTGAGAGGGTGGTGTGTCATCACGCAGGTTGACATATATCACCGTTTGCCCGGCGCGGGTTTCGCTCTCAACGGCGTCCAGCGACGGGATCTCCTGTACCTTCTGTTCCAGTACGTCAGTGACCAGTTGCACCATATTGTCCACGTCCGCGCCCGGCCATTGGGCCGAGATGACGGCAGTTTTGATGGTAAACGCCGGATCTTCATTGCGGGAGAGACGTTCATAGCTCAGTACACCTGCCGCCATCACCAGCAGCATGAAAAAGATGACCAGTTGCTGATGCGCCAGCGCCCAGCCAGAGAGGTTAAAGCCAGCCGGTTTTTTCATGGCGCCTCCTGCATCAGCGAGACCTTTTCGCCGGGCTGCAGGGTATTAACGCCGGCCGTCACAACGCGCTCGCCCGGCTGGATCCCGGCAGTTACAAAGATTTGCTGCGCGTTAAAGCGGGCCAGGACTACCGGACGAAGCTGCAAGCGTGACGCTGCATCAACAACCAGCAGCGCGGGTTTGTCTGAGAAACGGGTCAGAGCGCTGGCGGGCAGGGCGATCACTGGCGGTTGTGCATCGGGCAGGCTGACGGTGACCGTGGCACCGGGTGCCATCGCCTCAGGTGGATTTATCAACGAGATGCGCAGTCGCCACGTGCGGGTCTGCGGATCGGCTTGTGGGCTGATGTCACGCACCGTGCCGCTGGCCTGCACGGTGTGATCGGCGAGCAGCGTCACCTTTAGTGGTATTTGGTCGTCAGGACGCAAAAGCGCTGGTGTGGTCAGGTCAAACACCGCATCGCGTGCATCTCCCGCTGCCAGCGTCATCACATTTTGTCCAGCGCTGACCACCTGGCCAGGCTGAACCGTGATGGCGGTGATCCGGCCTGCGGTGGGTGCAGTGAGTTGAGTCCAGCTGAGAGTGTCCTGGGCATTTTTTAGCGCTGCTTCGCTGCTGAGACGGCGTGACTGCGCGCTTTGCCAGTCTGCCTGGGCGCTGTCAAGCTGGCTGCGGGCGATGGCGCCACCGGGCATCAACAGCCGCATTCGATGAAGATTAAGTGCGGCGACCCGTTCGGCGGCGCGAGCGCTGTCGAGATCGGCCTGTGCGCTACTGAGCTGATTACGTGACTGATCATTTTCCAGCGCTGCAAGCGGTTGTCCGGCGCTGACGCGATCGCCCAGTTCAGCCGCACGACTCACGACCCGGCCATCCAGCCTGAAAGCAAGCGCGACCTCTTCATGGGCGCGGATTTCTCCGGTCAGCACCAGTGAAGCATCACTTCCGAGCGGCGGAACAATCACCGTTTTAACTGGTCGCGGCGGGGCAGCGGGCGGGGCAGAATTATTGTCCCGGCAGCCAGTCATGATGAGCACGCCAAGCAGCACAAACATGGCTGGTGCAAAGATCTGAACACTAAAAAGGTGACGCCACACCTGGCGGGCAGCATCCGGGATTAAATCAGTCATAGCCGGGTTCCTTTAATGAGTTGTGCTCATTGAACCCGGCTTGTGTCCAGAAACGTTGCATGAACCATCAAGAAATGGTCAAGCCAGAACAATTTATCTCCCCGGCAGCGTTATCCCGATTAACAGGCCGCCGTCAGCGGGTAACGTGGCGCGAAGTGATCCGCCGTGCGCCTCGATGATAGCTTTGGCGATCGACAATCCCAGACCGCTCCCGCCAGAGTGGCGAGCACGAGAGGAGTCAGCCCGGGTAAAGCGATCAAACAGCTGCGGCAGAAAGTCCGGCTCTACACCCTGACCATAATCGCGAAAAGTCAGGGTAACCGCCCGATCGTTCTGGCTGGCGGAGATCAGCAACGCACCCCCGTCCGCCGCGTAGCGCAGCGCATTCTCACAAAGGATCGTCACCACCTGGCCCAGGCGGAATGCATCGGCATTGAGCATCAGAGCCTCTGGTGCGATGACGCTGATGGTCACACCTGCCTGTTCTGCCTGCGGCAGCAGCCAGCCCGTACGCTCGCGCAGTAACTCACTGAGATTAAACCGTTCCCGGTTCAGGACCAGCTGACCGGCATCCGCCAGTGACAACAAATGCAGTTCATCGATCAGTCGGCTGAGCTGCGTCAGTTGCTTCATGATCATTGCCAGTTGCTGCGGCTCCGCTGGAAAGACGCCATCCAGAATACCCTGCAACCGGCCCATCGCCGCCGTCAGGGGTGAGCGAAGTTCATGTGCCATCGCCACATGCGAGGTGCGCAGCTCGCGCTCGTAACGCGCCAGTTGCTGCGTCATCTGATTAAAATCTTCGGTAAAGCGCACCAGCTCCTGCGGAGCTTCTTTTACCACTGCGGCTGTTCGGCCAAATTCCCCTTTTGATACCGCGCGCGCCGCGGCCGCCAGCTGACTGAACTGCGTGGAGAGTGGGCGCGCGAAACGCAGTGCCATAAACACCATAAACGGGATGGTGACGACCACCAGCGCAATCACAGTAAACCAGTCCGACGAGGCCAGCGACGGATCAGAAAAAGTGAGCCCCCACCATTGATCCACGATCTGGTGAAAGCGTGCCGGGTCGCTGGCAGGATGGCGCCGTAGCTGTGAAAACTCCTCCAGCAGTGCGGGTGGCATACGGTAATAGACCCAGTACGCCTGCACCGCGAAGCGCAACCACATACAGAAGGCGATCAGAATGACACTGCCAATCGCCAGAAACATGACCCTGACGCAGATCCAGCGCCACAGAGAGTTGTAGATGTTTTTATTCATGGCTGTCTGAACCGGTAACCCACGCTACGCACCGCAGGTAACACGTCAGAGATGCCTGCAGCTTCCAGTTTACGGCGCAGGTTGTAGACGTGTGTATCCACCACCCGCTCCAGCGCATCGCTTTCCGGCAGACAGTGCTCCAGCAGAAACAGACGGGTAAACGGACGGGTTGGTGCGCGCATCAGGGTGACCAGCAGGGAAAATTCAGTGGGTGTCAGATCGAGACGGCGCGATGTGCCACTGTCGCATTCAATTACGGCTGTGAGGGCGATCGGATCAACGACCAGACCGGCCCAGCGCAGGATTTCGGTGACCGGCGCGCTATTCTGACTGCGGCGCAACACCGCCTGCACGCGCGCCACGACTTCGCCTGGATGATAGGGCTTGACCACATAGTCATCAGCGCCATAGCGGAGTGCACCGATGCGGTCCGGCGCATCGCTCATCGCCGTCACCATGATCACCGGCGTATCGTCGCGACGTCGCAGTGCGGCCAGCACTTCGGTGCCGTTCATGCCAGGCAACATGATATCCAGCAGGATCAGATCGGGCTGCCAGCGTCTGGCGGCATCCAGCCCGCCAGGTCCGTCACCGACAATCATAACCTCATAATTTTCACGTTTCAGATAGGCCTCAAGGACGCCGGCCGCGTCAGCATCATCTTCAATAATCAGGATACGTTTTAGCTGCATTTCAGATCACCTTGACTGTTTCTTCATAAATCCCTGGTCGTTCATTGACACTCGCCCCGCATACTCCGGCCAGTGACGCGGCCCTGAATCCCTCAGCTCCGCACCTGATGTGATAATGAGGAAACGAGATGATAACCGGAAAAATAACGCTTCACATGGTCTGTTTTTCACTGGCATTAAGCGCGGCTGCCGCAAGAGCGGATGACAGTGCCACGCCTTCGTCCAGTGTGACGGTGGGCATTGCAGGCATCAATGCACCGCGTTACAGCGGCGCAGATAAGCAGCACTGGCAGCTGACGCCGATTATTCAGGCGCGCGACGGGGCTTTCTTTCTCGATTCGCAAAAAGGGATTGGCTACGATCTACAGGCAGATAATGGGTTGTATCTGGAACATACCCTGGGCTATGGGTTAGGCCGATCTGACCGCAATTCCTCATGGCGTGACGGTGATGACCGGCTCAGGGGCATGGGAAAGATCGATGCCACGGTGAACACCGCGCTTGCGGTGGGATGGTCAGTCACACCATGGTTTGTGCTGGAGGGCAAAGCGACGCTGCCACTAAGTGACAGTCAGGGCGTGCAGTATCGGACATCCGTAACGTTGATTCCCTGGCAGACCAGCGATGATACGGTGGCACTGCAGGTGGCAGGTCTGTTTGGCGACGGACGTTACATGAACACCTGGTACGGTGTTAACCGCGAGCAAAGCGCGCGTAGCGGTTATGAACGTTATGACGCTGCGGGTGGATTTTATGGCACCGACGCCAGCCTGACCTGGAGCCATCAATTTACGCCCGCCTGGGCTGCCAGTGTCATCGGTGATTACACATGGCTGGATAAACATGCCTCAGATAGCCCGATTGTCGCGCGGCACAATGGCGCATCGGCAACCCTGGCATTGAGTTATACCTTCTGAATGGCACCATGAAGAAAAACGGGATGCGCAGCCACCGTCGTTTGCTTGCTGCGCTGATTCTGTTGTATCTGCTGGTTTATGCAGTGATTGTTGTGGCGTTGAGTCTGTTCGATGCGCCGGTACAGGGATAGGGCACTGCAGCGGCTATGAGTTGGTGTGAGGCGCAGCGAGGATTATAATCATTCAGCCGCAGGTGGGTGAAAATGCTGCAACGACCTGATGATTTTTCCTGTCTTCCTGTTCCGGCATTGCCATCGGCATATCGAAGTGAAACAGCGTAATAAAGGGAGTCATACCCTGTGCCAGCAGTTCATCAATGCGCTGGTTACAGAAGACAACAGCCTCCTGACTGACGTAGTCGGTGCCATTGTTGAAAAAAAGGAGAGGATCGGGAAGTCAGGAAGGGTTCAGGTTTATGACGCTATTGCTGACGGAGAGCCTCTGGAATTATCCAGCAAAGCGTGATCTTCTGGAGACTTAAACCCTGCGCGACCAGGATGTCTGGTGGCGCAGGTTGAGTCTTCACGATGACGTCAATGCCACTTACGAAGCAGGAGGCTGGCGTTGACGCCGCCAAAGCCGAAACCGTTCGACATGGCATAAGTCAACTCCGCCGGGCGTGCAGTGAGCGCCACCAGGTCAAGATTGCCTGCTGCGTCATCGGGATGATGAAGGTTCAGTGTCGGCGGGATAAGCTGCTGACGCAGCGCCATCAGGGTAAATATCGCCTCAACGCCGCCCGCTGCACCCAGCAGATGGCCGGTGGCAGATTTGGTTGAAGAGATCGCGACCTGTGAATTATCGCCAAATACAGCTCGAATAGCGGCCAGCTCGCCGTGATCGCCAACCTGTGTTGAGGTTGCATGAGCATTGATGTGATGAACGTCATCCGCGCTGATACACGCCTGGCGCAGAGCGGTTCTCATTGCCCGCGCAGCGCCACTGCCATCTTCCGGACCTGCGGTAAGATGGTAAGCATCGGCGCTGGTGCCATAACTGATAATTTCCGCCAGTGGCGTCGCACCCCGAGCCTGGGCATGGGCAAGCGACTCGATCACCAGCAAACCAGCACCTTCGGCCATCACAAAGCCGTTTCTGTCGCGATCAAACGGACGTGATGCGAGATGCGGATGCTCCTCATAGCCCGTGCATAGGGCACGCGCTGCCGCGAAACAGCCCAGCGTTACGCGATCCAGCGCCGCTTCGGTCCCGCCACAAATCGCAATGTCCGCTTCGCCGCTTCTGATTAACCTTGCTGCATCACCAATAGCCTGCACGCCTGCGGCACAGGCTGTAACCGGTGCGCCCAGCGGGCCGGTAAAACCGTATTTAATAGAGACATGACCCGCGGCCATATTGGCCAGAAACGAGGGGGCAGTGAAGGGCGAAAGTCTGCGCGGACCGCGCCCATCCGTGGTGCGCACGGCGTCAGCAATTGCGCCAAAACCGCCGACGCCGGAGGCAATAATGGTCGCGGTGCGTTCACGCGCGGCCTCATCTTCAGGATGCCAGCCCGCCTGAGCCAGCGCTTCTTCTGCCGCAAGCAGCGCAAATTCAATAAATCGCGACATTTTCTTACGCTCTTTCGGCGCAATGAATGACTCCGGGTCATATCCCGCCAGCGGATCTTCATCAATGCCTGGCACAAGGCCACCTACTGAAATCCCGGTGCCGGCAGTGAGTGTGTCGGGCAGCGTGCGGATACCGGACTCACCCGCCGTTAATCGCTGCCAGACGTTGTTAACGCCACAACCTAATGGCGAAACGACGCCCGCGCCGGTAATGACGATGCGTTGTGATGAGGATGAGTGACTCATGAGGTTGCTCCCGTAAGCTGTCCGGGCAGCGATTGACATGCTGACGCGGAGAGGTGAAACGCGCCTGAAGCGCAAATAGCGAGGCCCAGCACAGGATAGTGCGATGGACGCGCGCAGAGATGGAACATCACAGGCTGAGATAAGCGAAGTAGCATCAGAATCCAGAGCGATGACAAAACAAGTCGCTATATTTGATCTGGTGACTAATTAAGTCAATAGTCACATTATGCGGAATGCTCAGGGCGCCAGGCTGCGTAATACCAGCGCTGCCAGCTGCGCAGAGGCTTCCTCAGCGTCGTCAAGACTGTACTGGAGCAATACCGGACTGGCATAAGGTTTAAGAACCCGATAGATCGCTTCTGCTGCTTCATCAGCCGGTGTTTTACGCTCAAACTCACCCGTTTCGCGCCCCAGGCGCAGTATTTGCAGAATCAGGTTAAGCAGTCGCTCTTCATGAGCTGAGGCTGATGGCCAGCGATCGCGAGATGCCACAGCGGCAATATCGTAGAGTTTGCGTTCATGAAAAAACAATTCAGTGCCGGTGGCAGAAAGCGTGCGAAACAGCCGTCGCAGTTGTTCTGATGCCCCAGGTGCATCAACCATCGCTTCTTCGACACGCTGCATAATCATTGCCAGCCGATTGGCACATATTACTTCTCCAATCGCCTGTTTAGATTCAAAAAATTTATAGATATATGCTTTCGAAAAACCAATAGCTCTTGCGAGATCAGAAACCGTCGTTTTTTCATAGCCATAATGTGCAAAGTGTTGCATGGCAGCATCAACAATCTGGTCACGAACGTTGTGCCCGGCCGGACCACGTGTCGCATTTTCTGTTACAGACTGGATCATTGTTAAAACCTGACAGAGTAAAGGTGGATGAAAACTCAGTGACCACTGTTATTAATGGTCACATGTTAGGCTGAGCTGCGGTGAAAATCTACAGTCCGGATAAGATGGAGAGAGTCTGGCACTGTTTATGCGACTCAGTACCTCATCGGTGAGAAGGATCAAACAATCGAATCTCCTCTGGATACGCCATAGTAGTGCCAGCTAAACATCATCTTAGTGAAATGTCAGATTCAGGTTTCTTGAGTGCTTCTTTAATTGAGCTGAATTATACTGTCGGGAATGAAGGAAAATTCAGTGGTTTTTTAATGATTTACATTATTGATGGCCAGATCACCTACAATTCTGACGACTGTACCCTCACGCACATGCCTACCCAGGAAACGCTGAGTCTGAGTATTTCTTCTGGTCGTCTTTTTGAGCAGCTACTGAATTCTCAGGGAGAAGTCCTGGCACGCGAAATCCTGCTGACTGAAGTCTGGGATAAATATGGCCTGCGCGGCTCAAACAGTAATCTGAATCAGTATCTAAGTATGCTGCGCAGAGCGCTCGCCGCTTATGGCTGTGAAAATTTAATTATCACCATTCCGAAAATTGGCATCAGACTCAACACTGACATCAGCATTGAACGTGAAAGCCCACAGGCTACGGATGTGACAGATGCCCAAACGGATGAGGTGAACGCTGAAGATTCTGGTTCAGTGGAGAAAAGCCACACTCTATTAACTGAGTCTGTTAATCAGGATGTAAGTGTCAAAAAACCGCTCCTCAACTTCAGTAAGATGATTTTTTTTTCATTATTATATTGGTGTTACTGGGCAGTTCTCTCTGGTATTACGCGGGGTCTGGCTTTGATGAAAAGAGTTACTCTATGAGTACCATCAAACTGGAAGGCGGCTGCGAAGCTGTGATATTGCAAGGGCTCAATGTTTTTGAAAAAAAATCACTTAATAAAGAAATTACAGAAATCCTGAAAGAAAATAATCAATCCTGTATACCAGGACGCCGTATCTATTTGATAAAAAAACCTCATTAACGACGACTAATTATGGCAGAACGATGCTCTCTGCATGCAATCTTAACAGTAGTGGTCATATCGTTTCCTGTGACAACTTCTATTATCTGGACTGGAGAACGTCTTGAAACGAAATGCCACGCTGACAATATCCCTGGCTGCACTTTTACTGGTGATTTTTACAGGATTTAACTTTTTCAAATCCCGGGCTAACGATCTGCCTTTCCGCTGCTCAGCATTCAGTCGCTACGAGCTAAGCCGTCATGATGCTACTAGAATTGAGTTTGCTGTAACACAGGATCTGCGTTTTATCGATTCTGATACAGGATATCTGTTATTAAATGGTCAGGTTACAGTTGATGATAAGATTACAGGACTTAATCGGCGTATTGCGTTAAGTCAGGGCCGGAAAATAGACAGTGATACATACCGTTATAAAATCACAAAGATGATCACTTCTACGAATGATTCAACACCAGACGATGTTTTTAATATTTTGCTGGCTGAGATTGCACTCGACCCCAATTATTTACAGCTGGACATCACCCGGCTAAATGGGAATGCTTATCTTATAAGTGGTCCCCTTTCAAGTTTATTTACCTGCCAGCGGTATTAAACCCGTCAGTTTTTAGTGGGAATTATACCCGTAAGATAGAATGCTCTTACGGGTATTTTTCTGATGCCATTTTTCAGGCGCAACGTAAATCCCCGGTTGGTAATAAATATAGGCGTTCAGATGAGCGTTTTTTTGGTTTTTAAAATCCCGTTTGCCAGAGTGTTGATAATACGGATGGTATGCATTCTGCCATCAAGATTTCAATGCGAGGACAAAAGCGGATCTTACCAAAATAGAGAGTGCAGAACTTACACTATGTACACCTGCAGGTAAGATAGGGTGCTGGGTGCAAAATCTCCTTTTGGAGCTTTAACCTATATTGAGGCATTAAAATAGAATAAAAACCTAATTATTAGATTGTTGTGGATTTAAATGTCCATTTTGGGAGCGGTGTGTCCTAATTAAGCCTGACGGATGTTTTGTTATTTTATCAATACAGGACTTCACAATGATGGCTGAATATTTTTATTCTCAACTTTGGCTATATCTCAACACTGTAAGGCTTTTTTGTATGCCTGATATGACGAATCGATAACCTGTATGCTCAGGTGATTATGATTTCCTGAGAAAACGACAACGCTATCATTTACTTCGTTAAAATTCTGACGTGTGCTTTTGTCTGCTAATTTACAAGCATTTAAGTGGTGTAATGATATTTACTGATTTTTCTACTAATCACTAACCTTGTGTTAGTCAGATTGAGTTAATTATTATGTTTAGAGTAACCGAAAATCATGAGCGGGTCATTGATGCATTAGCCGGATATACCCAGGCTGCAAATCCAGATGAGATTTCGCGTGGGAAGCGTCGCTATCATCTTACTAAAGATAATCTACGCCGAATTATGTTCATTCTTGATGGTGATTTCTTACTCAAGTTAAAGGGCGATCATAAGGTGTTGAATGTCTTATCGGCTCCCTTTGTTGTCGGCGTTACGCCAGCACTCGATGAACCTCCCGTTTATCTGGAAAGGATTGATTATGGAAAAGTCAGTTTTATTGATTACGATCTATTCTGGCAACTGATCTTCGAGAAAGACCTTTTCAATGACGCTATGTCTATTTTATCTGGCCAATATTCTGACCTGATGAACTATATACAGTTATCTAAAAATAATTCCTATGATGAAGTGGTTTCCTTAATCCGGCATTGGGAAAAGCTACCACCGCATCTTAAAAAACGATTTTCAGCACTTTGTCTGATTCAAAGTAGTTCACATCTTTCAAAAAGCTCAATTTGCAGAGTGCTGAAAGAATTGAAAGAGAAAGGTGAGCTCACCCTGGTTAATGGCAAGTTTACCTGATTATTTTAACTTTTGAGATGCTTAAGGAAAAAATGGATTTTAAAGTTGTTTGTACAAATGAAAACTACTTCTTTCGGTTGGGCATCTCAAAAATAATTGAGGAGGCATTACTATCTGATTCATCTGTGGAGTTTTTACGAACTGACAGTTCACAACGTCTGGGCCTGGCCGATTTTATACTCATTAATGCTGCTCAGTGGCGTCTTTATATGTGTCAGCCGGCCTACCGTGCTCGGAAGCCCGGTAGCATTATTATAGTGTTCACTGACGATGTTGAAGACATCACACTTGAGCAACTTCCTGTATGCTATCGCTCTATTATTATTATTTCGCGCAATGATTCCATTCGGGATATTCACGAGAAAATCATTCGCTTCTGGGTCGGTCATCAGGGAAACAGACAAGGTTTTCTACCGTCAGATTGCACAGGCTGTGTTTTTGCACGTGTGACGATAGTCCAGTTGCAGGTGCTGAGTTTTTTAAAAAAAGGGTATAATGTCGGGCAAACAGCTAAGCATCTTAATCTTTCAGTTAAAACTATTTACACACATAAGTATAATGTAATGAAAAAGTTTTCACTCAACGGTGACAGGCAATTTAACGCATTTATCAATGATCTTTCTCTGTTTGAGCTTTATAAAGGAATTATTGATACCCCAGAGCCTTAATCGACAATGTCTCTTTTTGATGTGGTTCGGTTGTTCTTTTTTTGTTGGGTGAGAGGAGTGACAAACTTATGACATCGTTATGAAAGAGTTTAATGAGAAGATGCTATCGTTATAAAAATTAATACACGTTTCAGAATGCTGAAAATACCTAAACAACTTCATTTTTCGAATAATAAAAAGTATGTGAGAATTAGCCTGTTAATTAAGAGTGTGCCTGAAATTAATGTTGAGAGAGTTAAATGGAAGTCGCCAATAAAATAGCAATCTGTTCTCTGATGCTGGCTACCGTGCAAATGAGTGGCTGCACGTCTCACAATGCTGAACCACAGCGCCTGATAATGCGTAATCCCGCCAGCGAATGGTGTCTTCAGCGCGGTGGAAAGCTGGTGCAAGAGGCATCATCCAGCGGCAGTGCGCTCTATTGCGTTTTGCCATCAGGAGAAAAGATTGAGCAGTGGGCGTTATTTCATCGTGATCATTCTAAATAGTTCCTGGATTATTCAATAGTCAGCATGATGATGCTTAACTGTATTGTATTATAAATAGTTTTGCCTGGTTTTGTAATGAATATTTATTAATTACCGTTCCGTTATTCAATGAGTTTTCTTTTCAACTGGAATGATTAACGTTTCTGGCCTCATTCCTGTCAAAGGAAATGTGGCTAAATTTTTTTATTAAGTGCAGTCGCTGAAAATAATTTTTTTTATGAGTTTCTTTACAGGGTGTGCAATTAAAAAATCTTAACAAATTAACGGAACAACACACTCCGATTCCTGTTTCTGGACGCACTTTTCTGCAGGTCTCTTTCGTTATTATCCTGTTTTTTTGATGTGTTTTTTCGCTGAAAGAAAAGTTATGTTTATAATTTATTTCTGCATATCTAAATTTCGGGATGCTAAAAATTTCGAAAGAAGAAAGTTTGTTTAATTTGTTCAGATAAAAGGATTTATTCATTGTGCTATCTGAAATTAATTTAACTGTTCTTTTTACGAGCAGCACTAGCGTAATCCCAAATCAGATTAAACAGGTAAGCATAGACCAGAAAAAACAGCACCAGCCCGCATTCCAGTTTCAGCGCTGCGAGTAGCGTAATATTCAGCCACCATGCTGCAAAAGGTATCAGCACCACTAACAGTCCAGCCTCAAACAAAACGGCATGGAGGCATCTCATTCGCCAGTCTTTTTTAAATCCTGTTCGGAGCTGGATGCTGTCAAACATCAGATTGAACAGGTAGTTCCATCCCATTGCCAGCGTTGATGAGACGATCGTCAACAGTGCCGATTGTGCGGGGGCAGCTGAGGCCCAAATCATCAGGATAATGAATACCAGCACATTGGCAGCAACTTCGAAAACAACCGCGTGCAGCACTCTCTCTTTGGTGGTGCGCACCGGGGATAAATAGTGTTCCAAAGCAAACTCTCATTGATTAGTCAGGCACCGTAATGGGTGCAGGAAAAATGCAGGACTATCCTGCCATCAGTATCTGAATGCTAAAACGTTCTGCAGGGTGCCCCGTTGTCGGTTTCAGAGCAACTATGTTGCTTCGGCTTTTGTTTCGGCATGACTGCGTTCCATATTCGCTGTGATGATAACAACTCTTGAGCGGGGTAAACTATTAAAATGCCAAATGAATCCTAAATAGATTTATATTTTAATTTTTATAAAAATGTCAGTTTTGAGGTCTGTTTAACAGGGGTGCCAATCTTTCTGAAACATTCATTGAGCACCCGAACCACGGTTGCCAGCCCAACCCCTGCCCTTAGGGCAACGTCTTTCAGCGACATGTCCGCTCCTTTGAGGTAAACACCTCAAAACACCATGCGATGAGTTTAAGACGCCGCGTTATCCTGCTGGTTCAGCTTTCTGCTGGACTATGACGGAGTTCAAAATGAATAAAAAGCAACGTGTTGCCCTGTTGGGATGTGGCTTTATTGGCGAAGTTCATGCCACGAATCTTCAGGCGCATCCTGAGGTTGAACTGGTTTGGGTGGCCGATGCAGAACCTGCACGCGCTGACGCGTTCGCGACGCGCTTTTCGACCCGTGCAGCATCCGTGAGTGAGGCGATCAATGATGCAGAGATCGATATGGTGTTAATCGCCAGCGCAACGCCGACTCATGCCGATTTGCTGGAAACCGCCGCCCGTGCCGGTAAAGCAATCTACTGTGAAAAACCGATCGATCTCTCTCTTGAGCGTGCACGCTCAGCTGTGGCTAATGTCCTCCCTTACAACGTACCAGTCACTGTGGGGTTTAATCGCCGTTTCGATGTCAGTCATCAGCAGCTTAAACAGCAACTCCGCCTGGGGCGGATTGGGCCGGCAGAACTGATACAAATGGTCTGCCGCTCTTCGGCCATGCCGCCGCTGAGTTATCTGAAAGCTTCCGGTGGCCAGATGCGCGATCAGGCTATCCACTTTTTTGACCTGCTGCGCTGGCTGACTGAAGATGAGGTCACGGAGGTTGCTGCTATGGGGGCAGCGCTGGCGTTACCCGCGATCAGCGAATTTGACGATGTGGATACCAGCACGTTGCTATTGCGGCTGCACGGCGGGGCGCTGGCACAGCTGGACAATGCTCGCCGCACTGGTTATGGCTACGATGAACGTATCAGTGTGATGGGACCGCTCGGGATGCTCGAATCGGCTTCTCAGCCACAGCGGGGAGTCAGCTGCTATCAGAGTGCGCAGATTCTGCAGCCGGGGCTGCTACCCGACTGGTTTAGCCGGGTGCAGCCCACTTACTATGCCCATCTGGATGCGTTTATCCGCTCGCTGAATGGTGAGCAGATTGACGATCTGCCGAACCTTGAGGATGGTCTGAAAGCACAGGCAATTGCGGAAGCCGCCGTAATTTCGCTGGCAGAAGGGCGCTTTTGCCAGGTGGAAAAACTGCTGATTTGATCAGGCATGGCAGGCTGATAAAAAATAATTTTATTTTTATCGAATAGAAACCGGCGCTGAGGTGTTTACCGTACAGCGCCGCGATAGCGGACTGCATCCGGCGGACTTTATTGCCTGCCTCACAGACCCGATAAGGATAAATTATGACAACGCGTTCTGGTATTTCTCTGCTTGCTGTTCCGGCTCTATTGCTGATGCTGCACTCTCCGCTGAGTATGGCGATGGGTGATAATGACAGTGATAAAAAAACGCCCGACTGTCCAAAAGGTCAGGTCTATGACAGTCATACGAAAAGCTGTGTGCCCGAAAAAACCAGCAAGTTGAGTGACGATGATAAAACGCGCTATGCCTATCATCTGGCAAAAAAGGGCGAATATCAGGCGGCGCTGAACCTGCTGGATACACTGAAAAATCAGGATACGCGCGAAGCCTGGAACTACCGTGGTTATGCCACCCGCAAGCTGGGGCGTACCGACGAGGGTATTGGCTATTATCAGCGCGCCATTGTGCTTGATCCTCGTTACGCTAAAGTGCGTGAATATCTGGGCGAAGCCTGGATGATTAAAGGGCGTCCTGATCTGGCACGCGAACAGTTAAAAACCATTGCCGGGATTTGTGGTACAGATTGCGAGGAGTACCGCGATCTGCAAGCCGCGATCAATGGACATCCTGAGGTCTGATGCGGCAGGGAGGAGCGAAAAATCACTCACAGTGACATCCGTCAGCACCTTGCGGAACATCTGACGCGGCTCTGGCGTTATGGCTATGTGTTGTCACACAACCGTGACATGGCAGAAGAGCTGGTACAGTCAACCTGCGCGCGCGCGCTGGAACGCAGCGCGCAGTTCATGCCGGGCACGCGTATTGATCGATGGCTGTTTTCCATCCTCCATTCCATCTGGGTTAGCGATTTACGCGCACGAAAAGTGCGGCAGGGGCAAGGATTTGTGGATCCCGATGCGCTGCTGGCCGCGGATAATCACGCCACCAGCGACGACAATCGCCATTTCCAGCGCATTATGCAACACGTTAACGCCTTACCCGAGGCACAGCGAAATGCGCTGTTTCTGGTTTACGTGGAAGGACTCACCTATCAGGAGGCAGCAGAGACGCTGGCTGTCCCGGTTGGCACCATTATGAGCCGTCTGGCCGCCGCACGCGCCACGCTAGCCAGACAGCCGGCGACCACGCCCTCACCGAAGGAGAAACGGAGATGAACAGGGAAACTTTTACGCCGCCGTGGCGCGATGAGGCGATTGTCGCCTGGCTGGATGGTGAGATGACGCCGCGAGAAGCTGCGCAGTTTGAACATGCGATGGATGAGGATGCTGAACTGGTCGAGCGGGTTGCGCATTTTCAGCACACCAGTCTCGATTTTGAACAGGCTTTTTCGCCGCTACTCGAACAGGCACCACAGGCCAGAATGGCCCAGCGCCTGGCGACCATTCCGGCACCCGAGGTGGCCACCGGGTATAGTCGTCGCGCGCTTATTGCCTCATCGGTCAGCTTTTTACTGGTGGGCAGCGGCATTGGTTTTCTGGCAAGACCCTCAGATGATGGGAAGGATGAAAGTCAGAATATCCGCGATCTGGAGGCGCGCTATATGTCGCTTTACAGTGCTGAAACGCTGGCCGATACCCCCAATGACGCCGCAATGCTGCAGAGAGGTCTCGACCGTACACGGCTGGATTTAGGATTGGAGCTGCACCCGCAGCAACTTCGCCTGCCAGGTGCTGAACTGAAAATGGTGCGGATCCTGCGTTACGAACGAACGTCGATTGCACAGATCGCCTGGCTGCATGCTGATTATGGTCCGATGGCGCTCTGTATCTCGCCTGCACCACAGGATTCGAACCCGATTACTCAGGAACAGCGCCACGGCATGCAGCTGGCCTGGTGGAAGCGCGGTGGCTATCAGTATGTGTTGATAGGGCGTAATCCCTCTGCTCAGTTGGCTGCCATCGCTGAAACATTGGTGACCACGCTCAGTTAAAAAAGTCTGTCCCTGAGCGCTTGCTTCAACAGCGATTATCTGGCCTGTGCGGCAATAATCAGCGCAATGTTTACCCGATCATCAACCACTCCAACCAATCGATCCATTCCAAAGGCAGAGCGGGATATCGCGGTGGAGGCATGCAGCGCCAGAGAGCGTGACGCCGGATCAATTGTTTTACCACTGTCCAGTGAGGCCTGCATCACCACTGACCGGCTGACATTTTTAACCGTTAGCACGCCAAAAATACGGTAGTTACCCTCACCCAGTGAGGCAACACGACTGCTCACAAAGTGAATCTGCGGGTAACGCTCCGCATCAAAAAAGAGATCGCTTTTTAATTGCCAGGTCAACAGACTGTTCGATGCCACCAGTGTGCCCACTGGAATATTCACTTCGATACGATCGTCATGGTCTTCATCCGGATTAAGTGTCACCGTGCCAGACACACCCTGTAGTCTGGCTTGCGAAAAATCGTGACCAAAGGCACGCCATGAGAGGCCAATCGATGTTTTATCAGGTGTTATGGTATAGGTTACTGGCGCGGCGTAAAGTACCGGACTGAGCAGGGCGAACAGGGTGCATAAACAGGCGACACGCATCATCACAATTTTCTCTTTTTTAGGCAGACCAGACGTTAACGCCTCAAACCACGATCTTATTCACTTTTTTTAGCACTGTTTTCACCCTTCAGGCACAGGTAATCTTACAAATATTAACTGACTGTCACCTTAGTTTCACCAAAGTGTAATAATTATTGTTAGGGCTGAACATTAATAACGAACAATATTAAGAATACATTAAGACGCTTTTATCGGCGGATGTTTTCGGTGAAATTAACAGGATACTGATTTGATCAGGAGTTGTCTGGTGTGTCTGGATTTATTTTCAGTAAAATCATTTAGTTGTATTGAATCTCAGATATTGTTTCTCTGGTGGGTGGGTTTATGATCTGAGAAGTGGCAGCCCTTGCGATCTTAAACAAAACATCAATAAATCAAAAATTGAGAGCTGAGTCATTATTATTAACTTAAATGTGAACTTTTTCGTAAAACCTTAACTCACTCTTCTTTCATTTTATTGCAATGAACACTATTCATTTAATGTTCAGTTAAGTTTCATACGTTAGTTTGTATTAGCAGTCCGGTAACCTCAATTCCAGAACGGGAAAATAAGGTGTCGATAACGCCATAACCGGATGTTGATAATTCGCTATTTCAATTCTTTTGCCGGCGTTGTGTCTGATTAACAATGCGCGACAGCTAATGAGTTTGATCTGCAGGAGTTTTAGCATGGATTTTTTGCCATTTTCCCGCCCTTCATTTGGTGATGAAGAGCTGGCTGCTGTTAAAGCGGTATTTGACTCTGGGTGGATAACAACAGGCGCTAAATGCGCGGAACTGGAGCAGGCTTTTGTACAACTGACTGGCAACCAGCACGCCATTGCGGTGAGTTCTGCCACAGCGGGGATGCATGTAACGCTGATGGCGATGGGAATCGGGCCTGGCGATGAGGTCATTACGCCGTCCATGACCTGGGTCTCCACTCTGAACCTGATCACGCTGCTGGGCGCCACGCCGGTGATGATTGATGTCGATCCTGACAACCTGATGGTGACGCCGGAACTCATAGCTCAGGCGATTACCTCACGTACCCGCGCGATTATTCCGGTGCATTACGCTGGTGCTCCCGCCGATCTCACGCCAATCTATCAGCTTGCTGAGCAGCATGGCATCGCCATTATTGAAGATGCGGCTCACGCGGTGGGCACGACTTATCACGAGAAGCCAATCGGGCATCGCGGCACGGCTATTTTCTCTTTCCACGCCATCAAGAATATCACCTGTGCGGAAGGCGGCCTGGTGGTGACCGATGACGCTGCTCTCGCCGATCGTATTCGCAGCCTCAAGTTTCATGGCCTGGCGGTTGATGCTTTTGATCGCCAGACCAAGGGGCGTCTGCCACAGGCAGAAGTGATGATGCCGGGCTTTAAATATAATCTGCCTGATATCAGCGCAGCCATTGCGCTGGTGCAGTTACAGAAGCTACCCGGTTTTATTGCTCGCCGCCGTGAGATAGCTGAGCGCTATCTGGAAGCGCTGCACACGCTGCCGTTCACGCCATTGTCACTGCCTGCCTGGCCACATCAGCACGCGTGGCACCTGTTCATTATTCGCATTGATGAGCAGCGCTGCGGTCTGACGCGTGATGCCTTTATGCAGGCACTGAAGTCGCGGGATATAGGCAGCGGATTGCATTTCCGTGCGGCGCATACCCACAAATATTATCGCGAACACTATCCCGATTTACGTTTACCTGCCAGTGAACTGAATAGCCAGCAGATGTGTTCGATTCCGCTGTTTCCGTCAATGACGGATCAGGATATCGAGCGTGTGATTCAGGCTTTACATGACATTGCCGGAGCCTGAAATGCGCGATATCAAACCGATCAATATGCTCTCCGTGGTCATCCCGGTCTATAACGAACAGGAAAGCCTGCCGGAGTTGCTGCAGCGGACCAGCGCGGCATGTGACGCCATTGAAATTGAGTATGAAATTCTGCTGGTTGATGACGGCAGCAGTGACCGTTCAGCCGAACTGATTGAACAGGCTGCCATTATTCCCGGCAGCCGCATAACGGGCGTACTGCTCAATCGCAACTACGGTCAGCACTCCGCCATTATGGCCGGATTCAGCCAGGTCCGTGGCGATCTGATTGTGACACTGGATGCCGATCTGCAGAACCCTCCGGAAGAGATCCCGCGACTGGTTGAAGCTGCGCGTCAGGGTTATGACGTGGTGGGTACAGTCCGCCAGCAGCGTCAGGATACCTGGTTCCGTCGCAAGGCCTCGCGCACGCTCAACCACCTGATTCAGCGGGTCACCGGCAAAGCGATGGGCGATTACGGCTGTATGTTGCGTGCCTATCGGCGCCATATCGTCGAGGCGATGCTCAATTGTCACGAACGCAGTACGTTCATTCCGATTCTGGCCAACACCTTTGCCCGAAACACCATTGAACTGCCGGTGCTCCACGCTGAGCGGGCCTTTGGCGATTCGAAATACAGCTTTATGCGCCTGATCAACCTGATGTACGACCTGGTGACCTGCCTGACCACCACGCCGCTGCGATTGCTCAGCGTAGTAGGCAGCCTGATTGCACTCTCCGGCTTCGCTTTCTCGCTGGTGCTTATCGTATTGCGACTCTTTTTCGGTGCGGCATGGGCGGGAGATGGTGTTTTCGTCCTGTTCGCCGTGCTGTTCATGTTTATCGGTGCCCAGTTTGTGGGTATGGGACTGCTCGGGGAGTATATCGGGCGAATTTATAACGACGTTCGGGCGCGTCCGCGCTATTTCGTTCAACGCATTGTTCAGGCTCCTGAAGAGCCTTCAGTACAGGATACTCAATCATGAAGACCGTTGTTTTCGCCTATCACGATCTGGGCTGTGTCGGCATCAATGCACTGCTTAGCGCAGGCTATGAGATCACCGCCATTTTTACGCACAACGATGTGGCTACCGAAAATCACTTTTTCGGCTCAGTCGCGCGTCTGGCGGCAGAGCACGGCATTCCGGTCTATGCACCGGACGAGGCGAATCACCCAATCTGGCTTGACCGCATCCGCACCATGGCGCCAGAAATGATCTTCTCCTTCTACTATCGCCATCTGCTGAGCGATGAAATCCTGCAATGCGCTGAAAAGGGGGCTTTTAACCTGCACGGTTCACTGCTGCCAAAATACCGCGGTCGGGCGCCACTCAACTGGGCGCTGGTCAACGGTGAGACGGAAACCGGCGTTACGTTACATCGCATGGTGAAGCGTGCGGATGCCGGTAATATTCTGGCGCAGCAGAAGGTGGCCATTGAGGATGCAGACAACGCGCTGACGCTGCATCGTAAACTGACCCAGGCTGCAGAGCAGTTACTTAACGACGTCTTACCTCGCCTGCGCACGGGTGAGGTCAGTGAGACGCCACAGGATGAGAGTCAGGCGACCTGTGTTGGCCGTCGCACGGCCGAAGATGGCCGCATCGACTGGAATCAACCCGCAGAGAAGATTCACAATCTGGTCAGAGCGGTTACCGATCCGTGGCCAGGCGCCTTCGCCTTCGCCGGTTCGGTTAAATTTATCGTCTGGAAGAGCCGGGTTCATACGCACCCGCATCAGGCGAAGCCAGGTACGGTGATTTCTAAGCAGCCATTCCTGATCGCCTGTGGTGAGGGTGCACTGGAAATTCTGACCGGACAGTCCGAGCATGGCGTTTACATGAATGGCAGCCAGCTGGCGCAAAGCCTGGGCATGGTGCCTGGCGCACTGCTCTATTCAAAACCGCAGTCGGCGCTGCAACGTCGTACACGCGTGCTCATCCTCGGGGTTAACGGCTTTATTGGTAATCATCTCACCGAGCGTTTATTGCAGGATGAGCATTTTGAAGTCTATGGTCTTGATATCAGCTCAGACGCCATCAGCCGCTTCCTGGAACATCCGCGCTTCCATTTCGTTGAAGGGGATATCGCTATTCATTCCGAATGGATTGAGTATCACATCAAAAAATGTGATGTCATCCTGCCGCTGGTGGCGATCGCTACGCCGATTGAATACACCCGTAATCCGCTGCGCGTCTTTGAGCTCGATTTCGAAGAGAACCTGAAAATCATCCGTGACTGCGTGAAGTATCAGAAGCGCATTATTTTCCCATCCACCTCTGAAGTCTATGGCATGTGTACTGATGCCAGCTTTGATGAGGATAGCTCGAATCTGGTGGTCGGGCCGATCAACAAACAGCGCTGGATTTATTCGGTATCGAAACAGCTGCTGGACCGTGTGATCTGGGCTTATGGCGAAAAAGAGGGGCTGCGTTTTACCCTGTTCCGTCCGTTCAACTGGATGGGACCGCGTCTGGATAACCTCAACGCAGCACGCATCGGCAGTTCTCGCGCGATCACGCAACTTATCCTCAATCTGGTTGAAGGTTCACCGATTAAGTTGATCGACGGCGGCAAACAAAAGCGCTGCTTTACCGATATTCAGGATGGTGTGGAAGCATTGTTCCGCATTATCGAAAACAAGCAGCAGAATTGTGATGGTCAGATCATCAACATCGGTAATCCGGACAATGAAGCCAGTATCAAAGAACTCGCGGAGCAGTTGCTGGCCAGCTTCGAGCGTCACCCGCTGCGCAGCCAGTTCCCGCCGTTTGCCGGTTTCCGCGAAGTGGAAAGCAGCAGTTACTACGGTAAAGGCTATCAGGATGTGGAGCACCGCAAACCGGCTATCCGCAATGCGCGTCGCCTACTTGGCTGGACGCCAACCGTCACGATGGATGTCACTATCGACAACACGCTCGATTTCTTCCTGCGTACCGTTGAGCAACAGGCTGATAAGTGATGAAGAAGATCGGTCTGCGGATTGACGTAGATACTTGGCGCGGCACGAAGCAGGGTGTGCCGGCGCTGCTTGAGCTCTTCCAGCGTCACGCAGTGCGGGCCAGCTTTTTCTTCAGCGTGGGACCGGACAACATGGGCCGCCATCTCTGGCGGCTGGTGAAACCGGCGTTTCTCATGAAGATGCTGCGCTCCCGCGCCGCATCACTTTATGGCTGGGACATTCTGCTCGCCGGAACGGCCTGGCCGGGAAAGCAGATGGGACGTGGCCTGCGGAACATTATGCAGGATGCCACACGCCAGCATGAAGTCGGTCTGCATGCCTGGGACCACTTTGCCTGGCAGACCTGGGCGGGTGTCTGGCCGCAGGATAAACTGGTTGAGCAGATAGCACGCGGCACCGAAACGCTCAGTGAGATCCTTGGTCATCCTGTCAGCTGTTCGGCCGTTGCAGGCTGGCGTGCTGATGGTCGGGTCGTTGCCGCCAAACAGGATTTTGGCTTTCACTACAACAGTGACTGCCGCGGCAGCGGGCCATTCAGGCCCATACTGCCAGATGGCCAGATCGGCACTGTACAGATTCCGGTGACGTTACCCACATGGGATGAAGTGGTTGGCCGTGAGGTCAGCGCAGAAGGCTATAACGATTACATTCTGGCGAAAATGCTCGCTTCTGATGATGGCGCTGTCTATACCGTGCATGCCGAAGTGGAGGGGATTATTGGCTTACCAGACTTCGACAAATTGCTGAATGCAGCAACCCGTAATGGCATTCAGTTCTGTCCGTTAAGCGAGCTATTGCCCGACGACCTGACCACCTTACCCGTGGGAAGGATCGTCAGAGGTGAAATTCCCGGACGGGAAGGGTGGCTGGGCTGCCAGAAACTGACTAAAGAGGCGAACTAGTGCGGATACATAAGAACACGAAGTGGCTCATTTTTTTTAGCTTTTTCATTCTCTATTACCTTCTGCCGCCGATGTTCCGCGACCTCTGGCAACCGGATGAGACACGTTACGCAGAGATCAGCCGGGAGATGCTGGCAACCGGTAACTGGGTGACACCACACTTCTTCGGTCTTCGCTATTTTGAAAAACCGATTGCGGGTTACTGGATAAACTCACTGGGCCAATGGCTGTTCGGCCATAACAATTTTGGTGTACGGGCAGGATCAATATTCTCAACAGCGATAACCGCCGCGTTGATCTTCTGGCTCGGCCGGCGGATGTTTGGTTCGGTCCGCACCGCTGCTGTGGGTTCTCTGATTTTCCTGAGTTCACTGCTGGTTTATGGCGTTGGCACCTATGCCGTGCTCGATCCGATGCTGATGCTCTGGCTGGCGGCTGCAATGTGCAGCTTCTGGCTGGCGACGGAGGCCAGCGGGCGCGCCGGGCGCGCGGGCGGCTATCTGCTGCTGGGTCTCGCCTGCGGCATGGGATTCATGACCAAAGGATTTCTGGCACTGGCGCTACCGGTGCTGGCGATTCTGCCATGGGTGATCTGGCGAAAGAGAATACCTGAGCTGCTTTGCTTCGGGCCGCTGGCGATTCTCTCTGCCGCAGCAATCAGTGCACCCTGGGCGCTGGCGATCTATCATCAGGCCCCTGATTTCTGGCACTACTTCTTCTGGGTTGAGCATATTCAGCGCTTTGCAGAAGAGAATGCACAGCACAAAGCCCCTTTCTGGTACTACCTGCCGGTTCTGCTGCTGGGAACGCTGCCGTGGCTGGCGCTGTTACCGGGTGCATTGATAATCGGCTGGCGCGAGCGTCAGCAGAATCCCGGCGCACTGTATCTGTTGAGCTGGACGGTGATGCCGCTGTTGTTTTTCAGTCTGGCAAAAGGCAAGCTGCCGACCTATATCCTGCCCTGTTTTGTGCCGCTGTCGCTGCTTATGGCCCATTATGGGCTGAACGCGGCGCAGCGGGCAGGGCGCGCATTAACCGTTAATGGCTGGATCAACCTGATTTTCGGCATCCTCACGCTGGCAACCGTGCTATTGGTACTCGCGCCCTGGAGCGTAACGCATCACCCCCTGTTTGCCACTCATGAGATGCTGAAGCTGGGACTGGGAGCGCTGGCGTTTCTCATCTGGGGACTGGCGGGCGCATACAGCTGCCGATTTTCACAACGCCGCTGGCTGGTGGCCGCGCTTTGCCCGCTGGGGGTCGCTCTGTTTATTGGCTCAGCTATCCCGGATAAAATCCGTGATGCCAAACAGCCGCAACACTTTGTCTCTGTGATCAGCGAGCGTCTGGCATCCAGTCATTTTATTCTGGCGGACAATCCGGGCGTGGCATCTGCCGCAGCCTGGCACCTGCAACGCAGTGATATCGGCTTCTATGATAATAAAGGTGAGCTGCAATATGGGCTGAGCTACCCGGATGCGCAATCCCGCTTTGTCTCTCAGGCGGATTTTGGCGGCTGGCTTGCCGATCATCGCCGTATGGGAAGCGTGTCCCTGCTGTTACTGGTTGATTCCCCACACAGTGATATCGGCGAGGATGTGCCGGTTCCGGATGCGGTCTATCGCCAGGGCAGGCTTGTCTGCCTTTATTACGGTCAGATGAAGTAAATGCTGCTGCTGATTGTGCTGGTGAGTCTGCTCAGCTGCAGCGCGCAGCTGTGTCAGAAACAGGCGACCCACGCGGTATCAGGCCGCATCCGCTTAAGCTGGATTGGCGTAAGCGTGCTGCTGTTGGGTATCGCGATGCTCCTCTGGCTGCTGGTGCTGCAGCGGGTGCCCGTCAGCCAGGCGTATCCCATGCTGAGCCTTAATTTCATCTTCGTTGCGCTGGCCGGACGCATTTTGTGGCGCGAACGGCTAACGCTTCGTCAGATTGCAGGCACGCTGCTGGTGGTGACGGGCGTCGCGCTAATGGCGAGCCAGCTATGAAAGGATATGGATGGGTTACGTGCAGCGTGCTGCTGGTCTCAGCGGCACAGCTGATGATGCGCTGGGCGATGCCGCGCCTGCCCGATGTCAGTAGCCTGACGTCGCTGCCAACAGTTGCCATACTGCCTGCCTTGTTGCTGCTGGCCGGGTTGGGAGCTTATGCTGTTTCCATGCTCTGCTGGATTCGGGCGCTGCACTATTTTCCGCTTAATCGGGTCTATCCACTGCTCAGCCTGAGTTACGTGCTGGTCTGGCTGGTGGCGGTTTGCTTACCGGTATTTCACGAAGCATTTAGCTGGCGTAGCTTAGCTGGTGTGGTGATTATTTTAATCGGGCTACTGTGCATTGTTGTTAAGCCCTGAACATTCCGTCTTTTACCATTTCCGCAATGAACACCGTTTTTATTAACGTTTCCGGGCGGTAGTTAATGCCGTCATGATGGATTGTTTAGCGTTTTCATGATAAATATCCATTTTGTTATCGTTTTCGGGCGACGGATAAAGGATTCGACATGCTGGTTGGCTTTAGCGCACTGTGCGAACGTTATGCTATCAAACTGGCGCAGCCCTTACGCGTGAAGTCAGCTATCGGAACGGTACGCTCACATCATGAGGGCCAGGGACAGGTAGAAAATCATTATCCACCAGGCTATCAGCCGGAAGATGATTTTGCGGGTCACTTTGCCTTTGGTCTCAAGTACGAAGAGATCCATCTGGAGTTTTTCGCACGCCTGTTTACGACCATCGGACCACAACCTTTGGAAGCGTGGTGTCGGCAGGAACCGTTCGGACAGTATGCGCGACGGGCCGGCTTTCTCTATGAATGGCTGACTGGTAATACCTTACAGGTACCGGACGTCACCAACGGAGGCTATGTTGAGGCGATTTCATCCAAAGCGTATCTGACCCGAACGACCGTGAACCGTAACAGGCGCTGGCGCATCAATAATAATCTGCCAGGATCCGCTGATTTCTGCCCACTGGTACGCAGAACCGCAGCCATTGAGCAGGCGCTCACGTTCGATCTCAACGATGCTTTGCATGATCTGGATAACACCTTTGGCGCGGATATTCTGATGCGCACCGCCAGCTGGCTGACATTTAAAGAGTCACGTGCCAGTTTCCTGATTGAGAAAGAGGCGGACCAGGGCGATCGTATCCAGCGATTTGCCCACGTTATCGCGCAGTATTGCGGCCAGCTTGAGGATCCACTCAGCGATGCCAGCCTGCATACCATACAGCAGGGCATTCTTGGCCAGGATGCGCTGGGATTGGGGCTGCGACGTTCGCCCGTGTTTGTCGGACAGTCGACCATGCGTGAAGATATCGTCCACTATATTGCACCACACTATGATGACGTTCCGCGCTTTATGAATGGGCTTAAAGTCTTTGAACAGGCTACGCGGGGGGCCGCACCGCTGGCTCGTGCGGGGGTTATCGCGTTTGGCTTCGTCTATATCCATCCGATGCGCGACGGCAATGGCCGCATCCACCGTTTTTTAATCAATGACACATTGATTCGAGATGGGGCGATACCGGATGGCGTGATCCTGCCAGTTTCAGCCACCATTACCAGTTCGATGGATTTTCGGGTCGGTTACGATCGCACGCTGGACGTATTTTCTAAACGGCTAATGCGGCGCTATGCAGGCTGCTATCGGTTTGGCGAGTTGAAAACCTATGAAGATGGCACGCGGAGCAATTTCACTTTCACCGAGTATGAGGATGCCCGTTTCGCCTGGCGTTATCCCGACTTAACCGAGCATGTGCTCTATACCTGCAGAGTCATCGAGCACACGGTCCGGACTGAAATGGCTGATGAAGCGCGCGTATTGGTGATATTTCAGCGCGCTCAACAGCAGCTGAAGGAGGTCGTTGAGATGCCTGATCAGGACGCCAGTCGTATTATCCGTTCGCTGAAAGAAAATGGCTGGCAGATTTCTGGCAAGCTCAAAAAAACGTTCCCGCTGCTGGACGATACAACTACTGCACAACGGATTGTGGAAGCGGTCAGGTCAGCGTTTGAGACCCACACAGACTAAGTATTCAGGTGTCATGTGAGGTCGCTGAGCACTGCATTTAGCAGAGCGGTTTAAGTTTTGTGGCCAGCGCACCTATATCGCTGACAATCAAATCCGGTGCAGGTGCCAGCGGGTAAAGTGCCTGTCCTTTGCGGGTAACAAATGCGGTTTTCATTCCTGCGCGTTTTGCTCCACCCACATCCCAGCCATGAGCGGCCACCATCATGCACTGTGATGCAGGCTGATCCATTTCCTGCATTGCCCACTGATACACTTTCAGATCGGGTTTATAAACCTGCACCTGTTCCACACTGAGAATACGCGTGAACAGCCGAGCCAGTCCGGCAGAACTGAGCTGCTTTTCGGCCAGTGCCGCAGAAGAGTTGGTCAGCGCGACCAGTGTAAATCCCTGTTGCTGCAGAGCACTCAGTCCTGCGGCGACATCAGGATGGGCTGGCATGGCTGCGATAATGTCAGCCAGCGGTGTTGCGTCTGCAGGCAGAGTAATACCATAGCGTGTGGCGGTCATCTGCAGCACTGCTTCGGCAATATCACCAAAGTTATGCCAACTGCCGGTCACCGACTCCACGAGTGAATGATGTAACAACGAGGTAAACCAGGCCTCAGCACGTTCCGGTCGGTCACCGAGTCGCTGCGCGACAACCCGGTTCAGCTCAGTGGTATCCAGCAGGGTCTCATTGACATCAAAAAACAGGGTGCCGCTGTAGGGTGCGGGGTTGTGACTGTCGGTCATCGTGCCTCCGGTTGGTTTAATGGATGTGATAGGTGAGGCGTTAAAGACGCTCTCTGAAGGTAGAATACTGATGAGGATTGCTCAATATCGGGTGCTGCGATAGTTAGAAATCAAACTAGAAAACCTGATGCGATTCAGGAAATTAGTTATGCGCATAATACTAATTATGTTAAACAGGATGCCCGGCTGGGCGATTCTTAATCGAAATGCACTTTACCTTCTTTAGCCGGATCGATTGCTCTTCCGGGTTTCTGAGGAACAACAAACGCCTGCCGTACCAATACCGCCCGTGGTTTTAGTTGATGCGACAAGGCTATTCAACGTGATGGCGTTATCCTCGTGGCTATGTTTGTCTGTAAGCATAACGTCGTCTTCCTCCTTTTCTGATGCATCCGGCGGCAATACCAGACAGGTAAAATCAGCAAAGGGAACGCGATGTCACTCCGCCAGTCCCCCACTCATTCGCTCATCGCCGCAAAGCCATAGGCGGCACCAGCCGAACCCGGATTTGCCGTCAGACCCTAACCGGTTAATCCTTTCTCGTAATTTTCGCAGAATCCGCCGCCGGCATATAAAGGGCAAGCAGACATAATCACCGACTTCAATTCGCTCAACCCAAACTACGCCCGGCCCTTACTTACTTCTTATCCAGCGACCAGGTCGCGCTGCGGATATCCACCTTCACCGGTAACAGACCAATCCGGGTAAAGGTATCCGCCAGTGCCTGCTGCTGCGTAAAGACTTCAGGCGTCATCCGCTCTGCACCAAACGGCATCCTTGCCAGCGCCTGCTGCCAGATCGGCTGGGGCAGACCGGTTGAGGAGGACATTATTTTAGCCGCCTCTTCATGATGCTGATTGGCCCACGAGCTCAGCGTGTCCAGCTCATCCACCACCTGAGCGGCGATTTGAGGATAAGTATCTGCGAACTTGCGACTGGCAAGATAGAAGGTGTAGTGCGGCACCAGTCCCTCGGCATTTTTAATCAGCCGGGCTTTAGCGGTGGTTTCCACTTCGGCGTAGTAAGGATCCCAGATAACCCAGGCATCCACCGCGCCACGCTGGAAGGCCGCGCGCGCATCGGCAGGCGGCAGATAGACGGGTGTAATGTCCTTGTAGCTCAGCCCTGCCTTCTCCAGCGCCGTGACCAACAAATAGTTAACGTCAGAGCCTTTATTCAGCGCCACCCGCTTGCCTTTAAGATCCGCCACGCTTTTAATCGGGGAGTCTGCAGGCACCACAATCGCTTCGGTTTTAGGGTTAGCTGGCGAGTGTCCCAGATAAACCAGATCGGCCTGTGCGGCCTGGGCAAATGTCGGTGGCGCATCGCCGGTGGCGGCCAGATCGATACTGCCGATGTTTAAGCCCTCCAGCATCTGCGGCCCGGCCGGGAACTCAATCCAGTGCACCGCAATCCCCTGCTTCTTAAATTCCTGATCCAGCGTGCCGCGATACTTCAGCAGCGCGAAGATATTGGCTTTTTGAAAACCGATATTCACTGTATCGGGTTTCTCTGCAGCTGCCTGGGCGTTAAATGCAAAACCCGCCTGGGCGGCAATAATCATTGCGCTGAATAAAACTTTTTTCATTTCTCATTCCTGAGTTTGTTTGTTGTCAGCGCAACATAACAAACGCGGATTGAAGCGCTTAGCGAGGAAATGTTCGATGCTTAGCTAAAAAAACGCTATGGATGCCAGACTGACTCGCGTACGCGAATGGCCCGACTGAATAACCCCAGCGCATAAAAGCGGTCAGCGATGGTTTGCTGTTCCCGGATGATGGCCAGGTTCATTCGCTGAGTCTGATGGCTGCGCCGGGCTAAGGCGTGCATTAGTGAGGTCGCAGAAATGCCGAGTTCGCTGGAGAGCAACGCGGCGGCTTTAGTATGGTGTGCATCAATGTAGCGGCCCGTCTGTTCCAGGGCGGTGAGCAGGATCTGCAACAGATCGCCCGACTGCGCCGCAAATCCGCGTTCGGCAAGGTAAAACTGATGATTATTGACCCGGCCAGTGCCATCCGCTATCACCCTGAACTGTCCGCTGTTCTCCGCATCACTGAGGAGCGGATCCCACATCATCCAGGCATCTACCGCGCTGAGGTCGCTGGGCGTCAGTGGATATTTGGGGGGTGCATAGACAATGCGCACCTCATCCAGCGCTAATCCCGCCTCATCCAGGATTTGCAGCAGCAGATAGTGGACATTAGAACCACGATTCACGGCGATGCGTTTGCCTCTGAGATCGCCAATCTGCTGAACCGGGCTACTGGTGGGTACCAGCAGCGCCACGCTCTGCGGAGCGGCAGGTTCCCAGGCGACGTAGACCATCGGGCTGTTGCTGGCTTGCGCAAACAAGGGAGGAACTTCGCCGGTGGTCCCGAAATCGACCTCCTTATTGCTCAGCGCATGGAGGAGCTGTGGACCCGCTGGAAACTCGCTCCACAGCACGCTGACGCCCTGATCGCTCAGCTGCTGCTCCAGCGACTGACGCGCTTTCAGAATGCCAAGGTTGCCAAACTTCTGATAACCGATACGCAGTTCACGCTCCTGCTGAGGCTGATGATGAGGAGAGGCCTCGCGCTGACGCAATGAGGTACGGCGGGGTTTAATCACACCCAGATGCCCCAGCTGGGTACGCAGTGTATGACGGCTGATGCCCAGCAGCGCGGCCGCCTGTAACTGATTACCCTGCGTGAGTTCCAGCGCATTTTTTACCAGCGCGGCGATCACTCGTGGATAGAGTGGCGTGTCACTCTGCTGCATCTGCTGACGTAAAAACTGGTCGAGCGCCTCTTCTCCGGAGGGTAAATCGCTGCCAGCAATGGCGTTCAGCCGCAGCTGTTGCGGCGTGACCAGCGAGGTCCTGCTGAGTAGCACCGCATTGTGCAGCGTGTTCTCCAGCTCACGGATGTTACCCGGCCAGCTGTAGTTCATTAGCGTGGCGACAGCATCTTCACTCAGCCGTAACTGAGGACGTCCCAGACGTCGCGCATAGAGTTGCAGAAAATGGCTGGCCAGCACCGGAATATCTTCGCAGCGCTGGCGCAGCGGCGGCAGTGTGACGCTGGCGACATTGAGACGGTAGTAGAGGTCTTCCCGGAACCGCCGTTCACGAATCGCCACAGCCAGATCCCGGCTGGTGGCCGCAATTACCCGCACATTGACCTTTATCGCTTTAGACGAGCCCACGCGAGTGATCTCGCGCTCCTGTAGTACGCGCAGGAGCTTCACCTGCAGCGACGGACTGAGTTCACCGACTTCATCCAGCAGCAGCGTGCCGCCTTCTGCTGCTTCAAACCAGCCACGATGGCGATCCTGCGCGCCGGTAAAGGCCCCTTTCTCATGACCGAACAGCTCTGACTCCGCCAGGCTCTCGGTGAGTGCCCCGCAATTGACCGCCAGAAATGGCTGCCGGCTGCGGGCGCTATGATGATGCAGATAGCGCGCCATCACCTCTTTGCCGGTGCCGGTTTCACCGATGATCAATACCGTTGCATCGGTAGGCGCGAGCTGATCCAGTACGCTTTTAAAGGCGCGCGATGCGGGATCAATTAACTCAGGGCTGGATATCTGCATCTTGTTTACCGGATTAACAGGAAAGCCATGACCATACCGCGTGGCAGTGGCGGAAACGAGGGGGCGAAACGAGCCGGGTTGTTGCCATTGCAGCAGTCTGCAGCTTTATCTGCCGCAAATGCAGCAGGATAGCGCAATTCCTGTTTGCTATAACCAATTGAATTTTAATGATAAAAAAACAAAATACACACTGGCACACATTCTGCAAATAGCGATATAACCAAAGCGTTAGTCCCTATGTAATAAATTAAAATATCGTTATAAAGGAATCTGCTAATGAGCCATGCGACAAAGGAAAATCTTAACCTTTTCTGGTTTCTGCCCACCCACGGTGATGGGCGCTATCTGGGCACCACAGAAGGCGGCAGAGCGGTTGATTTACCCTATTTACAGCAGATTGCGCTGGCGGCAGATAATCTGGGCTACTACGGTGTATTAATCCCGACCGGTAAAAGCTGCGAGGATTCATGGCTGGTTGCCTCGGCCCTGGCGCCGGTCACCAAAACGCTGCGCTATTTAGTGGCGGTTCGCCCTGGTCTGCAACCGCCGAGCCTGGCGGCGCGGATGGCGGCCACGCTGGATCGTCTATCCGGCGGACGTCTGCTGATTAACGTGGTTACAGGTGGCGATCCGGTGGAGAACAAAGGTGACGGTATCTTTCTGAGCCATGAAGAGCGTTATACAGTGACCCGGGAGTTTCTTGAGGTTTACTCCCGCCTGATGAAAGGCGAGAAGGTCGACTTTGCGGGCGAGCATATCCGCGTAGAAGGCGCAGAAATTCTCTTCCCGCCGGTGCAGGAAAAGGGGCCGCCGCTCTATTTTGGTGGATCGTCGGATGCGGCAATCGATGTTGCAGCGAATCAGATCGACACCTATCTGACATGGGGCGAGCCGGTTGAACAGGTGGCGGAAAAGCTGGCGGTGGTGCGTCAACGGGCGCAGGAGAGCGGCCGTACTCTCTCTTATGGCATCCGGTTGCATGTCATTGTCCGTGAAACCGAAGAGGAGGCCTGGGCGGCTGCGGATCGGCTGATCTCTCATCTGGATGAAGAGACTATCGCCGCCGCGCAGAAAATCTTTGCGCGTATGGATTCAGCCGGACAGGCACGGATGAGTGCATTACATCAGGGCTCGCGAGAGAGCCTGCGCATCGCCCCTAATCTCTGGGCAGGCGTCGGTCTTGTGCGCGGCGGTGCCGGAACCGCGCTGGTGGGCAATCCGCAGCAGGTTGCCGATCGCATCCGGGAGTATCAGGCGCTGGGCATCGGGAACTTTATTTTCTCGGGCTATCCGCATCTCGAAGAGGCACACCGCTTTGCTGAACTGGTGATGCCGCTATTGCCGCTGGCCGCCAACACCGAAAAGAAACAGCGCAGCGTGAACACAGGTCCGTTTGGTGAAACCATTGGCGGTGACCGTCGTCCTGACAAACAGGCCAGCGCCAGTTAGCCAGTTAAAAGAAGAGAAGGCTTGTGTATGTTACAACAGCAGATTGTCATTATCGGCGGTGGGTTCACCGGTACCGCGCTGGCGATCCATCTGGCCCGGCTGGGTGAGTCGGGATTGCAGGTAACGGTCATTGAACCGCGCGCGCAGCTTGCGCAGGGCGTGGCATATGGCACTACCGATCCAGCTCACCGCATTAATGTGCCAGCCGCCAGAATGCAGCTGGCAGGTGATGACGAGGGCGCATTCGACCGCGACTATCGCGCATCACCGGCTTTTAGCGCCGATCCGCAGGCACTCTGGCATGACGATAACGTCTATCCGCAACGTGGTGAGTTTGGTCGCTGGGTCAATGCGCAGTTTGAGTCTCAACAGCAGCGCTCACCAGTAAAACTTAACCATCTTCGTGACAGTGCGGTCGCTTTTAAGAATGGGGTGGTGACCACGGCTTCAGGGCAGCAGATCCGGGCCGATCAGGTCGTGCTGGCGATCAGCCATCCACCGCCGGACCTTCCTGTTCTGCTGAAGTCGCTTCAGGACCATCCGGGATTGATTGCTAATCCGTGGCAGAGCGATGCGCTGGCACAAGTCGCCCCTTACGATCGGGTCGCAATCATCGGGTCAGGTCTGACGATGTCAGATGTGGTGGCGTCGCTACATCGTCAGAAGCATCGTGGAGCGATCACCGCTTTCTCCCGCCGTGGACAGCTTCCGCGTGCAAACCTCAGTGGCAGTTCAGAGAACTACACGCTGGATTACAGTCAGCCGCAGACTGCTACCGCGCGCAGTTGGTTACATCGGGTGCGTCAGGAAGTCAGAAATGCGGCGGCGATGAATCTGCCCTGGCAGCTGGTACTGGATGACATCCGCCGTAACGGTCAGCGCATCTGGCAGAGTCTGTCGCTGCACGAGCAGCAACGCTTTCTGCATCATCTTCGCCCCTGGTGGGACGTCCATCGCTACCGGATTGCACCGCAGGTGAGCCAGGTTCTCAGCCAGCAGCAGGCCAGCGGTCAGCTGTCGTTGCTGGCGGCGCGCCTGATCGCAGCCGAATCGGGTGGCGAAACGCTCCGGCTGACGCTGCGCCTGCGTGGCGCGCAATCGCATATGCTCGAGGTGGAGAAAGTGATTGTCACCACCGGCCCCGCGCACAACGCTTTGCTTAACAGCAACGCGCTGTTGAGACAGCTGCAGAGTGACGGCGTGATTCAGCCCGATCCGCTGGCGCTGGGAATCCATGTTAATGCGCTGTCACAGACGCTGAATGTTAACGGTGAAGCGAATTCCAGTCTTTACGTCGCCGGGCCTGCCGCTCGGGGTCGTTTTGGCGAGCTGATGGGATTACCGCAGGTGGCGGAACATGCTGAATCTGTCGCACGGCAACTGCTTAGCACCTCGCCGCTGTCGCTCAGCGAGCGATGTCCTGGCTCACTGACTTACTAAATCCCCGACCTTAAACCACATTATTAATAGTGGGCGGCAAGCGATTGCCGCATCCGCTCAGGAGTCGCTATGTCATCGCAACGTGAAATTCGCCTGAATGCTTTCGATATGAACTGTGTCGGTCATCAGTCACCCGGCTTGTGGGCGCATCCCCGTGACCGCTCATGGCAGTACAAAGACCTGGAGTACTGGACCGATTTAGCGCGGCTGCTGGAGCGCGGTAAGTTTGATGGGCTGTTTATTGCTGACGTGCTGGGTGTCTATGACGTGCTCAACGGTAATAACCATGCCGCTATCCGTCAGGCTACGCAGGTGCCGGTAAACGATCCGCTGGCGTTGATCACGCCGATGGCCATGGTGACAGAACACCTGGGCTTTGGCCTGACTGCCTCGCTCTCCTTTGAACATCCCTACCCGTTTGCGCGGCGGATCTCGACCCTGGATCATCTGACCAAAGGTCGCATTGGCTGGAATATTGTGACCTCCTATCTGGAAAGTGGTGCGCGCAATATCGGGCATCAGGCTCAGACCGACCACGATGCGCGCTACGACTATGCCGATGAGTATCTGCAGGTCATCTATAAGCTGCTGGAAGGTAGCTGGGAAGACGGTGCTGTCCTGCGTGATCGTGAACGTCAAATTTTCAGCGACCCTAAAAAAATCCATCCGATTAATCATCAGGGCACGTTTTTCCAGGTGCCGGGCATTCATCTTTGCGAGCCGTCACCGCAGCGCACGCCGGTGCTTTATCAGGCCGGCGCCTCCAGCCGCGGTAAAGCCTTTGCAGCGGAGCATGCTGAATGTGTATTTGTCGCGGCACCGTCAAAAGTGCTGCTAAAGAAAACCGTAGCGGATATTCGACAAAGGGCAGCAGAGGCAGGACGCGATCCGCGTTCAATACTGATCTTCAATCTGCAGACGGTTATTGTGGGTGAAACCGACCTGGCGGCGCAGGCGAAATGGCAGGAGTACAAAAGCTATGTCAGTTACGAAGGCGCGCTGGCGCTGATCTCGGGCTGGACAGGTATCGATTTCGGGCAGTATCAGCCGGATCAGGTACTGAAGCATCTCCATACCAATGCCATTCAGTCGGCGGTTGAGACATTCTCTACTGCCGATCCTCATCGGCAGTGGACGGTGCAGGGTCTGGCAGACTGGGTGGGCATTGGCGGCTTTGGTCCGCTGCTGGCAGGCAGCGCCGAAACCGTGGCTGATGAATTGCAGAGCTGGATTGAAGAAACCGACGTTGACGGGTTTAACCTCGCCTACGCCGTGACCCATGAAACCTTCACCGATGTGGTGGAATTGCTGGTGCCGGAACTGCAAAAGCGTGGCGTCTACAAACAGGACTATCAGCCCGGCACGCTGCGTGAAAAGTTGTTTGGACAGGGGCCACGACTGGCCTTGCCGCATCCCGGAGCCGGTTATCGTCGGACCGCGGACACAGAACAGCAGATAAACAGCGCCGAAATGTCGGGATGAGACGGGACGTTCACTGCCTGGTGTCACGCCTGAACCCACGCTTTATGGGCTGGCAGTAAACCGTGATTTTCAGGTTTTAAAAACACAAATGCTTTGCTTCTTACCGGATGAATCCAGCTATTCATCCGGCTTTTTTCGTGATTAGTTTGAGTGAATAACTTATTGAATATATTGAAATAGTTATCTTTATTTGTTGCTTGTTAGCTGGGCCGCAAATGCCTATAAAACCCTCGTTACCTGCTGAATATAATAACGAGGATACGATGAGTACATTAAATATTGACGACACCCTGACCGCCCCGCCGCCTCACTCCTCACCGGTTGGTTCGGTGAGTGATGTGGCCCGGCTTATCAACAGTCATACAGCGAAAAATAGCTATGCCCGCTGGATCGTTTTCCTGGCACTGGGGGGCGTGTTTCTCGACGCTTACGATCTCACCACGCTCTCCTATGGTATTGACGATGTAGTGAAAGAGTTTGGCTTAACCCCAGTCCTGACCGGACTGGTGACCTCTTCGATTATGATTGGCACCATCGTCGGTAATCTGGTCGGCGGCTGGCTGACTGATAAATATGGCCGCTACTCAGTGTTTATGGCGGACATGCTGTTCTTTGTGGTTTCGGCTATAGCTGCGGGCCTGGCACCCAATGTCTGGGTGTTGATCGGAGCGCGCTTTCTGATGGGAGTCGGAGTAGGAATCGATCTGCCGGTGGCCATGGCTTATCTGGCGGAGTTCTCTAAATTCTCCGGCAAGGGAAACAAAGCGTCGCGGCTCGCGGCGTGGTGTCCGATGTGGTATGCCGCCTCATCAGTCTGCTTCTTTATTATTTTTGCACTCTATTTCCTGCTGCCCGCTGAACACATCGACTGGCTGTGGCGTGCCTCGCTGCTGTTTGGCGCCGTACCGGCGCTGCTGATTATCGCGGTGCGCAGTAAGTTTATGAATGAGTCACCACTGTGGGCAGCTAATCAGGGCGATCTGAGCGGTGCCGTGCGTATTCTGCGTGACTCCTACGGCATTGTTGCGCATGAGGAGCAGCCCGCTAAAGCCGAAACTATTAAAGCGACACCGAAAGTGCGTATCCGCGTACTGTTTCAGAAGCCTTACCTGGAACGTACCGTCGTCAGCGCAGTGATGAACGTCTGTATCTCGTTTGAGTACACTGCCATTGCTTTCTTCCTGCCCTCCATTCTGGCGCAGTTCCTTGGGGCGGGCGTCTTTGAGACGATTTCCGCTTCGCTGGGTCTGAATGCGTTGTTTGCTTTTACCGGCGGTTTGCTTGGCATGCGGCTGGCCTGGAAATTCCCTTCACGGCATGTAGCGATTGCCGGCTTTGCGCTGCAGTTTATCGCGTTGATTTCGCTGGCACTGATCGGTCATCCGCAGGCCACCCTCGGTGTGGTGTTTGCTGTATTGTTGCTGGGACTCTGGCTGTTTGCCGAAGGATTTGGACCTGGCGCGCAGTTAATGATCTATCCGGCGCTCTCCTATCCGACCCACATTCGTGCAACCGGTGTTGGTTTTAGTCGCTCGCTCTCTGGCATCGGAAGTGCGCTGGCGTTGTTTATCCTGCCAGTTTTGCAGGCTCGTTATGGCACTAATATGTTCTGGATCGTATCTCTCGCCGCCCTTATTCCCATTATTTTCCTGTTGATTATCCGGTTTGAACCGACCCGACAGGACATTGATGAACACCCCGAATCAGGAGAAAATCATGTCTGAATTAAGTCGCACTGAATTTGCCGCATTGACCGAACAGTTCAGGCCACTGTTTATCCGCATTGCTGAGGGTGCCGCCGCACGTGAAGCCGATCGCACTCTGCTGCATGAGCCGATTCGCTGGCTGAAAGCGGCGCGATTCGGCACCCTGCGTATCCCAAAAGAGGAAGGTGGTTTTGGTGTTTCATTGCCGCAGCTCTTTTCCCTGCTGACTGGCCTGGCCGAGGCTGATTCGAATCTGCCGCAGGCCCTGCGCGCGCACTTTGCCTTTATCGAAGATCGTCTGAACCAGCCAGAAAGTGAAGATCGGCGGCGCTGGTTTCGACGTTTCGTGGATGGTGAGTTGGTGGGTAGCGGCTGGAGCGAGATCGGGGCGGTTAAGCTGGGTGAGGTCAACACTCAGGTCTCACCCACAGAGGGAGGATGGCGGATCAGTGGCGAAAAGTTTTACAGCACCGGCACACTTTATGCGGACTGGATTGATGTCTATGCAAAGCGTACTGACAACGGTCGTGACGTGATTGCTCTGGTAAACACCCATCAGAGTGAGGTGGAATGTGATGACGACTGGGATGGCTTCGGGCAGCGTCTGACCGGTAGCGGCACAACACGCTTTAATCATGCCTATGTGGAGCAGCCGCACGTTTATGATTTCAGTGAGCGCTTTCGTTACCAGACCGCATTTTATCAGCATGTATTATTAGCCACGCTGGCGGGTATAGGTCGGGCCATAGTTCGTGATGTGTCTCAGGGTGTTGCGCACCGTAAGAGGATTTACAGCCACGGCAACGCGTCTCAGGTCAAACAGGATGTGCAGGTTTTACAGGTGGTCGGTCAGATCAGCAGCTGGACCTGGGCTGCTGAAACCGCCGTGGATCGGGCGACCCACTCATTACAGCGGGCATTTGAACTGCAACAAAGCAGTGTTGAAGAAGCAGAGCTTCACGCGGCTAACGTACAGGCAGAGGTGGAGTCCGCCCGGGCGCAGGTGGTCGCGGTTGAGTTAGTGACGCGTGCCGCTACGGAATTCTTCAATGCCCTTGGCGCTTCCGACACCCGTGTCAGCAAGGTGCTGGACCGGCACTGGCGCAATGCCCGGACGGTCTCATCACATAATCCAGTGATCTACAAAATACGTAACGTGGGTGACTGGGAGGTAAACGGTAACGATCCGACGTTTATCTGGCAGATTGGTAACGGCGATTAAATATATTGTCGATAGAAAATGGGGTGCGGCAGTAACGTTCAGTCTGATAATTAATTCGAACGCTATCTGGCGTTTATTTTCGCTTTACAGATGCAATCCGCAAAAAAAGATTCGCACCAGGATTTTAAGCTCCAATGGTTTTTATAAGTTTCAGGTGTCCAATTAATTTAATTGGATTGTGTCATTAATTAACTGCCTGCCGGGAACGGGGGCAGTTATATGATAATCCTGCAGTGCCGGAGTTAAAAAACCAGCTTCGCAATGCGAAGCTGGTTATCATCCTGCCGAACGTGCTGTTAAGGCAGGCTCACAGGCTCTGGCATTGCTGAGGAGTGGTGAGTTGAAATCTTCCAGCCCTGACCATCCCAGACATAAGTAAACGTATAACGTGCTGTGACGTGCGTATGGTCCTTGAAGGTGAAAGTATAAACGCCGGTATCAATAGCCTTATTACAACCCATTCTGATGGTGCGCGAATCGATTTTGCCGATTGGACCTTTTTTCAGGAAGTTTTTGAAATAATCAATACGTTCCTTATCGGTTAATCGTACTTTATTTGAAATGGTTGGCAGTAAAACGGCATCGCTGACATATAACTCAGAGACTTTTGTCGCGTCGCCGGTTGCCAGAGAATCGTTCCATTTATCAAACAGGCTGGCGACATCCTGTTCAGACACTTTTATACAGGTAACCGGTTGCTGTGCTAACGTAATCGCTGGTGCAGTGATAAAGCCCAGCAGGCACAGTGCGAGTAAACTTTTTTTCATTATTTTGACACCTCATTTTTTTCCAGCGTAATCGCTGTACCACGCCATTGGCTGGAGTCACCGCCTGTGCTAAGTGAGGTAATAAAGAAATATCCAAGTCCATGTGAAAAACGCATAATTATTTTGCACATTAGCGCGACAATAGAATAATTAAATAAATTCAATCAAGAGCGTAATTGTAATCTGTTTTCATCCTTAATTTTATCAACTATTTTTTTATGATGGCTCATAGGGTTATTAATTAAATATTCAGTATTACAGAATGTTTATTAGCGTTAATGACTTACAGTCATCAATTTTTCGCCGCATAGCTGATGCACCTACAAATGCTTCAGTGAGTATGAGATTTACTGCTCTATGAGGCGATGCAGATCTCCTCGTCCCATGATCCCACCCCCGGCAGGGCTAACAATACGTTGAACGGTATCAGACATTCTTACTTCGTATAATTATTCTTATACGAAGTTATGACAGGCTGATGCTGCCGGGTTATGATGGAAACTATAACAATGCCACACCGATAGATGACAACGCTACGTGAATTCTGGCAGGTAAATCCCCCTGCTAACTTCTCAGAATTCACGTAGCGTTGTCAGGACATGTTTTGGTTGATAAGTGAGCAAAATGAATGAGTTAGAGCCTGTCACCTATTTGAGTGTGGATCCGAACAGCGACATCACAGAACGCCTCAGGCAATTCGTCCAGGATAAAGAGGCTTTCTCACCTAACACCTGGCGGCAGCTGATTAGCGTCATGCGGATCTGTAATCGCTGGTCGGAAGATAACCAGCGCAGCTTCCTGCCGATGAGCGCTGATGACCTGCGCGACTATCTCTCGTTTCTTGCTCAAAGTGGTCGGGCTTCTTCAACGATTACTTCACACGCGGCCCTGATCTCGATGTTACACCGTAACGCCGGATTGCCGGTGCCGAATGTATCTCCTTTGGTTTTTCGTACCATAAAGAAGATAAATCGCGTGGCCGTGATGAACGGTGAACGTGCTGGCCAGGCTGTTCCCTTCAGGCTTACTGACCTGCTGGTACTGGATGGAAAATGGTCAGGAGCTGAAAACCTTCAGTTAGTGCGCGATTTGGCCTTTTTACACGTAGCCTATGCCACGCTACTCCGTATCAGTGAACTGTCGCGATTAAGGGTGCGTGATGTGATGCACGCCGTTGATGGCCGTATCATTCTGGATGTTGCCTGGACAAAAACGATTGTGCAGACCGGTGGATTAATCAAGGCGCTCGGCACCCGCTCAACCCAACGTCTGGAACAGTGGATAGAAGCCTCCGGACTCTCTAATCAGCCCGATGCTTATCTGTTTACCGCAGTTCATCGATCTGGCCGCGTACTGGTTGCCGAAAAGCCAATGAGTACCCGGGCTCTGGAACAGATCTTTAACCGTGCATGGCGCAGCGCTGGGAACGTTGGCGCGGTGAAAGCTAACAAAAATCGCTACAGTGGCTGGAGTGGCCACAGTGCCAGGGTGGGTGCCGCTCAGGATATGGCGGATAATGGTTATCCGATTGCCCGTATTATGCAGGAAGGCACATGGAAAAAACCGGAAACCCTGATGCGGTATATCCGTCATGTGGATGCACATAAAGGCGCAATGGTAGAGTTTATGGACCAGTATGCTGACACTGACTTATCTGACTGATAGCTTCTAAAAAGGCCATCTGAAGCTATATTCAGGCTAAAGTTATCCACAGAAAAAGTGGACAGCCTGTGTGTAAGCCTGTACTGAATAGGTCGTTATCTGGCCTTTGTTCCCATTATCTCGCTGATTTAAAGCATTTATTCACCAGGTATGCTGTTTTAGGCTCATCTGTTCTGGAAAAAGATTTCGCTTCAGAAGCCAGGATCAGGGATGCTGCCAGCATCACACCCTTCTATAACATCAGCTTCCCACACTGGAAAATCATGTCTCCTGACAGGGGTTGTTAATAGGTCTTCTCAGGCGGTTTACATCACTCCAGATGAACTTTAATTCAGCTTACATCTGTCTGAACAATATCATCAACGTCACTTATCCGCTGTGGCGCTGAAAAGCCCGTCACCCAGCGGATAAAGTAATTGAATCTGTTGTTTCTTTTTATTGTGCGTAGCCTTTCTGTTTATCGCAGCTGCCGTGGCAGCCGTGACAACGTCCCTTTCCCTCCTGCATCATGCCTGGTATTGCCTGCACCCGGCTTCCTGCTTTTCGCAGTGCAAACAGAATGACCATGTTAAGCAACAGTATGCCAATCAGGCAGGTTGCGCTAAATGCAGGATGCTCGGTAAACGTGACGGTCTGATAAAACAGCGTGGCCGTGGTGTAAGCAATATTCAGTCCCCAGAAGAATGAGAACATCATCCACTTTCTGCCGGCTTCGCGCGCAATAGCGCCCATGACTGAAACACAGGGCACATAGAGCAGGACAAAGATTAAGTAACTGTATGCGGCGAAGCCACTGCCAAATTTGGCTGACATGATGCCCATAGAGCCGGATGCCATCTCACCATCACCTTTGCTGGCATCGATGGGATGAGCCAGTGCATCAATTCTCAATGCAGCTGTTAACCCCGCCCAGGTCTGTGTCAGCGCATCGGTCAGCTCAGCTTTAAGGTTAAAAGTCTGCGGATCAAACGCGTTGTTCTGGAGCGCTTCAGTGGTGTAAAGGCTGTTGAGTGTGCCGACCACGACCTCTTTAGCCATAATGCCACTCACCAGTCCAACGGTCGCCTGCCAGTTATCCTGAGTGATACCAATCGGCAACAACGCAGGTGTAATCGCTTTACTGGATGCCGCCAGTGCAGAATGGTTAATGTCTTCGACCAGCTGGCCATTAAATGCAAAGCTGCTCAGTACGCCAACCAGCATGCTCACCAAAATGATGACCTGTCCGGCCCGGACGACAAACATTTTCAGCCGCTGCCAGGTCTGCAACAGCAGACTTTTCAGATGAGGCCGGTGATAGACCGGCATTTCCATGATAAACGGGGATGCTTCCCCGCTCAGCAGGGTGTGCCTGAGTACCAACCCGGTGATGATCGCAACAACAATGCCCAGCAAATAGAGTGAGAAAACCAGGCTGGAGCTATGCGCGTCAAAAAATGCTGCAGCGAAAACCGCAAAAATCGCCAGCCGCGCCCCGCACGACATAAAAGGTGCAATCAGGACCGTAAGCAAGCGCTCACGCGGTGTGTCGAGTGTCCGGGTGCCCATGACTGACGGTACATTACAGCCAAAGCCGACGATTAGCGGCACAAAGGATTTACCCGGCAGGCCCAGCGACTGCATAAGCCGATCTATCACAAAAGCAGCGCGCGCCATGTAGCCTGAATCCTCCAGAAAAGAAAGGAACAGGAACATCAGGCCAATCTGAGGAATGATCGGCAGCACGGTATTTATGCCGGATCCGATGCCCTGGGCCAGAAAAACGGTCAGCCAGTCCGGGAAGTGGCCGACATAGCCCAGCCATTGCATGCCATGAATAAATATGGCCACAGAACCACTGTCGAAAAGTGGCTGCAGTGCGGCACCGATATTAATTGAGAGCACAAACATCACATACATCACTGCCAGGAATATCGGAATGCCCAGCCAGCGATTCAGCACGATACTATCAATCTGACGGGTCCGACCGGCAGGTAATACCTGATGAATATTACTCACGGCTGCGCAAAGTGCGTTGATGGCACGATAACGGTAATCGGCAATCTGTACGCCGGTGTCGTTGCCCGCCTGCTTCATCATCTCAGGCAAATGCGGGAGCAGCTCCGGGCAAAGCTTCTGGCTGTTAATATCACCCTCCAGCAGCTGCAATGCCAGCCAGTAACGTTTTTGAGGCGCTATCGTTTCGGGCATTTGCAGACACAGCTGCTCAATTGCTGAGTTAATCGCGGCCGGGTAACGCACCCGTTCCGGAGCGCAGTAAACATGAGCCTGATCGATCAGGGTTTTGAGCTGGGCAATACCATCGCCCCGGGTTGAGGTCACGGAAACAACCGGACAGCCAAGACGTGCAGATAACGCCTGAATATCAGTAGTGATGTTCTGACTGGCGGCAACGTCCTGCATGTTAAGGGCGATAATGCAGGGCACGCCAAGCTCCAGTAGCTGCAGGGTCAGGAACAGATTACTTTCCAGACTGGATGCATCGACCACGTTAATCACCATATCGGCGTGATCCTGATAGAGATACTGGCAGGCGATGCTCTCATCAATGGCGCTTTCAGCAGACAGCGTCGTCAGCGAACGAGTTCCGGGCAGGTCGATGAGCCTGACATCTGACTGTGCAGTAAAAAAATTGCCCTTCTTTACGCTCAACTGTCACACCCGCCCAGTTACCGACCTGCTGCCGGGCTCCGGTAAGCTGATTAAATAGCGTGGTTTTGCCGGTGTTAGGATTTCCAATCAGCCCGATAGTGATCTTTTTCATCAGACGATTTCCTCCAGGATCATAGAGGACAGGTCCCGCTGTCGAACTGCCAGACTGATACGGCGCGTGCGAATTTGCACAGGGTCCCCCATTGGCGCCACGCGAACCGTCTCAAAAACGGCGCCGGGAAGCATGCCCATCGTCAGTAATTTCTGACGCCAGGCGAAATTTACAGACGGCTTATAGCCAAGAATTCGATAGGTACTGCCCATGTTAATTGCCATAACACGCTCTGCCTCAAGGTAAGAAGCACTCATTTTATAAATGATAAGCGTTTCGCTTTTTGATCTGGAATGAGCAATCGAGAGAAAACATGTCGTCAATGCGTATGTGGAAGAAAACGTATCCTTTCACAGGAGCCTGGTGACGGGTGAGATGGCCTGATACGTGTAAATAGAGACATCATGGCTTGTTGCCACTGAGTCAGACCTGCATCATAAGCGGTGACAATGTCAGGCAACTACAGAGGCTATTCGGCCATAATGAATGGCACAAAATCTTACGGTAACCTTGGGGTAGAGAGCAGCCCTGGATCAATAAGGATTATATGAAACAAATTACGTTGAGTGACCTCCAGAAACAAAGCGAACAGGCTGCACACTCTCCTCGCTTGCGAGCTAATCGTAATCTACATCCCGAATTAAGCGATCCGGTTCAACGTCTGGCCATCGCTATGGAGCCGGGCACTTATGTGCGCCCACACCGCCATCCGCATACTTTTGAATTGCTGATGCCTCTTCGAGGACGCTTCCTGGTATTAAATTTTGATGACAATGGTTATGTGACCCAGCGGGTGATGCTGGGTGAAGAGTGCAAGGTGCTCGAAACGGATGCCGGCATCTGGCATGCGGTACTCTCCATGGATAAAGGCGGGGTTATTTTTGAGGTAAAGCATGGCGGTTACCAGCCAGTTACTGAACAGGATCTTGCCCCATGGGCACCCGCCGAGAATGAGCCTGGCACCATGGAACTGATGGCATGGTACGAACAGGCGCAGGTGGGTGATGGTAGTTTCACTCGATAATTTTTAGCTTATTTGCAGCGGGCGGTATGGTGGCCGATGCCGTCCTTCAGGTGACATCTGGCAATTTTCAGGGTTGCCTGCACTCATCTCTAAATCCAGAGATTGGCTTTTACGAACCCTTGAGATGTAAAAAACGGGTATCCGAACACAGTAACTAAGTAGGCTTAATCAGGTTCCGGTAGTAGCTTAGCATTTGAAACAGACCATTCGGATGATGCAGTAAATTGAGCATTAAGCCATCTATCAGGTCAGGCAGCGCCATTTCAGACGTCTCCACTGCACTATTGAGGTCAGAGAGGCAATAAACGTCATCAGCCTTACATTCGAAATAAGGCTGAGGAATTTGTCTTTTAACCACCTTTGAGCTTTATTGAAAAGTTATTTTTATAATTCATCCTCTATAACCGTAGTTTAAATGGCGGATACACCAGCGGTTCACGGTATTGATTTATGGGGAGTGCGCATTACGGATGTGTAACCACTACAATATTCCCGGACACTCTGTTAAAAATGACGCTTCTCCAGCTTCACTGGACTTCGTAAAAGAATCTTACCGATTATAAAACTGTGGTTTTTGTCGATTCAGATGATATCGTTTCTGAGTAGTGAAAAAACACACTGATCTTCCCTCTTTTATTTGCTGCAAGGGCATTTACGGTTGATTATCATGGCATGTAGCAAGTCTTAATCCTCCCATTGATAAAACGGCAGAGCCAAAACCGAAACATGCCCTTTGAGGCTACGGCCTATGCGTTTAAGGGCTGATTATACCGCCGTTGAAGTTAGCTGGAACGTATTTATAGTTTGCTGATATGAGCCTTACGCAAGTTTTAATGTTGTAGCTGTTCAGGATTAGAGGACAGTTACGGGATCGCTGCTAAAAGTTAATACATTCATCAATTTAAAGGGAAAAATCAGAACCCAACAATAGCACTTAAACAGGATCTTGCAGAAAATTAGTTACATCATACATAAGTCTATCACGTCTATGTACGCCCCTTCGGGGCGCGGGGGCGGCTAGTCAAAAGGCACTCGGAATTCCAGAATAACTTTGTTTTTAGTACGTCAATAAACACACAAAATCAGCAGGCCTTCTCGTGTTATTGAAACTAATTTAACAGGGTGTTGTAACTAACCTGTCGCGTTATTGCTCTTTTATCACTTAATATAAATTATACTTTCCATTTTCCTGTGGAACGGCTAACACTTATTCCCTTCACATCCCGATTTTTTATCATCTGAGAAAAGCGGTTATAAATTTAAGTTCAGCTTATTTAAATAGTGCGTCGTTCATTTTATAATCAGATGCACATTCAGGATTTTCTTTATCTGAATTGAAAGTTTCATTTATCGCAAATACATGTTTGATTTTCTATTGCAGCTTTTTAACAAAACATGCTTAATCATCATACACCCCAACACATTACAATTGATCTGCATCAGTCTTTTGGCAGATAATTTTCCGAAGGCTGGAATTGTTATCGTGTCGTTTAACAATTTTAGCTAATAATGCCACATCTTCTTAAAAACTAATGACAGGACAGTGAAATGACATCTTTCAATTCTGGCAAAAAATTCGTCTGCGCTATTGTGATGACGGCTGCAGTAATATCCATGACCGCCTGCTCAAGCAATTATGTCATCTCTACCAATGACGGGCACATGATCACGACTCATGGTAAACCCGCCAAAGATAAACAAACTGGCATGATCTCGTATAAAGATGCAGACGGAAATATGCATCAGTTGCAGCAGCACGACGTTAAAGAAATTGTACAAAAATAAATCAATTCAGCCAGCAATCGTAATCATTAATTTTAAAATTTAAAAGCAGTGGAACTGAACAATGAAACTTTCTGTAATCAGCATGGGTATGCTGCTGTGCGTCTCTTCGTCTGCAATGGCCATTGGCTTGAATGTGGAGCAAGGTAAAAATACCACTGCGCTGGACGCAGAAATTGGCCGCTCATCCAGCGGAATTTATCTGGATAGCCAGTGGATCAAAAATACGGCGGATGGTGTTCAGATTGGTCAGGCGGGTACCGGTTATAATCTTGAACTTGGTCCGGTAATGCTGACTGCTGGCGCCAAAGCCACTTATCTTGGTGGCAAGAAAGGGGATAACGGCGTCGCATTTCCTGTCGGTGGCGGTGTGAAAATCAATCTGCCCGCTGATTTTGCGATTTATGGTGAGGGATATTCTGCTCCGGAACAACTGACTAACAGCGTTAAGAATTTTGTGGAAGCGAACGCCGGCATAAGCTGGTCACCGCTGGGGCCGCTGGTCTTGAAAGCCGGCTACCGTTATGCAGGTGTTGATGGCAAAGATGGACGCCCGGGCCATACCCTGATCGATGGGCCTTACATTGGTGGCGGCCTGACATTTTAATATCAGATAACGCTCCTCTTCTATAGGGTGAGGAAACCAGCCAGCTTGACTGATCGGTTTCTTTACCCATTTTTCGTTATGACTCTGACGGAAAGCAGTGAGAAACAGATGATGAAACCACTCATGTTGATGTTATTTACCCTTTGTCTGACAGGATGTGTCCAGTATAAATGGGTCAAGCCTGACGCATCTGAGCAGCAGGAGTTCGTGGCAGAAACAGCCTGTAAAGCTCAGGCACTCAGGGATTTACCGCCAGACAATGTCGTTAGCGGTAAATACACCTCAAAAGACAAGAAACACAAGACAACTGATACGAATTACTCAACCAGCGATGCTAATGAAAGTCAGCGAGACATATTGGTGAAAGACTGTATGTTCAAACAAGGCTGGCAACAGATTGAGATTCAGCACTAACGACATTGAACTGTCAGAGGCCAGGTAAAATCCTGGCCAGCACTGACCCGACAGGTTTTATCGATTGTGGCCGGAATTTATTCGGGCATCATCCTGCTGCTGCTGTGCAGTACGCTGCCGACGGCACCGTTCCGAGCAATACAGAACCTCTTCCCAGCACCTTTCCCATTTTTTTCGCCATGACATCGGTTTGTTACACGTTTTGCAGTAGCGCACCGGTAGTGACTTTTTATTGCCTTTGAACACGTCAATCCTCCAGAAAACCCAGGACACTGACAAAGCCTATGCCATATACAGTATAGCTAACCGTCGCACTGGATAACTGATGACAATGGGCGACAAAGTTAGCAGACTGCTTTTTTTCATACTCTCTTGTTCTATGATTATTCTTCGACGACCCCATTTGCTCTGACATTGTACTGTGAAATATCTATTACAGGTTTTTGGCATTATGCGCTGCTGACGACGAATTAATTAGCCAGGTTAATAATAGCCGCTTCCTGGCACACCGTTTTCAGTTCAGTGTCTGGCAGCATGTCCATCGATGTGTTTTGGGACAGGCTGGCGAGGTGATTGCAAAATCACATGGTTCACGGACTGAGCTGAATGAATATCGATGAAAAATGCTATCGCTTCCGTTATCAGCATCAATGACAACAGGGTAATAACGTGGGGAAATAATGCTGTCTATGATTACGTTGTAAACTACCTCCCTCTTTGAATCTTTACAGAGCTTCAAAAATCATGACTCTTGTAAATAATTGACTTTAGCCCACAACGGGTGGCTCTCGTTTTGACGAGTTTGTATCCATTTATTTGATGGCTGTAGGTGGATGCAAACGCTTAAATCAGCCATAACGCAGGCCGGCCCGCTCTTAAATAACCCTATGCGCTGCATAAGAAAAAAACAACCCATTATCATGGCGTTACAAATAACCACAGTTAATCAGTGGGCTAATTATTTAAAGCGTCACCGTGCCAGTCATTCAACAAAATTACGATTAACATCATGATCTTATCCAGTTTTAGCTGTCTGCCCTGAATCATTACCTTTAATTTTCAGAGCAATGCGTGTACAGGATTTGCGAAGCGACTTTGCTGAAAACAGCGTTAAAGCACAATTTCCCTATACCCGCTCCCAATTAACTAACTTTTCAGATGTCGTTTTTTTTGACATTTTGAGCTAAGAGCACCGCAAAGAGTAACTCTGCTTCAATTTAAGGGTGATACGGTAATTACAGTTTAAACTCTTGTAGAAAGCGATTAATATGTTAGCGTTGAACTATCGGTTCTGTATTTTGATTCTTCGAAGGCAAGCATTCTAAAAAAGCAGGTCTGACGAAAAGCATCAGCGTGAACCCGCTCTGTATTTTATTATCTGAACATGACTATGGTGACTTTGATGAGTGACACTCTCAACAGCTTGAATAATATCCGTACCCTTCGCGCAAACGCTCGCGAGCTTGACCTGGCTGCCCTGGAAGAAATGCTGGAAAAACTGTCAGTTGTAGTGAGTGAGCGTCGGGAAGAAGCTCAGGCTTCGGAAGCAGCTAATCGTGAAAAAGCCGAGAAACTGGCAAAATATCGCGAGTTACTGTTGCAGGAGGGTATCGATCCTAATGAACTGTTAAATGGTATGCCAACTGCACCCGCTGAGAAGAAAAAACGCGCACCTCGACCAGCTAAATATCAGTACACCGACGAAAATGGTGAAGTTAAGCAATGGACTGGCCAGGGCCGTACACCCTCAGCTATTAAATCAGCCGTTGATGCAGGTAAATCACTGGATGATTTCCTGATTTAACTCAGTCTGCATACATGAAAACAGCCTGCTTTAAGCAGGCTGTTTTATATCACATCGACATCCGGTAGTAGCTCTGACATTATCCGTCGGCCCTTACCCCGCCCTTCTGCAATTTGTTTCATCCGTCAATCTACAGTTCTTCCCAGGCGTTTCACTACACTTAGTTGCTGAACATCTTCCGCAACAGACACCCGGCTTCATTCTTCCCCTGAGCTGATTTATTTATTCAGCGCTTACATGTTACGAGCGCTGATAATTTCCAGGCCGATCTGCTGACTATAAGAGAGTTCACGCGTATTGCCATCAGGGTCGGAAAAAACGCCCGGTTACCCATTGGTGCATCAGATTGCTGAGCGTCCCTTAGGCAAAACACCGTCAAGCCGTGCGCGGGCAACGTTGACATCTATCCCTTCACGACGGGTAAAGGCCACACCAATATAACCAAAGGGACCCGGCGGCGTATCTTTACTGTTGTCAGATTGCACCCGCACCAGCGCAACACTGCAAGATGATGAGCAGGATCTTTGTCGCCATATTTTTCGCGTTATCGACCTTCTTCCGGTTTTTGCCTCGTCCTCAGATTTAAACCTGTTGCCGCCACGTTGAGCAGAACATCTCAAAGGATAATGCTTCAAAACCACGACGAATTTCTGGCGATGGCCAACCACTATCATGGCAAGGCATCATGCCTGTCCTGAATAAAACCTCATTTCTGATTCACGCACAGTTAATAAAAAAGAAAATTCTAAACCCAGCGCCGCTTCTATAACGAAAACCAGGCATTAGCCAGCAGATTACGCTTAAACTGTACGATTTACTGGATTAGATACCACCATTCTCACCTGATAAACAGCGAATAAAACCACATTGGCCCTTCAAATGCCGCGTACGGAAATGTTACCCTTGCTGGCTGAATAATTTGCACTTTATTGATTAACTTGAGTATTTGAGGATTGGTATGAGTAAGAATCTGAGCAGCCTGAATAATATCCGCACAATGCGTGCTGAGGCACGCAATATGACGCTGGATCTGCTGGCAGAGCTACACCAGAAATTAGAAACAGTGGTAAATGAGCGTCGTGAAGAGGAAAGTGCACGAGAGGTAGAAGCCCGTGAGAAAGCTGAAAAGCTGGCGTTTTATCAGGAGTTGCTGATGGAAGAAGGAATTAATCCGTTGGAACTGGTAAATAGCGCTTCTCCTTTGGTAACCGGCAAAAAGAAACGGGCGAAGCGTCCGGCTAAATATCGTTACAATGATGAAAACGGTCAGGTTCGTTACTGGACGGGTCAGGGCCGAACCCCTTCAGCCATTAAAACTGCGATCGAAAATGGCCAGTCACTGGATGATTTCCTGATTTAATCGCGCTAATTTCTTGCCGGAGTGTTGACCGCCAATGGGCGGCAATATTCCGGTCCGCAGAGTCCCATGGCACAGATATTTATCCTGGTGTCCTGGCGTCCTTCTTTTCCACGTTATCATTGGCCATCACTGGCTCAGAACCACGAAACGTTCGACGCCACTCGCTGGGTGAAACACCAAACCGCGATTTAAAACGCTGACGAAATGAAACCGGCGACTCAAAACCCACCTTTTCGGCCACACTTTCAATATTCATAGTGGTTGTTTCCAATAGCCACTGGCTGCGTTGAAGGCGCTCAGCCGTCAACCACTCACCCAGAGACATACCCGTTGCTCTTTGGAAGTGACGGGTCAGCGTTCGCCGGCTCATGCTGAGCCTGCGCGAGAGGGAATCAAGATTCTGCGGCTTATGCAGATTCTCCCGCAGTGACGCCAGCAGTGCATTAATCTTACTGTCACGCGTTGTTTCCGGAACCGGACGCTCAATAAACTGCGCCTGACCGCCTTCACGGTAGGGCGGCACCACCATTCGTCTCGCTACCCGATTGGCAATGGCACTACCATAGTGATGACGGATGATATCCAGACAGCAGTCGATCCCTGCAGCGGTACCAGCAGAGGTTATCAGACGATCGTCACGGGCATAGAGCGCGTTGCTATCGAGCTGAACGGCCGGAAAGCGGGAACTGAAGTCCTGCTCAAATTCCCAGTGTGTGGCAGCCCGGCGCTGATCAAGTAAACCTGCATAAGCCAGTACATATGTGCCCAGACACAGTCCAACGACTTCCGCACCACGCTGCCAGGCCGCTACCAGCTTATTAAGCAGCACCTGCGCCGGTTGTTCAGCCAGATTGTGCCAGTAGGGAACTATAATAATCGCAGCCTGATCAAGGAGTTCTGGGCCATATTCTACGGTGATTGACAGTCCCATATCGGAACGAACCACGCCAGGTTTTTCTGCAAAAACATCAACCTGAAACAGCGCCTGCTGGGGCATAGCCGATCCAAATAAAATGCAGGGAACTGAAAAGTGAAATGGACTAAAACCTGCGGTTGCCAGCACTGCGACTCTGAGCCCAGCCATTATCTTCCCTCACTGTACAAGCATGCCGGTGGAAACCGATTGTAAAGCATAAGCCGTTCACAAAGCGCCTTCGCTTCAGTGAAGGGTCGATTAGAACGTCATGGAGTCACCATCTTCCGGGATCAGCACTTTGTCAGCAATACCCTGTTCTGAGGTATAGGCGCGCAGTTCAGCACGGGTCAACAGGCAGTGGTTGATGGCTTCCATATGAGAAGCAACAATTATCACGCCAGGGAGGATGTTCAGGGTACGCAGCGTATCCTCTTTGCCCATAATAATCGGACCATAGAGATCGTTGGTAGCATTGCCAATATTTAACACCACAACCTGCGGCTGGAAACGTTGCAGACTTCTGACATAAGGTTTGACCCACACCGTATCGCCAGCAACATACAGCGTTTTTTCTGCCGGATGAGTAAACACCAGACCACAGGCATCACCCAGAATCTCGCCCATTGCTTTGTCAGCATACAATGCATTACTGCCATGCTGCCCATCGGTTTTATATAGAATGAGACCATCGATGAAACGGTTTTCATCCTGCAGCATCCGCACGTTTTCAAAACCCTGTGAACGAAGCAGCGCAGCATCACTTTCATTCTGGCTGTAAATCATCATATTCTTTGGCACCTGCTGTTGCGCAGCTTCATCCCAGTGATCGGCATGGGTGTGGGTGATGATGACCGCATCTACTGCCAGCAGTTCGTCCAGCGGGACTGGCAGATCTACCATCGGATTTCTGAGGTGAGGTCGGGCATTGCCGGCAAAGCCTGGCCAGGCCTCTTTTTCGGCCAGCATAGGATCGATAAGGAATTTTTTTCCTGCATACTCCAGTAACAGCGTAGCGTTGCGAATTTGGGTTAGCTTCATGCCAGGCTCCATAAACAGTTTCAGTAAAATCAGCCAGCTTTACTGACGCTTATGCGATTACTTTACGTCACTGTTCATCGTGTGCATGACAGGCCCAAAGGTCAGCATTCGATGGGATCGGGCCAAAATGTGAAATTATCTTTTGGCAGGTGTGAGAACTGGTCTCAAAGAGCGGACCAATGACGGTCGGGCTGCTGCAAGGGAGTCCGCTGTGAAGTTCGGCTGAAAACCACATAGTGCGACATTATCAGCACTGAGATTGATCCGCCCGGGGCAGTCATTTAAAACAGCGGCAGAGAAAACGGGCATATCCCACGCCACATATTTCCGTCCGAAACGAAAATTAAAAGCAATTCATTCCATTGATTTAAATCAATAAAAACTCAATTGGCATTTCCGCCATAAAGGAACAGAAGGCGATAATCCCTGCTCTTTAATCACGAAACATGAGTTCACAGAATGGCTATACCTGTTTACTTATGGCTGAAGGATGATGGTGGAAATCCCGTCAAAGGCTCTGTTGATGTGCAGCAACGAGAAGGAAGTATAGAAATAACCGCACTGGCTCACGGCATATGACTCCCTACGGATAATCTGTCCGGTAAGATAACGGCCACTCGCGAGCATGCGCCCTTTATGCTGACCAAAGCGCTGGACTCTTCAAGTCCATACCTTTATCAGTTCGTCAGCGCTGGAAAGCTTTTAAAGTCTGCCGAGCTTAAATTCTATCGCATTAATTACGCCGGACAGAAAGAAGAATATTTTAACGTATTTATTGAAAATGTCCGCATTACCTGTGTCGTACCCTTTATGGAAGATGTTAAGGACCGGGATTACGAACGTCACGATCACCTTGAAGTGCTCGAAATGACGTATGAAAAAATCACCTGGAAATATCTGGACGGCAATATTATTCACTCTGATTCCTGGAAAGAGCGTAGCGCGGCATAGGAGAACAACATATGGCATGGATATATCACCAGAGTATCGGCGAACTGTGGCACCGCGGTAAGTTAATGGGTAAAGGTTATTCAGGGAGCCTGACCAACAAAAACAACCCGGATCGTCAACACGTTAAAGGTATGGGGCCAATTCCTCGCGGTACCTGGCATATTGGCGGACATACCAGTTCAAAGGGACCATTTACCATAATTTTGACACAAACCTCTGGCGAAAGTTATGGCCGCTCTTTATTTCGTATACACGGTGAAAGGAAGCCGCCGAAAGTACCTGGATTCGCTTCTGAGGGTTGCATAATCCCTGGGCCGGTTATTCGCACAAAAATCATTCAGTCAACAGATAAAACGCTGGAGGTAGTGAGATGATTTTGCGAATCATCTTGCTGATCGCCTGCACTATTCCGTCCTCCTGCATAGCATCATCAAATGAATGGAAAGCTTATATCCAACTGATTGAGCAGGCAGACAACAAAACGCTCCATGCGTTTCCGGGAAAAATTGACAGTATTGGTGATACCCTTGACGCTGCTCATACAGAGGAATTGACCACAGCTCTTAGCATGGCGTTAATTAAAGATCCAATATCTGTAATTAACGCAACCAACTCGCTGGACAAAAGTACCGACGCCTTAAAGCAGCGATTTGGCACATCAATGGTATGCGGTATACCTTTAATCACACATGCAAATCAGATGAAAATTGAGGAGTATTTCGCGAAGGCAGAACCCGTGCTGGAAAAAGCTGGAGCTGCTGCTGCAAAATGTCTGAGCAATATGCGTGACACGATTGACGAAGTCAGACAAGAAACCGCAAAAAATTCAGGACATTAATCCTCAGAACAAACCTGGCGCTTGCCGGGTTTTCTGAACGAATACTTGTTAATAAAAACAATACATTATAATCTTAGCGTGGTTTTTTAAACTGTTGACCCTTAAACCCAATCAGCGTGATTGCGGCTGGCCTGTCTGATGGACTGCTGACAAAATAAAGGCAAAAAAAATGCCGCAGCAGGCTGCGGCATATCATTTAGATTCCCATCAGAAATCGGCTTTCAGTACGACACGGTAATTGGCTTTACCGGCGCGGACGTGATCCAGCGCTTTATTGATGTCCGACATCGGGAAGAACTCAACCTGTGGGGCGATATCTGCACGGGAAGCAAGACGCAGCAGCGAGCGCAGCTGACCTGGTGAGCCGGTTGATGAACCGGTTACCGCTTTGTCGCCCAGAATCAGATCAAAAGCACTCACTTCAATCGGCTTCATCACTGCGCCCACGGTGTGGAATTTACCCTGAGGTGCCAGCGCGGCGAAATAAGGTTTCCAGTCCAGATCGACCGCCACAGTGCTCAGGATCAGGTCAAAGCGACCCGCCTGCTGCTTCAGGGCTTCAGGATCGCGGCTGTTTACCACTTCATCTGCGCCCATATCCAGGATTGACTGCTTCTTATCTGGCGTTGAGCTGAATGCCACGACTTCTGCACCCATCGCGTGCAGGATTTTGATGGCAATATGACCCAGCCCACCGATACCGATCACACCTACGCGGCTGGTCGCCGTGATGTTACTCATCAGCAGTGGTTTAAACACGGTGATACCACCACACAGCAGCGGACCGGCGCTTGCTACATCCAGTTTTTCCGGCAGCGGGATAACCCATTGCCAGTCGGCGCGCAGCTTCTCGGCAAAACCACCTTTGTTCATGATGGTCGGGATGCTGCCCTGCTGACAGTTCACCTGCTCGCCGTTAATACAGGCATCGCAGTGCTGACAGCTTTTTGCTGTCCAGCCGATTCCTACACGCTGGCCGATTGAGAGACCTTTATTTTTGGCCGCTTCGCCCAGGGCAGAAACCCGACCAATCACTTCATGTCCTGCAATCACTGGGAACTGAGAGATGCCCCACTCGTTATCGATCATCGACAGGTCTGAGTGGCAGACGCCACAATATTCGACCTGGACTTCGACTTCTTCGGCTGCCAGCTCGGCGGCATCGTACTCATAGAGTTCAAGGGCCTGGCCAGCCTGCATGGCTGCATAACTTTTAATTTTCATTCATACCTCTGCGTGATTAATCACAGACAAGTGTAACAACTGAAAGCCGGCCTTGCCTGGCCGTTGCGCTTACACCGCACTTTTTTGTCTTTTATTCAGATAATTCAGCCTTTAACCTGCGCACCTGAAAGAGTTTGTAACACCTTGAGCTGCGCGACGGCTTCCTGCATCGCATCCATTCCCTGCGTCAGTTCGCGCAGGCTGCCGAGGTGCTTCGCGATGTCGGCGCGCTCATGACGCGTCTGCTGGTTCATCGCCGCCAGCGTATCGGCTGCTGAAATACTGCGCTCTGCCATCTGCGCGGCGGTCTGCGCCGAATCACTGGCCACCAGCCGGATGCGTGAGATGGTGCTGACCGCCTCACCAATGTTACTGGCTGTGGCTTCAGCCTGCTCTTTCGATGAATGCGCCAGACGCCGGACTTCGCCCGCGACCACGGCAAATCCGCGGCCAGCCTCGCCCGCACGAGCTGCTTCTACTGCGGCATTCAGCGCCAGAATGTTGGTCTGGAAAGCAATATTGCTGATGCCATGCGTAATCTCATTGATGCCGTTGGAGATTTTTTCCAGATCGTCCAACCCATCGTCCAGTCGTCCCTGAGCCTGCTGACTCTCAGTGGCGATATTGCTGATATTACGGATGCTGCTTTCTGCCAGGCTCAACGTTTCACCCTGGCTCTGGGTAGCCGTTTCCAGCACTGGCAACGCTTCCATCAGCGGCGTCAATGCCTGCTGATAGTTGATAACCCGATCAAGGACCCGCGTCTGAATACTGTTTAGCGCTTCCCAGCGACGCAACGCACGCTGCGCGTAATGTGCGGCGTAACCGGCATACTCCACCGGGAACTGGCTCATCGCTTTAACGTCATGATTAAAGAACACCAGTGCAGAGAGCGTCTGATTGATTGGCACGCCCAGAATTTCGCCAAAGCTGGAGAAGCCGGCGGCAGCGATGCCTTTAAAAAAGTGGGCGCTGTGAAGCTTATCAGCATTACCGACACGACGCAGGATACAGTCGTTCATCAGAATCGCCGCCGGTTTGCCATGCTGCGCGGTAAAAGCCTGCCACTCCTGCTGCGTCGCTTGTTTGAAGTCTTTCTCCTCCATCAGGAACAGCCGGTCACCAAACTCGAGGTCACAAAAAAACTGCACGCCACCCGATTCAATTCTGGCGATCGAGCGAATGAAGTATTCCCCGCCGACTTTAACGCCAAAGGTTAACCCTTTCAGCCGTTCGGTCAGCTGCGCTTCAGTGCAGTTAAGGTGTTCACACAGCGATGCGACAAACGGCTGCTGCTGACCCTGGCGATTAAACACAGAGGTGACGGTGCGCGCAACCGGATCGGCTTCGGCAATCAGCCAGCTCTGTTCGCGTGGCGTAAAGTTCTGACTTTTAAACGGAGCAAATGATTTTCCGGGTGCCATCTGACAGAACATAATCACAGCTTTGCCCTGCAGCACCTTGCCACCAGTACCGATCCAGGTGCCATCAAAGGTAATTTTACCGCCCGCTGAACCGCCAATCGCCAGGCATGGGAAACGTCCGCAGTTGTACCAGGCCTGCATCAGAAAACCTTCGGACGCGGACAATCCGTCGCAATAAATCATCGCGAAAGTACGGTCTGCCGAAAGTGGCATCCGCACCTGCAACCGCATCAGTTCCTGCTGGATGGCGGTAATACGCTGGCTGGCAGTCTGAGTGTCCGCGACATGCAGGTCGACAATGTGCGTCTCATGGCTGGCGATCAGCGTGTCAGGCAGCCAGAGATAACTTCCCTCCGGGCCATTGCCATCACAGTAAGTACTTTGCGATCGGCTGCTGCTCAGCGCACCGTTGGAAGAGAGTGTCAGCACGGTCAAATCGGCGGAATTAAAGCGTTGCCAGGCCTGACTGACCCGCTGAAAATCGGCTTCAGGCGGAACAAAAGTCATCAGGATCCCGCCCGCGCGCGAGCTTAACCCGATGGAAGAGAGTGATTCCGGCAGCGCACGACAATCCCAGGTGCCATTCGCTGGCTGGCTGCTACGCCTGAGACGGGCAACAGGCAGGCGACTTTTGATCGTCTTAATGATCGACATATTATTATTTTCGCTTTTATCAGAGTAGGTTGCGCTTAAACTCGCGCTTGCTGGTGTTTTTTAAAAGGAGGGCTAAATGCAGGTCCGTTCGCGTTCAGAACTCGTCGCTGAGTACCGGGTTCATCATTGATCGGCGCGCTCAACGCCATTGGGTTATCGCCACTAGCGGGAAAACCTTTAGCAATTGCTGTAGTTGGTTTAATGAATGAAGTTGTTACATTTTAGTAGCATAAAATAAGCCAGAATGAGGGCCTGGCACTATTCCTGTTTATCTGTCACTCATCTGTTGCCTCTGCTTTTCGCAGCGTTTGCGTGCTACGGCGGGCAGATCCCCGCCAATCTCCCCGCGTGTCGAGCAAGGTCGCTTTACTCATAACATTCTCCTTTTTCGTCAGGCCTTTATGCGCAGTTCATCTCTCCTTACCATGCCGACGACAGCGCTTTATTAAAAATTAATGTCAGCATTATCAACAACTTCAGTCTGTGCATTTGCATAAACGAAGCGGACGACTATGCTTCCTGGTGTGACTAGCTAGTCCTTTTTATCTAATGGAACATTGATATGAGGTCTTCCTATGACACAACAGAAGTACAGAGGTGGTGCCGGCAATTTTGCCAACGATCCAGAACGAGCGAGTGAAGCTGGCAGTGCAGGAGGCAAGGTCAGTGGGGGCAACTTCAGAAACGATCCTGAAAAGGCCAGGGAAGCCGGTCGGAAAGGAGGCAAGATTAGTCGACGTCCTTCTAAGTAATTCTGAATAAAGCGCTTTAGGACGTATTACGCCATGGAGTGGCATCTCTTCCATCAACACTCTGAATCTGTTCATCATTCCCCCTCTTTTAGCCTCAACGCCTCTCTGACCAGATTAAAAGCCGGTGAATGCTGCTTGCGGCTGGGATAATAGAGATAATAACCGGGAAACGGTTCGCACCAGCGCTCCAGTACCCGGATCAGCGTGCCCTGCTCCAGCCCTTCTGCGACTTCCTGTTCAGGCAGAAAAGCAATTCCCAAACCGGCCACTGCCGCTTCTGCAATGTGTGCCGAAGTGTTGAACGTTAACTGTCCATTTACCCGCACATTCACCGGCCCTTCTTCTCCGTCAAAATCCCAGACATACAACCCACCCGCTGTTGCCTGTCGCATATTAATGCAGTTGTGATGCAGCAGATCGTGTGGGACCTGAGGCGCAGCATGACGACGAAAATAGTCTGGCGCCGCCACCGCAGCCATTCGTAACGGTGGGGTGATGGGCATCGCCACCATATCTTTATCAATTGTGTCACCCATTCTGACTCCGGCATCAAACCGATCGGCCACGATGTTTCGCAAGCCATGATTCGCATCGAATTCGAGTCGGATATCCGGATAAGCCTCCAGCAGTGGCGTCAGTTTTGGCAGCAGGAGTGAACTGAGAATATGCGGGCCACAAGTGATGCGTACCGTGCCGGCGGGCTTGTCACGCATCGCGGTCAGCATATCCAGCTCCGCCTCAATTTCATCGAATCGATTGCCAATCGCCAGGATTAACCGTTCACCTGCTGCGGTCGGTGAGACGTTTCGCGTCGTGCGGGTCAGCAGCCGAATTTCCATCCGGTTTTCCAGGGCAGTAATCGTCTGACTCAGCGCGGGCTGCGTAACGCCCAGCAGTGCCGCTGCACGGGTAAAGCTGCCCTCACGCGCTACGGTAATAAAAGCCTGCAGATCATTCATGTTGCGCTTCATGTTGCGCTCCCGTCGATGAATTCATAATCGCTGGTTATAACCCCATTGAGGATTCATTAGCTAGTCAATATAAAGTTAAACCGTAAAATTTCCTGAGTTCATCATGACCACCACCAATGAAACAGGATTCAGCATGACTTCTCCGGAAACAACAGCATATTCCCCTCAGCACAACGTCGCTCATTGGGGTGGCGTCTGGGCGATGACGCTTTGCGTATTCGCGCTGACCGCCTCTGAATTCATGCCGGTCAGCCTGTTATCGCCATTATCACGTGATCTGTTGGTCAGCGAAGGTCTGGCCGGACAGGGTATCGCTATCTCTGGCGCGCTCGCAGTGATCACCAGCCTCTCGATAACCCGCATCGCCGGGAATCTCGACCGCAAAATTCTGTTGCTGACACTAACGCTGCTAATGGCGCTGTCCGGATTGATGGTGGCGATGGCTTCCAGCTATCTGGCTTACATGACGGGCCGTGCACTGATTGGCGTGGTGATTGGCGGGTTCTGGTCGATGTCCGCGGCGGTAGCTATCCGTCTGGTCCCCACCGATCAGGTACCGCGCGCGCTGGCTATTTTCAACGCCGGCAATGCGCTGGCGACAGTTATCGCGGCACCGCTGGGCAGCTATCTCGGTTCTGTCATCGGCTGGCGCGGGGCTTTTTTCAGCCTGGTGCCGGTGGCCTTGCTCGCCCTGCTCTGGCAAGGATTTACACTGCCGTCAATGCCCGTCGATAAAGCACGGCAGCGAAGCGCAAACCTCCTGCAGCTGCTGCGTTCACCGCTGGTAACAATAGGTCTTGCCGCCTGCGGACTGCTCTTTATGGGGCAATTCACCCTCTTTACCTATCTCCGTCCGTTTCTGGAAACCGTCACGCAGGTTGACGTTTCTACGCTATCGCTGGTGCTGCTGACCATTGGCGTTGCCGGTTTTATCGGAACACTGATCGTCGGGGTTGTTCTGCAGCGTGGATTTTATCTCACCCTGATGATTATTCCACTGATCATGGCGTCAGTCGCAGGGCTGCTCATGGTATTCGGTCATCAGCTGTGGCTGGTGGCACCGTTGCTGGGCATCTGGGGACTGGTGGCAACTGCCGCACCCACCGGATGGTGGGCCTGGGTCGCCAGAACCTTCCCGGATAATGCGGAGACGGGTGGCGGATTAATGGTTGCCATTGTCCAGCTGTCGATTGCTCTGGGATCGACGCTGGGCGGTCTGGCCTTTGACCATGCAGGCTGGCAGATCACCTTTGCCATCAGCGCCACATTACTCATCGCTGCCGCTGGACTGGCGTTGATCACTGCGCGCAAAGAAAGCGCCGCCTGATAGCAAATTCATTGTTTAACCGGGCAGCCTGTTGCCCACTTCTCGTCAACCCTGAGGATCCTTTCATGAGAGCATTAACCCTGATGTTTGGACTGTTGATCAGTTCATTTGCAGCCAGCGCTGCCGATATGTCACGCGGCGCCGACAACTTTTATCAAAGCGATAAAGTGACCCGCGAAAAAGTGACGTTTAAAAACCAGTATCAGATGGGCGTCACCGGCACCCTGTTCAGACCTAAAGAAGCGAGTAAAACAGCGCATCTTCCGGCGATAGTGGTGGGGCATCCGATGGGCGCAGTCAAAGAGCAGAGCGCCAGTCTCTATGCGCAAAAGATGGCTGAGCAGGGCTTTGTTACCCTGGCAATCGATCTCTCATTCTGGGGCGAAAGTGAAGGCCAGCCACGTAATGCGGTTTCTCCGGATATCTATGCCGAAGACTTCAGTGCCGCAGTCGATTACCTGGGGACACGCGAATTTGTCGACCGCAATCGAATTGGTGTGCTGGGCATCTGTGGAAGTGGCAGTTTCGTCATCAGCGCGGCAAAGATCGATCCCCGCATGAAGGCGATAGCTACCGTCAGCATGTATGACATGGGTTCAGCCAACCGTAATGCGCTGAATAAAAGCCAGACGCTGGCTCAGCGCAAGCAGATCATTGAAGCAGCGGCACAGCAACGTTATGCGGAATTTACCGGGGGTAAAATCGCTTACACAGGCGGTACACCACACAAAATTGATGCTGATTCACCGCCAGTTGCTAAAGAGTTTTATGATTTCTACCGGACACCTCGGGGCGAGTTCACCCCAAAAAGCTCGTCAGCTGCACTAACCACGCACTCGACGCTCACCAGCAATGTGAAGTTCATGAACTTCTATCCATTCAATGATATTGAGACCATCTCTCCGCGCCCAATGCTCTTCATCACTGGTGATAAAGCGCACTCACGCGAGTTCAGTGAAGATGCTTTCCAGCGCGCAGCTCAGCCCAAAGAGCTGTATATCGTACCTGATGCAGGTCATGTCGACCTTTATGATCGCACTGATCTGATCCCGTTCGCGAAACTGACGGCTTTCTTTAAACAGAATCTGTAATCTTCTGCTCATCGACTCCAGCCCGTCTGCAGAAAACTGCAGACGGGCTGTCTGCGTGATTAGCCTTTGCGATGGCGTGTCAGATAATGTTTCACCAGCACAAAGAACAGCGGAACAAAGAATAATGCAAGGACCGTGCCTGCCAGCGTGCCACCGATGATGCCGGTCCCGATGGCAATGCGGCTATTAGCACCCGCACCGGTTGCCACCGCCAGCGGGATCACGCCGGCAATAAAGGCGAGTGACGTCATCATAATCGGCCGCAAGCGGGTTCGTGCTGCCTGCAATGCAGCTGCACTCAGCGAACTGCCCCGGCGCACTGCATCTTCTGCAAATTCGATGATTAATATCGCGTTTTTAGAGGTCAGTCCGACCGTGGTCAGCAACGCCACCTGGAAATAGATATCGTTGCTCAATCCCCGCAGCGCCACTGCCAGCACGGTACCCAACACACCAAGCGGCACCGCCAGCAGCACTGAGAACGGCACCGACCAGCTTTCATACAGCGCAGCCAGACAGAGGAAAACCACCAGAATCGAGATCGCATAAAGCGTAGTCGATTGCCCGCCCGCCTGTTTTTCCTGCAGCGAAAGCCCGCTCCACGCGCCCGTCGTGCCTGCAGGTAATTGATTAGCCAGCCGCTCAATCGTATTCATGGCATCGCCGGAGCTAAACCCTTCGGCATTCTGACCCTGAATTTCATAGGCGGCAGAGCCGTTATAACGATCAAGGCTTTCTGGTCCCATGGTCCACCGGGTCGAGGCAAAGGCCGAGAATGGCGTCATGGTGCCTTCACTGTTCCGGATGTACCACTTATTCAGATCTGACGGTGCTGAACGATACTGACTGTCGCCCTGCACATAGACCCGCTTCACCCGTCCACGATCGATGAAGTCATTGATATAAGCACCACCCCAGGCGCTGGTTAGCGTATCGGTCACATCATCCAAATTCAGTCCCAGCGCCACCGCTTTGCTGGTATCAATGTCAACCTGCAACTGCGGGGTCTGCGGCAGGATATTCGCCCGCACGCCGATCAGCTCCGGGCTTTGCGCGGCGTTTTGTAATAGCTGATCGCGCAGGTTACCCAGTTGCTCACGCGTGGTGCCACCGCTGGCCAGCAGCTCATAGGTGAAGCCGTTGTTCTGTCCCAGACCTGGCACCGATGGCGGCGTCAGTGCAAAGATCTGCGCATCCCGAATCGACGCCAGCGCATAGGTCGCGCGTCCGGCAATCGCCTCGGCGGAGTTCTCACTGCCGGGTCGCTGGTCCCAGTTTTTAAGCTTGATAAACGCCATACCGGCATTCTGCGCAGCACCGCTGAAGTTAAAGCCGTTGATGGTGAAGATCACATCAACATTCTGTTTTTCTTCAGTCAGAAACCAGTCAACTATTTGCTGGTTGACGGCCTCTGTACGACTGGCCGTAGCGCCCGCTGGCAATGTAGCCTGAAGCATGATACTGCCCTGATCTTCGGTCGGCAGGAAACTGCCTGGCAGGCGGGTAAACATCACAAACAGCACCACACCCATTGCCGCATAAAGCGATACCATGATTAGTGGACGACGCAAGGTGCTGACCACTTTGTGGCGATACTGGCGCTCGGTGGCGGCATAAAAGCGGTTAAAACCGCCAAAAAATCCTTTGCTGTGCGGTGATATCGGCTTTAGCAGCATGCCACACAGCGCGGGCGTCAGGGTCAGCGCCACCACCACGGAGAAGGTCATAGCCGCAATGATGGTGATAGAAAACTGTCGATAGATCACACCGGTCGATCCGGCGAAAAAGGCCATCGGCAGAAATACAGCCGAAAGCACCAGCGCGATAGCCACCAGCGCGCCCGAGATCTCTTTCATCGACTTTTCAGTTGCCTCACGTGCCGGTAAACCTTCGTCATGCATGATGCGTTCGACGTTCTCGACCACTACGATTGCATCGTCCACCAGCAACCCGATGGCCAGCACCATGGCAAAAAGCGTCAGGGTGTTGATGGTGTAGCCGCATAACGCCAGTACACCGAAGGTGCCGAGCAGCACGACCGGCACCGCCAGCGCCGGGATCAGCGTCGCACGAATATTCTGAAGAAACAGGTACATCACTACCACGACCAGCGCGATCGCTTCGATCAGGGTGATCACCACATCCTCAACGGAGATTTTGATGAAATCGGTGCTGTCGAGCGCATAGGCCACTTCGTAGCCTTGCGGCATTGAGTGGCGATACTCTTCAACTTTGTTTTTCACCAGCGTCGCGGTGGCCAGCGCATTCGCGCCCGGTGCCAGCATCACCCCGACCCCGGCCGCAGGATGCCCGTTAAGTCGTGTGGTCATGTCATAGGATTCGCCGCCCAGTTCCACCCGCGCCACATCACCCACCCGCACGATCGCGCCGCTTTTATCACTTTTGACGATGATATTGCGGAACTGCTCTGGCGTCTGCAGTCGCGACTGCGCTCTGACCGTGGCGGTGAGTTGCTGATTATCGGGTGATGGCAGGCCGCCGATTTTACCGGCTGAGACCTGAATGTTTTGCGAGCGTATCGCCGCCGACACGTCAGACGGCTGCAACGCATAAGCGTTTAGTTTGAAAGGATCGAGCCAGATGCGCATCGCGTACTGACCGCCGAACACCTGGATGTCGCCGACCCCTTCGGTCCTGGCCAGCGGCTCCTGCATATTACTGACCAGCCAGTCACCGATATCTGTGCTGTTGCTTTTACCCGTGGTGTCATACAGCCCCATCACCAGCAGAAAATTTGACTGCGATTTCGTCACGGTGACACCAAGCTGCTGCACCTCGCTGGGCAGACGGGAGAGCGCCTGCTGCACCTTATTCTGTACCTGCACCTGAGCGGTGTCGGGATCAGTGCCCTGGCTGAACGTTACAGTGACTGACACGTTCCCCTGCGAGCTGCTGCTGGAGGTGAAATAGAGCAGGTTATCCAGCCCGGTCAATTGCTGTTCAATCACCTGCGTGACGCTGTTCTCCAGCGTTTCCGCTGACGCCCCGGTGTAAGTTGCGCTGATATTCACTGAGGGCGGTGCAACATCGGGATACTGTTCCACCGGTAACAGGGTGATAGAGAGTGCGCCAAGCAGCATAATTAAAATGGCAACAACCCATGCAAAGACGGGACGATAAATAAAAAAACGAGAAAACATCAGAGGGATCTCTTCCTTTGGGCGGGGGCAAGACCTGCATTCCTGCGGGCCAACAAACTGCGTTGATTATAGGTTGTACCTTTCGGATAAACATCCTGACATTACCTTTTCTTACACCAGGCTGAATGCAGCGATATTCTGCCCCTTTGCTGCTGACAAGCCAGGTTAGCGCTGGCAGGATGGTGATTCTCTGAGCTGATCTGAGCAGCCGTATAAAACCGTCGCTTTTATCCCGGACTGGAGATGATGAACTGCAGCGGGTAAGACGCTGAATGAGAGGAAAGCAAGACGCATGCAAAGGGATGATTATCAGGCTGGCGGTGGAGCTTAAGCGCATAAAGATTAAAAACAGGCCTCGTTAGCCAGGTGGCATAGTCATACCGGATTATATCGCTTCCCTTCACGCGGAACACGATGATTTCTCCTTCGGTTCCGTTGTGGGATATATTAGCTGCACTCTCGTGACATTTACTCTGAATAACAGGTATTCCCGGCAATGGCTCTGATCCCCAAAAACTATACGCGGCTGGAAAGCGGCTATCGTGAGAAAGCACTTAAAATCTATCCATGGGTGTGTGGACGCTGCTCACGCGAGTTTGTCTATTCAAACCTGCGCGAGCTGACGGTTCACCATATCGATCACGACCACACCAACAATCCGGAAGATGGCAGTAACTGGGAATTGCTGTGTCTCTATTGTCATGACCATGAGCACTCAAAGTACACCGAGGCTGACCAGTATGGCACCCGCGTAGTGGCAGGCGAGGATGCACAAAAAGATGTCGGTGAGGCTACCTACAACCCCTTTGCTGACCTGAAGTCGATGCTGAATAAGAAGAAGTAATGGCTTAACTGTCAGGCTGGCCGATCGGCCCGACAGTCTCGCTTCCCGAAGAGGATCTCAACGTCTGGCCGCGGCCACAACGCACCGTAGTCCGTCATGCCAGATGCCACCCTCACCAGACTCAGCGCGATATGAATCCTGTACCAGCCGGTTATTTCAGATTTTGATATCCGTCATGACCGGGTGAACCGTACATCAATCCCCCCCTCACCGACACTCTTTTTGAGGCTACCTGTCGACAGCATCTTTCCTATCGGCGTGTAACTATAGGAGGTCTGGAATGTCTCGTAAAAAAGCACCAGCGTCTTATTGCCATACAGCATCACATCGCCCTGCTGGATCGTGCCGGGTTTATGCGGATCGTTTTTAAGGGCAGCAGGCAGGTCTGCAAACTTCTCGTTGCCGTTCAGCTCCTCCATCGTCATGGTCAGCGGAAGTTGCTGTAAAAATGCTTTCGCGGTGGGGTTATCCGCCAGCGCAATCTCATACGACTGATGGTTGATCGTCATAATAATCTTCATGGGACGCAGCTCTCCAGCCCGATCCGGGCCACTGGCTTTAACGGGCATCAGACTATAAATGGAAAGTAAAACCAGCAAAAGTAAGGCTCTTTTCATAAGGTTGCTCTCCGGATTATGGTGGATCTATTCAGACATGGCGTGCGTTACTGCAATCGCCGTCCAGCCATAATAAACGGGCTCACTTACCCGCCGTTGCCTGATGGTAAAGATTTATCCTTCCTCCTTTCCCTGCCTCATCATCCTGTCGGCGGAACTCGGGCGCCGCTTACTCTGCAACAGCCCGGATGCGCTGCGCTTCATCTGATGTGCGGCTTACGTTTCGGGCTGTCGAAACATTTTGAGAAATAATTTCCCTGAATTACAGCCAGTTTCCGCGTTGTTGCCACTGTTTCTGTACCAGGCTTATCGGATAACAATAGAGACACTGTGGAGCATTATGAAAGAGCAAAATCGCACAAATGGCATCGCCCCTTATGGGGGGGCTGCCGGTGGCTGGGGCGCACTAAAGGCGGTTGCGGATGCGATCCGTGGCCAGATGTCTGTGAAGCAGGATGTGATTGCCCTGTTTAAAGTCAACCAGCCGCAGGGCTTCGACTGTCCGGGCTGCGCCTGGCCCGACCCGCAACATGCTTCCTCCTTTGAGTTCTGCGAAAACGGCGCAAAAGCCGTCTCGTGGGAAGCGACCAGCAAGCGCACCACGCCAGAGTTCTTTGCGGCTCATACCGTGACTGAACTGTGGGAGCGCAGCGCACTCCATCTGGAGGGCGAAGGACGGCTGACCCATCCGATGAAGTACGATGCCGCTACCGACACCTATCAGCCTATTGAATGGGATACGGCATTCCGGGAAATTGGTGAGCATCTGCGCAGCTATGACGATCCGGACAGCGTGGAGTTTTATACCTCGGGTCGCGCCTCGAATGAAGCGGCGTTCCTGTGGCAGCTTTTCGCCCGCGAATATGGCACCAATAACTTCCCCGATTGCTCAAATATGTGTCACGAACCGACCAGCGTCGGGCTGCCGGAATCAATTGGTGTCGGCAAAGGCACGGTAGAACTGGAAGATTTTGATCACTGCGACCTGGTGCTTTGTATCGGCCACAACCCAGGTACCAACCATCCGCGCATGCTGGGCACGCTGCGTGAGGTCTCTAAGCGCGGTGCGACTATCGTGGCGATTAACCCACTGCGTGAACGCGGGCTGGAGCGTTTTACTTCACCGCAGAGCCCGATTGAGATGCTGTCAATGAGCTCCACTGAGCTGGCTTCGACCTACTACAAAGTGCGGGTGGGTGGCGACGCGGCAATGCTGAAAGGGGTGATGAAGATCCTGCTCACTATGCACGAGGAGGCGCTGAGCAAAGGCGAACCCGGCGTCATTGATGAAGCCTTTATCACTGAACACACCGAAGGTTTTGACGCCCTGAAAGCCGACCTGGAGAGTACCGACTGGGAGCATATTCTGAAAGTCTCTGGCATGGCGCGCGAAGAGATCCAGCATATCGCCCGGCTCTACGCTAGTGCTGAACGCACCATCATCTGTTACGGCATGGGGATTACCCAGCACCAGTATGGCACCCAGAACGTGCAGCAAATTGCCAACCTGTTGCTGATGCGCGGCAACATCGGTAAGCCTGGCGCAGGTATTTGTCCGTTACGCGGTCACTCCAATGTGCAGGGCGATCGCACGGTGGGCATCACGGAGATCCCGCCGCAGTCGCTGCTGGATGGCATAGAGAAGGTGTTTGGGTTCCAACCGCCGCAGAAGCATGGTCACGGCGCAGTTGAGGCGATTAAGGCGATGCGCGACGGCAAAGCTAAAGCGCTGCTCTGTCTGGGCGGCAATCTGGCAGAGGCGATTTCCGACCCACAGGTCACGTTCCCGGCGATGCGCAAACTGGATCTGGTGGTGCATATGGCCACCAAACTCAACCGCTCACACCTGTTACTCGGTAAGCACAACTATCTGCTACCAGTACTGGGCCGTACTGAAAGCGATGTTCAGGCTACCGGTGTTCAAAGCGTGACTGTTGAAGATTCAATGTCGATGGTGCATGCCTCACGCGGCTCGCTGGACCCGGCTTCGCCTCATCTCAAATCTGAACCGGCGCTGGTGGCCTCCCTTGCCAGGGCAACTCTGCCAGACAGCATGGTTGACTGGTCAGCCATGGCGGCCGATTACAGCCGCATCCGTGATGCCATTGAAGCGGTGTTCCCGGCGTTTGAAAACTTCAATGAGAGGATTAAGCATCCGGGAGGATTCCGGCTTCATAACGCTGCGTCAGAACGCGTCTGGCTGACGCCATCTGGCCGTGCTCAGTTTAAGGTGATGCAGGGCATCAATGAAGATCCCCGCTCGCTGAAATGCCATGATCTGGTACTCACCACCCTGCGCAGTCACGACCAGTACAACACCACGCTGTACGGCCTGAATGACCGCTATCGGGGCGTGACAGGCCGACGCGATGTGCTGTTTATCAATGCCGAAGAGGCAGAGAAACGAGGGCTGCGGGTGGGTGACCGGGTCGATCTGATGGCGCTGGACCCGGATGGCAATCCCACTTCTCGCCAGATGAAAAACCTGACTATCGTGATTATCGATATGGCCTCAGGTTCGGTTGGCGCTTACTATCCGGAAGCGAATGTGATGGTTCCGCTCGACAGCCACGATACCAAAAGCGGTATCCCCGCTTATAAAAGCATTCCTATCTCCATGACGCGCGTCACCGACGAGACGCAGACGACCTCAGGCGTTCTACGCTAATCGGACATGTCTGAATATGAATGTTGTCAGCGTGGCCGGTGCACCGGTCACGCTTTTTTGTTTTTCCGCCCTGCAGAGATATTTTTGCTCATCCTTTCTCTCTGCTTTATCCCCGTTAAAGCACCTGGCGTGAAGTAACCCTGACGGCAGCATCGTATACACTACAGTGCTGAAAACGGCTCTATAAACCCTTGTCTCTTTTTTGCCTGCGCGGATATTCAGCGCCCTACCGGAAAAATGCCATGTTTCACCTGATTTTCAGCTTACCCAGCTGGTATGTTATTGCGCGCGTCATTATTCCATTATCTATGCCTCTGGCCATCAAGATCCTGCTCTCCACACTGGTGCTGCTGGCTTCACAGTATCTGCTGGTAAGCCGCTTTACCTCAGGCGGAATTTTTTCCGCCGAAATGCCCCGCATCATCATCATCCTGTTTAACTGGGCATACAGCACCGTACTTTTACTGGCGCTGCTGCAGATGCTGATGGATGCGGTCATGCTGATTGCCCTGCTGTTACGGCATCCGCTGGAGCTGGTTCCCGGTATTCGCTATCTGGCCGTCGTGCTGGCAATGGCGCTGGCTGCCTTTGGTGTTCAGCAGGCGATACGGGTGCCCCCGGTCAAAGAGGTGACGCTGGTGCTACCCAACCTACCTCCAGAGTTCGATGGCTATCAGCTGCTTCAGCTGACCGATCTTCACATCACCCGGTTATTTAATGCCGCCTGGACCGCCAGGATGGTTGAAAGAGCGATGTCTCTTAAAGCCGATCTGATTGTGGTGACAGGCGATGTGATCGATGGCAGCCTGGAGCATCGTCGGCATGACGTCGCGCCGCTGCGGAAGCTGGCCGCGCGCGACGGCGTATGGGCCATCACCGGCAATCACGAATATTTCTTCCATCAGGCAATCTGGACGGCGCATCTGGCCTCACTGGGGCTACAGCCTCTGCTCAACAACCATACCGTTATTGAGCGCGGAGCCGCAAAGCTGGTGATTGCTGGCCTGCCGGACGCCTCCGCGCCAGGCAGGAACGCGACCGGTCCGGATCTGGCCCGCGCACTGGAACAGGCACCTGAAAGCGCGCCGGTGATTCTGCTGGATCATCAGCCACGAAATGCCCGCCAGAACGCGGCGCAGGGGGTAGATGTGCAGCTCTCCGGCCATACGCATGGCGGACTGATTATCGGGCTGGACCGGCTGTTTGCTAAACCCAATGGCGGTTTTGTGTCCGGGCTTTATCAGGTCGACGGAATGCAGCTCTATGTGAATAACGGCACGGCGCTCTGGCCAGGCATGGCGGTCAGGCTGGGTCGTCCCTCCGAACTGACCCGGATTACCCTGCGCCGCCAGCCCTAATCGCGTGACGAAATAGCCTCACGAAAGTGCGGTTTTCGCAGGTGTGCATAAGCTTGAGTGAAACAAAGGAGATCACTATGACGATGTTATGTACCGCCTGTGGAACCGCTTATCCCTCTGCTGCCCCTGATGAGCACTGTAAAATCTGTGAGGATGAACGCCAGTATGTTCCGGCTGCGGGTCAGCGCTGGATCGCATTTGATGAACTGCGCGGCAGCCACGCCAATAAGTGGACGGCCCATAGCGATGCGCTATTAAGCCTTAAAACTGTGCCTGAGTTTGCCATCAACCAGCGCGCTTTTCTGCTGCGTACGCCGCATGGCAACGTGCTATGGGACTGTATTGCCAACCTGGATGATGCAACTTATACGCTTATTGCCGCGCTGGGTGGCATTGATGCTATCGCGATTTCACATCCGCATTACTACACCACCATGCAGGAGTGGGCTGAGGTCTTTAACGCGCCTATTCATCTGCATGCCCGCGACAGGCAATGGATTGTGCGGCAGAGTCCGCATATCCAGCTCTGGCAGGGTGAGTCGCTGACGCTGATGCCCGGTGTGACGCTGTTACGGCTGGGCGGTCATTTTCCCGGCGGCTGCGTGCTGCACTGGGATGAAGGCGAAGGCGTGATGCTGGCGGGTGATATTATTCAGGTCACGCCGGGTGCGCATGGCGTGTCGTTTTTGTGGAGCTACCCGAATATGCTGCCACTGTCAGCCGCCACCGTGAGTGACATCATGCATCGGCTTTCCGGCGTGACGTTCGGACAGCTTTATGGCGCGTTCGAAGGTCAGGATATTCATCATCAGGCAAAAGAGAAAGTGATGCGGTCAGGAGAGAAGTATCTGGCCTGTCTGCAGGAACATCAGGCGTAGCGGACGATAAACACGGAGAAGAGAACAGCCGCCCACAGGTGGCGGCTGTTTTAACTCACTTATGCGGTCTGGAATACCGCGACCATCGTACGCAACTGACCTGCGCGCGAAGCCAGCTCCTCTGCAGAGGAGGCAGACTCTTCGACCAGCACGGCGTTCTGCTGCGTCACCTGATCCATCTGGTTCACCGCAATATTAACCTGCGAAATACCGCTGCTCTGCTCTTCAGATGAAGCAGAGATATCGCGCATCAGCTGAGAGGTCTGTTCAATCGCGCTGACGCTCTGCTTCACTTTGTCGCCTGCGTTCTGGGCCATCGCGATCCCTTCATGCGCATGCGTCACCGACTGCTCGATCAGGCTCTTGATTTCTTTCGCTGCACTGGCTGAACGTTGTGCCAGCGCACGCACTTCCGACGCGACAACCGCAAAGCCTTTGCCCTGCTCACCCGCACGTGCCGCTTCAACGGCCGCATTCAGTGCCAGGATATTGGTCTGGAAAGCGATGCTGTCAATGACGGAGGTGATCTCTTCAATCTGTCCAGAACTGCCCCGGATTTTCTGCATCGTCTGCATCACGGAATCCATCGCCGCACCGCTTAACAGTGCCGCCTGAGTGGCTGATTCTGCGCGATCAGAGGCAAAGCGGGTGTTATCCGCATTCTGCTGAATGATTGATGCCAGTTGTTCCATACTGGCCGCTGTTTCAGCCAGAGATGCAGCCTGCTGTTCGGTGCGTGATGAAAGGTCGCCATTGCCACGAGCAATCTCTTCAGAGGAATTGGCGATAGTGGCTGCGTTACCTTTGATATCCGAAACCAGCTGGGCAAGACGCTGCTGCATCCGCATCAGCGCATTCAATAGTTCAGCCATTTCATTGCTGCCGGAAACAGTCAGCGCTGCCGTCAGATCGCCGGCCGCAACACGGCTGGCAACTTCGACCGCTTCTTTGACCGGACGGGTGACTGAACGGGTGATCATGACAGCCAGCAGAATAGCCAGCAGCGCGACGGTGAGCAGGCCTGCCAGCAGCAGGTATTGCGCCTGACGACGTTCATCAATTTGAGATTGCAGTAGTTCCTGCAGTCGACCACTACTCTGATTGCCCAGCATGGCGTAGCGGTTAATCGCCTCGGTTAAGACCCTCACATATTCAACCGGCGTAATACTGACCTGTCCGGTTATGATGGCACCTTCAGCCAGCTGTAATGCACTCAGGGCCTGTTGTTTTGCATTCTGCGCAAGGTCACCAAAAGTCGCCTTTAGATCAGGTTCAATCATAAACACCTTATCCATATTACTGCTGAACTGCGACAGTACCGTTTTGCCATTATCAATCTGAAATGCCAGCCGGCTGCGATCAGCATCAGAGGCTTTACCGCTGGCAATCAATGAAGCACCATTTCCGCGAATCTGACCCAGCGTTTCAGTCAGCAGCGGCAGTCGGCCAAAAATGCTAACAATCAGTTGATAGGTATTTAAGTCAGCATCCAGCGACAGCTGATAGAAATCCAGCACATCCTGATTAGTGTCCAGCAGCACCTGAATCAGATGAGTGTGCTGCACCAGGCTGCTCGCCAGCGTCAGTCGGCCACCATTGAGCTCCTCTTGCAGCTGACGCCATTCCTGATTAACCTTCTCAAGTCGCTTTAATGGCTGTGCCTGCTCATCGCTTTGACGCAAATCGTCAGCAATGCTCTCAGACAAACTGTTAATCTGGGTCACCAACGCCATACGCGGCGGATTATCCGGTTTGTTCTGACCGATTGCGATTGCGCTTTCAGCCCGATGACGCTGTAGCAGGTTCAGTAACTGAAGGACTTTTTTCTCAACCGGAATACCGGTGAGCTCAACTTTTTTTGTATCGATAAGCTGATTGCCTGTCTGAATAAACAAAAATGTAGGTAATATAAACAGGACCAGCGCAAAAGATCCCAGTAACAGGAATTTCGCTGGCAGATTAATTCGGTCGAGTATTTTTTTCATTCTTTTCCGCTCTGATGTATGAGGCGTGCAGGTGAGCCCTGGACAAAATAAGGTTTGTAATTTTATTTTTACTTCTTCTTTTACATAGCCAGACGTGCTTCATGCAGCACAGTATTGGTATGAAGAGATGAGTTTTGTATGAAATTCAGAAATACATATAACAACAGAAAGGAGTATAGATTGCGTTCCGTTATTTTTCAGTGAATAAAATGACGATATTTACTGCAAGATTAACCTAACTCAAACTTAAAAATAACCATATTTATCATAAAGATAAAAAACAAACCCTTCGGCGGACACCTTAAGCCGTTAGCGTGTCTTCAGCATTATTGTTTTGAAAATAAAGAAATTAAAGTCGACTCGGAAATCGCCGATAACAAATATCCGCACCCTATCTGATTAATTATCATTACGCTATTAGCCGAATATAAAAACCACGAAAAAAACAAACCTAATCATATAACTCTAAAGAGTTACTTTTGTTTTAGTAATGAAATCGATTTCATTTTATTTAAAAGAAGTTATTTTATTGATTAATGCTAAAAAAAAGCCCCCACAGTGTGGAGGCCATTATGCTATTGGTAAACTGTTAAAAACTTTCCCAGTTCGCCTTCGTCATGTCGATGGCCTGGCGCTCAGGCTGCTTTGCCTGCAATACCGGACGACGCAGAGCTGCGGCCTGCTGCGGCTGAGCGACACGGTGATTGCTCTCCAGCGTAAAGGTCGCCACCAACCCTGCCAGTGTCTCTGCCTGCTCCTGCAGCGACTTAGAAGCAGATGATGCCTCCTCCACCAGCGAGGCGTTCTGCTGCGTCACTTCATCCATCTGGCCAATTGCCTGATGAACCTGCTCAATGCCTTTGCTCTGCTCAGAGGTTGCTGCGGCAATCTCATTGACCAGATCGGCCACCTGCTGAATCGCCTGGCGGACATTTTCACTGTTTGCACCAACGCCGCTGGCCTGCGCTAAACCGTGCTCAACCTGCGAAACAGACGTTGAAATAAGATCTTTGATTTCCCGGGCAGCAGAAGAGGAGCGCTGCGCCAGATTACGCACTTCTGAGGCGACAACGGCGAAGCCGCGGCCATGCTCACCGGCACGTGCGGCTTCAACGGCCGCATTCAGTGCCAGAATATTGGTCTGGAACGCAATGCCTTCAATCAGGCCGGTGATTTCAGAGATTTTGGCAGAGCTGCCGCGGATTTCATCCATAGTGCTGAGCATCTGCTTCACCGCTGACCCATTCTGGATTGACATGTTATTGGCATTATTCACCAGGCTGCTGGCCTGATGCGCACCTTCTGAGTTCTGACGCACCGTTTCACTCAGTGTGGCCATACTGGCAGACGTCTGCTCCAGTGAAGCAGCCTGTTCTTCCGTGCGCGCAGAGAGATCCTCATTGCCTGCGGCAATCTGCGTTGACCCGGTACTGACCGATTGTGCGGCATGACTGACCGACAGAAGCGTGCCAGAAACGCGTGCCAGCAGCTGGTTAAATGCCATTGCCGTTTTACCGATCTCATCCTTACTGCGGACTTCAGCGGTGTGGGTCAGGTCAAGCGTATGACTGACCTGGGTCATGGTATTCACCATGCCTGAGAGGCTCTTTTTGATGCCCAGAATCACCTTCGTGGAAAAAGCGGCCAGTATCAGAATAAGCAGCAAGGACCCGCCAGACATCATCCACAGCGTCTTGTTATAAACACGCTTATTCTCAGTTCTAAGCTGTTCGCCAATATCGATGTTCAGCTGAATCTGACGGGTGAAATCTGCCTCCATCTTACGCGCTGCAGCACCAATCCCATTCTCACTCTGTAATAACGGCAGTGTGACCGCATCATTGTGGGCGCGTGATGCAGCAATAAAGGCCGGCAATGCGTTACGGACTGCATCCAGATTTTTATCGGCCTGCTCAGTCATCGCTTTATCTTCATCGCTCGAGATGTCGTTCGCCATATAATAATCATTGAGTGACTTAATCTGCGAAAGCAAACTCTCAATGCGCTCTTCTGCCGCGGAGAATTTCGTCGCATCACTGGTGCTATGATGGCGATAAAGTGCAATACCTAGCTGATTGGTCACGCTGATTGATTTATTGAGATCACGAATGCTGGGTATCGCGTTGACCTGGACATATTCAAATCGCGACTGAAAACCCGAGATCACAGACAATGAGATAATAACCAGCGCAATCAGTGACATTGCCAGCAGTGAAAAAATCAGTACGAGACGCTGTGTAATAGTCATACGAGCCCTTAAAAAAGAGTAATTTGAATATATCGAAAGCTGGATCGTTCTTATCGGCTCTGGTCAGCAGTGCTTTAATTAATTGGGGTAAATATATTTTTTTAATTGTTCTGGCGAATCTCAGAGAATGCACTATCTATCAAAATGATGCTTACCATCAGGACATAAAGTTTTACATTTAGTCGTATTTACATAATTTCCTCTTTTTCAGAATGGTGTTTTTTTACATGCAGCAAGGTCATCTTTGTTACATATCAGCCATTCATTTGATCCTAATGATTAGCGAGCTAATTCAACAGCCTGACTGACAATAATCATCTGTCAGAAGGAGGGCAACCCCAGAGAAATCTTGCTACAGACCCAGTAAAAATAGGAAAGGGATTACTAAGCGAAGACTGAGAGCCAAAATCACAACCTCTGTTTATCATCAGTGGCACTGATGTATGTGTTATTGACTGTCAAGAGGCTTAAAGGAGAAGGCATAGGATTTTAGCCATTCGTGGCAGGCCCAGATTAAATCAGTGAAATGACTGGCGGAATGCTGATTCTGGTCTATGCTCACTGGCCCGACCAGGCTTTAGTCTGTCAGATAGCAATATCGCTTAAAATAAAAAAGGTAGTGATCATGGATTTAGCCACATTTGAAACCAGAACGGGTCTTTGGCCACACATGCAGTTTACGGATGTTGAATATGACTTTTGCAGCGCTGGCGTTGAAATCTACGCCATTGACGTCAGCCGTCAGACTAAAAGCAAGCTGTTTATCTGCCGTGTCGCCAACGAGCAGCAGGCTGCGTCACTGACAGCCCAGTTCAAAGAGTGGCTACCGAAGTTAAAGCTTAAAAAACGCAAAGTTGCTTTGAATCTGGCTCGCATGGCGTGCGACAAAAGTTATTCCGCCAATCCTAAGTTTCAGGATCGGTCAGATTTGCGCCACAACACGTCAAGGCTCTGATGTTTATTCAGCCTGCAAGCGTTAACGCGGGCAGGCTTAAACGCTCTCTTGTCTGTTGTGTATAACGATTCTGCGGCACGTTTTAAGTGCGCGCCGCGGGCACCTGAAACAGCCGACAATCACCATCCTCAATCGAAATATCGCTGAAAGTGGTTATATGCATTTCAATCCAGGTGTTCGCGGCGCGAAATGTGTAAGAGGCATTTCGCTGTTCAAGCTCAGCGACAAAATCTCGGGTGCTTACTGTGCACTGACCGACATCATCCTGCCTCATCGCATCCCTGAATGCTGTCCAGACCTCATCATCCTGTGACATCACATTTACCCCGCTCTGGCTCAGGCCCAAAATAACTGTATATACAAACAGTACAATTTGTTTTTGATGCGGTCAAGTCTTCGTGAAAAGCCTGATTCAGACACTGTGAGACATCACTGTTCCGGCCACTTTTAGCAGAAGCGGCAGGTTTGAGGGGGACTTTAATCCAAATCTTAGAAATCGTTTTCACATCAGATTAAGTCATTGATAAAAAAAACAAGTACCATAAGTAGCATTTTAATTATTTGATATCTAAATAAAAAAACTGTTAAACACAGCGGCATGAAAGTTGGTTTTGCCCTATCTTTAAATGGCTCTGTAATGAAATCCACTTCTTTTACAGAGTGATTTGACTCCTACCCTTGCCCCCTTTTACAGGGGGCACTTTTTCAGATAACACAGGTGACGACATTCGCGAGTTTATGCTGACGGGTAATATGCGTGTATTTAGCGAAAATGTGGTGACTACGTTAATGCGCTGTCTGGAAAAATGGTGTATTTGTAACCTGATGATTCATCAGCCGGGCTTAAATTATCAACACTTAAAAACAGTTGTTTGAATTTAAAGGTATTTTTTATGAAATATCTAAAGAACAACTCTTATCTGCTAAAAAAGCTCGCCAAATCACCATGGTAAGGAGAACAAAAAACGCGTAATAATCAGTCACTATTACTATTGTTTTGACCGGCGCCTCACCAGGGATGTCGTAACGTTATAATAATGCGCTATATCCGATATTCGCCCCCGCTTTTGCGGGGGCTTTTTATTTTACTCATTCCTTTATCACCTTCCCGCTCCTGAGCGATGCAATACGTCACTCCTCACAATCCTGACCACGCCATAAATTGATAGCCCGATTAATGCTGTAAGCAAAAGGTCATAATGGCTACAGTTGTGCCCTTAGCCATCAATTTTTCTGTGATATGGTTAATCAGTAATGTTTGGCCATATGAGTTTGCTTATGCTCTCCACCCTTATATATCGCAGCCAGCTTGTGGCTTCTGTCTCGCCAGAGAGATTACTGGCGCTGGTGGAACGCGCCAGTATTAAAAATGCCGAGGCTGAGGTCACTGGAATCCTGCTCTATGATGGGCAGTACTTTTTTCAGGTGCTGGAAGGAAAAGTCGATAATGTCCAGACTGTCTTCCAGCGTATCTGTCAGGATGATCGACACTTTAATCTGATTGAGCTGATGCGAGATTATGCGCCCGCACGTCGCTTTGGAAATGCTGGTATGGCCCTGTTTGATTTACGTGACTATCCGCAACATACCGTGGTGGATGCCCTGCTTAAGCGAGTGACTCTGAGTGATGAGCGCATCAAAAAAGACCGGGTAGTAAAGTTCCTGCGTTCTTTCGTCGAAGGACGTGATAAAGCGACGTTTATTCAGATCGATCCCGCCAGTCTATGGACGCTGACTTTACCTCTTAAACAAGACGTTCAGCCCGCCGGGCAACAGACTTCCGGGCAGCGCTGTGAATTTGCGCTCCAGCCAATTGTCGATGCAACAAATCGTCAGATTGTTTCCTGTGAAGCCCTGATACGCGGCCCACATGGCGCCCCACCCGCCGACTATTTTTCACAATTGCAGGAGAACGAGCGATACCAGGCCGATCTGCACTCTAAAGCCTACGCTTTCAAGTTGGCCAGACACCTGGGATTGCGGGAGCTGACGCTCTCCGTCAATCTCCTGCCCATGTCGCTGGTCGTGATCGATCATGCGGTAGACCATCTTATCCAGCAAATCATTCAGCAAGGATTGCGACCTGAGCAGGTCGTGATTGAGGTGACGGAAGATGAGATCATTTCGCGCTTTGACGAGTTTCAGTCTGCCGTACAGCAACTTAAAGCTGCCGGAATCAGTCTGGCGCTGGACGATTTTGGCGCCGGTTTCGCAGGCCTGTCACTGTTAGCCGATTTTCAGCCCGACAAAGTTAAAATTGATCGCAAACTCATCACCGATATTCACCGTAGCGGCCCTCGCCAGGCGATAGTATTGGCCATTCTTAAATGCTGCCAGGCGCTGGAGATCACGGTCATCGCGGAAGGAGTAGAAAAAATTGAAGAGTGGCTCTGGCTGGAAGGTGCTGGCGTTCGCTATTACCAGGGGTTTCTGTTTGCCCGCCCGGCCCTGAATGCGCTGCCTGCAGTAAGCTGGCCATCGCGCCGCCCGGACTGACTAAAGAGGAGAGCGTTCCTTTTATCTCTCCTCTTTTACTCAGAGTTTGACCCGGCTCACACCTCCCCGCTGCAAATTGCAAAAGCTGTGCCATGCTTTATTCATCTGGCAGCCAACAGGCAAAACAGATATTCATCACGTCCCTGGATAACAACCGAAATTGGGAGAATCACCATGAACGAAGATCGCATCAGCGGTAACTGGAAGCAGTTCAAAGGTAAGGTTAAGGAAAAATGGGGTGATCTTACGGATGATGATATGACCGTTGTCGAAGGGAAGCGTGATCAACTGGTCGGTAAAATTCAGGAACGCTATGGCTACGAAAAAGATCGTGCTGAAAAAGAAGTGAAAGATTGGGAAGACTCCAATAAGTATCACTGGTAATGCGTTCTGAATCGCCGGGCGTTACAGCGCCCGGCACCTGCTTTGATTTCCCTCAATCTTTATTCACCCGACTTAATGTCAACTGCGCCTGATGCGGGCAGTGATTATGGAAATGATTATTTCTTTATTTGCCGATGAAGCGCATACTGCGACTCTCGTCCCTGAACATGGGACCTCAAAATCGTCCGGATATTACCTATGCCTCACCACACTACCGACACCGTATGTGGCCTTGTCGGTGTTCTTCCTGAAACTCTGCGTCGCTGGCGCCGTGCCGGGCTAATCACGCCACCGGGTCCTGCTGGCTACTCAGATAATCAGCTCACGCGTGCGCTATGTGTGCGTGAAATGACGTCAGGAGGTCATACGTTGTTCGATATCCATACGGCAATTAACTGGCCCAACGTGGCACTGTCAGGCGGGTGGGCTTGTCGCGAAGAGGATATTTTGCAGTTGCTGGCCAATAATCCAGATGCTGATATCGATCGCGAACTTCAAATGATGAACACCGACTACTGTGGTGACGATTACGTTAATTGCTACCTGCGACCCCTTAACCTCTGGCTGCGCGCTGACCTGAGTGATGGAGCGGATATGCGTCTGCAACGCTTTCATGCCGCGGTTGTCGCGCAATGGGAGCGCCTGTCTCTGGCAGCCCGTCGACGCAGCACGGTTCCCTTGTTCCTGGAAGCGGTCAGCGTTACAGATGAAACAGAGATCTGGATGGAGGCGATACGGCTTAATGGACAGGGTTTTCGGGTTGAAGTGGCCGCAGTCGCTTCTGGTCAACCCGCCGTGGCACAATGTCGTTTTGAACATCATCTGATGTGGTGTGGTGATGGGATTAGTGCCTCAATGAAGGCGGCATTCAATACCAGTCTTGAAGCGGGTAAACCCATCATGCTGACTGGCACTAACATCGATTTGCAGTCGCAAAATAATCTTATCTTTGCCAGCGCCTGAGCACCGTCACCTTTTCACCAGCCGGCACTTAAAAGGCGGAAACAGCCTTTGCCGTCTCCGCCCTGTTCATATTATTGATGTTCCAGCGTACGCTGACCGCCGATTGCAATCGGGATACGTCGCGGTTTCTCACTCTCTGGTATTTCCTGGAGCAGATCGATATTGAGCAATCCTTCCGCCAGGCTGGCTTCAGTCACTTTTATATGCTCCGGAATAGAAAAGCTCAGCTGGAAATCGTGCCGGGAAATGCCGCGATGTATCCAGCGGCCACTCTCTTTGTCGGCCTCATCGGATGCGTGCTGAGATGCTTGTTCTCTGTGCCCCGCGACTGAAAGCAGATCGCCACGTAACTCAATCTCCAGTTCATGCTCTTTCCAGCCCGGTACGCTAACGGTCAACGCATAGCGGTTTTCCTCAACATGCTTAAGATCATAAGCAGGAACAGAGCTTACCGGACTGTCGCCAGTAAGCTGACTAAACAACTTATCGATGCGATTAAAGCGGTCTGAAAAAACTGAATCAGACAGGGAGGGGAAAACAGAAACGTGTTGTACTGACATAGTGATAATCTCCTGAACAGGTTCATCCAAAAGTTCATCTGACCGGTAACACACTCCCAGTCAACTTCCGAAATAGGGTTGTTAAGTCAGTTTTCAAGCCAGAAACTGGATTTTTTTATTGTTATCATACAGCCGGTTATTGCAGGGAATAACACTAAGGGCGATAACACAGCGTCTATTTCTTACTCTGGGGTGAAAGAACGAAATGGGGATGGCGGCCAGCCAATAATAATAGCAACTCATATTCGCCCTGACTTAATAACGTTGGATTGCCTGCAGCTTCTTTGGTTTGCCAGACTCTCAGGCTAAGGTCAAAACGCTCAGCAGCACTCTGCTGCGACAGGCCGGCGGCAAGACGAAGTTCACGCACGTTACTCTGGACAACCACAGGCGACTGGGGGGGACGGTTAACCAAACAAAGACTCCTTCAACACGATGAAACGAAAACGCACAGCGCTTCGCGATTGACTGAGCGAAGCGATCTGAAAGCGGTGAGGACGACAAGACCAGAGAATAATTGACTATTTTGAATAAATGTCAAATTTTCAGACTTAAGATTCAGACATAAATTTTTTAAGCGAAGCGGCATATTTCAGCTCATCGGCGATTTTTCTATTTCGTTAGAGTGCTTTATTCTTCCCGCCAGGAATTATCCTGTTATTTGCCTTAAGGTCCATTCAGGGATTAATCCGCTACCTCATTACGCCTTTCTTCATCAGGATAGATGCTTAGCTTGAGAATTATGTTCAGGCTGCTTCATTGAAACCAGAGGAGGATAATAAATGAAAAATCCTATCCAGCGTCGCTCGCCTGATGATTTGTCACAGGTGGAAATTCGCGAACAGTGGCAAATCACTTACTGGACCCAGGAATTAGGTACAACACAGGAAAGGCTGACGCGCGCTATCCGGGAGGGGGGGGCGCAGACAGAACAGGTCCGGGACTGGCTTGAGCAAAATCCGCCGCCACGCCGTCCAACATAATCCCAGAGGGCTAAAAGTTTAATAAATCCTGACTGAAGCGCTGGTTTTCCGCCAGCCATGCGGTGGGTTGACCTGCATCAGACAGCGTTATGCTGACAGGTCACATCTGCCGTTCAAAATCACATCCTGGCTTTTGCTTAGTGTTTTTATGCGGTTACCTGTCCTTCGACCCGCAAGTTGCCATTGCTCTGCATGTAAACGTTGTGCTTCGGTGTAAAATTGCCTTTTAAATAATATTAACCATCCTGAATGCTTATTCATCTCATGATGACAGATAAACATTAGCCCTTCTTAAAATTACCTTTTTTATTTATAAAATGAAGAATCTCAAATAGTCTCATGCCTCTTCGATTAAATTTTCAAATCGTAAACACGCTTTTAATGCGTTAAAGAAAATATTAAGAGACACCCAGTGCATAGTCCCTTATCATTAAGTTGAAAATAAAAATCACACTCTATTTCCTGCCGCCCGAATCACATTTCGTTCCGGACAGTTTTCTTTTTTTCGCACTGTAATCAGCCGGTGCGGGGGTTCTACACACATGCTTAACAATCCAGACGGCGACAACGAGCGCCGAGGACGCGCTTTACAGGCTCTGCGCGCCCCAGATGAAAGCCGCGACGAGGTTCTGCGGAAGTTTGTCCGGCTAGCCAGTCAGGCCCTGGGTATCCCGGGCAGCTTTATCTCGGTGCTGGATGATGAATTTCAAACAGTACAGGCATCACACAATTTTGATCTGCAACGCTCAACCCGCGCAGATTCACTCTGCCGCCACGTGGTTGACAGTGACAGTGCCGTTATTGTGCCTGATACGTATCATGACGCGCGTTTTGTCACCCATCCTCTGATTACGGGCTCGCCCTTTATTCGCTTTTATGCCGGTGTGCCACTGAAAACCCGCGACGGTATGATTCTGGGCACACTCTGTGTTACCGACACCCAGCCACAGGCATTTGCGAGTGAGCAAGTGACGATATTGACGTTGCTCTCCACACTGGTGATGTCATTCCTGGAAGCCTGGCACTCGGCGGGTTTTACCGATCCGGTGACCGGACTGCCCAATCGTCAACGCCTGATACGGGATTTGCAGTATCTGGCCCTGGCCGGCGATACGACGCCACGCCGTCTGGTTCTGATTGACTGCATTGATATGTCACGCGCTTACGAACTGGCCCGGACCATGGGAATGACACCGGTCGAAAGTCTGCTAAAAGATATGGCTACCCTATTACCGCTGCGCCTGCGCCCGGCAGTTGGCGAGATGATCTATACCGTGGCAACGGGCCGGTTTGCTATCCTGACGCGAGCGGACAGCCGGCTCAGTGCTGCCTGGGTAGCCGGTCGTCTGGAGGGTATCAGCGCAGACATGGATGAAGGTCTGTCGGTCGCACTGACTCCCCATACTGGTGAAACGGGATTTGTTGCCGGCCATCTGCCAGCATCAGAAATATTACGTCGCGCGGTTAGTGCATTGAATGAAGCTGTTGGCCGTGGGCTGCCTTCTCAGTGCTTTAATATTGCATCGGAAACCCAGCGTTCAGAAGATTTCATGCTGATGACCGATCTTAAAACGGCGTTACGTGAAAATACCGGGCTTTACATGGTCTATCAGCCGAAAATTTGTCTGCAAAGTGGTAAACCGGTGGGTCTGGAAGCACTTATCCGCTGGCAACATCCCAGCCGGGGAGAGCTCTCACCCGCTGCATTTATCCCGCTGGCTGAACAGACCGATCTACTCTCTGTATTGACCATCTGGATTATCGATCAAGCGGTCGAACGTCTCAGCAGGCTGCGTAATAACTGTATCCAGTTGCCCTTGACCATAAACGTTAGTGTGCGCGACTTTGCGCGTGAGGGATTCGCTTCAGCGCTGGAAAGCAAGATGCTGAAATCTAAACTTCCGACTTCTCTGCTGGGCATCGAATGTCTGGAGACCGAACGTATTCTCGAAAGCCCCACCGCTCTGCGCGGGCTGGAGATGCTAAGGGAACGAGGATTCAAAATTTCACTCGACGATTTTGGCGCCGGCTACAGTAACATCAGTTATCTGCGCCGTATGCCGCTGGATGTGATTAAGCTGGATCGCTCCCTGATCAGTGAACTGTCCTCAGATACCGCTTCACGCATCATTGCCCGTAGCATTATCGCGATGCTCAAAGAGCTGGATTATACCGTGGTGGCTGAAGGGGTAGAGTGTCCGGACGCGGTGTCATCCCTGACTGAATATGGTTGCGATCAGGCTCAGGGGTATTTCTATTCAAAGCCGCTACGCGAAGAAGCTCTCGATCACTGGCTTCACTGGAAGCTACGTGGCGAGTGCCATTAAACTGGCCTGAACGCGATCTGATATCAGATCGCGTTTCGCACATCTGGTCCTCTCAAACACCCTCACATTCATTTATTCAAAATAATTGAATTACTTCAGCAAATATTAGCTATTTTAGTCCGGCATGATCTTGCCTATGATTCATTACATCGAGGCAAAACGCCTCTCCCTGAATGAAAATGCTGAGGATTCTGCCCATGAAAACAATCAAAAATTTCGTTGCTGTTACCGCACTACTGATTTCTTTTAGTAGTTTTGCAGAGAGTATTACCGCTACTGCTTCGACATTGGATGCTGCTGAAGCGAAAGTCGCGTCGCTGGCCAAAGATGCTGGTGCATCTTATAAAATCACCGGCGCACGCGTTGATAACCGTGCCTACGTCTCTGCTGAGCTGATTAAATAACGTTTATCAGGTTAATACGACGAGGCTGCCATTATGGCGGCCTTTTTTACTATGTAGCAGGCATGCAGTTGTCTGTTCAGTATCCGTGTCTTTAATACTGTCAGCGATTATTGAAATCGCTCCATCAATTTGCCGTTACGCTTACTGCCATCTGCTCTGGTGCAGTCTGTGCGACACTGAATAAGTAGTGATGAAACATTTATTGAACAATGTTAGCGTGTACCCAACATTCATATAAAGCTGAGCTGCACATGCTGACTACCATAATTTATCGCAGCCATATTTCTGATGATTTTCCGATCAGAACCATTCCCGCGATGGTCGACAACGCCAACAGAATAAATACGGCTCACGACGTGACCGGCATTTTATTATTTAATGGTACCCATTTTTTTCAACTGCTTGAAGGTCCGGAAGCGGGCATTCAGGCTGTCTATCAGCGAATTTGCGCCGATCGGCGACACCATAATGTAGTCGAGCTGATGCGCGATTATGCACCTTACCGCCGCTTTGGTAACGCGGGTATGGCGCTCTTTGACCTGCGTGAACACGATCGCTCATCACTGCTGCAGGCTGTGCTGGATAAAGGGACGTCAAAATATCGCCTGACCTATGATGATCGGGCACTGCAATTCCTGCGCACGTTCGTAGAGTCACGTGAAAAAGAGAATTACTACGAAGTTCTCCCGCCAGGTTACTGGGAGTTTATTTCCGAACACAATGATGTACCTGACTCCCGTCCCGAGACAGAAGGCGTCAGTTTCCGTCCAGTGGTCGATCCCCTGGCTCGTCAGGTCACGGCCATTGAAGCAACCACACTGAGGCCTGCGCATGCTGATGACGCAACAGGGGACCAGCTTTATGCTAACGATCTGGAAACCGTTAAAGCGACATTTGCCCATGCAGGGCTGGTCTGCCCGGACGGTATGACGCTTTACGTCAGTCTGTTACCGATGACACTGGTGGTGATACCTCAGGCTGTTGAGCAGATTGTAACCGCCATTCATCAGGCGGGGCTGGTTCCTGAGCAGGTCGTTATCGGCGTAAGTGAAACCGCAGTTATCTCGCAGCTGGAAGATTTCTCTGAGGCAGTACGCACGCTAAAAGCGGCTGGAATTAGTCTGTCCATCGACAATTTTGGTGACGGTTCCGCAGGATTGTCATTACTGACTCATATTCAGCCCGACCGCATTCGCATAGATGCTGGTATCACTCGTGACGTCCATCGCAGTGGGCCAAAGCAGGCCGTTGTGCAGGCGATCATCAAATGCTGTTCAGCACTGGAGATCAATGTGATTGCCGCAGGGATCGTACAGGCTGAAGAGTGGATGTGGCTGGAGGCCGCAGGTGTGATTAATTTCCAGGGCACGCTGTTCGCTGCTGCAGGCCGCTACGAAGCCCAGTCTGTCGCCTGGCCCGAATATCGGGAAGCGATATAGGGCAAGCTGCCTGAACAGTATCAAGCGGTGCGCCCGGGTGCGGCCGCTTTGATAACTGTCCTTTAAAGAGTCATTCAGCGCTTTAACCTCATCCCTCTGAACATGCCCTCCCCCACTGCCCTCCGTGTTGTGATATCGGGAAACCCGGCCACTTCTTACTGCAATTGTTGATAAATCTCTGGTCTCACTATTCATTCTCGCTAAGATCTCAGAGCAACCACTGTAGTGAGAAAAGCTCACCTTTTAACATCTGCATTGAGAAATCAGCGATAGCAGATCCTTATTTCGTATCAAAATCCATCAGCTAACCACTGTAGCGAGTAGACAGGCCTCATGCAGATTTTCGGAAACCACTATAGCGAGTAAATGAAAAAAGCATTCAGGGCAACTCAACCACTCTGGCTTTAAACACACCTCAACAGCACCCGTGCACGTTAGTCATGCCCTAACCACTGTAGAGAGTAAAAGACGAATCCCCTTCACAATAATGAAAGTTGACTCTTGATTGCATCAATTGTCGCAGTCTGCGGCCTTACAGAAGAGCTTTTAAGGATGCGATAAAGCATTTTGTCAGCGAAATTCTAAAGGTGGGTATCTTTATTAACGGCTGTAACGAGTAACAATTCAGGGAGAGGTTTAATTGAAGCTGTTAACAAAAACCTTACCTGGAGAGGCATTAAATGATAGTGAGTAATCACTTTAATCAGGGATTCATTGCCAGGCATAAAAGTCCCTGACAATAACAACCACTATGGAGAGTAAGCTAAACAATTCTGCTCCCAATTAATAACCACTGTAGCGAGAACATTTCATTATTGATCGTTGTTATCTGAGCATTAACTGGCCGTTTTTACGAAAAATTAGCCTGATAACCATTATAGCGAGTAAAGCCTGAGCGCGTCGGAGAGGAAAATCAGAGGATTAAGCAGAAATCAGGAGGGACTAACCACTGTAGCGAGTAACATAAAAACTCAAATTTTATCCCGGTAGCGCATCTGGTCTCTCTAACCCAGCGATCGCCAGTCTGAAGCAGACGTAGTAACCACTGTAACGAGTGAATAACAGGCCATTGTTTGGTTATCTGGCTTTAACAGACAGGTCCCTATACACAGTGAGTAACCACTGTAGCGAGCATGAAAATCACCGGACTCAGTTCAGAAAAAGAGTAAATGACAAGTGAGCATGCTGGCAGCGACGCTATTAAGACAAGATATCTGTTGTTAATCACTGTTCACTAACCACTGTAGCGAGTAGCAGTACTCGCTACAGTGGTTACCGTTTTAAAGAAGCCTATCCCTGCAAAATGGCGAGAGCGACACAGCGAATCTGTCACAGCTTCTTCTGCTTTCTGATTTTGTTGAGTAATTCTTTTTCCTCACGAGACACCATGACCAGTTCACTGTTCTCCTCTTCGATCATCGGTTCAGGCAGGCTGACATCAATAACGCCGGGGTCAAGATCAAGATCGTCATAATCGTCGATCTCATCATCGATCAGGTCAGAGTTGCTGAGTGGCAGTTCGGCCGGACGCAGCTTAGGATGACGATAATGCACCCAAAAGTAGACTGACGAGCCCCGCCGTGTTTCGGTGTAATCAAGATAACCAATCTCTTTTAACTGCTCCATGGCCTTTCTGACAGTCGCATTCTGGGTAATCACGCGTGACGTCAGGTTTAGTCTGGCACGCAGACGCGCCATTGATATCGGGGCAGGCTTAGGAGGAAGGCTTTCAATGAAGGTGTAGAGTGCCTGAGCGGATTCTTTGCGGGCCAGCTCATTGATAGCTTTCAGCTGCAGCAAAACCTTTCTGTCGAACTGATACAACTCAAAGATTTTGGGGTCAGCCTGCAGCGTTACCGTATCTTTCTTGATGCTGTATTTAGCCGACTGCACCAGATGCGTCGTGTAGTTTTCTCCGCCTTTACTGGTAAAGGTCAGAGTATTCGATGCGATACGCGTCAAGGACGCGTCCAGGCGGCTCCTGAGCTTCGAGGAGAGTCGTACCGAAGGTATGCCACAGAGTTTTGCGAATTCAACGAAAGAGAGCGTTACAGTGTCTCCCAGACACTCATGCGTGGCGAATGCTCGAATGATCCCGACCCAGGTTTTAAAATCATTATCCATATCCAACCGGGCACCCAGAATCTTAATGTTGTCATAGCCTTCTGACCTGACCAGGGATAACTGCTTAAGATCCTGTGTCACATCCATGGCATTCATCTGGTTTTTCTGACTGCGCGCCGTAGATTTGAGCGTCGGAACAAATAAGCCGAGCCGCATCAGCGCTACCGGCTGCACGGTGTTGTTACTGTTGGGGGTAAGAGTAACAACTTCACCTGTGCGTTTGTCTGTTTCGCTAAACGCATCGGCTATGTTCAGGATATCTGGTTCTTTTCTTGGCAT